>CALLRP010000008.1 GCA_938014335.1 uncultured bacterium
CAGTATTACTACAGACCTATACATCCCTTCTATCATGTTTGCTTGCGGGCATGGTTTTACGAATGTAAATCCTAATGATGTGCCCCATCTACGGGCATTTCTGGATTTTAATCAGCAGGTGTTTTTGGAAGAATATGTGCCAAAGGATGTTCCATATTTAGACTGGGATATATATCAGAACTATCATCGTTATTTAATATATACTGTGGGCATACTCTGGCGGTTATTTGGAGTTTCCTGGGAAGTATTGCGGTGGTTTTTGGTGTTTTTATACGCGACAACCGTGCTCATCGTTTACGCAATAGCCAGGGTTTTTCTCCCTTCCTATTTAGCGGTAGTTATGGGTTATTACTTTGCAAGGGCAGAGGAGGTGTTAATTATCCTCCCTATCCTTCGCGATTTTGCACGGGCTCCCTTTATTTTATTAGTTATCTTTTTATTATTTCGTTTGCTCCGTGGGGTAGTCACGAATAAACAATTTGTGTTTTACTGTGTTTTATTAGGGTTGGCTTGTGGTGTAGGTATCGGTTTCCGCAGAGATTTAATGATATTCTTTGTACTGGCACTGCTTGTTTTATTAATTTTGCCTAAAAATATAAATGTTCCCAAACTATCTATTCGGTTGGTAGGGGTTATCACTGTAATTTTTGTGTTTTTCGTTTCTTCCTATCCTATTTTGCAAGCTTTTTATAGCTACGGAACCTTAGGCTGGCATGATACACTCATGGGTTTTGGAATAGAACACGATGACCTGGCAGGATTGCAACGGACGAATTATGAACGGATGCCTAAACATAATGATTTGTTTGTATCTGCCACTGCGGATGTGCACTGTTATTACCACGAACAAATTCACGATTACGAACTTCATTTCAGGAAAAATACAGAACTACAAAAACGAAAATTATTCTTTTCTTATATCTACTGGTTCCCTGCGGATATTGTAATTCGGACCTATTCGTCAATTACGAGAGTGCTGGATAGTGTCGTTTATAATCCCTTTCCGATAAACCTATATCACGCCCTGTTATCCCTTGGAGTTATTCTGCTTTTTATGGCAGTAGATTTTCGCAGAGGGGTGTGCTTCGCAATTGTGTTGTTCTATGCAATAGCTATCCAGACTTTGCAGTTTCATTTTCGGCACAATTTCTATCTGGCTTTTATCCCTTACCTATTATACTTTTTACTTTTATACTGGTTTTTAATGGGAATGTATCATCTGTGGCGGGGTGGAAAAGAAAATGTTGCCGAAAATATGCAAAAACTAATATCTATTGCTAAAAAATTTATGATTATTGTGTTTACCGGTGCGTTCTTCTCTCTGGGGATTTTAATCGTGGCTCGACAAATTCAGAGTTATCAAGTGTCGCAATTATTTCAAGCCTACCATACCGCTGACCAAATCCCTATACCCTATACAACATACTCAACTGAGGAGGGAACAGTTTATGCTCTGGATAAGCCCCTATCGGCTCGATTTGAGGACCCTTTTGTAGTAGATTGCTCGTTTACGCCGAACATTTTGATTATAGACTTTGCAGTTAAACAATTTCCGGCGTGTTTCGAAACCATTTATGATGGAACGGATAACTTTTCCAGTAATTTAACCATAAAAGGCTCTGCAAATTCGGGAAAAGAGCCCACCTATGTTCGCTATTTTCTCTCCGTGTATGAGAATATGCAGGACTTAAAATCAAATTGGAACCGATTTGTTGGAATACGCATCGAAGATGCCAGTAAGCTGGAGGTGGCAGGTTTATATAAAGTATGTAATATAGAAAAAGTGCCCCTATTCATTAACTATTATTTTGTAAAAAATGAGCTCCCGGATGTATATCAGCAAATAGCCCCTTATATGAAATCACCCATTAACCCTTGCTGGAAACCGTACGGAGTTTCTTCATCCCAGATGGTAATTAATAATGCTAACGAGGCATTCTTGAATGGGGATAAGGGGAAAGCATACGATATTCTTCAGAAAGCAATGGAAAGAGAGCCTTTTCTGTTAAAATATGGGTTTACCCTGGCTGATTTCTACGAGGCTGTAGGTGAATTGGATACAGCGAAGGAAGTTTATATACAACTTATTTCAAATCGACCTCACGACCCTATTCCGGGTATTAAATTAAGCTCATTATTATCACGATTACGCTTTTCAGAAACGGATAAACAAAAATTCTGGGAGGATGTAACCCATCGAATTCCTGAATCTTCTGTAGCCTGGCTGTATTATGCAAAAAGTCAACAAGACAAAAACACAGCGAAGGAAGCGTTGGCAAAAGCAGTTTTGCTAAATAAAGCCATCCTTCTCTCTACGCCTCTGACAAGTGCTCATTACGAAATTAGGGACATCTTCTCACAAGTAATGGGCGATGAGAAGAATGCAGATAGTTCGTTATGTTCAACCATTCCCCTTCGTGAACAAGTTTCCTACATGCTTACCGCAGGAATGTATTTATCGGAACACAACGAATATCAGAAGGCAGTGGATATTTTACAGTTCCTTGTCAAAATCACGCCCCAGTTTCATCTTATTTATCCTCCCTTAATCTCAGCACTACTTAAAAAACAGGATACCAATTTAGATACACTCTTTTACTACAACACTACTTTAATTTCCTTAATTCCATACAGACTTGAACCTATTACTCAAATAGAAGAAATTCATGAGAACATCCGCTACCTGTCTGAACAGGAATGGATTGAAATATGGAAAGACCTGGAGAGTAAATTTCCAAACTCTCCTTGTATCCTTTGCGGATTGGGTCGAGCCTATGAGTTATCTGAACAGAACACGGAAGCACAACACGTATACGAAAAAGCCATACGATATGTGCGAAAATCCGATGAATGCGCACAATTGGTTTATTATCGATGGGTAAAACTACTATATCAATCAGGTCAAAAAAACAATGCTATTACTCTACTCAAAAAAGCCATTCGCCAGTATCCCAATAACCCAATCTTAAAATCTTTATTAGAACAATATGAATAAATTATTTTAGTGATTATACTATGGAACTTCTGTCCTCAATAATTGTATTTTTTGTAGTACTTTATAACTTTTTCCTAAAATTTATTACTCATATTTTTTCTTTATTATTTTGACAGTTGAATAACTACAAATTAAGTAAATAAAAAAATCCCAAAAAACGGGGGTGAATATCATAGTCCCCAGTGTAAAATGGGAGTAAACAATGAGAAGGCCTCCAACTATGAATTATTTAATGTCTTTTTTAGAGTAAGATGATGATTAATAAAAGGATAATTCATGGAACATAAAACGAAAATAGTAACCCTTATTTTTTTATTTCTTTTTTCATGTGTGTTTTTTATGCATGGGCAGGGAGAAGAATATCCCATTTCATATCAATCACAAGATCTTGTTCCTCTCTGGACTGTCTCAAATGGGAATATGCCCATCAATAATCCCGAAAAATTGCAATTAGAACCGCGAGTAAATCGTATAACTTATGCATTTCCTGCTTTCAATCATCCCATCGAAACAGTATCGTGGGAAGTAACCTTTCAAATTCAGGAAAAATATGGTAAAAATTTCCGAGCAGGACTGGGATTGGCTGAAATGAAACTCAACAGTCCTAAACCCGCTTTTGAAGTTGGAATTACAGAGGATAATATTATAAAAGTTAATCCTATTGGCTATTCTCCAAAAATGACTTTTCGTGTCCCTGAGAAATCAGAAATAAAAATATCTATAAGGAAAGAAGAAAAAGTATACAGAATAACAGTGAATAACCAGGGGTTTTCCTTTGTGCCTATTATCCATGGTCAAATCTCTCTCTGTCCCATTATATATACCCAATCTTGTTCAACAATTTTTAAAGACATGAATTTAACATGCATAAAAAAGGAACAAAAAGTAACATACAAAATTGCCGAACCTACCCCCATAAAGCCCACTATTGAAAAAACAGAAGAAGAAAATATTACATCCCTCCCCCGCATTCGATTAGAAGAAATAAATGGGAAAAAAGTTTTTGTAAGAGGGGATAAGAATGAGATATGCGTTCCACGAGGATTTAATCATGTCGTTCTGGAACATCGGGATTCAGGCTGGCATGCTTTGTTCAATACAAATGTATATAAACCGGACGAAATAGAAAATGTCCTGAAACAAATGGCAGAATGTGGAGGAAATGTCATCCGTATCTGGGCATGGGGGACACAAAACGAATTCGGTTTTTTATCAGATAAGCCGAACCCAATATTGAATATAGAATATATGAACAATTTTATTGATTTTCTCCGTAAAGCAACAAAGTATAACATTTATGTCATCCCTATATTAGATGAATACCCCAAATGGGGCAATTTTAAATCGATCCTGACGGCACTCCACGCTCAATCCGAGAATGATGACCCTCATGTAACAGGTTATAATCGCCAATTCTTCTGGAAATCCTTCATACAGGCAAAGGCAATGGCCATTCAGTATTTCATTCAATATATTAAAGATACAGACCCAACTTTGCTTTCCACAGTTTTAGCATGGTCTTTGCAAAATGAAGTTTTTGTGATGAATTCCGAAGGTCCTTTTTCTACCTTGTCCGCAGAGATACAACTCCCTAATGGCACCCAAGGAAAAGTTTCTACACAAGAAGAACGACAAAAAGTATATGATCAAATCGTTGTTTACTGGGCCAATGAATTAACAAAGTCCGTAAAATCCATTGACCCCGACGTTTTAGTAACTGTCGGTATGTGGACAAGTGATTCCGCAGGAAGAAAACCTACCAATGGGTTGTTATTTGATGGTAAGGATGCACGGTTCCCACCAAGACCTTCCGTACTCGGGGGAAGTGAATGTTTGCTCGACTTCATAGATATTCATATCTATCCTTGGGACAATACATCCAAAGTGAACCGTGAATGTCATGAATACGGTTTGGTCAAAAAGCCTGTCATTGTAGGGGAATATGGTGTTTTTCAGAATGTATCCATTGAGCAAGCGAAGACGATGTTAATAGAATTCTTACAGCAAGCGTATGAATTAGGATATGTTGGTGATTTATATTGGGTTTGGGATTTAACTGCAATTCCCGAACAAACTTATAGTGCGGTAACAGAAGGGTTAGCAAATTATGTCATGCATTGGGATGGATGGAAAAAATATTTCACAAGATAATCCAAAACCAACAACAGGATGGAAAAGCCTTTTTAAGGGGAATGTATTTTATCTCGGATTGACAAGTTTATTCACCGATATGTCCTCCGAAATGGTATATCCTCTTCTTCCTTTATTCATAGCGGGACTTGTTCCTGCAGGGAGTGCAGTAATATATATAGGGTTAATGGAAGGTATTGCAGAAAGCACCGCAAGCCTTTTGAAACTGGTATCGGGTTATATTAGCGATAGATTATCTCGTAGAAAAGCATTAACCGTTATAGGGTATCTTATTTCTACTGTATGCAGACTCTTCATGGCATTCTCACAAACCGGATTACAGGTCGTATTCTTCCGTTTCCTCGACCGTATCGGGAAAGGGATACGCACATCCCCACGCGATGCCCTACTCAGTGATTCTGCTCCCCCAGAACATCGAGGTATTGCATTTAGTTTTCATCGTGCAATGGACCATTTAGGAGCAGTAACCGGACCGCTTTTAGCAATACTTATCTTATACCTATTACTTAATGAAAAATTTCTCCCTTTCATGGAAACAGCTCCTGAACGGAGTAACCTATTTTCATTGCGAATGTTATTTGTAATATCCGTTATTCCGGGGTTTATTGCAGTTCTTGTCCTTATTTTCTTGCTCAAAGAAGTTTCCTCTTCACGGAAACAATTTAATGAAGACAAAGCAGAAACTACACCTCCTCCGCGTTCATTTCCCAAAATATTCTATCTTTACCTTGCCAGTGTTTCTATTTTTGCATTAGGTAATAGTTCCGATTTATTCCTCGTATTTTACGGAAGTGAAAAATTTCATTACGGTCCGTTAGGCGTTATTCTTGCATGGGTGTTATTGCATATTTCCAAAGTACTTTTTAGTTTTCCTGGCGGTAGACTCTCTGATAAATTGGGGCGTTCAAGTTTAATACTCACGGGTTGGGGTATTTATACCTTTGTATATCTCGGAATGTCATTCATACAAACATCCCTTTTCTTTTGGATATTACTTGGAATCTACGGTGCATACTACGGTTTTACAGAAGGCGTCGAAAAAGCATTAGTAGCAGACTTAATCCCCTCTGAATTACGGGGTTCTGCCTACGGTATATATCATGCCCTTATAGGTATATCTGCTCTCCCTGCCAGTTTTATATTCGGCGTATTCTGGGGCTTCTTAGGTCCTGCCACCGCTTTTATAATAGGCGCTTCTCTCTCTACAATTGCCATGTTAATATTTATAATCTTTTCATTGTTTTACCGCAAACAAAATTTCTAATCGAATAAGGAATTTGAAACATTTATACCGATTTTAATGTTATTATTTTATATACATTACATCGGAGTTTCAGTATGGGAAATATAGAAAAGTATCAACAATACGCAGAAAAAATATCTATATTCAACGGTTTAATGCCCGAAGAGGTCGCATTACTACTTAAACAAGGGAAAGTATTCGACTATCCTCAGGGAAAAACCATTTTTTATGAGGGGCAATTGGGTTCTGCTCTATTTGTCGTATTATCGGGAAAGGTTGGATTATACAAAAAAACAAAAGAAATTGCGGTGGTAGGTGTAGGAGATGTATTTGGAGAAATGTCTGTGCTTAACAAATCCCCGAGAACCGCCTCCGCAGTGGCACTTACTCCCGTTCGGGTCTTTACATTAGATGAACATCAATTATCCAATATGATGGACACCAAAATCGCCGTCCGTTTCCTCATGAACATCATTCATATCCTCTCCGACCGTTTAGAACGAATGAACAAAACGGCATAAGATTCCCAAAAAAATTTATTTCAATTTATAACGATAGTCTATTCACAAGCAAGACAGGTATTTATAGCATATTTATCTCGTAGAGAGTGATATAAAAGAAACACTACAGAAAGACATTTTTTTCTTTGAGAATCCGTTCTTACTATCAAAAATTATATGCCACCTACTCTGTAGGATTTGGACGGAAACCATTATTTCCGGGTGCAAAACCATCTTCACTATTGGGCATTTGCGAATACCCATCCGCATAGTTGAATAATTGAATGAGCCGTAGAAGTTCCACTAACTCAATAATCCAATTTTGCGGATTGTAATCACTATGATGATGAAGTCCTTCTTTTAGACCGTTAGGACCTGGAGCATACCCATCTTCTGTCCCTTCTTCAACATGAAAACCTCCTGAATTGAAAAGTTGTATCACTCTCAGAAGTTCCGTTAATTGAATTTTCCAATCGCGATTGGTATCGGCGGAGTGCCATATACGGGTGTCATTATTGTTTATGCTATCCCACTGGAATTCGCAGGAATTATTGAAGACTATTCGCCACTCGTTTAGTCTTCCTGTTTTCCCACTGACCCAGTCAAATACCACCAATTTCCATGTGCCCATACCATTCTTCCCAATAAGTGAAGATAGGGATTGGAAGGGCTTATATTCTCCGTTGTAAGGTAGGGTTGCTTCCCCGATGGAAATTGTAGCAGTGTCACTGAATATCACTCTGTCGAATGCTCCATTGTTAGAACCACCTACTCGTGACGCGAGATAAATTCTATCGCCTCGAGGGGATTCCAGCCAGAGAGTTAGTTGTCCCAGGGATTCGTGATTAAGAGAGATGCCCACTTTGATATTTTCAATTATGAAATTTTTATCTACATATATATGAGAGGTTGTTTTTTCCGCGTCGAATATTGGCAAAGGAACATCGACTGCTTTATATTGGATACATTCTATTTCTCCTTCCTCAATAAGTCCCTCAACAACGCCTTCTGCTTCCGATGTGCCTTCGCCTTCTGTTGTCCCCTCCGCAATGCCTTCCAGTGTCCCTTCCTCTTCACCTTCTATATTTCCTTCTTGTGGTCCTTCTACTGTTCCTTCGCCTTCGATGCATGGTGGGCAGTTTCCTCCATCATTTACTATTTCAGGGTTGAGAGCATTTGCAATGAACATATCGGCTCCTTCTTCATTTATGTCAACCGCATGATACTCACCCACATTACAAACTCCGTCGAGGTCGGCGTCGCCGTAGTAAGCAAGGAATCTTTCGCAGGAGCGGTCAAAAGCGTCGATGTCAGGAACGGGTACTGGTACCGGAGAGGATTCCAGCTGGGCGGTAATAATCTGAATGGTTGCCTCTTCGCCCAGGGTCATGAGTCCTGCGACCGCACGGACTGCAATGTTGCGTGGAATAAGAATAAATAGTGCTGGTTGAACAGCCTGAACCTGGTCTGCCCATTCTTCAGTGAGGGTTAAGTTTTTTTCATACGCAGAACGAACACAGCAATAAATGGGTAGGGAGGGTTGTTCGAGGACTTTGTCTAATAATCTTGCGTGGTATTTATCGATAATTCCGTTGCTATCCAGATCTGCGGTATCCGGGGCTTGATTTACCAGGGGATTTTGATAAATGGCAACTAAGGCATCTTCGAATCCGGAAGATATTGGTTCTGTGTTTTCGCATAAGAGAGAGCAAGGTTCGATTGCACACGGATTGATAGGTTCTCCTTCTGTGGGAGTACCTTCCCCTTCAATAGATCCTTCTTCTATGCTTCCTTCTGCGACTCCTTCAATGAATCCTTCTATGGTCCCTTCGCCTTCAACAATTCCTTCTTCAATGCCTTCAAATTCTAACTCGATGCACTGCCCCGGGGAAGGATACCAATCGGATTTAGTCGCTCCCAATAGATAACAACACCGACTCCGCATTCGGAAACATTGATACTCTTCTATATTTGTGTATCCATCTCCGTCCGGGTCCGCATTATAAGCGAGGATTTGCGGTAATCGCACATAATCCGATAGATTGGGAATTCGGACCCCGAGATCAATCCCCTGTGCTGTTGCCGCAGTAGTCATTGCTTTCACTGGAACTGCAACAGAATTATCATCACCCAATAACATATACCCTGCCAAAACCTTATGTAATTCGGGCGCCAATGTATTAATCAATCCCGTAGCCCCTCCTAAATCATTATACATACGGGCAACATTATGATTCCATCCATTACATACCTGTTGAGCCAGTGAGCCCAAAGTCCCATGCGTCATGTAATAATTAATCAATGCGAACTCATCACTATCTAAAATGCCATTTGGGTAGATAACCAGAGCCTGTTCATCATAGCCTCCATTAATGTCCGTACTGCCGGGGTCAAAAGAATATCCCCCTAATTGAGACTCAAAACCTAAATCCCGTATTCGCTTCTGCAAAGTTTTCATGAGCGCATCAAAATCAACAGAATTACACAACGGCTGTTCAGGTTCACATAATCCTGGGCAACGGTCTACATGAACACCGCCCATAGGTGTTTTTGCTTGATATACATAATCCGTGCGCGACCCGCCTTTATTTACAACATAGTTATATTCAGTCTTATTGGATAATTCATCATTATCGGGGTCTCCGCCGGGTCCACAGGACTCTTCCCCTGTGACGGGTGGAGTTTTGAACGAATAGTAGTATCCGGATAAACCTAAATCTTTGGTTATCCTATCAGCGAGACTTTGGCTGACCGTCATTAGCGCGGATAAAACATGTTCATAGTCCCGTATTATTGAATATTGTGCATCATTTCTTAAACGATAGAGGTTCCCGGTGTACTTTTGCCGTGCAGGGTAATTTAAGAAATAGGCATAATCACATAAGACATCTGCGAGTAAGGCAATTTCCCAACTATCTTTCATTCCGTTGTCATCCCAATCGCCGTCTGACCAGGAGCCCAAACCCGGGAATATCGAATATAATGCCTGTCCTTCCACGTCTAAAATAGATAACACGGGGCACTGGGTCGGCTCCTCGCCGTTGTTGCTTTCCGGGCCATCACAACCGCCTCCGTTATTGCGGACGGCGGGATTTAATGCATTTGCCACGAATTGAGCTAACCCGGGAATATCGTGGGGAACCGCATTATATTCCGATAGATTGCATATTTCATCATCATCTGCGTCTCCTGTGGCACCTAACACAACGGATGCACTGGTATTGAAATCAGCCACATTTACATCAATACGGTCCTCGGGGTTCAAATAGGTATTAGCACTATCAAATATGGCTTTAACGGCTGCAAGGCTTGACGGTTCTCCCAATGTCAGCAATCCCGTAAGTGCTTTTTCCACCTTCCCCAAATCTACGACAAGCCCTATTCCTTGCTCTATGGGCAAATTCCAATATTTCTTCGACAACCCATTCCATAACCGATTAAGATAAACTTTGATAGCATTTTTGTTATGGATATATGCATTCGCGACTATATCATAATGGAGCGTTGTTTGGCAGGCCAGAATTAAATCTTCCAGCAAAGCCTGTGCATAGTCAATGATGCCGTTCTTATCTAAATCTGTTGTATAAGGGTCTTTGCATACGAGGCATATCGGGTCTGCAAGTGGAATATTAATTCGCAATTCGTATAGATATTTCAAAGACGATGCGAACTCTGACTTAATTCCTTCCGGGCATTTGGGTGTTAAGACAGCGATAATATAATTTTCGCGAATGGCGAAAGGCAAGCCTGCATTCATGACCTCACGATACTCGTGTCGATTGGAAAGCCCATCGATATCGATATCGGTATCAGGGCTAAAGGGCTCAATCCATGCTCCGAAGCGGTTTATAACAAACGGAATGTAGGGTTTGGTAAGAACCGCACTTAAACCATTTTTAACTGTGGAGCACATGGAGGAATCCAGTAGCAGTAATGAAGTTACAAGGTGCTCCACCGGCTGAAGCAAGCTGGCATACGACGGTTCTGAACGGATAGCCCGCAATGTTGTGTTATAAGCCTGGAATAGTTCTGCATGGAGTGGATGAGCCGGGTTGCAATAAATTTCTGCCAGAGGTCCCACTTCCCATGCATCGACCATACCATTATTATCGATATCTCCGAATTCCCAAAATGTACCTAAGTAAGGGTATAGGGCTCTTCCTTGCTCATCTAATACCGGCAAGAGTGGACAATTACTCGGGACATCGCCTCCACCGCCTTCCCCTGTCCCTATCACATAATAATCCCCATAGATAAAGGACCCGTCTGCCATGCCGGCTAATGGGTTCCATACGGCATCGTATATAGTATCGTTATCGATTAGATCGATACTCAGTGACCCATTGCCAGTGGGAGTAGATACATACACCGTGTAAACATTGTTCCCTCCTTCAACACTTAAAATTTGTGCTCCTTGCACATTTCCCCGTACATCCAGACGGAAATCATTCACATCTACGCCTCGCACTGGCTCTGAGAATTCCACACGAAAAGCAACCGTATCTCCTGTGGGTGGATTATCGGAGGCTAATCGGATGGCATCTACAAATGGTGGGTCGGAATCTTTTAGCCATGCACCATAAACCTGCGCCACCGCATTTTCCATCAAATACACATACCCTGTCGCATTTAGATGTATCGGGTCCAATTCATTTTTATTATTAGCACCCATTGCCTGACGCGGACTGAACAAATCACGATACCCACCGGGAAAATTTCCATATCCTTCATTCGGTCCCTGAGGTAGAACAGAATAATTTTGTCCTATTCCCAAACTGGGAATTCCCATCCGAGCCTGCATCGTTCCGAAGCTATGAATATATGCCACACGGTCCATGCTTAAAGCAAGGTCTTTTTTACGTCTCTCTAATTCAATAAAAACATCGTTAAGGTGTCTCTGATATTCTCCAATCTGCTGAATCGTCGTCCAGCCCAACCATGGATATTGCGAATTAAACACAATAACCGGCACTTCCCATAACCATAACGCCACCTGTGTGGGTTGTTCCACTCCTGCTACATAGATAGTAACATCAAAAGGATTATAAGGATTCGTATAAGTCCCCCATTTATAACCTTCCGATATATTCAAATAATCATATCCGCAGATAGCAACACGAATATTCGCTCTGACATTAAGACAATGCTGAATGACATTCCTCAAATGTTGAATAGCTGTGTCAATAATAGCATTTGTTTGCTCCCACGAATGATAATACTTCCAGTTCATATTAATATCATTTCCACATAAACTAATATGAACAATATCAATAGTAGGATATTCATTCAACTTCTGCGTAATTTCCGCTTTCAAGTTATCACTATCCCAATCCCCTGCAGTAGCCCCATGCAATGCAATATCTCCAATCTCTATATACCTTCCTCCTAACTGTTGAACCATTTCCGGACGGAGTAAAACCGAACGCAACGCCGGCGGATTCTGCAATGCCCACGGATAATATGTCCAACTATCACCTACATACAAAATCCGCGGAATATCCGAAAAAACTGGGAAAGAAAGAATAAATACCACTACTACCATTATAAGACCCATTTTTCTTTCACAAACACACTTCATTTACGAACTCCTTTCTAAACAATAATCCTCTCCATCCCCTTTTCAATTTAATAAAATTATAACACAATTTTGGATGCGTATCTATCTAAATGTATAAAAATCTACCTGTGTTTATTCACATTCTTATTTCTTTTCCCGAAAATGAAAATTATCAAACCGATATAACGTTTCGTGATTTTCATCAATTCCTATGCCTTTATCGGATGATAGGGGCAAGTATCATTCGGGATGTATTCTAATGGTGTCAGGTTCCAAACCCGCGTTTTTTCTTTTCTGTTGGTGAGACACTGGCGCTACTTAACCACAGGTAGATATGTCCGTGGTTAAGGGGGTATGGATATCTATTCGATGAATGAAGAGGAAAATATAGAAAAATATTTAAGTTATCCTGGGCAGTAGCCGTCTTCACCTTGAAGACAAGGATAATAGGAGCCTATATTAAAGAATTGTATAATGCGAAGTAGTTCAAGTAAATTTATAACCCAATCTTGTTCGTTATAATCAGAAGCGTGCGGTAAACACGTTTTATCGCCTTCGGCTCCTGGTGCATAGCCATCTTCTGTCCCACCTTCGCAATGGTATCCGCCACTGTTAAAGAATTGTATTACCCGAAGGAGTTCCCCAAGGTCTATTTTCCAGTCGCCATTTTGGTCTGCACTATGCGTGTAAAATTCTCCTTCAATATAACCTTCTATTATACCTTCTCCTGTTCCTTCTCCTTCTTGCATACCCTCATTTACACCTTCAGGTATTCCTTCAAAGGAGCCTTCTTGTATTCCTTCGAGAATACCTTCTCCTTCTTGCGTACCTTCAGGAGTTCCTTCAGAACAGGGTCCTGTAGATACTACGAAGTCTACTGCGGTCCCGGGGGAGACTTGTTCCCCTGCGTATGGGGTCTGACGGATTACAATCCCGGCTCGGATACTGGGATGACATTGCTGAGAAACTTCACCGACGACTAAACCTGCTGTGGTAAGGATATTTTCTGCTGTGGATTGTCTATAAGACACAATATTAGGGACGGTAACTAAGCAGGGGCCGTTGGATATCGCAAAGTTTATAGCACTTCCTGGTGCAACCTGTTGTCCTGCTTGGGGGAATTGATTTATTACTCTATTAGCGGGGATAGTATCATCACATTGTTCTTCCACGATACCTACAATTAAGCCGTCTGCTAATATCATATTCTCTGCTTCGGAACGGGTACGCCAGAGGATATTCGGCACTGGTACCGGGCAGGGACCTGATGAAACCACAATGTCAACTTTGCTACCGGGATACACTTGTTCTCCGGCGTTCGGAGTTTGGCTTACAACTCTGCCTGTAGGGATTTCATTATTACACTGTTCGGTTATATTTCCTAATATCAATTGAACGGATGCTAATGAAGTTTCTGCCTCTACTGTAGTCATACTGACCAAATTCGGCACAGACACAGGACATGGACCTGAAGATAATGTAAGTGAGACAGAACTTCCTATTTCCACGGTTGTTCCTGCCGGTGGGTCCTGAGCAAGAACATAACCAGAGGGATATTGGTTACTACAGGTCTCTGCTACCTCGCCTACAGTTAACCATGCATTGGTAATTGCAGAATTTGCGTTTGACTGTGGCATTCCCATTACATCGGGGACATGTGTCTGATTGATAAAGATGCATTTTATATATCGCTCTCTATCCATGGAAAAGGAACATCGTGGGTAAGTAGGTGAGGTATCTCCGAAATTGCCTTCCCAACGAAGAAATTTCCATCCTGTTGAAGTTTCTATTCGTTCGCAACGGATATAGGTCCATTCAAGATAAGTAAACTCATTAATTCCGGGGTTTAATACGATAGGTTCATTAAATCCTTCTTGAATTGTGACTTTTCCTTCTCCGATGATTTCCATGGTAAGTTTATAATAAGGTTTCTGGATAAACACAGCGGTTATGGTTCGATTCCGGTTCATGAGAAGATTAAACAAAATAGAACTCTGGGGGTCGTTTTCATCAATATCCCCTATCCAGTGGTCAAATCGCCATAAAGGGTCTGTAGAGTAAGTGGTTATGTTAATACTTACATCGTTTGAATAGCGATGAGGATTGCCCGCAGGACCCGGAATGGTTCCTCCATTGCCTACAACATAAATATTCAGGATATTTCCGGTGTTTGTAAATCGTGCGTCGATATTTTTATTGGAATTCATATAGACTTGAATGAATTCATCTGTACCGGATACATCTCCACTCCATCCCCCAAAAAAGACATCGGGAGCAGTCGCGACACTAATGCCTATAGTCTGCCCATCTAAAAACCCGTAAACCCCTGGACTGGGGAATGTCGTTCCTGTAGCATTTCCACTATGAGTTAGGGTTAACCGCCATTGTGCCGGAGAAAATACCGCAGTTACTGTTTTAGGTCCGTTCATGTACACTTGAGTGTATAAATCTGTTCCGGATATGCTTCCTTCCCAGTGGTCGAATGCCCAATCCGCATTAGGAGTAGCACTGAGATATACGGTTGTCCCTGAGGAATAATAGTAAGTTCCCGGACTCGGTGAAACTGAGCCGTTTCCTACTATATTTATAGTTAGTTGGTATGGAATTTTTTCTTGGGTAGAACCCGTCAGTGATACTATGAAGAAAAAGAGAAATATTATCACTACTTTTAAATATGTTCTAATATTCAATTTAATGTTCCCTATTCTATATTTCTCAATTCTTTTTTTTTAAATCACTAAAACAATTATACTACTTTTTTTTACAAATTATAAAAAGGGATAAATATTATGAAAATATTTTCTCAATTTGCATTATTATTAATTACAATTATTGGCATTTTTACTTCCGCGTTAGTGACCGCACAAAACATAGAAACTTCATCGAAAGTTCTTATATTGGAGACGGAAAACAATTCAAGTTGGGAGTCCGTTTCAGACAAGGTAGCAGGCATTTTTAAGAATAAGTTTTATGATACAAAGAGCATGCAAATAGAGGAATTTCTTTCTACTCCAGATGTTTTAAATGAAGTGGACTTACTTATCGTTATACCGGGTTTTTCTTTACCTGCGATAACCGCTCCCCCTATTGTGGAGTTTTTAAAGTGGGGGGGAGATATTATAGCGTTTGGGGCTCCTTTGTGGAATAATGACCTTATCTGGGATGGTAGTCATTGTAGTAAACCTGTTGAATTTGTTCGGGAACATTTTTCAACATTAGCCCCTCATTTATTTCCTTTAGACGAAAAAAACACAAAACAATGGCAGAGGGAGAGTAATAATTTCCAGACACCCGCTCTTTTCGAACATCAAATAATAACCGACATTATTCCTGGTATATCTCTTCATGGATTTCACGCATCTATAATTGATATGAAAGGTTGGGATATTTTTGCAACCCCTTCGATAGAGAGACCCTTTCCTGATAATCATGAAATAACTGTTTTCTTTGCTAAGGGGACTAAAACGACAGACTATCTGACCATAGAATGGCGAGAGAAAGATGGTTCTCGATGGATTACTTCGATTCCGTTAAGTCCGGAATGGCAGTTCTATGTCCTTACACCGGATAAGTTCAAATTATGGGAATCCCCTTCTCGTGTGGGCACAGCATTTAATCCACAAAATGCGGTTAAAGTGTGTATTGGGGTAACTATGAGTCATTCACCCATTGGAGGGGGTAAACATGAATTCTGGTTTGCTGGATTAGGCACGGCTCCTATTACAGAACAACATCAATTATTCCTGCAAACCACCGATTTGCCTAAATTAGAATTGTTTTATCCTGAATATAAATTTTACACCTCAAATGATGTTCAATCTGTTTCCACAGGGGAAGAATTGGCATTGGAGCAACGGATTCTTTCTGTACCGAAACAATTTTTATTAATTCATCCTCGACCTCGCGGAGGAGGTTTTAATAAAGGCCGTTCCTGGCGTTGGATACCTCTTATACATGCATGGGGGGAGGGGAATGATTATCGTGGAGCTATGTCTGCAATGATGATATACAATAATGACCCTTATAAATACTCTGTCCAAACTTGTTTTGCAGTTCAGTCCCCGGAATGGTATCTCAGTGAAATATTTATTTCCTTTTTTTCAGAATGGGTAGGAAAGATAAAAGAGGGTGTTTTTCTCATCGATGGAGGGGGGGCTTACTATACAGTTTTCCCAAATCAAGATTTGTTACTGGGAGCAACTGTCTTAACCACACATAATAGGAATTTTTCAAACGCAAGTATTCAATTATCATTAAAAAATGAAAAGGGCATGGTCTTATGGGAAAAGAATACGCCTATTGAACTCAATTCACAGCAGATATTTCGTGCCGAAGAATCCATTCCTTATCCTCCCAAAGCCAAAGACAGTATTCAGGTGGAATGCCATTTAATTATTAATGGAGAAAAAAAGGATTATGTATATCACGAGTTAAATCGATGGAAACCCCGAATAAAAAAGGAATACATTACTATTCAAAATGGGGACTTTATTTATCATGGGAAACGCTGGTGCCCTCATGGCGTTAATTATATGCCTTCTTCCGGTATCGGAGTAGAATGGTGGCGTTATTTTGAATATTGGATGAGTGCACAAGCATACGACCCGTGGATTATCCAGAGGGATTTGGAACGAATTGCAAGAATGGGGATGAATTCCATTAGCGTATTTCAGTATCACGATGTATTAAAAGACCAGAACCTATTAGACCTGTTATATCGTGCAGACCAACTGGGTCTAAAAGTAAATCTTTCATTACGACCCGGCACGCCCTTCGATTTTGAATGGGAGAAAATGAAAGAACTAATAGAATATTATCGTCTTCCGGAGCATGATGAAGTGTTTGCTTATGACCTGGCGTGGGAACCGATGTTTCCTGGACATGAGGGACGGAAACGCTGGGATAACGAATGGATAGAATGGGTCATGGAACGATATGGTTCGGTGGAAAATGCAGAAAAAGATTGGAATTATCTTATTCCGAAGGATGAGAAAGGGAATATTACTAATCCTGATGATGGAATGCTAACCCGAGATGGAGAATGGCGGGTTATGGTGTGTGCTTACCGCCGATTTCTCGATACATTACTGTATAAGTATTACCATCGGGCACGAATGCTTATCCGCTCGGTTGACCCTTATCATGCCGTTAGTTTTCGCATGACAGAAGGGTCAAACCCCACAAATAATAGTGCAAATCCACTCCCGTATGATTGGTATTACCTCTCTCATGCTGTCGATATATTAGAACCCGAAGCCTACGGAAGAATTGGCAATTGGGAAATGGTCAAGCCGGGCTGGTTTCAGGTCAAATACGGAACATTTTGCAACCCCAACATTCCTTTATTCTGGGCGGAGATAGGATATAATGTTTATCGGAATAATAAAGAGCAGTCCGAACGAGCATTAAAATTCCAGGCAACCTATTTCGCAGATTTTTATCGTATGTTATCTCAAAGTGAGTCGGACGGTGTATATTTCTGGTGGTATCCCGGTGGGTATCGTGTAAACGAAAAGAGTGATTATGGAATCATTAATCCTGACGGAACTTATCGTCCTGCTACACATGTAATTAAGAAACATAAAAATGTCTTCAAAAAACAAAAAATTTGCCCTGCAGATTGTAAAATTTTAATTGACCGAGATAAAACCGCTATGGGGGTTGCAGGTATCTATAATAATGTAAAAAATACTTTCTGGCAATTAATAGATGAAGGTAAAAAACCGGAATTGATAAGTGAAGGGACAGGCACAAATTCTCACAATTGTCCACTCATAGCAGTTGGGAATGTCCCTTATAATGGAAGTAATCCATTAAAGTATTTAGATGCCTATTTTGATTGTATTGCCTGTGTGAATGGAAAAGAGGAAAGGGTAATTCAAAAAGGTGATATTATTGAACTGACCAAGGAAATGGATATAATAAAATTGAGGGTAATATGCACCAATTTAGGGGAGGCGGAATGGCTTGCTGGAGAACTACAGAATCCCTCAGAGGGGGATGTGTATTTAGTTGTTTATTCTGGACAAGAACAAAAAATTCCACTTAAAGAATCATTACAACGAGGGGAAACTACAGAATTTTGTTTTGATATTCCTATAAAGGATGAAACTACTGTGGAATTGATTATGGAAAGTTATCAGCGCGCCCGTTTTGGCCCTAAATATTCCTTCAAATTTATCCAGGAAAAATAAACTGAATCTTGTTTTATAGTTTGAAAAATATGTAGATAGATTAAAAATAAAAAAAAGAGTTTATAATAACAAAAATGGTTTTAAAAACGAATAAATATTGAAGTAATATATTAGAAGATATGAACCTTAATAAGGAGGGAAATATAATGCCACATTCCTCAAATCCTGAAGAAAGAAGAAAGTATCCTCGAAGTAAACATGGATTAAAGATTCCCATTGAATCAAAGGGACCGGGAATACTTAATCATGTAGATAATATCAGTGCCAATGGGGTGCTCTGTCATACGGTCCAGCCAATCCCTCTAATGACACGCATGCAAATCGTAGTGGAACTTCCTAAACCTTCCAAACATCGCATTCAAGCGGAAGGAATTGTTGTAAGATGTAATAAAGATGAATTAGGAGATGACCATTTCAGAGTGGGTATTGTCTTTACTCGCATTGATGAAAAAGATCAAGAAAAAATACGGGAGTTTGTAGAACATAATATTTCCAAAAAAGATGATTAGGTAAAAAAATATATGTATAAAGAAGTAGGTGCTATAAAAAAGAAGCCGAAGAGGGGACAAAGTAGAAAAGAAACACAGAATAACCCTGAAAAAAAAATTTTGTTGTTCGGAAAAGATATTAAAGACCTTCTTCCCGTATTTAAAAAATTCCCTCAATTGAAGGTTGTCCAGGAGAACCCCGATTTTGTGTTAAGTTATGGAGGGGATGGGACGCTTCTTGCATCTGAATATGCCTATCCGCATATTCCTAAAATACCTATCTTAAAAAGTCTACGGGGACATCGGTGTATTCCTCATCCTCCAGAAGAAGTATTGAAAAGATTGGTCGAAGATAAACTTATTCCTTATCGTTATATAAAATTATTCTGTTCTGTGTATCCTGATGGAGCCAATCAACCATCTCATAAATTTGAAGCACTCAATGAAGTTATGGTTGAAAAGGGTAAAATTAATACTGCGGTGCGATTTAAAATCTGGATTGACGGTATTTCTTATGAAGGGGAAGATAAAGATATACTCGGTGATGGTTTTATGATAAGCACGCCCTTTGGGAGTACAGCCTATTTTTCAAATGTTACCAGGGGTATTTTCTGGAATGGTATTGGAATCGCTTTTTTAGCCACATCCGAAGCAGTTACACACATGATTGTATCGGAAAATACAATGGTAGAAGTAAAAATAACACGAGGTCCAGCAGTGCTCGCTTATGACAATGCCCCTGCATCTATCCCTTTACAAGCAGGAGATATATTAGTAGTTAAAAAGTCACCTAATGATGCTATCATCTACTCCTGTGGTGTGGTTCATAAATTATCAGAACCTTTCTAATAAAATATACCATGAACTAACTTTAAGGAAAAGATGGGGGAACATTTATAATGTATCAAAATTTTCAAACAGGAACCTAACTTTTTGCTTAACCAATATGCACAAAAATTAATCCTATAATATAAAATCTTTAATATTAATAAATTATTGATTTGTTTACTATTTAGACAAATTTTTATATTTTAATAATAATAAAATATAAATAACTATTGAATAAATATTCGTTTTATATTATAATAATATTATTATATATATAATAACATAAAATTTATTAGTAATAATTATGATAAAGGAATTGATGAATGTTACATTATAAAGAAACAAGCGATACTTACCATGTGATATGTTCATGTGGTCAAACATATCCTATTGCTAAACCAGACCTTCTTGACCAATTAACTTGTGGTGTATGTGGCAAAGTTATAAAAATAACCAAAGAAAATCTACTTAAACCCAACGAAACAGCTACTGCCATCTATCGGAAATTAAAAAATACACCTCCTATTGAGCGCATTATAGAAGGGGTCCGACTCATTAAAGAAGGAAAGCATGAACATGCAATCCCCTTGTTTCATTCGATTGTAGACGAGATTCAACCTATACGCGAAGCTTTTTATGGGCTCGGTTATTGTTATTATAAAGATAAAAAATACTTAGATAGTCTCCTTTTCCTCGGTATTGCGGTATATTTAGGACATCCCCACGCTCACACACTATTTGATAAAGTAAAAACTATACTAAAAATTAATGAGAATAACACCCATAACCTACCCGCAGAATAGTTATTCAAGTTCCTCCCTCTATAAAAGTGTAGTTTTCTTATTATATTATAATCCCAAGTGGAAAATATATGTTTTATATAATTAAACTATAAGATGAACCGTGTGATGTATTTATTATCTTTAAATAAAATTAGTATTATTGAATTATAAATAAACAAGATAAGGAGATTACTATGGATTACCAATTCTTGTTAACTGAAAAGCAAAATGCAAGTTTTTGGATTACCCTGAACCGTCCGAAAGCCAATGCCCTCTCAAGAGAATTATTGGTTGAGATTTATAATGCTATAGAGGAGGCGGAAAATTCCCCAGATATTAGAGTAATCATAATTACAGGGGGAGAAGGCAAGTTTTTTGCGGCGGGTGCAGACATACCGACTATAGCCCAGGATTTAGATGACCCTATGGGAGAGGGGAAAATGCTTGCACAGGGGATAAAAACGATGAACCGTATAGAAGCATGCACAAAACCTGTAATTGCGAGTGTGAATGGTTTTGCTTTAGGTGGGGGGTGTGAGTTAGCCCTAGCATGCCATATTCGGATTGCATCTGCAACAGCTACATTCGGTCAACCTGAAATTAATTTGGGGATTATCCCGGGTTGGGGAGGGACATTCCGTCTCCCGCGTGTTGTGGGAGAAGGCAGGGCGATGGATTTGATACTCACAGGTAGAAGTATCTCCGCAGAAGAAGCCTTACAATATGGGTTAGTAAGTAAGGTCGTTCCTCATGAAGAGTTAAAGAGAACCGCACAGGAATTAGCAGACCTGCTTGCATCGAAACCACCGATAGCCCTTCGGGAACTTATTCTATTGCAACAGAAACGGATTGCAGACCCTGGACATGCGGGGGATTATGAAAAATCTTCATTTGAACAGTGCGCAAAATCATCCGATGCACGCGAGGGGGTAGAATCGTTTTTGAATAAGCGAACACCCCAATTTAAAGGTGTTTAATTCCACTTTCATATTAATATTGCCCCCCACCCAACCTTGAATAAATCTTGTAAGCATCCCGGGTCGCTTATAATGTATCCATAGTGATACAATTAAAGATTATATCCATGAGATTTTTTTATGAAAGAACGATTGCATTTTTTTTATCAATTATCGGCAATTGTCTGGGCAATTTCTGCCTTTTTACTTTTTTCGTCCTTAACAGATGCATTTGCACTTAAAGCAGGAGCCGTTAAAGCAGAGATTACACCCGATTTAGGTGTTCCTCTAAATGGTTATGGGGCAAGATTAGGGAAAGGGGCACGAGCCGTTCATGACCCATTATGGGCACATGTTCTTTATCTTGCTGATGATGAAACAGAGTTATTTCTGGTTAGCCTGGATTTATGTGTTGTTGACAGAGAACTGAGAGAAAAAGTCCTATTGATGGCACCAGAAAATTTCCCTGTACAAAATATCATTATGACAGCAACACATACCCATAATGGCTTTGGGGGTATGTGTAAAAATTATCCCTTCCGATTTGTTTCGGGCAGATATATGCCTGAATTGGTAGAACGTACTGCTCACATCATTGGCCAGGCTCTACATGACGCAAAGAACAAAGCTCAAAATGCGGTAATGGGTTATGGAACTATACAGCAGAATGACCTAACATGTAACCGTCGTTACCCCGGCGGTCCAATGGACCCACAAATCGGTTTTATAGTCGTTGAAGATGCGAATGGGAAAGAGATTGCTATTATTGCCAATATGGCGGGGCATCCTACATCCATCGGCGACGAAGATTTCTATTCTTTTTCTGCAGATTATCCGGGATATTATTATCTCGAAATAGAACAACTGGCATCACCAGGATGTGTTCCGTTCTTTTTGAATGGTGCAGAAGGGAACCAGACTATCCAAGCACCACAACAAACTTCTGGATGGGCACGGACAGAAAAAGTGGGAAGACTCTTGGCTCAACGAGTATATGAAGCTCAGAAAAATGTTCCACTATCCGAAGTAAAATTGAAATTAACGGCACAAGAAATTCCTTTGCCGATGAGTATCGCAGATTTTTTACCGCAAAAGACAATATTCCATTCTTTGAAGATAAATGACCTTGCTATTTCATTTTTTCCGGGTGAGCTATGTGTGGAGTTTGCCCTTCAATTGAGAGAATATGCTTTATCGGAGGGATTTAAATATCATTTTACGGTGGGGCTGGCAAATGATTATCTGTTATATTTTGTTCCTAAACATCTCCTTTTTGATAAAACATATGAAGCAGGGTCAAATTTTTTCGGTCCGCAGGCTGAACGATGGGTATTAAATACCTGCTTATCTTTATTGGGGATAGATAAACCGGAATTACAAAATCCATCGGTGGATTTTCCAAAGATAGACACGAGAGAAAATAAAATAACGCTTATAAATCTTTCTGGGAATTCTTATGAAAAAGGATTTGCAAGGGGACAATTTTCAAAAGAGCAAATCCAAAAACGGTTTGATGAATTAATACAAAAACCTGTGTCAGAAGGACGATATGTACCGGAACAGGGTTTTTTGGCCTCGATACCCTATTCATGGATAAATGTAAGTTCACTTCTTCTGCCTGCGATGGCAATAAGTATTCGTCCCTGGGCAAAGAAAATACACCCTGAAATAGTTAACGAAATTATTGGGACTTCAGATGGGGCTGGAATTCCGTTTGATAAAATCTGGCTTCTTCAAAATGCTATGAACATACAGAATGCTCAATCATTAAACCCATTATTTGATACTCCATTATGTACTTCCATTGCTGTTTTTGGTGAGCGAGCAGGTGCAAAGGATGTTCTTGTTGCTCATACTATTGATTGGGCGATAGATGAAACTCCTGTTGTAATCAAACATAAACCGGATAATGGTGCCGGTTTTATTGAAATTACTTTTCCGTGGTTTAATGGAACAATATGCGGAATGAACCATTCTGGTATTGTGCTATCTATCACTCGTGATACCTCTCGGAAGACCAATTTATCGGAAGATACTCCGGGTCCAGAATTTACATTAAAGCATGTCTTATCTGCCTGTATAACTGTAGAGTCTGCAATAGAAGAAATATCTAAAATAACTATTCCTCCTGCTTATCATATCCTTCTTGTGGGTAAGAATAGCAAAGGGAAATGGTTAACACAAGTATTCCCAACTCCTAAACCAGAGGACACCTTGATTCAATCATTAATCAAACAAGGGATTGTATTGGGTTGTGGCTCAATTATAGATGCTTCAGAAACGACCGCAAAAAGATATTCAAATCTCATAAAGAAAATAGAGGAGGAACGGATTATAAGTCCTGAGGAATTAAAAACAGTGATGACATCTGAGAACAGAGTGGATACTTCTTTAACTCAAATATGGAATGAAAATAGTCGTTGTAGTGTCATATTGGAACCTTTAGAGAGTAAAGTTTGGTTATCTATTAGAAATAATGAGGGGAAACCTTCAGAGTTTATATCATTAGATGTGGGAAATTAGGTTTATATGAGCGAAACAGTGCGCGTATTTAATGAATTTGGGACTCGAAGATATAAGAGAAGAGGGGGCTTTTACAAATTTCTATTCAAAATATTTGTTCTGGCTATAATTGTTTTTTCTTTTTGGTTTTTATGGACAACGAGAGATTTATATCCTGTGGAACGATTTATTCCCTCCTCTCCTGCATTTGAAATCTTTAGTCCCCAGCTTATGCAAAATTATCAAAATATTATTCAATTCCCTCTCTGGAATTTAGTAGAATCTTCGTCCTCTGTATATGAAATAAAAAAAATGTTATCTGATGAGCAAAAAATACCTCTATGGATAATAAAACATCTCATTTATGACTTTTTTTACTTTTCTATAAATGATATTCACTCTTTTAATAATGTCCTACTCATTATTCGTTTATCAAGGATTGGTTGTGTTATAGAAAATTTCTACTCGTGGACCCAACCGGTAGAAATAGACTGGGCAGGAGGACTTAACCTTAAGTACATCCCAGAGCAGAAATTATATTATAGCCGAAAAGGAAGGGTTTTATTACTCTCAACAAATCGGGAGACTTTAATCCAAGCCTTAACCCAAGAAGGAAATAAGAGGTCCCAGACCATTCTTGCTAAAGAGCTTTTAAAAAATCAGGGAAAACATTTAGCATGGGGAACGCTAACTCCTTCTCACGAGCGTTTCCAGGAACTTATTTCATCTGTACATTTTTACATAGGTCTTACACAAAATCAGTTAGGGTTGCGATGTGAAACACAAATAAACCCGGACCCTGAAACACCGTGGAGTATTTTACTTACTGAAATTGTTTCCGCTTCTCTTCGAGAACCTGCGGACGCGTTATTCTCAATCTCTCTTGATACAGGGGTGCCCATTAAAACATGGCTTCGTGCTTTTGAGGTAATTCCTCAAGCCAGTATTGCATTGCCATCTTCTACAACTTCGGAATTGCCTTTTGAGGAATGGATAAAATCTTTTGCCCCTCTTGTGGATAATCAATTTTATATTGCAATAGACACATTATATAAAGATGAGATTATACCTTTTATTCCTAGATATTGTGTCATTGCAAAAAACCGCCCCAATATGTGTGAAAATATAATAAGAACTATTATTGAACCAACAATTATTATCTTAGGGGAGAGAAATAAAGCTCTTTCGGTTTCTAATTCTAATGAATATATTGTTCCCCTTATAGGGAGTTCACAAACAGACCTACATATTCAATGTACCGATGAATTCATCTTATTTTCAAATAATTCAGAATTGCAAAGTCGAACGGTGGAATATATTAAGAATAAGCCACTTTCTTCAGAAGGTAATTATTCTCTTATTTTACAAATGAAGCCTGAAAAGATAGTAGAAGAAATAAATGACGCCACTGCAGTTCTGACAGATTCAAATATATTACAATTTCACGACCCGAAAAAAATTAATGATTTATTCAATAAAATTAAGTTATTCAAAGAAATCAAAATTAAAATTAGTCTCGATAAGGGACAATTGAAAATAAGTGGTGTGATTGAGTTTAACAGTAAATGACCTGAATATTACAATATTTGAAAAAAATGTAAAATTATATATATCAGATATTTACAGAAATTTTAGACACAAATATTTATAAAAATGGTAGAATTATTTAGAAATTGTTTACAAAAAAATTTGAATTTTGTATAAAAATTTGTTAAATTATTAAAATGTTTTTATATGTTATGTTCATGAAGGAGTAGTTTGATGGACAACGAATGTTGTTATGGTAAAGCATTTTTGTCCGTAGGATGTAATCGTGAATTGTTTCTTTGTAATATTCGTCAGTTTGTAGATTTTTCCCTTGAAGACTATATCATAGATGAGATGATACGATGTCTTTGTGAATTTTCTCCTAACCATATAAAAGTCCTGCATAAGAATATCCTTCAGAAAGTTGAAATTGAAAAACATGTATGGATTGAATCCGAAAAGCAAGGTAAAAATGTAAAAACAGAAGCCACCTATGAATGGATAATAAAATACGCACACCATTTTAATCATTGGTATGAACGGGAGTTCGGGGATAAGTTCCGAAATAATTTCCACGATAACGATTACTATGATATGAATTTTGCAAAATAATTTTTTATCAGAGGGACACAGTAATTAAGCCAGAGCACGCCCCTACTCAGGTTAAGAAAAATTAGCTAAGGGAAGGATATTATCGCGACATTTAAACCGAGTAGAAGAATGTCTTTCATCATGAATTTTTAGTTATTACTTAAGAAAATAAAAAGAGTTTAGGAAGAAAGAAAATAAAAAGGGGTGTTTTAATCAATTAAGGGAGCCTTTTCGCAATTTGAAGTGTGATAGGATAGGAATTCTTATATACAAAAAAAGTAGAGACATCTCCACGATGTCTCTACTTTTGAAAAAACTAAAATTTCATTTGCGTTATGCTTACGGTTGTCCGGGGCAGTAACCGTCTTCACCCGTTGCACATGGATAGTATCCACCAATATTAAAGAATTGAATCACACGAAGAAGTTCACTCAAATCAATTTTCCAGTCTTGTGTGCGGTAATCGGATGCATGAGGAGTACAGTTTCTATCGCCGGGACCGGGCGCATAGCCGTCTTCACCCTGTGGGTCACAATGATATTCACCGATATTGAAGAACTGTATGACGCGTAATAATTCGCTTAAATCAATCTTTCCATCTCCGTTTTTATCCGCACTGTGTGGAGGAGGTGTTTCTCCTTCGCCTTCAATTACACCTTCCGGTGTACCCTCGACCACGCCTTCCGGTTCTCCTTCGGGAATCCCTTCACCTTCGACCACGCCTTCCGGCTCTCCTTCGGGAATCCCTTCGCCTTCGACCACGCCTTCCGGCTCTCCCTCAGGAATCCCTTCGCCTTCTGGAGGTTGTTCACCCGGTCGGTCTTCGACCACAAGGAGTTGGTAACCATTCTTTAGCGGGACAGGGCCGACAAGGAATATGGTATATACTCCGCCGGATAAGAATTGGACTCCCGTCTGCGTTGCTATTACATTTTCGGGGTCGCTCGTGTAAGAGATGTTTATATCCAGTGTATCGGGAGCCGATATTCCGTAATAGGGAGTGGCTTCCGAGGGAGAAATATCTGAGAATAAGGGGTTCAGTTCTGGAGGCCAGCCGACAAAACTGAAATCTACAGGATAACCATCTTTAACAGCGTTCACAAAGCGAATATTCGCCATTCCCTCAGCGGGTGCTCGATTGTCATCTTCCAGAGTGAATAATTCGAGGCTATCGACCCAACCCGTTGCTACAACAGTCATACTGCTGTCTCCCCAAATATCTAATGATGTTGAAATAATGGGGGCATTTGAACAGGTATCATAACCACCATAACCAGGTAATATTCTGAAATTATACTGATTGGAGTAGACGGACCGATATATTGTTGCTGACGGGTATGGAACAAGTACAAAAGCAGGGATTCCATTCATACAGACATCAAGAGACTGTGAATCGAAGCTGGCGTTTACAAAGCGGAGGGAGCCATTGCAATCTAATTGTGCTCTTAGCTCCCCATCTGGATAATTACTGCTCGTAATTAAAATATACAATTCCTGACCTGTGAGGAGCAGAGCTTCTTCAGGGGTTAAAATCTTTTCTATAGGTGAAACTGCACTGCCAAGGTCTAAAACGAGTTCGCCGTTTTGGCCTACACCTCCGGCATAGATACCCGCAGAAATAGAATTGGCTACATTGTGTTCAACAGTAATCTTAAAGGAAATCTGTTGTGTGTCCAGATATAAGATCGTATCTACATAAGCGGTTCCTGTAGAAATGGGAGGAACGGGAGGAACTACACGATCGTTCTTAAGTCCAATATGGCAACCGCTCACTATAGTGCAATATTCAGGACGCAATGAAGGGTTTAATGCCCCTTCTGTATAGCGGATAATCTCTTCTTTAGCTTGCTTGAATGCTTGCTTGGCGGAGAATATAGAAGCACAATACTGGACTAAATTGGCACCGATTTCACCCCGGTCGGTTATACCGGGTTGATTACTGGTGCAGATAATTAAATGTGGAGTTGTTGCCTCGGGCATCGCTTCCAGTTCCGCCTGTGTAATTCTGTGTTTATATGGAGAAGATGTAAACGGTCCTGGGAAATTGTAAATTAGGGGTGCTTCGTTATTTTTTCCATCAAAAATACCGATTTGTGTGATTTTACTTAATGTAACGGCTGGAGTTATTTCAACATCCATGTAGAATTCTTCTATTTCAGGGTCGAACCATAATCTAAAGACAAAACTACCTTTTCTTGTGCTATTACTACCTGTGTCTACCCCATCTTTTGTAATAACCTGGCTTCCGGCACATTTTGCAAGGAGTTCTCTGCAATACTCTTTTTCAAACCATTCATATTCGCACCGATTGCTGGCTCCGTCGCCATCTGCATCGGCATCGGGAAGAAGGTCGTTTAATCCAATATAATTTTCTTTACTCAGATAAGGGTTATCAAAACCTATTTCCTGGCCAAATTGTTCAAGGGTAGCTTTTCTCAATTGTTCATCAAGCAATGCAATTAAGCCGGCGATAATACCGAAAGAGCCTTCGCCTTCTGCCAGAATGGAACGCGGTTCTAAATCACCAATACGAACCGCAATTTCTCCATCCGGATAAGCAATAGTTTTGGCAATAATATAGAAGTTATTCCAATAACTATCATTCGGGAATACTTTTGTTGTATCAATCAGAGCCAGTTGGTCAGGGGAAACAACATGTTCGAAAGATAAATCTGATTTTCCGAAATCCAGAGACCACCAGACTTCGGAGGTTGCAACATTTACTGCAGTAATCGCAGTTATTCCGTCGATATTGGTTAAATCAATATTAAAGGTAATTCCCGTTATATTTGTTCCTCCCGCATCTAAAGTTTGGGTCATTTTAACAAAGCCTTTGGCGATAGAAGGAGTGGGAGGAGTAATCATGCCTCCGTTCATATACCCTTCGAATTGGTTAGGAATAGGTTGGGAATAAATGGTGTAGTTCCCATCCCCAAGGGTTAAATAGGCAAGGAAGATTTCCTGGATTCCGGGAATTAAACCCGGTAACAATGCGGTAAGTGTGGGCCCCATATCCGTTTGGAATTGCTGTAAATTGTGTATCCAGGCATTATAAACTTGTTCATGAGTTAGGACGCCATTATTAAAAGTTTCATCATTACCAATTCTTTGTATAAGTCCAAATTCATTGGCAATATCTAAAATCCCATTTCCACTCAAATTACCGATAAATTCTACAGCAGAGATGGTATCAGAAGGTTGTTGTTCATCTCCGACACCCGTAGAAACGCGAAGACGAACATTACTGCCTGCTATAACTCGTTTATTAGCATTGGGATCGGTTTTAATAACCTGTCCTTCAGGAACAGAAGGATGAGTTGTGTAGAAAGTATCTACGACATTGAAGCCCCATGCTTTTAAAACTGTGCGGGCTTGTTCTTCGGTTAATCCGGCAACATTGGGTATTGGAACGGTTCGTAAGTCAGCATATATCTTACCATTTAAGTCCATGCTATTCGGTTGAAACATATCAAGGAAGTATTGAAATTCCCCAAGGTCCACACCTTCCAGCAATGAGTTTTCAAGAACCAGTTGAAGACTGTTGCAAAAGTCTAAGTTTAGTGCCTCTGCTCTTGCGAATGATGGGAGGGTAATTAAACCCATAACTACCACGAAACATAGAAACTTCATTTTTAACATATAACGATCCTCCAGTTATTGTTTTATTGACATTTTGATATTAATAGTATACTTTTATTACAGACAAAATACAAATTAGATATTTTATTTTTTTTATTGTAATATGTTCTTTACAACCATATAATAATCTTAACATATTTTTAATGATTATATAATTTTTTTTTCTTTTGGGGCGTTTATTTTAAGGGAATTGGAGGTATTAAAAATGAATAAAAAAACTGAGACTATAATAAAAAATCATTCTCTATTTTTATTGACATTTATTATCCCCTTATTTCTTTTATTGTTTGCTACACAAGAGTTACATGGTATAAATGCAGTAGTTAAATATAATTTTTCAGTTCCTGTTGAACGGGTATGGTTGGGACCTTATTTATGGGCAAATCGGCTTCAAGATTGGCGTTGCACAACAGAAGGAATTAAAAGTGTGACCCAAGATATAAAACATTATTACCGTACGGTTCATTTATTAAGTCATCGAATAGGGAAAGAAGAGGGGAATTTTCAGTTACGAATAGAGGTCAAACCTTTATCGGGGACAACGGATGTTTTTGATAGTTTTGTCGGCTTTTTAATAGGTGCCGGTGGGGATATGGATTTTCAAGCCTCTGCGTTAGTTCATTTCAGTCCGGGAATGAATGGAGGTATTATGGGGGGGATAGATGAGAATGGGAGGGCGATATTTCGCGATTTCACCCAAAAAAATGCCCCTGTAATTGGCACGGGTAAGGTCCCTACAAGATTCTGTTCACAATACCGCATCCAACTTCAGGGGAATCAAAAAGGGGAATGGATATATCTCTGGTTGTATGTATTTAATGCAGAAACGAATGAATTACTATCGGATGTATCTCTTGAAAAAATGAATGTGAAACAAGTAGAGGGGAATATGGCTCTCGTATCACACCCGGGAAAAGGGTCAAAACCAGCTGATTTTGTATTTCAAAATTTGGAAATAAAAGGCAGTAAAATTGCAGGAATAAATTCGGAAGAGAAAGAAGTAGGACCCATAATAGGTGCTTTATATACATTAAGTCGGGGTAATTTGTATCTCTCTGCTCAATTATTCCCATTAGGAAAGGGAGAAGGTGAGGAAGTAAGTCTGGAAGTGGAACGGGGTATGAAATGGTTTGAAATTGCCCGTGCAAAAACAGACCGAACCGCATGGGTTGCACGATTTGAAGTTCCAGATTGGAAAGAAAATAAGGATATAAGGTATCGGGTAGTTACTCAGGCAAATGATACTGATGGGAAACTTGTATCCTTTGCTTATTATGGGACTATCCGTAAAGAACCGAAAGAAAGAAACGATTTTATTTTAGGTGCTTTTACCTGTTCTCGAATGGTTGCTGATCCGGGTGTAGATGGAGGTTCTTTTGATTGGACCCCTGCCAAAGTATGGTTCCCTCATGGAGATTTTGTGAGTAAGGTAAATTATCATAATCCTGACCTATTATTTTTCTCTGGAGACCAGATTTACGAGCATGCAAGTCCGACAAGGAGAGAAGTACATTTTTTAGATTATCTATATCGGTGGTATTTGTGGCATTGGTCATTTCGATTTTTAACTCGGGAGCGTCCTACAATCTGCATACCGGATGACCATGATATATATCAAGGCAATCTATGGGGAGCAGGGGGTAGACCTGCAAAGGTTCAGGATGATGGGGGCTATGTCAATCCACCAGATTTTGTGAATGCTATCCAAAAAACACAGACCGCCCATTTACCTCCTCCTTTTGACCCCACCCCTATAGAGCAGGGAATTGCGGTGTACTATACAGACCTGGTGTATGCAGGGATTAGCATGGCTATTTTAGAGGACCGAAAGTTCAAATCTTCACCGAAAGAGTTGCTCCCTGATAGTCAGTGTGATAATGGGTGGTTTCAAAATTATTATTTTGACCCTAAGAAACAAGCCGACGTTCCTGGAGCAGTTCTTTTGGGTGATAGACAGATAAAATTTTTGAATCACTGGTTGGAAGACTGGGGATATGGAACCCAATTTAAGGTTATCTTGTCACAGACGCTTTATGCAAGTATGAGCACATTGCCTGCGAATGATACACGGGATAATATTATCCCTAAATTGGAATATTATCCTCCGGAAGAATATCCTGAATTTTACGCTATCAAAGCGGATGCAGACACAAACGGTTGGCCTCCTACTGCAAGGAATAAAGCATTAGAGTTGTGGCGAAAAGCATTTGCTTTCCATGTTTGTGGAGACCAGCACTTAGGGTCTACTATCCAGTATGGAATTGAAAAATGGAATGACGCTTCATTTGCGTTTTGTGTACCGGCTATATCCACTTGTTTTCCGCGTCGATGGTTTCCACCTTTGCCGGGAAATAATCATAAAGAAGGGGCTCCCCGCTATACAGGGGAATATGAGGACGGCTTTGGTAACAAAATTACGGTGCATGCAGTTGCCAATCCTATGCTTTACAGGAGAGAACCACAGGAACTTTATAATCCCGCAACGGGATATGGGATTATTCGCTTTCAAAAAGAGAGACGCATGATTACTTTTGAATGCTGGCCTCGATGGGAATCTCCTGCATTGGAAAATGCGAAACAGTTTACGGGCTGGCCTATTACTATCCAACAATTAGATAACTATAAGGGAGAAATAAAGGGTTATTTGCCCACCTTGAACATGAAGGGCATAAAACAGCCTGTAATCAAAGTGCGAGAGGCGCATGACAATAATCTTGTGTATGCACTGCGATTAAACTCAAACACTTTTAAACCTTTCGTTTTTAAGGAAGGAAAATACAATGTTGAAGTTTTAGATCCCGACCAGGACAAAAAACAGGAACTTACTGATTTGGAAGTTATGTCCTCGGGGGAAGAGAAAACCATTAATGTTCAATTTTGATAAAAAATCGGGGTGTGGTTATTTGCATACTTGTGGTAGAATGAAACTATTGAGATAGGAACCCTATTAGGAACGAAAGGCACAGATTATGAAAAAAATAAGGATTCATGCGAGGAGTTTCTTTTTTTTAACCGTTGTAATGTTGTTGTCCTTCTGTAATATGTTATTTGCAGAGGAAACAAACATCTTGAAAAATTGTCTGGAATCTGCAAATAAAGTGGCTATTTCAATAGATGCGAATCCCGATGAATTTGTAATATCGGTATCACCTGTTCGGCAAACCTTACAGATTATACATAGTTCAGCGAGACTGGCAGGAGCATTAATTTCAGAAGTGCAAAACGAAAATTATCGTAAAGATTTGCAGGCGGTAGTAGGGGAACTGAATGGGATACAACTTTTTCGAGAGGCTATTCTCCGTGGACTAAAAGAAAAACTATCCGTCGAAATGGTGGAAGTACCCCCTCTGGGTTCGACAGCGAAATACAAGACCGACCGCGAAGCTCAGCAAGACCGACTTCAACAACTTAAAAATAAAGGGGTAGATGCACTATTAGACCTTAAAATTACAGTAGGGATTTACGGTCCCGAAGGAGAAATGTTCTTTCGCACCAACGGAAGACTTTATGATGTAAAAAAACAGAAAACGCTGTGGAGAGATGAATTTGTTATAACACCCTCCATCGATTTTAAGGTAAATCAATCGTTCAATACCTATTTTAATCCATTTAAGTCCAATATGTTCTCGCCTCGACTGAGCATGGCTAAGAACGCCTTAACACGCTGGACGGATAATAATGGGGAAGTTTTCTACCAATCAGTAAAGTTAGGCATCGATTTATCTATAGCTCAATTATGGGGGGCATTACAATTAGAAAATACCGAGAACTATTATTTTTCCTGTGGTATTTCAAAATTATACGCCAAAAAAGCCCAAAAGGCAGTTCCTTTCTTGGAGAAAGCCTGGAAGATGAATAAGCAAAAGCCACAGATAGTTAATTCTTTGATAGTTGCGTTGTATAAAGCAAAGAAGATTGACGAATCCATTAGGCAAGGTGAGGAATTCATTCAAACATTGGAAGGACAAAATTATCCTGCGATTTATTACAATCTGGCATATATTCTCGTGGATAAAAAGAAGAATGTAGAAAAGTCAAAAGAATATTATCAACAATATCGGGCACTTTCCGGGGTACCTGACCCTAAATTAGAGAAAAAAATAGAACAACTTCAGAAGAAGCGATAGTCTGCTTCCAGATGTCCACATTGGAAAGAAAAAAACTTTTTTTTAAAACGGTATTTATTATTGCAATCGTAACTCTTATTGCAGGTATAAGTTTTTATAAAATTATCACACATGGATTGTACCTGTCTCCGGATTCTTATATCTATCTTGATATTGCCCAGAATATTCAGCAGGGTCGTGGCTTAGTTCATTCCTTTGTTTTGACCAGTGAATTAGACCGATGGGAAGGGAATCATTCTTATGTCCCAATGGGTTATTGGGCTCCGGGTTTTCCAATATATCTTTTTATGACTAAAACGATCGGACGATTTAGGTCCTTTGCTACTTCAGGAGCAGTGAGTATATGGATAACATTGGTTGCCACATTGATTACACTGAGTCTGATGCTTACCCACATTTATAATTTTCGTGCAAGTCTGTGGGGGATTCTATTCTTTTCTCTTTTTTATCCCATTACATATTCGTACTCATGGGTATGGAGTGATGGCGTTGTTATTCCGTTTATGTTGGGAACACTATGGCTGATAATAGAAAATAAAAGGTCCCACTATAAGATGCAGTTGTTTTTAGCAGGGATCTTTGCGGGAGTTGCTTTTTCTATTCGATATATACAGGGGATATTACTCCCTTATGGTTTTCTTATCCTTCTGCTATTCGGATTTATTCAAAACAAAAATATTTCCTTAAAGGCAAAGGGTATTAATACCCTTTTGTACTCAATTATTTATTGGTCGGGCTGGTTATGCTTTTCTACTCCTGTTCTGCTTCGTAATTGGATAGTAACAGAGACATGGTTAGGGCCTCCTCGACCCACAAATTCGATTCCGTTATTCCATAATATGAAATATGCATTTAACTCCTTAATAAAAGAAGGGTTTTCTCCTGTTCTAATACCGACAGAAATACAACCCGCACTTATCCTCGCTTTTTTTCTGGTGTGTCTTCTGTTATTAATCATACGAAAAAGACACATTTCTATAAGGGAGATTTTTTATAATCATTTTTTCCTTATATGTTTGGGATGGGCAATGATATATTTATTGAGTATAACTCTATATGCATCTTTTTACCAGATGGATTTATTAGGGCATCGGCTATTACTCCCTTTTAGTATGGTTATGATGGTTATATTATCTGCTATTTGTGAAAGAATCTTTCCAATCCCCACATGGGGAATAGCAATGGGGGTTGTTCTCTCTCTTTTCTCTTTTTACAATTCTTACCCTTGCGAAAGTGCCCCTTTTTCTACGACAATGACCGTTCTACAAAACAATCCTCGTGTGGAATGGATTTGCTCCAATACACATGCAGGAGATTGGATTATTGGAGATTCCACTTTTGATATTACTTTACTATGTAATGACCGTCGTAGTTTGTGTTTTGTCCCGGGAACTTCTCTGGATATTCCCCCGAGTAAAAAGGAATGGGATACCTTTTTCCAAAAAAAGGGTACCGATACATCTCGAGTTTTTATTGTGCTACGCAAAGGAGTCCCTTTCGAAGAAGTTTACTATGATGATTGGGTCAAGTATTTTGGGAATGTAATAACGGAATTGTTTTTCACGGGGAAATATGGAGATATGATTACCACAAGTGTATATTCCGGAAAAGGTTTTTTGAGTGCAGAGGTCCGAAAACAGAAGGAGTAAATCACCATCATTTTTATTTGATTGTTGTATTAAAGTCGTGATATAGTTATATAAATTTTATGCAGTATAAATGCATAATATTTATAGAATTTATGCACTATGATAGATAAATATATAATACAACAAGTAGTCATAGACCAAAAAGGGGAGTTGGAGCACCTCTGTAAACGCGATAAGATAGTAGAACGCACTTTGCTTCATTTCTATCAGAAACAAGCCAACTCCGACATCATCAAGGTCATCACAGGGATACGAAGGTGTGGCAAATCTGTTTTTGCCCATCAACTTTTTCGTGATAAACATGTGGCCTATTTAAATTTTGATGATGAGAGGCTCTTTTCGATGAGTTCGGAGGACTTGAATGCCGTTGTTGAAGCATTCTACGAGATATATGGCGATTTTAAGCACATCATATTTGATGAAATACAAAATATACCTCGATGGGAATTATTTGTAAATCGCCTTCATCGGCAGGGCTTTAATATCATCGTAACAGGAAGCAACGCCAAACTATTGGGTAGAGACCTGGCTACTCACCTGACAGGGAGGCATATCTGTCTGGAATTGTTCCCTTTTTCTTTTGCAGAGTATCTCCATTATTTTGGAATACAAAAAAAAGAGATATTGTCTACGCGGGATATAGCCCTGATGAAAAGGAGATTTAATGAATATCTCACAAACGGGGGATTTCCGGAAACGCTCAAAGAAAATATAGATACGAAGTCTTATTTAAGGTCTTTATATTCTACATTAATCACAAGAGATGTGGTACTCCGCCATAAAATAAAGTATGTAAAAACCATCATGGATATTGCGACATATCTCATAACCCATCACTCTGGCTTTGTAAGTTTCAATAAAATAAAAAACATATTTAATCTAAAAAGTATTCATACTGCATTAAATTATACTATGTTTTTAGAAGAAGCCTATCTTTTCTTTTTTGTCCGGAGGCTCACCAACAAATATAAGGAAAGTCTTCTTGCAAATCGGAAATGCTACTGCATAGATCCGGGAATAATCCATGCATTGGGTTTTAAATCTTCAGCAGATAAGGGAAAATTATATGAAAATATTGTTGCTTTGGAACTGTGGCGAAGGAAATATTTAGAGGATATCGAGTTTTATTACTGGCAGGATATATACAAACATGAAGTTGATTTCGTAATCCGCGTAGGGACAAAAATTAAACAACTTATACAGGTCTGTTACCATATAGATAACTATGATACCCAGAAACGGGAACGAGATGCTCTTTTAACAGCAAGTAAGGAGTTACAATGTAACAACCTCCTTATCATCACAGAAAACACAGAGATGGAAGAGGTCGTGCATAAGAAAAAAATTCGATATATCCCCATTGGGAAGTGGTTGCTTCAAATAAACTCATAAAAATGTGTAATATCTTAATGCATAAATATTAGTGATATTATGCAGTATTAGTGCATAAAATTAATGTATTGTTTGTTTTCATATCTCTCTTTCGTTTTTCATCAAAAAGATGTATTGGAACCTATATTTGTTAAAATACTTATGTATTTTTAATATAAAAATGAAAGGAACAAATCATGGCAGTTGAAACGAGTCCTTTAAGTTATTCCATTCGAGAGAAGATGAATTTCGATGGTAAGGTTGCTCTTATTACAGGTGCCAGTCGCGGAATAGGCAAAGCCATTGCCTTGGGATTGGCAGAACTCGGAGCCCATGTTATTATTACTGCAAGAAATGCTGAACCATTAGAGGAAACCGCTCATCAGATTAATGCTACCGGAGGGAAAGCAACACCTATTGTTTGCCATAGTGCTCGTAGTAAGGATGTTATACTTTTATTTGAACGCATACGAAATGATTTTGGAAGGTTAGATATTCTTGTCAACAATTCTGCTACAAATCCCTACTTCGGACCTATTTTAGAAGCTACAGAAGCCGTGTTCGACAAAACCTTTGAAGTGAATTGTAAGGGTTATTTTTTAGTAGCACAGCAAGCCGGGAAAATGATGGTCGCTCAGCAGAAAGGGGTTATTATTAATATTGCCTCTATTGAAGGATTACACCCCTCTCCTTTTATGGGAATTTATTCGATGACCAAGTCGGCAGTGATTATGTTGACTAAGGTGCTTGCTCGTGAATTAGGACCTGCGGGGGTCCGATGCAATGCGGTGTGTCCGGGGCTTACTGAAACGCGGTTTGCTTCCGTGTTAGTAGATACACCGGAGATTCGTGAACGATATGTGCAATCCACCCCATTAGGAAGACATGCCCAGCCCGAAGAAATTGCGGGTGCAGTAGTTTATTTAGCTTCGGATTCGGCTTCCTATACAAATGGGGCGATTGTTGTATGTGATGGGGGCAAAACGGCATAGACCCTGGAGTGGATAATAAAATAGGAATATATTGGATATATTACTATAAAAATTTGAACATTTTTAGGAAGGAGGCGAAGATGCTTCATAGTATCATGAACAATCTTTATATCCCCTCTATAGGTCAGTCCCGTGCCATTACTCCTGAAAATCGAACAGGAGAAAAGGGAAAAGGAGGAATGGCTATGGAAGGTCCCGCTTCTTCCTGTGCTCGTGATTTAGGACAAGGTTGGAAAATTTCACCTTATATTAAAATACCTGCAGGCACGATAGAAATACTTGCGGAAATTGAAGGACCCGGAATTATTCAGCATATCTGGCTTACTCCCACAGGTAATTGGCGACATCAGGTATTACGGTTTTATTGGGACAATGAGGAAAGTCCAAGTATTGAAACTCCCTTAGGGGATTTTTTCGGTATGGGATGGTGTGAATATGCCCATTTAAATTCTTTAGCCATGTGTGTGAATCCTGGAAGTGCCTTCAATTGTTATTTTCCTATGCCATTTAGGAAACGATGCAAAATAACTTTAGAGAATTTAGGATTTGAAGAAGTGGTGCTATATTATCAGATTGATTATTGTCTTACGGATGTTCCCGAAGGTGTCTTGTATTTTCACGCACAATGGCACCGAGAAAATCCCTTACCATATAAAAAGGTTTATCCCATACTGGAGCATGTCTGTGGAAAAGGGAAATATGTAGGGACTTATGTAGCGTGGCAATCGAATAATTGTGGCTGGTGGGGAGAAGGAGAGATGAAGTTTTATATAGATGGAGATGAATGGCCTACGATTTGTGGGACAGGAACTGAAGATTATTTCTGTGGTTCATATAATTTTGACCGTGGAGGGCAATATATTTCGTTTTGCACCCCTTATTCAGGATTACATCAAGTAATCAAGCCCGATGGGACATACCGTTCACAGCAAAGGTTTGGTATGTATCGCTGGCATATTCCCGACCCTATCTGTTTTGAAAAGGATCTGCGAGTAACCTTGCAGGCTTTGGGATGGCGTAGCGGGGGACGATATTTACCTCTTCAGGATGATATTGCCTCTGTTGCATATTGGTATCAGACGGAACCTCATAGTCCCTACCCCCTTTTTCCCGAGCGCGATTTTTTAGAAGTAATTTAATATCTTTGTTAAAGCAAATGTTTAGGATTATATTATTAACTTCTCAGGCTGTTTTCTGCATATCCTATTCCAAAACCCATAAAGACTCCCCTGCCCAATAACTCTCTTATTGCGTATCCTATCTGAAAGGGTATATCTTCTACATGCGGATAATTTTTCCTTAAAATGTTCATTTCAATAGAAGCTACTTTTTCCATAAGCAATTCTAAGGCAGGTTCCTCGTCGAGCAAATAATAAAATGTTAAATGTTTACTATTTTTTTCAAAAGGGGCAATGATATTGTTGTATTCGTTTATTAATGTGGGAATATACGAAATTCCCTGTCTCATTTTAGGTCTTCTTATATTGGCAACCCTTTGATATGCAACGTATATAAGATAACCTGAAAATAAAGCATTCGATATCCCTTCTTTAATTTTATTTATTTCAGCATGTGCTAAATTGTTTACTTCGGGAAAAGCATGGGTAAATTGGTTCATTAATTGGTTGGTAAGAAGATTACAACCTTGAAAGACTCCATCTTCTATAGTTTCTTCTAAAACGCTGACTTCTTCTTTAGAGAGCGCATTTAGTGCATCCCATTCATGAGCTAATTCTTTATATAAAAACATATTATTCCCTTTCCTCATCTCAGTTTAAATTTAAATCAGATGATATGTTTGTATTCATATTTTCTATAAAAATGCTAACACAAATACATGTAATATTTAAAACAAAACAATAGAATATACCGAGTTGTCCCTATACTGCTTTATAAACACGATACCTGTAATATGTTAATAGATTATTGTTTTATAACAGCATCATTTGATAGTCGGTAATACAGGTAGATTTAATTGCATCATAATAGGGTTATCGAAATTATAGCGGGGAATGATGATTTCTTGTTCTTTGCCAATCATCTGTCGGGCTACAAACAAAGCAGAAGGAGGGTGTTCGTATGCCAATTCTTTAAGGTATGCCCACCAATCTTTTTGATTAAGTTTCCTCCCTAACAATTGCTCGGAGATTGCTACATATTTTTCGGTATTTAATCCTTCATCCCATTCATCTTCCCAGAGGCGTCCATCTGCTATCCGTTCCGCCCGTGATTTTAATTCCTGGTATAAATCGTGCATAAGTGGGATAACCTGATTTACACATTGGACAAACTGTTTCCATTCGGGGTCTATCAGATGAATGAGTTCCACAAGAAATGGGATTTGCACTTCTATGGGTTTATTGGTAATTCGGCTTGCATGTTCTGGAAGTAAAAATAAATAGTTAAAAGCGCTCTTTAAAAAGTTTTCGATGGGTAAGTTTCCAATACATTCGTTCCATACCGTTTTATATTCTGCGTGGAGTATCAATGCCTGGTCGTGATAGCGAGGGACAGCGGGTAAAGGTTCGGGGAAGGCACTATAATCATATTCCAGAGCCGAGGCGATTCGATATGCCCGAACCGCATCGAGGATATTTCCTTTCTCTAATTCTTTTTCGCCCTGAGCAAAAAATAATTCCTGCATACGGTGCCGTATTCGCAACAGTTCATATGCCTGTGAAGCAGATGTAAATTTCTCATGACGGACTGCGTTATCTGCCAGTGCTAAAAGCAGGTCAGAAGAAAGTTGTGTAGGTCCTTTCTTATGCAACTCTTTTTGTATATGTTCGCGAATATCTTTGCGAGAAACCAGTTCCAGAGCGGATTGGAACAATGAACTCTGTTCTTCCTCTTCTGTAGGGAGCAGATAGGAATATTTAATTGATTCTATATCTTCTGTCGAATCTTCTCGGAGGGGCGAGTAAGGGAGAAACAAAAAACGGAAGTTTACGATATCTCCATCTGCAATGGCTTTTGCCAGGGCTAAATCAATGATTTCTTGCTCGACCACTTTAGTTGAGGAAATATTTTTACCAGCCATGGTTATACTTTTCCCCCATGTAAAATCTGTTCAACGGTCTGTTCTCGTTCCGACCAATCAATATGGGGTCGGGTCACATCGTAATAAGGGAGTCGTTCATGAATTTGTGAGTAAAGTTTTTGACGATAATGTCGCAGGACACGACTTGCATGCCGCTCATGATGAGCATCCCAATTGCTGGTTTCAACACACTCTTTATCCCGACCTGCTTCCAGAACCAATTCCTCCATGTACTTTGTCAGAAAGTCGCGAAGGACACGGTCATACTCACGGCGGAGTTGGTCTGCCTCTGGTGAAGAAGCGTCTTGTTCTCCTTTTTCTCGCCACTCTTTTTCGAGCCGGATTACTTTTTTTCGATGCTCTACATACGCATTCCTGCGATTCTCATCTCGGAGGATATAAAAACCCGCATTCAATTTTGCCATAGTCAAGAGATATTGGTCTAAACGGTCAGGGGTGACTTCAGTGCTGTGAATTTCTAAAATTAAATCCTTCATCATTTTTTTATAATTTTTACGGACATCTCCTGTTTTACAATTCTCATCCAAACCCAAAACAGTAAAGTAATTTATATATACATCTTCATCATCCATACCTATTTCCTCGTGTTATCATGTAATTTCTTCATTGCTGATTTGTGCCTTATCACACTTATAAAGTTTGTAGTATATACTATCAATAAGAGCGGTAAAGGATGCAGTGATGATGTTCTCGGAAACACCCACGGTACACCATTGTTGATTTTCATCACTGGACTCAATAAGCACACGTGTTTTGGATTTAGTTGCCCGCTGTCCATTTAATATACGAACTTTATAGTCTTCCAGATGGACATTTTTTAACTCGGGAAAATAAGGTTCCAATGCTTTACGGATAGCATTATTCAGAGCATCCACAGGACCATCTCCATTGGCGACAGTATGTGCGATGGAATTATCGGGAAGTTGGATTTTGACCGTGGCTTCCGATTCTGCATGTCGGTCCATAGCCCATTGATTAACACGAGCATGGAAACTTAACACTTGGAAAGAGGGTTTGTATAAACCCATCGTTTTTAGTAATTCTAATTCAAAAGATGCATCCGCTCCTTCAAATTCATATCCTTCTGTCTCCAATGCTTTAATACGCTGGAGTAATTTACGAACTTGAGGACTATCTTTATCGAGATGGATTCCTAATTCTTTGGCTTTTTGAATCAGATTGGCTCTCCCGGATAATTCGCTAACTGCGATATGTGTCAGATTCCCTATGCATTCAGGGTCAATATGTTCATAACTGGATTTTGTTTTGCGAACTGCATCTGCATGCATACCTGCTTTGTGTGTAAAGGCATCTCTACCGACATAGGGGTCTGAATCTTTGGGGGCTACATTAGCAAGTTCCGCGATAAGATGAGCGGTATAAGTCAATTTTTTCATCTGTTCTTCGCTAATTACATCAAATCCCATCTTAAATTGGAGGTTTGGGATTAGGGTGCAGAGATTTGCATTTCCGGTTCGTTCTCCGTATCCATTAATAGTTCCCTGAACATGTCTCGCTCCTGCATGAACTGCAGAAAGACTATTTGCCACGGCACACCCCGTATCATTATGAGTATGGATGCCAACGGGTATGTTAGGGAAGGTTTCTATTACTTTCTGAGTAATTTTTCCAACTTGATGGGGTAGATGACCACCATTTGTATCGCATAACACCAACAATTCCGCTCCATTATCTAGTGCCACCTTTAGGGTTTGCAGTGCATATTCTGGGTTTAAGTCATAACCATCAAAGAAATGTTCTGCATCGAGAAATACTTTTCGTCCGTGCTTTTGTAGATAAGAAACGGATTCTTCTATAATTCTCAAATTTTCTTCTAAAGGAACTCCTAACACTTCTGTGACATGTAATGCAGAAGTTTTAGCAAAGATGGTTATAATTTCTGTTTCTGCACGAAGTAAAGCATTGATGTTAGGGTCTTCGTCAATACGCGATTTAGGATGGCGAGTACTGCCAAATGCCACCACTTTGCTATGTTTTAAATTCAGTTGTTTCGCTTTAATGAAGATTTGCTCCGCTTTTGGGTTCGAAGCCGGTTGTCCTGCCTCAATATAGTGTATTCCCAAGTTATCCAATGTATGAATGACACGAATCTGGTCATCGGTGGAAAATTTAATCCCCGGTCCCTGCGCACCATCCCGTAAAGTTGTATCATAGATTTCAACTTTTTCTCTTTGTGTGGGACTGTTCATTTTTTTATCTCCGATTATATTTTAAGGTTTATATATTATATATGAAATAGATAAAGTGAGAATTCATTATGAGAAATGAGAAAATAAATTAACTTCCTATGTAAAAGGGTGCCCCTGTAAGAAAATGATGGATAAGTTCGTGAGCCTCAGGGTAAAAGATGCCTGTTTTTTGTGCGGATGCTTCGTGATATTCTGCTACACCGGATGCCTCGATACCATGCCCGCACATTACGAACGGAACGGCTCCCTGGGCATGGGTTCGTGTTGAAAGAGCAGTAATATGGTCGGGGGCAACAAACAAACGAATATCATTTGGATATTGTTTAACGAATTCCAATGCAGGACGGACTATTTTCTCATCAAAATCTTCTATCGCCTTAATCTTCAAATTCAAATCGCCCTGATGTGCGGATTCATCCGGAGCCTCAACATGAACGAGAGCAAAATCTACCCGAGATAGGGCGGACAAAGCGGTTTCTATCTTCCCTTTATAATTGGTATCAATCCAACCTGTGGCTCCCGGCACATCAATCGATTCCAATCCCGCACAAACACCAATCCCCTTTACGAGGTCAACCGCAGATATAACTACACCATCAAGGTTAAATTTCTCCTTGTATGGCTGAATTTGTGGAGTTCTTCCCTGTCCCCATAGCCAGAAGGAATTGGGCTCGGGTTTTCCCTGTTGGACCCGCTCTTTTGCAATGGAATGCTGTTGCAATAATTTCTGTGAAGTTAACATGATTTCCTGAATAAGTGATTTTGCAGGACCTTCGGGCAGATAATCTTCCCAAGGTTGACCGGTTATATCATGGGGAGGGGTACAGTTTGTTTTTTCAAGGTCTTCCACAGAATAGGTACTATCTGTATCCATCACGGCAAGATGACGATAACTAACGCCCGAGTAGAAATGAACAGGATACTCTTTCTCCAAAACTTTTCCGACGTCTCTTAACAATATAGAAGCCTGTTCTGTGGGGATATGCCCTGAGGTAAAATCAAACATTTTTCCGTCTTTTAGGGAAACAATATTACACCGGAATGCCACCTGCGACGGCGTTAGACGGATACCCTGCCTCGCCGCTTCCAATGGGGCACGACCTGTGAAACAAGTGCGGGGATTAAACCCAAAAAGGGAAAGGTTTCCTATATCACTGCCCGGAGGCATCCCTTCTGGAATGGGGCAAAAAAGTCCTGTTATTCCCCGCTGGGCAATTTCATCCATCGCCGGGGTTCGAGCTACTTTCAATGGTGTATTCCCATCCAGTTCCGGAATAGGAAAATCTGCCATGCCATCTCCTACAAGAATGAGAAATTTCAATTATCTTTCCTTTTTTGGGGATAGTAGAATCCAATAAAAAACAATACTTTACACCATATTCTACCGCTTATAATAGAAGTGTTTCAATGTGAAGATGATGATTCGAATGTTTTTGAAGCATTTCATAGGGTTGAAATAAACGTGTTCTATAGGATTGTTTTTACTATAATTTTATAAAGGAGCCATTTATGGAAAAAAGTAATGATAATGAAAGAGAATTAAGTAAAGAGGCGTATTATGTTTTAAGGTGTCATGGAACGGAGCCTCCGTTTAGTGGACAATACTGGAACCATAAAGAAAAAGGGATTTATGTTTGTGCAGGATGTGGACAAGAATTGTTTTCTTCGGACCATAAGTTTGATTCAGGGACTGGTTGGCCCAGTTATTGGGCTCCGATTGCAGAAGGAGCAATTGAGGAATCCGTAGATACAAGTCATGGTATGATACGAAGCGAGGTGCATTGCTCACGTTGTAAAGGACATTTAGGACATGTTTTCCCAGATGGACCTGAACCGACAGGAATGCGGTATTGTATTAATTCTGCAGGGTTAGAGTTTAAGCCTCGGTGAGGGGCAGACGAGTCGGACAAGTCGGACCGTCTGAGTTATTTAAAAAGTTATTTTCTTTGCTTTTTGGAGGGCTTTTTTAACGCAGGAGGGGCTTGTCCCACCGGGGGAATTGCGTCTTTTTACAATAGTTAATGGCTTCAGAATGGTAAAAATATCCTCTGCGAAGAGGCTTGAAAAAGATTTATATTCATGTAAGGTTAACTCACGAAGCGGTTTCCTATTTTTAATCGCGTGAAGAACCATTTTGCCGACAATAGAATGGGCGTCTCGGAAACTCACGCCTTTTCCCACTAAATAATCCGCAAGGTCTGTTGCTTCCATATATCCTAAATCGAGAGCTCTCTGAATGTTTCCTTTATTTACCTTGATGGATTTCACCATTTTGGCACAGACCGCTAAAGAATTTTCAACTGTGTCTGCGGTATCAAAAACGGCCTCTTTATCTTCTTGCATATCGCGATTGTATGTTAGTGGCAAACTTTTCATCAAGGTGAGCAAACTAAATAAATGTCCGTATACTCTGCCCGATTTCCCTCGCACTAATTCTGCCACATCGGGGTTTTTTTTCTGTGGCATAATACTGGACCCTGTAGTAAAGGCATCGCCAATTTCAACAAATCCAAATAAAGGCGATGACCAGATAATTAATTCTTCACACCAACGAGAAAGGTGCATCATCACTAATGTGGAATGACTGCAAAACTCTATTAGAAAATCACGGTCAGAAACCGCATCCATACTATTGGCACAAAGTTTTTTGAAGCCGAGTTGTTCCGCCACAAATTGTGGGTCAATGGGATGAGGTGTTCCTGCCAGTGCCGTTGCTCCTAAAGGTAATGTGTTCACACGAGGACGAAGTTCCTGAAACCTTTGTTTATCCCGCTGAAACATCTCAAAATAGGCTAAAATATGATGTGCCAGTAGAACAGGTTGGGCAGGTTGTAAATGAGTAAAGCCAGGGATAACTATATCCAGATGCAATTCGGCAAACTCTATGAGTGCTTTTTGAAATTGGATAATTAAATCTATAATAGTATCAATTTGGGCTCGTGTCCATAGACGCATATCTGTCGCCACCTGGTCATTACGACTGCGTGCCGTGTGTAATTTTTTCCCACACGCTCCTATTTTCTGAATAAGGGCATGTTCAATATTTGTATGCACATCTTCAAGGGCCGAGTTCCAAATAAATTTACCTTGCTCAATTTCTTTACGGATAGATTCCAGCCCCTTCACAATTTTTTGAGCATCTTTCTGTGGAATAATCTGTTGTTTTCCCAACATTTGAGCATGTGCTATACTGGCTTGAATGTCATAGATGGCTAATCGGGAATCATACTGAACCGATGCGGTAAATGATTCGACGAATGGATCTGTCTTTTCTTCAAACCTGCCACCCCATTGTTTACTCATGTATTATCCTCCACTCATTTATTTTCCTTTTCCTAATGTAATTATAGAGAAACCTTCATTTGTCCATATATCACTCGGTAAAATATTATGTGTATCTAACACAATTTTATTTCGCATCCAATTTTTAACTTTCCCAGGGTCTAATTTTTTGAATTCATCATGAGCGGTAAGAATTACCAAACAATCGGCATCCTCCAGAGTTTCCTCCTCTGACAGTAAGGGGACAGGGGGATGCTTTACATGCGGGTCATGTAATGAAAGGGTATAGTTTTTTAGTTGAAGAAGACTATACACATGGAGAGAAGGACTTTCGCGTATATCATCTACATTCCCTTTATATGCCAAGCCGAATAGAGCAATTTTCGGATTGTCAATATTGGAAACAAGATTTTCGATTTTTTTCGCCACAAATGCAGGCATCGAATCGTTTCGTTCGCGTGCTGTACGGATTATTTTTGTATCCTCTGGAAATGCTTCCACAAGGAACCATGGATCAACGGATATGCAATGTCCACCGACACCGGGTCCTGCACTATGTAGATGCACCCGCGGGTGGCGATTAGCCAATGGAACGACTTCCCAGAAATTGATGCCCAATTGTTCACACAAAATAGCAGTTTCATTTGCTAATGCAATATTTACATCACGGTAAGTATTTTCAATAAGTTTTACCATTTCTGCGGTTGTGGCATCTGTCAAAAAAATATTCCCTTCTACGAAAGAACTGTATATTCCTTTTGCTAATTCTGCACATTGGGGCGATATCCCACCAATAATACGGTCATTGTGGATTAACTCATGCAGAATTTTCCCCGGTAGAACGCGTTCGGGACAGTGAGCTAAATGAATATCTATTCCTACTTTTAGGCCGGACTGTTCAAGAAGAGGAGTTAATAAATCTCGACATGTGCCCGGTGGCGAAGTAGATTCAAGAATTACCAGATTTCCCTTCTGGAGATAGTGGACAATACTCGTCCCGGCGGATTTTACAAAAGACATATCTGCCTTTTTTTGTTCTGTAATAGGTGTTGGAACCGCAATGATAAATACATCCGCATGGGAAGGCTCCATTTGTGCCCGAAGTCTGCCCGAAGCAATTCCTGCCTGCACCATTGTTTGCAGTCCGGGTTCTTCAATATGGATTTCACCTTTGTTAATCGTTTGAACTACCCGCTCTGAAATGTCCACACCAATTACTTGATAGCCGGAGGTTGCCAGCATGCTGGCAGTAGGTAATCCAATATAACCTAAACCTAAAACACAAACTGTTTTCATATCCACTCCTTACCTCGATAAGGTTTTCAGTAAATGTTCTGCAATTCGTTTTCCCGATTTTCCATCGCCATAGGGATTTATCTTATTTGCCATATTTTGATACATTTCTTTGTCATCGAGCAATTTTTGTGCCGTATCCAAAATTCGTTCATAATGCGGACCCACAAGCAATGCGGTCCCGGCTTGCACCGCTTCGGGGCGTTCTGTTACATCCCGTAAGACTAAAACAGGCTTTCCTAACGAAGGTGCTTCTTCCTGAATTCCGCCGGAATCTGTGAGTATCAAATAACATTTTTTGAGGATGTGAACAAAAGGGACATACTCCATTGGGGAAACCAGATGAACCCGTTCCTTACCCTGTAAATATTGTTTGACTGAAGCCGTTACATTTGGATTGGGATGAACGGGGAATAAAATCTCAATATCATCATTTTTGTCTATTAAGTCTGAAACTGCATGAAAAATTTCATCCATAGGTTTACCGAAACTTTCCCTGCGATGGGCGGTAAGAACAATAAGCCGACGGTCTTTACCCAATGCCTCCAACAAACTATTCTCAAAAGTATAAGGCTTCTGGGCAATATACAAAAGGGCATCGATTCCTGTGTTCCCTGTTACTACAATTTTATGTTCTTCTATATTTTCAGAAAGCAGGTTTTTCTTCGCCTGTTCAGTGGGAGCATAGAGGAAATCGCTCATGGCATCTACAAGACGACGATTCATTTCCTCTGGAAAAGGATGATATTTATCGTAAGTCCTTAACCCCGCCTCTACATGCCCTATCGGAATTTGTTGATAATAGCCAGCAAGCCCTGCGGATAGTGTTGTGGTTGTATCTCCATGCACCAGAATAGCATCCGGTTTATTTTCCGAAAACAATTTCGATAAGCGCTCCAGAACACGCGATGTAATTTCAACCAGTGTTTGTCCCGGTGTCATGATATTCAAATCATACTCCACAGGGAGATGAAATGAACGAATAACCTGGTCGAGTAATTCACGATGTTGTGCGGTTAAACAAACTTTAACTTGAACTTCATCGGATACATCTTGCAAGGCTTGTACTACAGGCGCCATCTTTATCGCTTCGGGACGCGTTCCCATGATAACCCAAATATTCATCAGAACAAAATATCCCTTCTATACATTAAATCAAATTGAAGAATGCTATAAAAAGACGAATGTATTATAAATGAATAGTCTTTATATAAGAAAATAAAAGAACTTTTCGGATAATATTAGTTACTCTGCTTTCAAAGAATGAGAGCAATCGTTTTGTGTATGAAAAACACTATAATATAAAAAATATGGTTATTAAAAATATTAGGTTTTTTTATAGTGGTGAGTATCTCTTTATTTACGAAGGTTATACAAACGGCTCGATATTATAAGCCGGAACAGTTATATTGGTTTATCCATTATCGAACTCGTAGATTTTTACCCGTTTGGTTTTGGTTTCACCGAAGAACTTTGCCTAAATCAAAAATAGATACGAAGAGTATTAAACGATATATAAAATATGCCCAAAATTGGGCTTCCATTGAGGAAAATCTCACTTCCAAAGTAAAAAATACCTTATCAGGCGTATGGGAATATGCAGGGGAGGAAATCCCTTTAGATTTGTTATCGAAAAAAAAGGGAATAACTCTTTCTCCATTGGCAATGTATGGATTGCATAGTTTTGAGTTTTTATGGCAGATATGTTTAGCCCAACTTCAATATCCAGATAGTCAATATTCCATTTTTGCAAAAGAAACTATTGTGCAGTGGATAAAGAACTATCCCCCAGGGACATCTCTTGCATGGGACCCGTATCCTACTTCCTATAGGATTCGCTACTGGATACTGGCAATGCATATCTGGAAATGGAATGATGAACAAATTTTAAATTCATTGGCTGTTCAGACAAAATATCTATCCCAATCTATTGAATATCACCTGAAAGCGAATCATTTGATACAGAATCTGTGTGGTTTGATTATTAGTTCTGCTACACTTTTCCCCGCAGAACTACCCCATTTACTCCAACAATTAGCTGAAGAATTGCAGGAACAAATTTTAGAGGATGGGGGACATTATGAGCGAGTGCCTATGTATCATGTCCATGTTTTGTTGGACTTGCTGGGTGTTATGACAGTTTTAGACCCCCCCCCAGACTGGTTAAAAAATGCTATCAGGAAAATGGTGAATTTTCTAACGAAACTTACACTTTCGGATGGAGATATTCCACTTTTCGGAGACTCTGTTCATGGGCATTTACCGTCGGCCGACAAAGTTCTGAAAATATCTTCAAAGTATATCCCCGCTGAGAAGGAACATCTGCCTCAAAAATCTATTTCCCTCCCTCAATCAGGCTATTACATTTACAAGAAGTTTGATTCACCTTGTTTCGATATGTTTTTAAGAGCAGGAGCCCCAGGACCGCCTTATCAATTAGCCCATGCCCATTGTGACCAATTCAGTTATGAATTGCTGATACAAAGACAACGAGTGATTGTTGATTCCGGTATACACGGATATGGAGGATGTCCTTATCGTTCTTTTCAGCGTAGCACACGGGCACATAATACGGTACATATCGAAGGCGAAGAACAATTAGAATGCTGGAGCACCTTCCGTGTAGCGCGACGTGGAAAAATATTATGGACATCATGGGAACCATATCAGGAGGGACAATTGTTTGCAGGTAAATTTCAGTATTTTAGTGGGACCATTCACTCCCGTGCCATATATATCCTACCCGACAAGGGTTTCTTATGCTGGGATTTTCTTGAAACACAAAATCAAAAGACGATTCACAGTTTACTACATCTTCATCCTTCAATAAATGTAAAAGTTATTAATTCCTATGTACTTTTAGAATGTGATAAAATAAAAATTTCACTTTATCCGTTTGAGAGTGAAGGAATAGAAATTATTTCAGGGAGCCATTCTCCTCAGCAAGGATGGTATTCAGAATCTTTTGGAATTGCAATACCGAACCCTGTAATTGTGCTGAAAAAAACTTCTAGAACAAAAACTTTGACCCAAATGGGTTATTGGATTTCGTTTTCTGATGATGAAACTAAATATCCGAAAGGAACTATTCTACAATGGGTAGAAGAAATCGGGAACAAAATATTAAAACAGAAATTGTAAACGACACAATTTCTTCTATTTTACGGAAAATGGCCATTTATGTTGTTATTCCTCTGTGGTTATTGGCTGTTGTCCTTTCATTAAGTCCTTTTACAGGAGATCCTGCTGCACCTATTAAATATCTTATTATTAGTGTTTTTGTAATGATGATTTCAGCAATTACATTGGCTATGGTTTGGCTTGGAAATTTCCAATTACAATTCAAAAAATCCCTTGTCTTTATACTCAGTGGTTCTTTATTGTTCATGAGCCTATCTACCGTATTTGCCAAAAACAAAGGCTTTGCAATTAGTGAACTTTCCATATGGCTAATGCTCTTTGCTATAGCCTTATATGTCCCTATCCTTGTTATTGATAAAAAAGAAATGCAATGGGTTTTAAGTTGGGTAATGATTGCCATTGCCCTTTCCAGTGTGTATGGTTTTTTTCAACGTTGGGGTATAGACCCGTTTCCATGGTCAACTAAAAATGTGGAGGAATATCGTGGGCTTCCTTCTTCGTATGCCAATCCGAATTTTGCAGGTCATGCATTAATTTTTGCAGTTATTACCGGGATAGGGCTTATCCTTACCTCCCTGAAAGAAGTAAGAAATTTACAATACGATATAAGGTCAAAGTCTTTTATTTTGGCTCTTATTAAATTATTGTTTTTTACGGTATGTTTTGTTCTTACTTTTACTCATCTGTACTTAACCAAAATGCGGAGTGCTCGTATTGCGCTGGTTGTGGCTATTGCCTTCTTTATATTTTATTTATGGATAGGTAAAAAGTGGACAATAAAATCTGTGCTGACAGTAGGGAGCGTTTTGGTGTTTTGGGCCATTGTAGGGATTATTATGATAGTTGTTTTGCTAGCAAAAGGCTATCCAGAGGGGTCTCTCCCAATGGATAACTCTCTTAACTTGCGTCTTAACGGCTATATGGGTGCTGTGCAGATGATTAAAGATAGACCCCTTTTAGGTTTCGGTCCCGGCAATTATCGTTTTGAAAATATTCCTTACTGGACACGATATGAGAAATTGTGGTTTACATTAGCAAAGAAGAGGAATTTCCATGTCCATAGTGACCCGTTAGAAGCAATGACAGATACAGGTATTCCCGGTGGACTCTTTTATTTTGGACTTATCTTGCTCGGTTTTATTGGGGGATTATCTTTTGTAAAGAAACATAAACTTTTTCATGAACAAGTCCTTGGGATTAGTATGGCATCTGTATTTCTCGCTTTTGCAACAGATGCCTGTTTTGGATTTAATATGCGTGTACCTGTATCCAGTGCCTTATTCTTCTTATATTTAGGTCTGTCTCAGGCACATGTCGAGGATTTAACCCTTACAGGCAAAAAAACAAAGGGGCTATTGGTAATTGCATTCCTCATTTCTGTTTTACTTGTAATACAACAATCTCGTTATTACTATGCAGATGTGCAATTACAAAAAGCCCGTGGTGGGATGTATTGGGCTCAAGTATTTGCCAATCAGCAGAAGTTAAACTCTCGGGAATTAGCACTTGAAAGAGCCTTACAAAGTGCAGAAAGTGGTATTCAAATTAAATATTTTGACCCGCGCTTTTTTGAGATAACGGCACGAATTTATATGACAAGAAATGAATTTGAAAAGGCTATAGAAAATTTCGATAAGGCGTTATATTACGACTCGTATAATCCTGAATTATGGACCAGTCGTGCTCAATGTTATTTAAATTGGGTATATCGTGCTCAAATTGAAAGGAAACCGCTAACTCAATCTATAGAAACAATATTGGATGAAGCAGAGAAATCATTACATAATGCCATTAAATACTGTGATTTGTATCCCGACAGCTATGAAGGAATGGCACGTACCTTTTTCTTCCGAACTGCATATATAAAACTTCCGGAAGAAAAAAAGCAAGAGTTAATGAAAGAAGTTATACGGTATGGTGAAAAAGCCTTCGAAACAGGGTTGCAAAATAGCCAGTCCTTACTACAAATTCTTATTCAGGCACATTTAGCGATTAAAGACTATGATGGCTGTGCAAAAGTAGTGCAACGTGCCCTTTCCATAGAACCGGGAAATATTGACCTCTGGTCGAGATATGCTCAAATAATGAAGCAAAAAGGGTATCCGGACGAATATTTATCTTTCCTCGAAAAAAATTATGCAAAATTTAAAAAAGATGCAAAGACAATGGCTCCGACCCTCTCTCAATTAGCATTAATGATACATCAGGAAATATTAAGAAATACAAAGGATACACGAAAAGCGTCTGAAATCATATTGGAAACCTTAAAGTTAAATCCGAATGATTTGTCTACATGGGGAACGGTTGTACAAACAGTCCCTCGGGAACAACGATTAGCCAATATACGAAAATTAAAAGACTATTTTAAAGACACACCCGATATCCCTGATTTTGTTCAAAAAATGGCAAAAGAAGAAGACCAAATTGATTGGCTTGAAATATCACGAGAAATTATTAAAAACATAGAACAGGATGAAAAACAAAATATCCCTTACAAAACGATTGTTTTGAGATATGTCTGGATAGCAGAAGTCGCTTATGATGAGAATACACAGAGGGAAAGTGCAGACAAGGCAGATTTATACGCAAACCTTGCCACCATATACCAGAAACTCCGTTTTGATGACCGTGCCCTAAGCTGTTTCCCATTTGCCAGTAAAGCAACCAATAAAACTACCCAAATGAAAGTAATGTATACATGGGCGGAAATCCTATATAAGAAAAGAAAGTATGCAGAGGCAGAAGAAAAACTGCAACAAGCACTTCAAATTGACCCCAATAACGTCCAATCGCGTGCTTTACTTGTGCAGACATTAATTCAACTTAAGAAAATACCCGAAGCCAAGTTTGAATATCAGTCATTAAAACAAACATTACCTGCCAATTCAAATACATTGAAAAGTTTAGAACAACTCATGATGCCATACCTCAAAAACCCATAGAACAGGGATTTAATTTATGGATATGAAATATGAAAGTGATGTGATAAAAAAAGGCAATGGAGAAAAAATAAGCATAATGTTCCCTCCCCTCCTTCGCCAGACAATTATCATGTCAGTTGTGTTATTGTTCGCCGTGCTTATCATCTCTATTGTATATCAAATATATGGTCCCTCTATTTTGCAACGGTTAGATGATAATGTAGGTGAGAATTTAATGAAGTTTGCACGAGCCTTAGAACAAAATAAAAATATAGAAGATGCGAAAAGAATTTATGAGACCGCAACGCGTTCACGGTTTGCAGGTGAATTTAATCGAACCTATGTATTTTACCGCTTAGGCTATCTTTGCTGGGCAGATCAGGAATTTGAGAGGTCCGTAGAGTATTTGACACAAGCAGTCCAGTCAGAAAATCATCCTCAGATAAATGCGTATGAATTTTTAGTAGATTCCCTTCTCCGCCTCGGTAGACAGATGGAGGCTCTTCCCTTTGTAGAACAGTGGCTACAAAAAATTCAGAAGCGGGAAGACCTCGCCAATGCCCATTATTATCTGGGTCGCATTTATGACCTTTCAAAAGACCCATCTAAAGCAGAGGAAGCATGGAATAAAGGTCATAAAATACTACCCGGAAGCAAGGCTTCCTTTGAACTGGCTTTTTATTACAAAAAACAAGGAAATTGTAAAAAAGCAGTTTACTATGCGGAAGCAGTATTAAAAGCGGGACTCCTTCCTACACGCGAACCTGCTATAAAAAAACTTATATCTCAGTGTAATTCCGAAAAATAAAATCGATACACACAGAATTTTTATATTAAAAGTCTACTATTGTGCTAATTTAAGCAAATTTTTGGGATATTTTTTATTCTTGTCTTTCTTTATAGGAATACGGTCGCCGATATATTTTTCCTGCGCCTGTTCGATGTGTTTTATTGGTATCTGGCGGGATTTTTGTGCCTCTCTGCGGGCAGTCTGTATTTCTCTCGCTTTAGCAAGCCGTTCCTGCACTTTAGCATCGCTTTCTACTTGAACATGGTCCAACGCTACTAACATTGGGAAAGCAGGACCACTGCACATAAATTCCGTTACATTTCTCCAAACATCGTCACCCTCTACCCATTTCGTTAATGCTGTTTTTTCTTGATAATATTTAGGTTGCTGAGGAGGACATGTAAATAAAATACCCTTCCAAAAACTGTATAAAAATTCTGTTGACCCATTGCGTACTCCCCGTGCGGTTTCTACTGTGCCAAGTATAGGCGTGTTCATATTCCCCTCGATAAATTTCTCTTTTGTCTGATGTCCAAATGCGGTGAGTCCCCGCCAAATCCATTTATAGGGTCGCAATGCAGGTTCCTCCGGATTCCCTAAAGGTCCTACATATGCCGGCTCTATAGCAGATGCTGTTATTGTAATTATTAAACCCATAAAAAAGACAAACAAAGTAAACCGCATCATTTCAGGATCTCCTGATTAAAAATTTCAATAATCCAAATTAGTATTCTTTGTAGTATAATAAAGGATTATTTTAACACAATACCAATTTATTTTAAAATACTTTACAATATTTTGACAAATAATAAATATTAATATATATTGGAGTAGTTTTATGTATCGGCCGGAAGTAAAGATTTTAGATGTGACCATTCGGGATGGGGGACTAATGAATAATTGGGATTTCCCAAAAAGCATGGTCAAAGAGGTTTTTTATGGTTTAGCGGAAGCAGGAGTAGATTATGTAGAATTGGGATACCGTGCCGATAAACGCGTTTTTTCTCCTGATGAGTTTGGGCCTTGGCGGTTTTGTGATGAAGAAGACCTCCGCGATGTAGCTTACGAATGTGCTACGAAAATAGCGGTGATGTGTGATGTGGGCAGAACCCATTTAGATGATTTCATCCCCAAATCCGAAAGTATTATTTCCATGATTCGTGTAGCATGTTATGTCCCCGAAGTGGACGAAGGATTAAAAATTGCAAAATATATGAAAGAGTTGGGATATGAAGTCAGTTTAAATCTAATGGCGGTCTCTACAGTGGAAGAAAATCTAATTAATGAGGCTTTGAAAAAGATAGCTCAATCAGATGTAGACCTGGTTTACATTGTGGATAGTTTTGGCTATTACTATTCGGAACATATCCGTTATTTGACAGAAAAATATATTCATGCCCTTCCGGGAAAAGCCATTGGGATACATACACACAATAATCGTCAATTAGCTTTTTCAAACTCAGTAGAAGCGTTATTGGCAGGGGCACAGTTCGTAGATTGTAGTTTATACGGTATGGGCAGAGCGGCAGGAAATTGCACAACGGAGCTCATGCTCAGTTTTATGGAAAACCCGAAATACGATTTAAGACCTGTTTTGGATTTAATAGAAAAGTACTTTGTAAAATTGAAAGAAGACCTGAAATGGGGCTATGAATTGCCTTACCTCGTAACGGGGGTATTGAACCAGCATCCCAGAACCGCACTGGCGTATATTAAAGAACAAGGACAGGGTTCCCAACGCAGTCTACGCGATTTTTACGAGTCGCATATTCGTCAAGTAAAATCTAAATAAAGATGATAAATTATTGTATTTTACAAAACTAAATGATGGATAATTTATTTGAGAAATCAGAACCGAGGCGGTCCTCTGCTCATGTGCCATTAGCACGCAGGGTTACTCCTCGCACCATAGATGAACTGGTGGGACAGGATGCAATATTGGGGCCGGGCAAGGCTTTGCGCCGTGCGATTGAGACAGACAGCCTCACTTCTTTGATTCTCTGGGGACCACCGGGAACAGGAAAGACTGCTCTGGCACGAATTATTGCCCGAAACACCCAATCGTATTTTGAACCGATTAATGCAGTAACTTCCAATGTTCGCGAGTTGCGGACGGTATTAGAAAAAGCGCGATTTCGTTTACAAAAGGAACAACGACGAACGATCTTATTTATTGACGAAATACACCGTTTTAATCGCACCCAGCAAGATGCATTGCTTCCCGATGTAGAAATGGGGCATGTAATACTGATTGGTGTTACCACTGAAAATCCGTATTTTAGTGTAGTTTCCCCTTTGCTTTCGCGTTCACAGGTGTTCCACTTTGAACCACTTAGTGAGGAGAATATCTTTCAGATTTTACGCCAGGCACTTCGACATCCCAATCGGGCTTTTCAAGACTATGAAATTAATATTGATGAAGATGTATTACGATTTATTGCACGATATGGGGAGGGCGATGCGAGACGAGCCCTGAACGCATTGGAACTTGCAATGCTCACAGCACAGAAGAATGAAAAGAAAATTCATATTGATTTAGCATTGGTACAGGATTGTGTTTCGGAGAAACTTTTACATTATGACAAGACCGGTGATGAACACTATGATATTGCTTCCGCATTTATAAAAAGTATTCGGGGTAGCCATCCCGATTCTGCTTTGTACTGGATGGCACGCATGTTAGAAGCGGGGGAACCTCCCCGTTTTATTGCTCGCCGACTTTGTATCTCTGCAGCGGAGGATATTGGCAACGCAGACCCGATGGCTCTGGTGGTTGCCGTTTCTGCATGGCAGGCTACAGAATTTATCGGCATGCCCGAAGCACGGATAATCCTGGCTCAAGCAGTAACTTATCTCGCATGTGCTCCGAAAAGTAATTCCGCCTATGTAGCCATTGAAAAGGCGATAGAGGCTGTTAAGCAACAAACTACGGTTCCCGTTCCGCAGGCACTTCGGGATACTCATTATCGTGGAGCAGAGATATTAGGGCATGGAATGGGCTATCAATATCCACACGATGCGGAAGAAGGATATATCCCTCAGGATTACGGTTTACCACGAGGCATCTTTTACCAACCTTTACCCCGTGGTATAGAAAATCTGTTTCTGGAACGGTTGAAGCATTGGGAAGAAATGGATAAACAAGCAGGTATCAAGCAAAAAGAACAAAATGAGTGAACCACAAAATAAAAAAACGGCATGGAAACCTTTTTTATTGGGCTGCCTCTTTGGGGTTCTAATTACAATATGGGTCACTATTTCAGGAGTAGTAGTTGGAGCAAAAACCTTAAAATTCTGGATAGCCAAAAAAGAAGTAGCTTCCTTAAAGATTCCCAAAATACAAACCTCTCACCTTTTTGACTATTCTGCATCTGCAATAGATATAGATGGAAAAGAGATTCCATTCAGTCATTTCCGGGGAAAACCCATATTTATTCTGGTGTGGCATCCGGAATGTGTCCATTGCCTTTCCACATTGATGACTGTCCAGCCTCTTTCCGATTCTATAAAGGACTTTGATATACCTGTGCTGGCATTGACGGAGGGAAAAAAGGAAGATATTGTGAAAGTCCAGGAAGAATTGAAAATTACAATACCTGTTCTGATAGTAAAAAAAGATTTTTTAAGGTCATTGTGTGGGGATAATGTTCCTTGTGGTTTGATTGTAAATTCACAGGGAGAGATTGTTTATACTCATGTAGGTAGTGCCAATTGGGGTGATACAGAAATTGTGCAATATTTTATGAATTTGATGGGAAAGTAAGGTTGTACAGTCCAACGGGACAGACAGGTCCAACGAGTCCGACTTTTTACGCGTGGGGGTGTGTTTTTAAATAGACTTCGCGAAGGTGCTCAATACTAACATGCGTATAAATCTGTGTAGTGGATAGTTGCTCATGCCCTAAAATTTCTTGGACCACACGCAAATCCGCACCTCCGTCCAACATATGTGTAGCAAAACTGTGTCGGAGAGTATGGGGGGAAATGTCATCACGGTAGGGCAATACCTTACGTGCATATTTCTCAACAATTCGCTGGATACTCCGTGTAGTTAATGGTCCACCCCGCGCATTAACAAAAACAATAGTATGTGTCGGATTGCCTAATTCGGAACGAATCAGTAGATAGTTGAAAAGGTATTGTTTTGCATACGAACCTAAGGGGACAAGCCGTTCTTTCCGTCTTTTACCAAATACACGCACAAGCCCAGAAGCCATGTCAAGAGAAGAAATAGTAAGTGTGGCACATTCATTAGCACGCATACCCGTAGAATAAAGAACTTCCAGCAGGGCACGGTCACGCAGAGATATTGGGTCTTCGCCTTCGACCGCATTGAGCAATTTCAAAACCTCATCCACAGAAAGCACTGCGGGAAGATGGCGACGCTGTTTCGGTGTTCGCGTTGTAAGTGCCGGATTATTTTCCAGCATTCCCTGTCTCACAAGAAAACGATAAATGGTTTTTAATGCAGATAGTTTTCTCGAAACGGTTTTTACAGACCCGCCCGAACTCTGCACATGAGCAAGAAAAGAGCGGAGGTCGTTTTTAGTGACTTTTTTTAAGGTTTCAAGGTCTGCGGTAACCCGCTGTTTTCGTGTCTCTTCCGCATCAGGGGCAAAAGCGTTCCCTTTATTCTGGATAAAATCACAGAAATGTTCTAAATCGCACTCATAAGCTCTGATGGTATGTGTAGAAAGTCCCCGTTCTACCCGCAAGTGTTCAAAAAAATATTCCAGAGAAGCATCAATCATAATGGTTTATTCTACCAGCGATTGATTATAACCTCAAATTTCTTGTGCATCATCGGCCTCTTCGATAGCAACTTGATGCTTACATTCAGGATTAGGACAAACTTGAAGTTTTTTACCTCCGCGTTTCTTTTGTAGCAGTGTCCAAGAGTGATTACATTTTGGGCAGGGAGTATTTCTTTGTATTTCGCCGTTTAGAATAACCTGACAATCGGGATATTTGGAACAACCTAAAAATCGCCCACGCCTGCTCATGCGATATTGTAGTTTTCCATCGCATCCTTTTCGTGGGCAGTTAATATTTAAATCCATTGGTTTCGTAAACCGACATTTAGGGTATTTTTCACAGCCATAAAACTCTTCGTTATTCTTTGATTTTCGGATAACAAGATTTGCACCACATTTGGGACATTTCTCATCCGTTTTTTGAGGTTCCTGTGAGATAATTTGCGATAATTCCCCATTTTCATCGAAGGAGAATATAGATTTACAGTCAGGATAGCCTGAACATAAAAGTATCGGTCCCGATTTACTATAACGAAGATTTAAAGGTTTTTTACAATTAGGGCATGTTTTATCTGTCTTACGATTTAAAACTTTGGGCAATGACTTGATAAACTTACATTCTGGATAATTTGGACAGGCAAGGAAGAAACCATATCTCCCTTCACGAACTTCGAGTACCGTTCCACACTTTTCACAGACAACATCTTTGCCAAAAATTTCACGAACAATGTTTTTCTGTGCCTCGGTAAGGTCATTTTGAAATGCGTTATAAAAATCCTTTAATAAATTTTGCCATGTCATTTTTCCATCTTCAATCTCGTCCAAATCCTCTTCCATTTTGGCTGTAAACCCATAGTCTAAAATATCAGGAAACAATTGAACTAATAGACGGTTTACTTCTTCCCCCAATGGCGTAGGTTTTAATCTTCCCTTTTCACGGACAACATACCCACGGTCCCGAATGGTTTTCATTGTCGGGGCATAAGTACTGGGTCTACCAATTCCTTTTTCTTCTAATGCACGAATAAGACTTGCTTCGGTATATCGTGCAGGAGGTTTTGTAAAGTGTTGCAACCCTTGAAAATCCTTTCCTTGCAAAGTCTCATTTACCTGAAGTGCCGGTAATTTCTGTTTGCCATTCTCCTCATCGCCATTCGTATCTTCTTGAGTTTCCTCATAGATAATTGTAAATCCGTCAAAAACAAGGGTGGTATCCGTTGCACGGAAGATAAACTTCTTCTGTTCCCCTTCAACTTCTACTGTAAGTTGTTTATAAATAGCCGGTGTCATTTGTGAAGCAAGGAAGCGCTGCCAGATGAGGGTATAAAGCTTATATTGGTCCTCAGATAAGTAGTTTTTTACCTCTTCAGGGGTTCGGTTCGTTGAGGTGGGACGAATAGCTTCATGCGCATCTTGAGCCCCTTTCTTGGAGCGGTAGTAAGGGGGCTTTTCAGGTAGATATTTCTCACCATACTTCTTATTAATAAAATCCCGCACTTCAGAGATAGCATCGGGTTCGATGCGAAGCGAGTCTGTTCGCATATATGTAATTAAACCTATCGCCCCTTCTTCTCCTAACTCGATACCTTCATAGAGGTCCTGAGCCAGTCGCATGGTATATTCCGGTGCAAAACGGAGTTTGCGTGATGCTTCTTGTTGGAGGGTACTTGTGATAAACGGCGGGAAAGGATTTTTACGCACCTCTTTTTCTTCAATACTATCTACACGATAGTTCAATATATTTCTTAATTGAGAGATAATTTTGTGTGTTTCTTCTTCATTGGCTAATTGAGGTTCTGTATTTTCTATCTTCACAAGTTTTGCAGAAAAAGTTTCCCCATTTCCTTTGGCAAAAGTTCCTTCAATCGTCCAGTATTCCTGAACAACAAAATTTCGAATTTCTTCTTCTCGTTCGCAGACCAGCCTCACGGCTACCGACTGAACGCGTCCCGCACTCAACCCTTTGCGAATAGACCATTGCACTAATGGGCTAAGCTTATAACCCACAAGTCGGTCTAAAATTCGCCGAGCCTGTTGAGCATTTACAAGATTTATATCTATCTCACGTGGATTTTTAACTGCTTCGCGAATAGCTTTTTCCGTAATTGCATTAAAGGTAATTCGTTCCACCGGTTTTTTAGTGGGGCGAAGTATTTCTGCAATATGCCAACCAATGGCTTCTCCTTCTCGGTCCGGGTCGGAGGCAATAATTACTTTTTCTGTTTTTTCTGCTTCTTTTTTAAGTTGGCTAACTACTTTCTTTGATTTGGGGAGTATGGTATATTCTGGCAAGAAATTATTTCGAATATCCACACCTAACCGTTCCTGAGGTAAATCACGAACATGCCCGTAACTAGAAACTACATGGTAGTTCTTACCCAAATATTTATTAATAGTTCGTGCCTTTGCAGGGGACTCTACAACAACCAGATATTTACTCATCTTTTAACTCCATTATATTTTCAATTATGAACGGTATATTTTTTTAAATCTTTCTCTCCGTAATCAAATCTATTTTTACTAAATATTCAGTGGACCAATCAATCCTTAACTCTTTTTCCACACAATTTATTTCCTGCACAGAAACAATGAAAAAAAATATTACATAAATACAGAATCATCACCCACTGCTACAGCAGTAATCATTTTCAGCGTTTCAATAGGATATCGTCCCGCAAGAACTGTCTCGATTATTTCCACTAATCTTTCTAAATCTACCCTCCCGCGAACATTATCCATCTGCTCAAGAATTATAATCCTATCTATAGGAGAAAGCATCTGGTAATAATGCAATCGTTGCAGGGCACAATAAGCCTCATCCGTCAATCGCAATCTATCATTTTCAGGAAGATAAAAGGTCGTGGGAACAAATTTGGGAAAATTTAATGCCTTTAATTTTTTCGTCCCTTTTCGTTTTTCCCAGACTCTATTCAAAGCACTTTCTATATCCGAAAGGTTATACCCCTGTCGGCTTAGTTTTCTTCGGATAACGGTCTTAGAGACTTTCTCTGCACGACTTTCCTTGATTAGCGACCATATTTTATCTTCAATTTTCTTAATTTCTGAATTCATAGGCAATTTAAAAAACACCCAGTTATTTTATTGTGGTTTATCATGATATTTAAATTATAAATTTACCCATTATTAAAAATCAATAAGTGAGTAGAAATATGAATCTACGAAAAGTGCTACAACAATTTAGTCATGTCCTAAGGCATGATGTCATCCATGTAACGGGCTTTCTTTTTTTCTATTTCCTCACGGATAGCACTTTGTTCCTTTAATCGTTTTTTTGCCCTTTTTGACTTGACAGGCCCCAAAACAGGGGGGCGGAACCGGATAACCAGTAAAATTATAATTATCACGAAAACGATTTCAACATAAGCAACCCATTTGGGGATATAGGCTTCTAAATTCCAGAAGTCGAAAAGGGGAGTAGCCCAATCAGGGACTTCTGCAGGAGTTCCATCTTCACGGAGTGCTTTCATACTGGTATTAACCTTAAACCAGACCACCAAAGCTACAAACATATGCATAATAATATGCATAAAGATAAGATAAATTGTGGTTTCAATAGTATAAAAGATGAAAGGAAGTGACCATTTGCGTGTAACGATAACAATTGGAATTAAAACAACAAGGGCAATAGCATAAAATTTCCAATTATCTTCAAAATGTCCAAAGATAAGGTTATAGAACTCTGTGAATGTCATACATACAGCCTCACTAAATTGTGATTTAATAAGAATAGGTTACTTTGTATCTGGCTAATATTATATTAAAAAAACATATGAATATGAAATGGAACAAGGAGATTCAATAAAAATTTTTCAGAATCCAGACTTCCTTGTATAAAACGAAATTTTATATGCAAAAATATAAAGTATAATTTTTTTCTTTTCGAGTCCGATGAAGAGATATATTTAAAAACTTATGTTAGATAAAATTTAACTTCTGAAGGACTTGCTCTAATCGTTTATACGGAGGTTCACTCATAGGGACAAGAGGAAGTCGGAGGACATTTTTAATCATGCCCATTCGCGCCAAGCCGGCTTTTACAGGCATAGGATTGGTTTCATAGAATAGGGCTTTAAATAGGGGCATAAGCCGGTAATGAATTTTTCTCGCTTCTGAAAAATTTCCTTGCAGGGCTAATGTACACATCCGAGCTACATCGGCGGGTGCAATGTTCGCCGCAACCGAGATCACTCCTGTTGCCCCAATAGACATCATAGGTAATGTTAAACTGTCGTCCCCTGACAAAACAGTTATATCACATAAAGAAAGGATTTGTGATACCTGGTCAACACTACCACATGCTTCTTTTATACACACGATATTCGGAAGTTTATTAAGTTCGGCTATGGTATCCGGTTCTAATTTGATACCTGTTCTACTTGGAACATTGTATAAAACAATAGGAATATCTACTTCCTTTGCAATTTTCGTATAGTGAGCAATGAGCCCCGCCTGTGTAGGTTTATTATAATATGGAGTAATTAATAATGCTCCATCACAACCGATTTCTTTTGCATAACGGGTAAGGTCTAATGCTTCCATTGTATTATTGGAACCCGTCCCGGCAATAATTGGAATTCTTCCCGCAACCCGTTCTACGGTAAAACGAATACACTCCTTTTGTTCTTCATGGGAGAGGGTTGCCGCTTCACCTGTGCAACCACAAGGGAGGATACCATTAGTGCCTTGTTCTATATGGAAATCTATTAATTTCCCATAGGCGTCAAAGTCCACTTCATAATTATCTTTGAACGGTGTTACCAATGCAACCCATGAGCCTTTAAACATATTTTTCTCCTTCATTCTATAAATTATGTTACTATGTTATTTTAAATAGCACTCTCTTCTTCGTCAATGTATGCTTCATCAGGCGAGGATTCTTCTTCCTTCTCAAAAAAACCACTCATTTCTAAAAATGTCTGGTGCCTGCGGTGGAATACAAAATCAATAATCCCTGTAGGACCATTTCTTTGCTTGGCTATTTTTAAGTGAACGGTTATGGGGTCTTTTAATTTCTTCGATTCTTTTTCTTCTTTTTTATCTTGATATAACATCAACACCACATCCGCATCTTGCTCGATGGCTCCAGATTCACGCAGATGAGAAAGTCGTGGTTCTGAGGTTTCCTTTTCTGCTTCACGGCTTAACTGACATAAAGTGAGAATCGGAATTTTTAATTCACGGGATAAACCTTTGATTTGTCTTGAAATCTCTGCAATTTCTACTTGCCGATTTTCCCCACGACGATGAACATTCATCAATTGCAAATAGTCAATAATGACTAATTTCACATTAGGATTTGCGAATAAATGTTTTCGTGCTTTAGAACGGAGTTCTATGATATTGATACTGGGTGTATCATCTATATAAATAGGCAAGTTACATATATGTCCGCTTGCCTCTACAATATCTGCAATAACTCTTTTCCCCGCAAATGCCTTTCGCATTAACTGCCCATCAATTTTCCCTTCCATGCAGATAAGTCGTTGGAGGAGTAATTCTTTTGACATTTCCAGACTAAAAATAAGTACTCCATCTCCTTCCTTGGCTACATGATGAGCAATATTCAAGGCAAAAGCAGTTTTCCCAACAGAAGGTCTCGCAGCAAGGACTATCATTTCAGAGGATTGTAAACCGCAAAGTTTTTCATCCAGATTGGCAAAACCTGTAGAAATTCCTGTAAGCACTTCCCCACTTTCAAATCGATCTGACATATCCTTGACAAATTGTTCAACAAAATCCCCCAATTTATAGATAGGATTTATCCGTCTTTGCATGGCAACTGAAAATATTTTGCCTTCGGTCTCATCTGCAAGTTCCTTAAAAGGAGTTTGAGCTTCATACGTTTTCGCAATGGTCTCACTACATATTTCAATAATTTTCCGTTTTAGGGCATTCTCAAGTACAATGTTTGCATAGTAATTTATATTTGCAGATGTCGGAACGGAATTGTAGAGTTCCGTAAGATATGAAATCCCTCCTATATCTGCCAGCCGTTTTTTAGTTTCTAAATAGCCAACCACCGCTTTTAGATCGGGTTTATCCTGAGTCGTTTGGTATATATCAAACATAGCTTCAAAAATGATCTGATGGGGTCCATAATAAAAAATATTTTCGACATTATTGTTGAAAATTTCAAGGACCCTGGAAAAGACTTCCGGGTCTAAAAACACGGCACCCAAAACCGCCCGTTCTGACTCGATAGATTGAGGTGGCTCACGGTCAAAAACCGTAACGGTCGGTTTTGACGGCGACTTATCTTTTTTCCGGGATATTGCCATGTATTAGTTTTCAACACTCTCCGAAATATTTTCATCCGTTAACTGACTGACCCAAACCTTAATATCCGCAGTTACACCACTGCCTAACTTAACGGGTACAGAGAAAATACCCAGAGTCTTTATAGGTTCCTCTAATACAATTTGTTTACGATCAATGTTAAAATTCATTTTTTGTAATTCTTCAGCAATCATTGCGGTCGTTACAGAACCAAATAATTTCTCTTCATTACCTGCACGCATTTTAAATTCAATGGTGATGGCATTTAATTCTTTTGCCACCGATTCCATCTCTGCCTTCCGTTTGGCTTCACGCCTTTGAATAATTTCAAGGTGATGACGCATTTCTTCTGCGGAAGCGGATTGAACAGATACCGCAAATTTGCGGGGGATTAAAAAATTACGAGCAAAACCATCCGAAACTTCAACGGTTTCCCCTACTTTACCTAATTTTTCGATGTCTTGACATAGTATCACTTTCATCGTTTTTTCTCCTGACCATTCTGGTTTAATTATATTTTTTTCATTGTTCTTATTTCGAATTAACTCTTTATTTCAGGATGTAAATGATTATAAAATCGCAAAAGATAATTGCGAAATTCTCCCCATGTATCGAAGAAACCAAAAAGAGCAAGAATGGGGAAAGTCCATATTCCAAAGAAAAACAGAACGACAACCATCACTAAGATGATATTCCACTGGAATAAGAAGGCACAGAAAGTTAATATGCTCAACCCGTTGAGCCAGTAAATAAAACTTAAAATTACAGCGGTATTCCGTGAAATAATCCGAAGCAATTCCCCGGCATTATATTGTTGGTCATATATCAGAACAACCGCCGTTAAAATGGCCAACCAGACCAGATGATCTGGAGGTCGCACACGGGAAAAAGTCCCTAATTGTGAATTTTCCCAATAATGGATACCATCTTCAGTCGGAATGATTTTCAATCGTGTAATCATCCAGCCTGTGATAATAAGGGCAGTAATCAAACTTTGTCCGAACAATACACCAATATGGAAATCTTCCCAATGATAATCGAGATATCTTAATCCCTCGATAAAATTCCCATTGAGGTCTTCTGAATTGCTAACTTTTTGTTCCTTACTAAGTTCTTGTATCTCTGCAATGCGAGCATTTATAGAGATAGTTATATCTTTGCGTAGATTATCCCAGAAATACATGGTGAGTGCGGTTCCGGATATGAATAGAATGCCTGTTATCAGAATAAGACATCGTGCCCATGAGTATCTTCTCAAAGCAGACCCTACGGAAATAGGCAATACAACACTTGCAACCAGGGTGGCAGTCCACATGAGAAGATTTTCTTGAGTAAAAGGCAATGCTTCCATAATGGCTCCTATTACAAATCCCGGGATAAGGGCAAGGCAAAGGATGCCCGCTCGTAACCACGAATTTCGGGCTATAGTTAAGCCTATTACTACCACCGTAATAAGGGGAAGTAGTATGAATACGCCTTCCCCCGTCAGGTAGGCAGTAATTAATATCAGAAACAGTATTTTTGTTAGCAAATTGGACATAAACGAAATTTATATACTTGTATATTGATTAATCCGCAACGAAGGGTAACAATGCTATCTGGCGGGCTAATTTGATTGCCCTTGTAAGCATGTGTTGTTGTTTTGCTGTGGCACCTGTAATCCGACGGGGTATAATTTTCCCGCGTTCGGTAATATAATGCCTCAACAAATTCGTATCTTTATAGTCAATATATACTATTCGTTCTATGGTTAGTCGGCTGGTCTTCTTTCTAAAAATTCTCTTCTTCTTTCTTCTCTTTAATCGCTTCATTCGGATTTTTGATTTTGCTTTTGCGGAAATGTGTGCCATAAGACATTATTCCTTTTTGTTAAATATTAGGTTAAAATTAATTAAATTATTCTCTACAGGTTGGTAATATAACTTTTCCCGAACTGGGTTTAGAACGGAATATCATCTTCCGGCGGAATATAATCGTCTATAGGGACTTCTGCTTCCAGATTTGATGACTCTCTTTCTTGATTAGAATAATGATTGAGACTTGGGACAGCATTCTTATTAGGAGACATCTCTTCCTGTCCCGAACTTGAATTGCTACCCCAATCAAGAGGCTTTATACTCCGTGCTACGATTTCCATTCGAGACCTGCGTTGCCCCGTTGTAGGGTCATCCCATTCATCCTGTCGAAGCCGTCCTTCCACAAGAACGGGTCTCCCTTTGTAGATGGTCCTCTGTATATAATCTGCCAGACTATCCCACGCCACTACATTAACATAGGTGGTCTCGTCTTTATATCCGCCATCTTTAGCCCGATAGCGACGATTATGTGCCAGAGTAAACTTTGCAACGGTTCTTTTACTAGGAGTAGAACGAATATCCGGTTCCCTCACAAGTCTACCGGCAATCAGAACAATATTTAAATCAGGAACACGAAGATCAGGCATAGTAACTGGTTCCTATGTTAAAGTTTATTCCTCTTCCTCCTCTTCCTCTGCAATACTTGTAGGAATAGGGGTAAGGTTTTCATCTTTATCTGATTGCGGGTCATAGCCGGCTTCTAACTCCTGCCGACGCTTTTCCTGTTCTGCTTCCAATCGGAGTGTCTTTTCATCAAAGTAGACGACAATATAGCGAATAATTTGTTCACTGAGGCGGAAATAATTCTCCAGTCGCGCAATGAAGTTGGGGGAGGATTGGAAGCGTATCAGGATGTAGATACCCTCCGAAAATTTCTTGACTTTATAAGCCAATCTCCGCCGACCCCACACTTCGGAGCGCACAATAGCCCCTCCGCTCTTCACGACCAAATTTTCGGTCTCACGGGCTATCGCCTGGATGTTCTCGTCATCCACTTCAGGACTGACGATGAACAGCGCTTCGTAAGTTCGTAATGACATATTTTACTCCTCATTACGGTTTGGGTTTAATTTTTTGGCGTTTAGGAAAGAGTATTATATCAAAAATATAACCTTTGAACAAATTCAAATATAAAAGTTATTGCCTTTAAATTTTTTAATTTTTTAGAAAATCCCTGAATAAAATTTTTTATAAAAACAAGAAAAATACAAATATGTCCCACTTAAGTGTAAAGTATTTTATCTTTTTGCCGATAAAAATAGTGGTGAATATGGGATAATCGAAAGATTCCCCGATGTAAACACGCCCATCGGGAACCCGTCTCATATTCTTACCTCCTTGAGTGCGTCATAACTTATCCCGTTATGACGCCATTTTTTTTGGAGAACCATTTAAAAACTGTATTATACTCTAAATGATAGCTCGATATTTAGGATATTTAATATATGACATTGTATAAATGTGATGCATGCGGGAAAAATTTAAAAAGAGAGGAACTGCGGTATCGTGTCAAAATTGAAGTGTGTGCAGTTTATAACCAAAATGAAATTCATCTGGCAGATATAATACGAAATCATCAAGAAGAAATCATACAATTAATAAAAAAAATGGAGGAAATAAGCCCAGAAGAGCTGGAAGAGCAAATTTATAAAAGTTTTGAGTTCGATCTTTGTCCTACCTGTCATCGCGCATATCTAAAGAGCCCTCTAATTTTCAAAGAAAAAAGATATTCGGAAAATGAATCGGATAGTTTGAATAGAAATGTCGAAAAATTTTTAAGCACCTTATTATCTGAAAAAAACGAAAATAAATAGTTTATTATTGACAAAAAAAATTGCTATAATGTTATAAAATTTAGCACCAATTGCGAAAAAACACATTAAAAATGCAAATATTTTTCGCCGGGAGTAATTATGATGGATAATGAGGTATCTGAGGAAACAGGTATTGGTGGAATATCTCTCGATGATATTCTCGAAAAAGAATGGCAGAGCAAAATTGCGGTGGTGGGGGAGTTATTCAAGTCAAAGCAATTTGCGCAGGCTTTACCTCTGGCTCAAGAATCTTTACAATATGCTGAATATAACTTTAAAGAAGATGACCCCCGTTATGCGGTCAGCCTGAATAATATAGCAGAAATACTAAGGGGATTGAGGAGATATGAGGAAGCGGAGCAATATGCACAAAGGGCATTAGATGTTCGTAAGAAGTATTTAGGGGAATGGCATGAAGATGTAGCAAACAGCTGGCATACACTGGGGATTATTTATCATGAACATAAAAAATATGAAGAAGCAGAAAAAGCGCATCAGTATGCTTTAGAGATAAGACGAAAAGTATTAGGACCGCGTCATGTAGATGTGGCTCGTTCTCTATACAATCTTGCCGGGTTATATCTGGCAATGCAGAAATATGAGGAAGCAGAGAAATGTTGTCAGGAATCATTAGATATTCGAGAAAAAGTTTTAGGACCCTTTCATCATGATGTCGCAGCTACCATGCAATTGCTGGGAAATATATATCGTCAGCGAAACGACCTGGTTTTAGCAGAATCGTTATATCGCAGGGCTTTGGAAATTCGGGAAAATACACGGGGACCCAATCACCCAGAGACTGCATACACATTAAACGCTTTAGGTGTTTTATGTCATGGTCAGGGGAAAATTAATGAAGCTATTTCATACACAGAACGAGCAGCACATTTATACAGGACAATATGGGGGAACTCTAATATTGATGTCGCTCGTGTCTTGCATAATCTCGCAGGTTATTATCGTATTGTAGGCAAATTTTATGAAGCAGAAAAATTATATCAAGAAGCGTTAAATATCAAACAAAAATTATTACCTGAAAATCACCCGGATGTTGCCATTACTTATTATCAATTGGCAGAGTTATACAAGGGGCAAGGATTTCCACAGAAGGCGGAACCGCTTTGTGTAAAATGTCTTCAAATTTGGGAGGAAGTTTATGGGCCGGATGATATCCATGTAGGAAATGCTTTATGTCTCTGGGCAGAAGTATTAAAATTTTTAGGAAGATTAGAGGAATCAGAAAAGAATTATAAGCGAGCTTTAGAACTTTGGAAAAAAATTTACGGTCCTGAACACCCCAATATTGCCACAACATTAAACAATTTGGCAGAAACCCACCGTCTTCAGCAAAGATATATTGAAGCAGAAAAGCTATATTTTGACGCTATAGACCTATGGCGTAGAATATCGGGACCAGAACATCCCAATGTGGCAATGGTCCTTGCCAATATTGGGGAATTACGACAGACAGAAAAGAGATACGAAGATGCGGAACATTTTTATAAACAGGCATTACAAATTTTAGAGAAAAGTCTGGGCACTTTTAATAATGCCGTAGCGACTTTATATCATCAATTGGCTCGGTTGTTTGAGTGTCAGGAAAAATATCCTCCTGCAGAGAGTTTATACCGTCGCGCTTTGGAGATTCGTGAAAAAGTATTAGGTCCTCTTCATCCTGAGGTCGCTACAATCCTTCAAGATTTAGAGGCATTATACCTCGCTCAGGGAAAATTCGCTTCCGCAGAACCCCTTTATTTACGCTCGATAACGATCCTAAAAACAGCTTTTGGCAATATTGACCATCCCGATTTGGCTCGGGCTATGAATAATTTAGCAGGAGTTTACCAGTCTCAAAGAAAATTTAAAGAAGCAGAAGATTACTATTTGAAATCTATAGAGATGAAACAACGAATTTATGGTCCTCAGCATATTGAAGTAGCCAAAACAATGAATAATCTGGCTTCCCTCTATTGTGATATGAAACGCTATCAAGAATCCGAGGTGTGCTTTCAGGATGTCCTTGCTATTAAATTGAAATTATTAGGAGCAGACCATCCTGAATTAGCAATCACCTATAATAATATGGGATTATTATACCTCGAAATGAAACGATATAAGGAGTCAGAACTTTACTATACAAAAGCACTGGAAATCTGGAAAAAAATCTGGGGAGAAAAAGATCCTTCTGTGATATTGGTTTTGAGAAGTATGCAGGATTTATATAATCGTAGCGGTGAAAGAGACAAACTGGAAATGGTCCGTCAGAAATTAACTGCTTTGCTTTAATCTTAGATGTTGTTTATTACCTATTCCACTTCACAAAATAATATAATCTTATTAAAAAAGGTTGAATGGCCCCTTATGAAACATTCCCTCAAAGTAAAAAAATATTTGTTCCTATTTTTATTATTTGTGCTCCCTGCCTGTGGAAAAATCGGCGACCCTGAAACAATCAAAATAGCCCGCATAGATAATGAATATATTACACGCGGAGACTTATATAAAATTCTCCGCGAAATGGATGACCGTGAGCGTCCTAAAATTTCCAGTCGGGGCGATTTTCTGCGTGTATTAAATCAACAAATTGACCTGCGAATAAAAATACCCTTAGGTAGAAAATTAGCCGAAGAAGGAAAAATTACATTAGACCGCAACCTGGCAAGAGAACAGTTTTTCCGAATGGCAGGTGATGAAGGTGAACAACTAAGGGCAATCTGGGATATTCCCATCCCTGAAGGGGATACAGTAACTCCACTAATGCAGGTATATAATTTAACTCCGGCTACACTTCGTACTATGAAAGAGTACATCGAACAGGAAACAGATAAAATTTACGAACGATTATTGGGAGACCAGGCAATTGCGTATCTCGTAGGTGAAGATGTAAAAGCAGGAAAATTAAATGTAACACAGGAAGAATTGGAACGGGAATATAATTTAAAAAAAGATAATTATCATATATATGAATCCATAAAATTTCGAGGAATATTTGTTCCTACATCAGTGCCTGGTTCTGCCAAAATATGTTCTGAATTTCGCAGTCAGATAGATACAGGAAAAAACTTCGATGATTTAGTCAAAGAAATCCTCTTACAAAAAGAGTCTATTGTGATCGCTCCTGAAATTAAAAATATTATGATTAGTGAAAGTGAAATAGAAAACAATCCCAACTCAGCCCGTTTCCGGGGTTTTTGGTCCGTTGCTGAAAATGTAGAAGAGGGAACCATCCTGGGTCCTGTATATATGCCCGAGTTTCAAAGTATGGCTCGAGATGAAAAAGGAAATATAAAGACACAAGTAATGCCCGATTCATATGTGGTACTTAAAGTGCTCGAACATCGCCCCGAACGAACACCTACCATTGACGAAATTAAACACTTGCTTGTTGCTCCTATTCTCATTGGCAAAAAAATGGAGGAATTAAGAAAATTACACAATGTTGAAGTCTATGAAAAAAATCTTCCAGAACCTTCATCTGCTCGTGACCAATTCACAAACCCCTGGGAAGACTTATAAAAATATCTTAATAGAAAGGAACCTTATGAAAACAACAAAAATAATCGCACACATGAGTATTGCCCTCTTATTAATCTCTATATCCCTCTACGCGGAGGAAGAAAAAAAAGATAGCAAACAACTGTTTTATAACACCTTAAAACCTCTACAAAATGCAGAGTCATATGAAGTGGAAGGGAAAGTCGTATACACTATTAATCCCGATAAACCCAACGAAAAACCACAACAACAAGAGCAAGAGTTTAAAGTTATCACGAAAGGAACCGATTTGAACTTCGTATCTTTACATACCGGACAAGGAAATATTCAAGTCTTCCGCAATGGCAAAACATTAACAATTTATTCAGAAAGAGAAAAAAAATTTTTAGAACGAGAAGCACCTGAAAATGCAAAATTGTTTATGCTGGTTGGAGCTCCCAGCTTATTAGATTTAATTATATATGGAGATACAGAATTACTCCCCAAACTTGACTTCCAACAAATAGAAAATCCCTCAAATAAAAATGAAAGCCAATTTCAGATAAAAACCAACAGGAACGAAGAAATCAATGTATGGTTTTCCAATGAAACTGTTCCCCAACTCACAAAAGTACAAACACCCATACCTGCATCAAATATCTCCTCCGGGGGTATTATGGATATATACTTCCATAACTGGAAACTTAATTCTGTAACAGATGAAAGTATCTTTAAATTTAATCCCCCAGCGGGAGTATCGAAAATAGAAAGGAAAGAATCCAAAGACGAGATGGTTGGACAAAAAGCCCCCGATTTTACTTTATCTACTTTGGACGGTCAACAAGTCTCCTTAAAAGATTTTCAAAATAAAAAAGTTGTTGTGCTGGATTTCTGGGCAACCTGGTGTCCTCCCTGTCGCAAAGCAATGCCCCTTATTCAGGAAGTTAGCAATGAATTAAAAGATAAAGATGTTATATTCTTTGCCGTCAATGTAGATGAAGGAAAAACAAAAGTAGCTGATTTCGTTAAGAATATGGGTATAAGCTTAACCGTTCTTCTCGATACGGGTGCTAAAGTCTCTACATTATATAAAGTGGAAAGTATCCCGCGGATGGTAATCATTGGAAAAGACGGTATTGTTAAATCAGCTCATTCGGGTTTCTCAGCGGATATGAAAGAAGGATTGAAAAAAGAGATTTTAGAAGCATTAAAATGAAATATGAATCACTTGATTTAAAGAAGATCAAAATATGTGGGCTCGAGTAGACACAGTCATTATAGGGATTTTGTTCCTTGTCGCTGTCGGATATTTGGTTATCTCTTATATTTCATCCTATTCTGCAGGAGATACACATATCCTGTTAGGACAAAATGCCCCCGAATTAAAACTTAAAAAAATGGATCATTCTGAAGTGCAATTATCTTCTATTACAAATGGGAAAAAAGCGGTTATCATTGATTTTTGGGCAACCTGGTGCGGCCCCTGTAGAAAAGCATTACCTGCTCTTGAAAAACTGGCACGCGAATACGACCCCAATCAAGTTATCTTCCTCGGTGTAAATGTATGGGACGGCGATATTGGAGGAATAAAAAAGTTTCTAAGCGAAAACGATATAAAAACAGTCAACATTCTCTTAGATAAAGAAGAAAACGCCAGCCAGAAATATTCATTTAATGGTATTCCTGCCATTTTTGTCTTAGATGGAAATATGAAAGTTCAGAAATTCTACTCTGGATATTCCTCCTCCTTAGACTCTAAAATAAAAAAGACCATTGACAGTCTTCTTTAATATTCCTTCATATTAGCTAATTATTTCCCTCTCCAATCGTATACCCAGTGGCTCTCTGTGCGACTCTCTGCATTCCCCCTTTCATTTGTGGCAAAACATAACAAATTGTCAACAAATTATCTCGCAAATAGAAAATACATATCCTTAAATAAATATTTATATTGGTATTACTTATCAATTAAAAAAGGAGACCAGTATCTTATAAAAATGACCCTGAACGGCATCCAATATCATAGTCCCTAATAGGAACCACGGGTAAAAGAGAAATCAAATACGCAGTAGTTAAATGGGGTTATATAACATTTAAATTAAATATTGAATAAAAAAAGGTTTATCCAGGGGTCTGATTATTTAATTAAAGGAAGTATTATTATTGAGCAGAAAGAAATTGGACTTTGTCATTAAGTTGGATGCGAGCCACAGGAGAGGCAGATAGGGATATATCCTGAGGTAAAAATGTATATATATTTGTCTCAAAAGGTTTAATATAAAGGTCTATAATCTCGGGCTTTATGTGTTTGTTGAATAGAATTTTATGTGTATTCAGGGAATATTGGAGAGAAAACCATGCAATACTTCCATACAGAGAAACCGGGAGTGGATTTTCAATGATAATTTTTAACTGTGAAGCATTTTTTTCATAGCGTATTTTTGCAGGGAAATCATTGTCGGAAAGGAAAGAACGAATGGTTTTTCCATTGACTTCGGTCCATGCGTTAAGGGTAGGAATCTCATTTCCTTCATCTTTTTGTTCATAAGGTATCGTATGTTGCACCATTGTTAAGGGAGGTATATTATAGGGAACTTGAGATGTTTTCAGGATACAGTTGGTCGATGTTTCAAAGAAAACAGTCCCCTGAATTGTTTCATTAGCGTTTGTATTACATAGAGTCAATTGTATATTTTTTGATGATGAAGTAATCAGGGAAGAAATCTTTAGTATAGGGCTATCAGGAACGACCTCCAAAGGATATGTGATGTGATTCCCATTAGCATAATAAATATCTTTCATATCAAAAGGTACTCTGTTAGGTGCACTAACTTTTTTGAGAGCGACAGAGAGGGTTCGAATTTCCCATGGATTAAAGTCTATAGACGGGTCTTTTAAATGGATAGATGGATTTTCTAATGATTCCAGAGGGTTCAGTGATTGAACATTGTTTATTGCAAACCCACTACTTAAAACGCCCCTCTGATTCTGATGACTTTTAGAATTTAATCTCACAATAAGCATATCTGAGGGGTTTTGTGAACTCGATTGGATAATGGGAATACCTGTCCCGATTGGTTTGATAGAAGATATTTCAATTTTGGAATTATCTATAGAAAGGAAACTTGTATTGTTTGCCCATGTCCCTCCATGAAAACCTGTTGTGGTAATTAACATAGGTTTTTCATTACTTTTTTTAATAATATCTGTCTGTAGCCAATGTCCTGAGAAGGGACATATACGGTAGTGGATAGGAATAAAATTAATATGGGGGCTTTGACTACGGGCATCTAATTTGCCGTGATACAGATAAAATGATTTATTTGAATTTTGTAAAACAAGTTTTGTCCCCTGAAACAAAAGAGCAAAACCCGTTTGAGGAATCTCTGTCCCTTTAATATTAGTAACAGCAGAAGGAAGAAGAACCTCTCCACGCTGGTTAAGCATGTTAAGAAAATTATTTATAATGGAACCTAATTTTTCAGGAGTACTTGCAACGAATCCTAAAATGTTATAAGAGGAATTTCCCTCCGATATTTCAATTAAGAAAGATGTCCCCACTTCACTTCTTTTTATAATTTCGTTATTTAATGATGGCGTGACCTCTGCAATTAACTGCTTTATACTTTCGTAATCTTTTTGAGAACCTGCCCAGATATATAAAGAGGATTTTGATTTATTATTTTTCCAATTCTGGATAGAAATCTCACTTGAGGGGATACCCCTACTCCATAAAGTTTTCCTGATAAGATTTTGCAAAACAGATATAGTATTTTCCTCTGATTTGATGAAATGAACATGTGTAAGGGGTATACAGAAATCGCTTTCGTCCTTTATATAATCTCCGGGACCGTTTGCAAAGAAATGATGAGCAAAGAATAAAGAATTACGGACTTGTGTACTCGAATCATAATCGAGGGATGGTGTTGTAAATGCGAACGATGGAGACCCATAAACAGGGACTGTCCCACCATAGGGGATGGTAAAGGCAGACGCAAGATTTTTACCCAATGTATCGGGTGATGGAGTAAAACAATGGTAACAATATATCTGATTAACTTTCTGATATAGACAATATTCTTTGGTTAGTGTTCCTTTTTTGTTTTCATATTGGATAACAACTCGTTGTAATAACTCCGACTTGAAGGTTTCATATTTTTTAACGGTGTCCGACAGAGGTATAAAGTTTCCTCCATCTATGTTTGCTAAACCTATCTCATCAAAATTACTGTTCGGCGGGATTATATCTTTCCCTGAGGTCTTATCAATAATTTGAGAAATATTCCCTGTATTGTTATTAATGCGGACCCATAAGTATTCATTTTCAATAAAATGGTCTGTAGTTTTTATAGGTTGGGTAATTGGTTTCTCAGGAATGAGATAATAATTTTTTACCCCAAATGATGGGACTTCTTCTGCCACAAACTCTATCTGATATTTATTTATTGAGGAAGTCTCTTCTTTGAAGGTATGAAATTGAGAAGGGATAGGTTTGCCATCCGAAGAGAGAAGAACATAATTTAAATGGGGAAGAGAGACATCCACGATAACCGGCAAAGTTTTTGTTGAGGAATTAGGGTTAAAAACTACAATTGCCTGCGAATGGGGTTTATTATCCGTTACATACGTTAATGTATTAACGTTTTCCGCAATATATTTTATCGTGCGTTGTATTATTTTTTCCACATCACCATTGGCCAGGTATAACTGAGATATAAGGGAATTCATTTCATTTTCAGTTAATTTACTATTTATAACATCGGGGTCTACAGTTTGTAGTAATATCGTCCATAATCGAGCAATAAGTTCTCCGGGGTAAGACAGGCCCAATATCCCTGCAATAGTAGATGATGTTTGAGCCAGTAGGAGATTTTCTTCAAGTTGATAAAGGCACATCTTTAATAATGTGTTAGAAAGAAGGCCTTCAATCTTCTCTTTCGAATATATAGGTGAAAAAATATGAGGAATTGTTTCTAAATTTCCTCGTGAGTTTAGAAAATTTTGTATCTCCTCAAAAAATTCGGGTGCTCCATTCCCATGGAATAGAAATGGTGGAATTTCATTCTTTAATTCAGGCAAAAGATTCACATTGAAATGAGGGGATGTATTTTCAAGGACTAACGCATCTATTTCTGGAATAATATCTCCTACTTCCGCATGGGATATAAACGCCCATTTCTTTATTTCTCGGTAATTATAGAAGGGCGGAGGTGTTCTTAATGTTCTTGACAGAATGGTCTCTCCAGCAGGCTCTCTCAGATAAGCAAGGGAAGGCAAAGTATGGGGAGAGATATTCGAGATAACACCATTGAAACCGCATTTGTGCAGTATTTGAGAAGTTTGAGGAGTTAAATAAGGATAGTCCCAGGCGATAAAAGACTTATTAAATTCTTTTAGCAGGGTTTCTTTCAATCTTGTTCCTATCAAAATGTCCATGAGAATAGATTCTATAGAAAGTAACCGTTCATCTATAGGAGAATATGTATTTTGTGCAGAACTTTTACCTCGACGCATAGCTTCTCGCATAGGTAATATCATATCAGGATTTTGTCGTAACACATTTAGCCAGATATTCCCATGTCCTATATCTGTTCCAAAGTCTGTGTTTTCATAAGCATTCCACAGTTGCGTCTTACTCGTTTCAACTCGTTGCTGTAAATATTGAAATGCATCATCGGAGACATCTCCTTTTCCCCAGGTTCCCGTAATGAGGTAGGTCTTGCTCAGAGGTTCAGGTTCAGTGAAGGTTATGGATGATGTAAATTCCGATGTCTTACTTGTCTCATTTTCGTCGGGAGCCGTTATTAGCACACGGACATTTGCTTTGTCATTCGCTTTTCGTCCTTTGTTGGGTATTTGTAAAGGAACCTGAATTTCTTCCTGAGGTTGCAAAGAAATTTGCTGATTGGAAAGCGAAAAACTTTGTGGCATTAACCAACCGTTAATATTAACAGGGAATATTTGTTTGGAAGTGGGATTATATATCGTTAGGTAGAATACCTGTTTAGGGTCAATTTCAGGACCTGTAAATTTTCGGGAAGATTCGAGAAGAGGCACATAATATATTGACCCTGCGGATTCGACAGGTCGGATATGAAAACTCATTTCATAACCTGTTATTCCTATATAAGGTTCTTTCTGAGACCATAATTTGGTTGGGATGTTTTCAACAGGGATTTTTGTGGCTTCGCTAATACTTTGAATAGATAAAAAGGGTATTTCTAATACGAAAAGATTAAGCCCTTTCCTTAATCGAACCAGAGCACGATCTACCCCTAAATGTTCAATGGGCATTCCTTTTACATCTCTTATTTTTGTTTTACTAATCCAGAGTCGTGCCCCTAATGGAGTTTGCAGGTTAATATAAATTATTTGGTCATCCGAAACCTGAACATACGCCGAGAGATAATAAATACATTCATCTGGCGGATTTAACGATTGAAAATCCAGTCGTGGACTTTTTACATTGAAAGGGAGCCAGGTATAGTTCATCCCATTAATCTGGATTTTCTCGCCAGTTTGAGGCAATAATTGGCTGATTCCACCTTTCCCCTCCCAAAAATCCCGTGTCCCCAGAGGGGCTTCGTTGTTACGAATCGCATTTTTTATCCCTTTTTCGAGGTCAGAAGGGAAAGGTCCACATACCAACCATTGCGAGATATAACCTCGTTGTAAGGTATCCGGTAGAGGTTCCTGAGAATATATAGAAAAGGCAAAAAATATGATAGATAAAATAAAAAATAATTTTATGATATTTGAGTTCATATTATTTAAAAGTAATGAGTTTATATGTTTTCTCTCTATTATCCCACAAAAAAAGATTTTTACTTAATTTTTTATCCTCTGCTCTAATAACAACATTTTCAGTTTGTTCCTCTTTGAGGAATTCTACACATGTGTTGTTTTTTGGATTTAAATATCTTCTTGTGTCTCTTTTGTCAAGAATCATAAATTCTGAAGGATAAGTATGCCGGTACTCTACAAATGTGGGAGTAATTCCTATTACAAGGGCATTCTCGGAAAAACGATAAACTATCAACTCTGCATCAGGATTATAGTCAGGATAAAATTTACAATAGGGGAAAACAGTAATTTGAGGTGTGGAGGAATCAAATGTAAGTTGCTTTTTCAATAGAGCAGGGAATATGTTTAATTTGTGCCAACGATACTCAATAGAAGCAGGAAAAAGAATAAACTCGTTTATGTTATTTTTTTGGGCTTCCGTTAAAAGGGCTTCTGCAATTTGTTGTTCTCGGGATGAACTATATGCGTAAAGACCATTTAGAAATATTTGACTGCTCATCATGACAATACAAAGTAAAGTGGTTATTTTGACAATACTTGTTTTCCAGCGGGGTTGTCGCTGAATCATTCCACCTATTCCAGATACAACGATACAAAAGAGAAACAAAGGAAATAATGCACAAGAATTTTGTAAAGGTTGAGAAAGATTAATTGGATTTTGATAAGAGAACATACTCAAAAAAATGGTTCCCCATAGAAAGAGAATAAGATACTTTTGTTTAATCTTCCATGAAATAAAAACAAGAATCAATATCCCGGTCAAACCGTATAAAATAGGCAAAATATTCTGCCAGTGGTATAAAGTCTGGGTCATTGGCAACCAGCCAAGAGGATAGATAAGTAATGAAAATTGGAGAAGAAAATCGAGTGAAAAAGAGTTAGGCGGTTGATAAAATTTCAAAAAATATAACGATGGAAAAAGGGTAAGAAGGAACATAAAAACATTTTGTTTGGGGATAAGTCCTTGAATCTCATTTTGCAGTAGTAGCCCAAATCCAATGATAGTTACGAAGGGTGCTGACGACGGATATGTAAGTAATGCAAACAAAGACAGTAGCCACACAAAAATAAACCGAGAAGTTTGTGTATAAATAGAGTGAGCAAAAAATAATAATGGGAGAGCATTTATTAAAATAGGGAGAAGCGTCTCATATCCATTAATTTGAACAACATGAGGTCCTGTTAGAGGATGACTCATAAAAAGAACCGCAGAAAGAGACCCCAACCACCATGGCCCAGCTGTTAAAAAACGAGTGATAAAAAAGAGAAATACCATCAGAATATAAAGCAATATAAAATTCACAATGCGAAAAAGGATAGAACTATAAGAAAAGATTAAAGAAAGAATAGCCAAATCCGTTCCCTGCATAGGTTGATTAAAAAAAGTGTCGTGAAACCACAAGTAATCTGAACCTGATAAAGGCAGAAAGATAGTCCACAAAAACACTAAGGACACATAAAGCAAATCCAGCAATAAAAATATTCGAATCTGCCTACGGTCCTCATCCGTTTTAATAGTATTCGTAAATATACCCTTCATAACCTCATCATGATATTTGTTTTAATTATACAGAATAAGAGACAGTATATCACTTATCCTTACTGTTCTTTAGGTTTGAAACACCGGGATGAATTGTTTAAAATCTAATGGTAAAAAAATTTTAAAATGAAAGGGAAAAATATGATGACCAGTGATGACTTATCTCGTCGACGTTTCTTATATGCCAGTGGCTCATTTGTTCTTGGCTCCACTTTACTTCACAAGGGTTTATTAGCCCAATCGGAAAATGTAGCCTATGCTCGCCTGAAAAAAGCGGTTCAGTGGGGAAATCTTCCCAAAAATCTCTCGGAATCGGACCGTTGCAAATTAGCAAAAGATTGTGGTTTCGATGGTATTGAAATTCCCCCTCTTACAGATGATAATGAAATTAACAAAGTTTGGGAATCGGCACAGAAAAATCAATTGGAAATTCATTCGATTATTTATGGCGGTTGGGATAAGCCTTTATCGCATCCCAGTGCTTCAGTAGTAGAAGAAGGAAAAGAACGCATAAGCAAAGCATTAGAATTAGCCAAACGCGTGGGTGCTGGAACAGTGTTATTAGTTCCCGCAGTTGTTAATGAACAGGTGCGTTATCAGGAAGCGTGGGAACGCTCTCAACAACATATCCGCGAACTTATACCCGTTGCTGAAAAAAATCAGGTCGTGATGGCTGTGGAGAATGTCTGGAACAAATTTCTATTAAGCCCATTAGAGTTTCGTCAGTATATTGATGAAATGAACAGTCCCTGGGTGCGTGCTTATTTCGATATGGCAAATGTGGTAATTTTTGGCTATCCACAGGACTGGATACGAACCTTAGGCAATCGAATTGTAAAATTACATATAAAAGATTTCAAACGAAATGGCTATCAGTGGTGTAATTTACCATATGAAGGTGATGTGGACTTTGCAGAAGTGCGTTTAGCCCTCCATGAGGTAGGGTATACAGGCTGGGTTACGGAAGAGTTCCCCGCAGGCGATGAAAATTATCTTAAAGAACTATCTCGTAGAATGGACTTATTCATTCAAGGAGCAAAAAAAGCATAATACTTTTAAGTGTCATAATTTACATAAAATTTGTATAAAAGGGCACGGTCTTCTGTGCCCTTTTATTATTCTTACCAATTTGTGTAATTTGTATCTGAAATATAAAATCTATGCCAAAATGTGAATCTGATAAAACTGTTGCAACTTATCTCTTTACAAAAGGATAATATTAATACAATTAAAAGAAAGACTTGATTTCAAAAACAATAAAAAGGAATTAACTACATGTTTAAAAGAAAAGCATTTTTTTCGCTCATTCTAGGGATTTTCTATATAACTTTATTCACCTATGCACAAGGAGCCCCGGACACTTCCATTATTCCACCTGTTCAACAAAATCTGACACTATGGGATATGATAAAAGCAGGTGGAGTAATTCTATGGATAATAGGAGGGTTAGGTTTCATTGGATTGGTGTGGGCATTGTATCTCCTCCTAACATTAACACCCCGAAGAGAATTACCTTCTATACTTATTCGCCGATTGTTCCATCTATTACAGGCAGGCGACTATAAAGGAGTTTTAGAACTTTGTGAGGGACGAGATGAACTCATTGCGAAGATGGTCTTCGCTGGGGTAAAGTTAGTAGGTCATGACCGCTATGTTATTCAGGATGCTATGGAAAGCGAAGGAGAACGCGGAGCAAGTATTCTCTGGCAACGCATATCGTATTTAAACAATATAGCGGTTTTAGCACCATTATTAGGACTTTTAGGAACAGTATGGGGTATGATGCAGGCTTTCGGAGCAATTGCGTTTAATGATGCTCAGGTCAAAGGACTTACAATGGCATATAGTGTGGCTACCGCAATGGTAACAACCGCAGGTGGCTTGATCATTGCAATCCCTGCCATGGCAATTTATTTTTACTTAAGGGGGAGAGTAAATCGAATTATTGCAGAAGTCGAAGCCATAGCCAGTGAGATGGTGGAACTCATTTTGAGAGGAACACGGTCATGAGAATTCGCCGAACTTATGAAAACGAACCCGAACCTATTCAAATGGCTCCTCTAATTGATATTGTCTTCCTGACACTTGTCTTTTTTATGGCAACTGCTGTTTATGGTGTACTGGAATCAGAGATTGACATAACTCTTCCTACAGCAGAGACCTCTGTGCCAACAACCCGAAGTCAGGGCGAAATCTATATTAACTTAAAAGCAGATGGTTCCATTGTTGTTAACAATCGAACCGTATCCCTGACCGAATTACAAGAAGTACTAAATAAAGTATCGCAATTTTTCCCAGGGAGTTCTGTTATTATCCGAGGTGACCAAAGTGCTATGTTGGGCAATGCTATAAAAGTTTTAGATTGCTGTCGTAAGGCAAACATTCAAAATGTAGCATTTTCCGCAATTAATGAGAAGCAATCCCAAACCTCAGAATCTTCTGCAACTACCGCGACAACACTTGATTCAGGTTCCTCATCATCAGAACCAACCACCCCATAATAGGATTAACAAATGACACTGAGAAAAAAATTAAATATATCGTTATGTATTTATTTATTAATTGGATGTGGGGTTATATTTGCTCAATCTCCCGACCTTTCTACGGAAGAAAATGCACAACTTGATTTTGCAAACGGGCTCTACAGTCGTCAATTTTTCAAAGAAGCCATTGATGAATATAAAAAATTCATTGCTAAATACCCCAACTCTCCGAGAATTGTAGAAGTTTATCTCCGTTTAGGTAAATCCGCCCTGGTAGAGAAGCAATATGAAACAGCCATTGGAGCGTTTGACCAGGTGTTAAGTAAGATTTCAGACTCCCCTCAACGCATGGAAGCACTGCTTCGTAAAGGGGAATCTTTTTATTACTTAAAACGCTGGGCGGAGTGTGGCGAAACACTAAAAGAGTTAATAGGAGAAAATGTCCCTACGGAATATCGGCCTCGTGCAATGTATTTTTATGCCCGTGCCCTCGCACAAACCCAAAATTTTGAATCTGCAATACCTGTTTTGCAAACTCTAATAAAAGATTTCCCTGATTATCCCTTAACACCTTTTGCTAAATATGTCTTGGGAACTATCTACACGAAACTTAATCAATTAGAAAATGCAGTTTCAGTCTTATCCGAAGTAGCCTCCAATGAAAAAATAGACCCCCAATTGAGGATGGAATGTAATTTCCGCGTGGCAGAAATATACTCCCAATTAGGCTGGTATGAGGGAGCCTTGAATGCCTATCGAACATTAAAAACGCAATTTAAAGAAGGTCCTTACAAAGAGAAGTCGGATTTCGGTTATTTATGGACTTTATACCAGGCAAAGAAATTTCCAGAAGCAGTGAATGAGGGAAAATTTTTCCTCCAGAATTATCCTCAATCCGAGAAGAAACCCTTTGCTATGTATATCCTTGCCAATTCATTATCGGAACAAAACTTATTAGATGAGTCCTTGTCCTTTTACAATTCTATCATTCAACAATTTGCAGATACCTCCTATGCTACAGAATCTCTGTATAAAATTGCATGGATACATTTTTTGAAGAATGACTACACTACCGCAAAAACAAATGTAACCGCCTTCCTCGATAAAGCCGGCGAAACTCCATTAAGACCCGATGCCTATTTCCTATTAGGTTCCCTATACACAACAGAAGGGAACTATGAAGATGCGATGGAAGAATTCCAATTAGTGTATGAGAAATATCCCACTTCCAAATTTGCACCGGAAGCACTGTATAAATCCGCCGAATGTGCTGAATTATTGGGAATTACTCAGCCCGCAATACAATTATATAATCGGTTTATCCAGACTTATCCGCAACATTCGTTAATTATACCAGCATATCTCCGTTATGGAGATTTACAAGGGAAAGAAGGAAGCAAAGAGGAAGCATTGAAAACCTACCTCAAAGCAAAGGAAATTTCACAAAATAATCCATTACAGGAACAAGTATATATAAGACTCGCAAACATCTATGAGCAATTAGATAAAAGTGAAGAGGCTTTCCAAACTTATCAAGAATTTATTCAGAAATTCCCTCAATCTCAATATGTGCAAGAAATGAAATTGAAGTTAGGAACTTACTATTTGAAAGAGAAGAAAGACCCTATAAAATCCATAGATTACTTACAAAGTTTACTATCACAAAATCCTACCCCTTCCATAGCAGGGCAAGCATGGTTGGGAATTAGCATCGCCTATTATGAGGTGAAAGATTACGAAAAGTCTGCGGAAGCGTTATTTAAAACCATAACGGAATATCCCCAAATCTCAGTAAAAGAAGAGCAATTCGCCTGGTTAGCACAATATTATTTAGATGCTCAAAAGTGGGACCTGGCGAGACAAGTATTAAAGCGGATGCAAGAGGTATTAAAAGATTATCCTGCCCCACAACGCTTACAATTTCGTTATGCAGAATGTATTCATAATTTAGGAAAATTAGATGAAGCCATACAAGAATATCAAAAAGTTGTAGATATATCTCCTTCTTCCACATCCGCTACAGAATCGTTATACCGAATTGCTCAGATTTTTGAACAGAAAAATCAGATAGATAACGCATTAGAGTTTTATGAACGCTGTGCCAATAACGGAGGGAGTGAGACCAGCGCCCGCGCCCAATTTCGCCTTTCGGAAATATATGAAAATCAGGGTGAATTTGAGAAAGCTGGAAGAAATTATCTAAAAGTGGCTATTCTTTATCTTCACCCTGAACTTTCTCCAGAATCCCTGTGGCGTTCCGGTAATTGTTATTTGAAAATCAATGAAAAGGAAAATGCACAAAGGGCTTTCAAGGAATTAGCAGATGATTTTCCATCGCATCCATTAACAGAAAAAGCAAAAGGCATACTGGCAAGCGAAACAAGCAACACACCGGCATTATCAACAGAACCGAGGTAAGTTTATGTCCCGAGCGAACATCTCAAATAATCATCCTCTTCGTTTGGGGATATTAGAAACCCTGCGGAGTAGAAGGGTTCGCTTCGTTATTAGTGTTATTATTAGCATAATACTCTATTTCTTTCTCATTTACAGTTCACAATTTATCCCTTTGTTCACGACAGGTCCGACCCTAATTCCTCCCAATATCCGCGTCAAATTAATAGATGAAAAAATAACTGTATCACAACCCGTAGAAGAACCTATTAGCACCTCTTTGTCTACCCGTCCTATTTCTTTTCAAAAATTCATAGAAGAAATACTTCCTGCTACTGAAATCCCTGAACCTCCCACATCCTCTTTACAAAAAGAAGAATTGGCAAAACGAGCAGTTACAGAATCGTTGGAACGTTCAACAGAACCTCTTTCACCAGAAGAAATAGTCCAACAAGTCGAAGAACGAATACTTGCCATTGAACAAGAATCCGAGAAAGATACAATTGATGTAGCACGGAAAGTATTACCCCCAGCAGAAGAGAATATTATGAGACCGGATGAAGCACCTGTTTTTTCTTTAGATGAAATAGCATCTCCATCACAGGCAATTCCTATTACTTCAGGGGATATACCTCGTGTTATAGCAACAGCACCCTCTGCAGGACAAACAGAGCCGGTTACAGCAGAGACATCACAAGCCCCTGTAGTTTTAGTCCCGGAATTAGAACCTATAGAACCGCCTATCCCATTGGAACAGGTTTTAGAACAGGAAATTATTGAACAACCTATCATCGAAGAAGCTAAAAAAGAAGTAGAAAGTCGTCCCTATGAATTTTGGGATGATTTATTTGAACTTCAATTAAAAACCTATTTCGAAAAAGATAAGACACAGGGATTTTTTGAATTGGTCATCTCCCCTAAAAAAGATGCAAAAATAACTCCATTACCCAAGCAAGTGGCTTTTATTATTGATAGTTCTGCCAGCATTGGTCAGCGAAAATTAGACCGCACTGTTCAGGGTGTTCGTGATGCATTACAGCAACTTCGTGACGAGGATTTATTTAATATTGTCCTGTTTCGAGAAAGAGTAACTCTCTTTGCAGAAGGTTATATAAAAGGAACTCTGGAGAATAAAAAGTCTGCTCTCAAATTCTTACAACAGATACCCTCTACAGGGCAAACGGATGTATTTAATTCTGTGAGACAAATTATTCAAATTCCCACCACCCCGGGTTTACCGAATATCTTATGGCTATGTTCAGATGGGAAACCAACTATTGGGCTTCGCGATACAAGGGCAATTATTGCTAATCTCACATTAGAAAACCAAGGGAAATACGAGATATTTACCATAGGAGGTGGAAATACTGTTGACCGTTACCTTCTTGAATTGTTGGCTTATATCAATCGAGGATTTTGTGTTATCCGAAGCAATATAGAACAACTTTCTTCTACAATACCTCAAGCATTTCAACGAATACAAAATCCGATACTTATAGATGTAACTATGAATTTTGGAGCCATACCACGGGAGGAAATATATCCTTTCATTTTCCCTAATTTCTATCAAGGAAGACCTGTTTCCATTTACGGCAAATTTAATCCAGAAACACAAAAAAATTTTGTTTTCCGTCTTCAGGGAACTTCCGCAGGAAAACGAAAGGAAATTATTTTCCGTGCTGATTTATCCCAATCTAATTTGGGAGATATAGAAGTAGCACGCAGGTGGGCTTTTCATAAAGCATTTTATATAATAAGTCGAATTGTCCGTGAGGGCGAAAAACCCGAACTTTTACAAATTTTACAGGAACTTAAAGAAAAATATAACATAAAGACGACATATTCACCATGATGATACTTGCAAGCAAATGGATTGATTTTTTTGTTAGTTCTTCTACCGAACAAAAACAGTTCTTAAATGAGACCTATGGCGAAGCAGGACAAAACCGTATCCCTTTAATGCTTCAGACCTTGCAAAAATTTATTGAACTCTTTGGAGATAAACATGTATTTATAACACGATGTCCAGGACGAATTAATCTTCGAGGAATGCATGTGGATACCCACGGCGGATTTTTAAACCTAATGACCATAGAACAGGAAGTAATTTTAGTAGGGCATGCCCGTGAAGATGATAAATTTTATATCTATAATTTAGATTCTAAACACAAACCCTTTTTATCTTCATTTACTACCTTGCAGAACCAGTTTCCATGGGGATTACCCTGGGACAAAGTATGTCACCTCAATAAAAATAAAAGAGATACAACTACCCATTGGCATCAATATATCACAGGTATCTTACTTCGTTTTGCAAAACAAATAAATAAACCTCTTTCTTTAGGTATGGAAGCGGTTATTGGTGGGGATATTCCCGAAGGTTCCGCATTAAGTTCGTCCCATGCTTTATGTATTGTTTTACTCCACTCCCTTATGTATAACAACCATTATGAATGTAAAATAACCACTCAATTAAAGATGATTCAAGATGCAGAATGGTTTACAGGGGCCAGGAGTGGCCTTAGCGACCAAACGGCGGAGTTATTGGGAGAAAAAGACAACTTATTAGGTATTCGACTTCATCCTGAGACTGCAGAAATATTAGAAAAAAGGCATCATCCCCTTCCTAATAACACTTCTATTATAATTGCTAATTCCAGGACACAGAGGGATATTAGTTCTACTCATGCAAGTTCGTATATCAAAAATCGTTTTGCATATTCTGTCGCTTTAACGATATTAAGAGAGATTATGAAATCACAGGGGTTAAGTTTGGAAGAAGCAGAAAGATTTCAGACTCTTGCTGATTTTTCACCAGAGCAACTTGGAGGGACTAAAAAACTCTACTCACTTTTCCGTACCATCCCACACTCTTTACCGGTTAAAACCTTATTTAATGACTTTAACATTCCAGGGATTCACGAAACTTTTGAACGATATTACGGACACTTACCGAAAGAAGAACATCCTACAATTGTTCCCATACGCGGGCCATTAGTATTTGGAATTTGCGAATCTATACGAGCAAAGTATTTCTTTGAAGCGATTCAGAAAGGGGATATATCTATGGCGGGATATTTAATGACTTTAGGACATAACGGCGACCGTATCTTAGATGTCACAGGGAACCCCTTTCATAGAGAAGTAACCGACGATATGTTATTTGTTTACGAAGACCTTCAAATAGCTCCTTATTCGCTTACAGGAGATTATGGAGCAAGTACTCCTGTGTTAGACAAATTAGTGGATATTGCAAATGAGAAAGGAGCCTTAGGTGCTTGTCTTACTGGAGCGGGTTTAGGGGGAGTAGTTATAACTCTTTGTCTAAAAAGGGATGTCTCTGTTATTAAAAAGGCACTACATAATTGGCTTTCTTCAGATGAGTATGCAAAACTACTAAATCGTCCTTCTCCCCTTACTCCAGATGAAGCAGAAAAATCTGTATTTGTCCATCATTCTACACGGGGAGCCACTTTGTTGCCAACACCAAACTTAACTCTTGTTCGCTAAAAAAGATTTTATCCCCTCAATCACATAATGTATTTCTTCGACTGTCATTTCAGGATAAATAGGAAGTGCTAAAACTTCTCGCGATGCCTTTTCTGCTTCGGGATAATTCTCCTTAGAAAAAGCGAATTGCTGGAAACAGGGCTGACGATGAATGGGTATTGGGTAAAATACCGCAGTAGCAATACCCCGATCGTGAAGAAACTCTCGTGCCCTATCCCGCTCCGGAATACGGATAACATACTGGTGATATATTGTATAACTCCCTTCCCGTTCTACAGGGAGTTGAAGTTCCGATATTTCTTTCATATGTTCTGTATAATAGCGGGCTATTTCTCGGCGCTTTTCGTTCCATTTTTTCAAGTATCGAAGTTTAACGCTCAATATACCTGCTTGCAAAGTATGTAAATGGCTATTGTATCCAATTAGTTCATGTTCATAGTTTTTTTTTGAACCATGACAACGCAATAATAAAATATGCTCTGCAATATGCTCATCATTAGTTGTAATTAATCCTCCTTCCCCCATTGCACCTAAGTTCTTTGTCGGGTAAAAACTGAAGGCTCCGGCATTTCCCCAGTTACCCGCATTTCTTCCATATAAATGAGCACCTATTGCCTGTGCGGAATCTTCAAGAATATAAAGAGAATATTTTTCTGCTAAGGACACAAAAGTTAGCATATCGGCACATTGCCCGTATAAATGCACCGGGAGTAAGACTTTCGTCTTTTCTGAAATTTTTTGTTCTACTTCTTTTGGATTTAAAAGATAAGTATCGGGTTCAATATCGGCAAATACAGGGATTCCTCCCGCTAAAACAATACTACTAGCAGTAGCAATAAATGAAAAGGGACTTGTGATAACCTCATCTCCGGGTCGTAATCCTAATGCCTTCAGAGCAATTACCAAAGCATCTGTCCCAGAGCCTACACCGATTGCATACGAACACTTAATTAAACTCTTAATTTCCTCTTCAAATCGTGTTAGAATATCACCCCCTCGAAATTGCTGCGTCTCTAAAACTTCTTCTATTGCTTCCCGAATCGCTTCTTTAATCTGATGATACTGAGCTTTTAAATTTATCATCGGTACTTTCATAAAAAATAAACCCTTACCTTCACTCCGATGGGTATATTGAAGAATAATCTTTAAAGAAATAGGAAGTAAATAAATTACATCTTTTGCATACTGTTCAAAAATTCAGCATTACTCTTTGTCTTCTTCAATTTTTCAATAAGTAATTCTGTTGCTTCCACCGTATCCAATGGACTTAATACCCGCAATAACAACCAGATTTTTTCAAGGTCTTCTTTAACAATCAACAATTCTTCTTTTCGTGTTCGCGAAAGCATTACATTAATCGCCGGGAATATTCGTTTTTCCATCAAACGACGGTCCAAATGAATCTCCATGTTCCCTGTCCCTTTGAATTCTTCAAAGATGACATCGTCCATACGACTTCCTGTATCAATCAGGGCTGTAGAAAGGATGGTTAAACTTCCCCCTTCTTCTACTTTTCGTGCCGCACCAAAGAATCGTTTCGGTTTCTGCAATGCATTAGCTTCGATACCACCGGAGAGCACCTTCCCACTGGACGGCACCAGCACATTATACGCACGGGCAAGTCTTGTCATGGAATCCAATAAAATAACCACATCTTTTTTATGCTCTACAAGTCTCTTCGCTTTGTTTAAAACCATTTCTGCAACTTGAATATGTCTATCCGGGGGTTCATCAAAAGTAGAGGCAATAACTTCTGCTGCGACGGAACGTCTCATATCTGTAACTTCTTCAGGGCGTTCATCAATAAGTAAAACAATGATGGTTACTTCCGGATGATTTTTCGTAATACTATTGGCTATTTTCTGCAATAAAACCGTTTTCCCCGTAAACGGTGCCGCTACAATCAATCCGCGTTGCCCTTTTCCAATGGGTGAAATCAAGTCCATAATTCGCATGGCTATTTCATCGGGAGTTGTTTCAAGATAAAAGCGTTCATTGGGATGAAGAGGCGTTAAACTATCAAAAAGAAGTCGTTGATGCGCAATTTCAGGAGGATCTCCGTTAACAGATTCTACTTTCAACAATGCAAAATACCGTTCCCCTTCTTTGGGTGGGCGAACATGTCCACGGATTGTATCCCCTGTCCGTAGTCCAAACTTACGAATTTGAGAAGGAGACACATAGATATCGTCCGGTCCCGGAAGATATGAAGCATCCGACGAACGCAAGAAGCCATAATTATCAGGGAGTATTTCTAATGTCCCTTCTCCCACTACGGAACCGGAATGTTCAAAACTTTTTTGTAAAATCTTAAAGATCAGGTCCTGTTTCTTAAGTGAGCCAGGGTCATCAATTGCGAGATTCCCTGCTACTTCACTTAATTGCTGGATGGACATCTTTTTTAAATCCGAAATAGCAATTTCAGGACCATCTGTCCGAATTTCATCAAATTCTTCTTCAGCCACATCTAACACAGGTGGTCTTTTGACTTGGTTTTGATGGTTGTTTCGATTGTTCCGATTGTTCCGATTATTTCGGCTGGAACTTTGATGAGAATTGGAACGATGTGAATAAGTTTTCTTGGTTCCCATGGTCCTAAATTTCCGTCTTTCCTGTTGTTTGTCGTTTACTGTTGTTCGATAATCATTCATAAAATAATCCTTATTTTGAAATAGCGAGTAATTCTCGCTATTTATTGCAATTTTTATTTCAATACATTAATGAGCCTCAGCCCAATTATTGCCCATACCCACTTCTACCTTTAAGGGAACCCGCAGTGAAACAACTTTCTCCATAATAGATTTTACCTGATAAGCGGTTTCCTTGACTGAATTTCTTGGGGCTTCAATCAACAATTCATCATGAACTTGAAGCAATATATAGGCTCCTATGTCCCTTAAATAAGGGTCTACTTCTATCATGGCTTTTTTAATTATATCCGCTGCACTACCTTGCACAGGGGTATTTACTGCCATTCGTTCTGCTGATTTGCGTGTTATTTGATTAGAACTATCCAATCCCGATATATATCTCCGCCGATTAAATAAAGTTGTCGTATAACCTCTCTTCTTTGCTTCTTCAATCGTTTTATCTAACCATTCCCTTACTCTGGAAAAGCGGGTAAAGTAAGCTTCAATAAATTTCCCTGCTTCGGAAGTACTAAAACCTACCGCTTTGGATAAACCATAAGGGGTCATACCATAAATAACACCGAAATTAATGGCTTTAGCTTGTCTTCGTTGTTCCTCCGTTACTTTCTCAAAAGGAATACCAAAAACTTTCGATGCCGTTTCCCGATGTATATCAAGGTCATTATAAAAGGCTTCGCATAGAATGGGGTCTTCGGAAAAATGTGCTAATATGCGCAACTCAATTTGAGAATAGTCCGCTGAAATCAATGTCCAGTTTTCATCCGTCGCTACAAAACCTTCACGTATCCGTTTCCCATATTCTGTGCGAATAGGAATATTTTGTAGATTAGGCTCGCTACTGGAAAGCCGTCCGGTTGTTACAATGGCCTGATTGAAACTGGTATGAATCCGCCCGGTTTTCGGATGTACTAAATTGGGTAGAGTTTCTATATATGTATTTAATAACTTCTGGAGTGTACGATATTCAATAATAATTGCAGGAAGAGGATGGACAACTGCCAATTCTTCCAGAACTTCCATATCTGTGGAGGCACCTGTTTTCGTTTTTCGAACAGGTTTCAAGCCTAATTTTTCAAAAAGGACTATCTGTAACTGCTTGGGAGAATTAATATTAAATTCCATCCCTGCTTGTTTATATATTTCCTGTTCTAAATATACAATCCGTGAATTTATTTCTTCTTCCAATTCTTTAAAAACATTGGGATTAATAGCAATACCCCGTTCCTCCATTCGGGCTAAAACAGAAATGAGAGGCTGTTCAATCTCTCGATACAAAGTATCCAGAGATTGCTCCCTTAACTTCTCTTTAAATATAGGATATAAAAGGTTTATCATTTCCGCTCTCTGGCAAATTCTTTGAATAATAGCCTCCCCAACACTATTTTCAACGGATGTGTCGGATTTCTCAATAGATAAAACATAATTACTTAAAAATCTTTCTGCAATTTTTTCAAAAGAATGATTTGTAAAATCAGTATTTGTCAGGTAGGAGGCTACCATTATATCCATTTCTATCCCTTGAAAGTCAATATTATTCTTGTGAAATATTTGAATGGATTTTTTCAAATCAAACCCCAGTTTTTTTAAATTGTTATCTTCAAAGATTAATTTAACTGCCCTCTGCAGTTCGTTCAAATTGAAATCATCAATTTCTTTTATTAAATTGTTGAAGGGAATGAAATAATTTTCTTTTTGTTTGAGGGATATCGCAATACCTACTAACTGATGTTTAAGTATATCATCATCCCGAGTAGCAAGGTCAAATGAAAAACACCCTTCTCTCTTAATTTTTTGTAATACATCCTTCAAATCACTACCATCTCTAACAATAGTATAACAAAATTTTATTTCTTCTGTTTTATTTTCTTTCAGATTAAGTTCCCGAAGAAGAGACAAAAAAGAAAGATGGAGTAATTCCTTTCGGAGAACTTCATTATCAAAAGGTCTTCGTTTCAAATCATCAATTGAAATATTCAAGGGAACATCCTTACGCAAGGTTAATAAAGACCGACAAGAGAAGACTTGTTCTTTTTTATCTATGAGTGAACCTTTTATTTTCCCAGATACAGCATCTATATTTTCATAAAGATTTTCAAGAGAGCCATATTGTTCCATCAATTTCTTCGCAGTTTTATCTCCAATACCGGGGACACCGGGAATATTGTCCGCAGTATCACCAATGAGGGAAAGGGCATCGGGAACATGGAGCGGGTCGGTTCCAAAACGGGCCTTTACCTCTTTTTCGGAATACCACTTTCCTTCTTCTCCACGTATAGGGTCAAACATCTTTACCCGAGGACCGATTAACTGCATCAGGTCTTTGTCAGAAGAAACAATTACCACTTCCAGACCTTCGGTTTGCACCTTCTCCGCAAGAGTAGCAATTACATCGTCTGCTTCAAACCCTTGAACAAAGAGTAAAGGAATATTTAAACACTCCGCAAGATGGATTGCCATAGGTATCTGGTATAGAAATTCTTGTGGCGGTTCGGGACGATTCGCTTTATATTCCGGAAAAGCCTCTTCACGAAAGGTTTTCCCCGGAGCATCAAATGCCACTGCTAAATAATCCGGCTCATGCTCGCGTAGAACCTTTAACAATGCACGAGCAAAGCCATATACTGCATTGGTAAATTTACCCTCTTCTGTTCTTAAGGGTACCTTTATGGCAAAAAAAGAACGGAATAAAAAGCCCATCCCATCAATAAGATATAATTTCTTTTTCTTTTGACTCTCTTCTTGGTAAGAAAATAAATCAACTTCGGTCATTAAACAGCCTTTTTCTTATCGGATTACTTAAACATTTTATTATCCACAAATTAGCCGAATATATTATTTATTATGAAAAGTATTATGAGGGATACATCCCCAAAGTTCTTAAAATTTCAATTGCTGTTTGTTTCCCTGCTCCGGGGGAACCTAATTTTTCCCTTAACTGTTTAAAATCATATATCATCTTTTCCCTGAAAGTCGAATTCTGTATTAAATCAACCAACAAAGAGTTAATATTAGATGGAGTTGCTTTTCCCTGAATCAGTTCCGGGACAACCTGTCGTCCCATAAGAATATTAACAATACCTATATGTTCAACACTCACCAGAAGTCGGGCAATATGGTAAGTCAGGGGGTGTGTTCGATACACAAGCACAAAAGGCATTCCATAAAGAGCGGATTCTAAAGTTGCCGTTCCGGATGCAATAATTCCTACATGGGCTTCTCGCAATACTCTTCCCATGTCTCCCTCATAAATCTCCACAGAAAATTCATTGGATATGTTTTTAATAAGTTCTACACAATTTTTATTAAAAGCAGGCACAACGAATTCCGTTCCCGGATACATACTTAAAAACTGTTTTGCCGTTTCAAGCATAACAGGGAAAATTCTTTTTATCTCTTGTGGACGACTTCCGGGTAATAAACCAATTTTATAAGGATTTACATATTCTCGTTCGGCTCTCATTTCAGGAATTTTATCCAGCAAGGGATGTCCTACATAAACACATTCAACCCCTTCTTTTTCATATATCGGCACTTCAAAGGGAAAAATGACTAAAACCTTATTTACCCATTGGGCAATTTTTTTTATACGATTTTTTTTCCATGCCCAAACTTGGGGACTAATGTAATAAATAATAGGAATATCGAACTCTTTTATCATCGGAGCAATATGTAAATTAAACCCCGGATAATCAACGAGAATCACTCCCTGTGGCCTATACTCTTTAATCCAGTTTACTGCATTCTTTATTAATTTTTTTATATCCCCTAAATGTTTCACCACCTCAACAAAACCCATAATAGCACTGGAGCATAAATCATGTAGCAATATAAAACCTTCTCTTTCCATATTCTGTCCCCCCAAACCAATATGTTTCACCTCAGGTGCTAATTGACGCAATTCCCGTATTATATTAGCACAATGTAAATCAGCAGACGGGTCACCTACTACCCAAAAAATGGTGTTCACGAGTTACTCCGAATTTGTTCTACAATTTGACACGAGAGTTCTAAAGCCCTTAATCCATCTTCCCCTGAAACTTCAGGAGATGTTCCATTACGGACTGCAGAAACAAACGCTTTGATTTCTGCCATTAACGGTTCTTCATTGGAAACCTGTATAGGTGTAATTTCTATAAATTCCATAGGATTTCTATTAGGAGGGATATCCTCTTCTTTTTTTCGATAGACCAGCAAACTTTGGGAACTATAATCTGTCGAAACATATTCACGAGCAGAAAAAATTCGTATCTTACGCATGCGGTCCATAGAAACACGGCTTGCAGTAAGATTAGCCACACAGCCAGATTGAAACCGAAGCCTAACATTTGCAATATCTTCTGAATCCGAGAAAACAGATACTCCAACAGCATCCATAGAAATTACCGGACTGCGAGTAAGGGCTAAAATAATGTCAAGGTCATGTATCATCAAATCATGCACCACACTTACATCCGTGCCTCGACCTGGAAAGGGACTTAAACGATGACATTCGATAAAGCGTGAGTTATCAATCAAATTAAACAAAGCACGAACAGCCCCGTTAAATCGTTCCACATGACCTACTTGCAGGATGCATCCATTCTTTTGAGCCACTTCAACTATCTTTTGTCCATCTTCCACAGTAGCGGAAATAGGCTTTTCTACAAGAACATTCACCCCCGCTTCCAGAAATGGGATAGCAACATCTGCATGTGTAGAAGTGGGTGTTACCACAGACACAAGGTCAACCCCTTGCTTTAATATCTCCTCTATCGTAGGAAAAGCAGGAACCTGAAAATCACTTATCGCTTTTGCCCGCCTTTCTTCAGAAATGTCAACAACACCCACTAATTCCACATCTTTTAGGTCTGAGTAAATTCGCGTATGATGAAACCCTAAATACCCAAATCCAATAACACCTGCCCTTAATTTATTATTTCGTTTATCCATGTTGTATTTCCAGATTAAAATGATTTCATTCTTTCCCCCAAAAACATTCTAACATAAGAAAATAGTTTTTAAACCAATTCATCACTTATTGGGTTAACTTGTGCTTCTTTGGGTGACAAGGGACCTTTAGACAAGCCCCGTTTTGAATTCTTAATAAAATCGAGGATAATCTTCCTTTCTGGACTGTCTTCAATCTGTTCTAAGATAGATTCCACCGCCTGTTGTGTGTTCAAATTAGAACGATAAAGCAGACGATACATCTGCCGTATTCGACTAATGGCTTCGGAACTAAACCCTGCCCGTTGTAGCCCTATTACATTTGGGCCAAAACATTGGGCTGGATACCCTTCAGTAATCATATACGGTAGAACATCTTTTCCCACTCGTGACATAGCCCCTACAAAGGAATATTGTCCCACTGTGCAAAATTGATGTATTCCACTCAATCCCCCAATAGAAGCAAAATTTTCGACCGTAACATGCCCCGCCAGTGCAGAATTATTCGCCATGATTACACGATTTCCCACATGACAATCATGAGCAACATGGGTACATGCCATAAAAAGACAATCATTTCCTATAACGGTTGCCTTTTCTTCCGTATCATCCGCATATACCGTGCTGGAACTAATCGTTACAAACTCACGGAAAGTATTATTATCACCAATAATAGTCCTACCATATTTCCCCTTCACATGTTTTAAATCCTGTGGTAAAATCCCAATTTGTGCCCCTGCAAAACAACAATTATTCTTTCCCATCACCGTACCCGAACCGATTACACAATGGGGACCGATTACCGAGTTATCACCGATTACTACATCTGCCTCAATAATCGCATACGGCTGGATTTCTATATCCTTTCCCAATTCCGCGGTCGAATGAATAATAGCGGTTGGATGAATTTTCACAAGTTTCCCTTTCTCTTTTATTCACTTACTTTATTATTTACCGCACGGGGATACTTTTTTCAAATACACGATAAAACTCATTCATATATTCTCGAGCAATTTTAGAATTGTCAATAATTATAACATTTTCGTCATTCCGTTTTTCCGCTCCCTCTGTAAAGTTATAACTACCTGTTAAGACAATATGTTCATCAAAAATCATTACCTTATGGTGCATTGTTTTTGGATTTCCGTCCCAGCGAACCTCCATACCCGCATGTTTCAATAATTCATCTTTGGATGCAATATTTCCCGCATTTCTTTTTTCAAATACCCCTTGAATTATTACTCCTCGCTCCTGTGCTTTAATTAAACGGGCCGCAATCTCTGCCGATGTAAATGAAAATGCCATAAACCGAACCGATTGATGGGTTTTTTCAATCTCTCTTAAAATCCTTTGTGCCACTCCATCCTCCGGGGCAAACATATTAGTTATTAGAACATCATTATTAATAACAAATTCCATATTTTTCGTATTGCGAGGAGATTTCATCCCATAGCAATGATAAGTCAACATCTCTTCAAATTCATTACGGTAATTTTCAGCAAGTTGCGGAGAATGAATTACCAAACTATTGTTATTATTGAGGAAAAGACAGTTATAGGTCATATTCGTTGACCCCGTCCACACAGAAGAACCATCTACCACAAAAAATTTATTGTGCATAAGTGCAGAGTTGCCATCTTCCACAATCGGGATGCCAGCTCGTTTACATTTCAAGACACATTCCTTATTACTATTATCCCCTTCAATTACCAGTTTTACATCTACCCCACTTCGAAATTTATGGATAAGCAATTCTGCAATAGGATTATAATCAAGGTCATATATTGCACCATAAATACTTTTCTGTGCATTATTTAAAAAATTCTTCAAAGCAACGACTATTTCCGCTCTCTCGTTTTTTGAATCCTCAGGAGTTGTAAAATACACCGAAATGCCCTCTATTTCCTTTGAAGTATATATCTTTTGTTGTGTCTGCTCATGAATCTCAGTTGTCGTGGATAAAACATCTTTTTGTATATTCAAAAATAAAAGAAAAAAGGCAAGCAAAAAGGCACAAACTAAAAAACTAAAGAACAAAAAAACAGCAAATCTTCTCTTCATAAATATACCTTTTGAAAATTCTATTATGTATTTACATTATAAATATAATCTACATATACAAATATTT
>CALLRP010000009.1 GCA_938014335.1 uncultured bacterium
GACAATACTTATTTCTATATCACTTTCCATTCTCATGTAGATTTCATCCTAAGGTAAAAGTTTACGGAACTGTTCTTGCATTACTTCCAGAGATGGCATCGACTCACTTCTATCAAGTTCTCCCAAGCTATCTTCAATCCATTGAATAACCTGTTCAATAACATTGCGACGCCAAAGATGCGCCGGTCGAGCAAACTCATCTCGTAGGTATTGAATATCCCTAAGAAGGCACTTCCGTTTATCTCCATCCAAAGGTGTTAAATCTGCCTCTACAACTAACTGTTCCATCGTTTCCAGTAATTCTGCTGTTTTCTCTTCAACTCCTGCCGGATATGCAGGGAAAAGTAAGTCAAATTCCCTCGGATTTTCTACTAAATCAATCCCCTTTGGTGTAATACGCGTAGCAACAAAAAGAGGGGGATTATATCCTGTTATTAATTCCACCAATTCTTTATCGAAAAGATAGTGGATATTTGTAGCCAGTTGTTTCTTGTCTATCAATTCCGTAAGTAAGAAGTCCTCCGGGCCTAACATCTCCGTCGGATTTTCCAAATATCTCTCATACAACTTTTCTAATATCCAGCGACGTATCGCTTTCGGATGTCTAAACTTTTTCATAATCTATCTACCTGAGAAAATTATTTTTACAATTTTACTAAATAAAAAAAGTATAACAAAAATACCACATAAAAAAAGTAATATTAAAATACCATCTCTTTTATGTCGATAATTCACAAAATCAAATAAATGAAATTAACCGAGGAAAAGATGTTTATTTATTATTTATGTTTTTGACAATCTATTTACAAAAATTTTGTAACATAAAAAGAATCAACTTTATACATACATAGATTCAAAATACGCTGGGCAAAAGTAAAACTTTTAACTAAGGAGGATGTAAAATGAAAAAGCATTTCGTTATTGCAAGTCTTTGTGTGGCTGTGCTGATGCTGGCACAAGGTTGCGAACAGTTAAGTGAATTGTCAAAGGATTTGGCGAACGCACGACAAACAGGTCAATGGTGGGGCACATTACAATTGGGCTTTACACCTAAAAATCTGCTTTTTACGAAAAAAGATGTGGAGAAAGGCTCAGAAAGAATTATCCGCGTCTGGAATCGGCTACCCTTTGCAACAGAAATGAAATTCACTATTGAACCCGCAGAAAATTGGATTCAGGTTGACCCGAAAGAGGCAACTTCTACAGGGCCATGGGATAGACAATATATTACAGTTCAACTGGATGATTCTATATTGAGCAGTATTTCCAATATCTCTCCATTAGAATCCTCCATAGCAATAAAAGTGGAAAATGGTGTTGAAAAAGAAGTAAAGGTTCGAGTGGTAGATAATTTACAAAATGTGGGAGATTTGATTCGTGAAAGAATACGCGAACGAATTCGCGAATGGCTAGGAAACATTTTCCGTTGGAACAATAATCAAGGAAATAATAACGGAAATAATGGTACCCATGGTGGTAACAATGGCGGTAATAATAGTGGTAATAATGGTGGGGGAGGGAATTAAATCTTCATCGAACTTATTTTCTTTAACCAATAGAGAAAAGATGGGGAGTCTTATACTCCCCATCCGATATTTTAATGATAGGGGAGTACTTTGCTCCCCTATCAAAATAAATTAGTAATTAACTTATACATCACTTATTTCACTCATCACTATTTTTTACCTGAATAAACCTATTTTTTTATATAAGTGGAGCAATAAGTAAACTTAAATTTTCAAGCCAGATTTGAACGGATTTGTCGGGTAATGCAGATACCTTTTTAGAATTGTTCATGAGTTGGTAGGTCCAACCAGCGATAGCGTCAATCTCGTTTGGGGAATAGTGAAAAAGAGCAATTTCAAAGTTAAGATACATACTGCGAATATCCAGATTAGGAGAGCCTGTAACAGCAAGAAAACGGTCAAATATCAGCAATTTTGAGTGAACCATACCTTTTTCATAAAACCAAATGTGTGCCCCACTCTTAAGTAATTCGCGCAGAGCCGGACCCCGTGCAAAATCCGCCGTGAGATGATTAGAACGCTTGGGTAATACTAGGGAAACATCCACCCCTGCCCGTGCTTGAAGATTTAAAGCTTTTAGAATAGGTTCATCCGGGACAAAATAAGGGGTAACAATCCAGATGCGTTCACGGGCTTCCATACAAGCAGTGAGGAGAGCATCATATAGAATATCCTCGGAGACATCCGGACCACTCGCAACCACCTGTACAAGTCCAGGGAGAATACTCCCCTCTTTTTCAGAAGGGAAGCACTCTATTTTGGGTTCAGGTAATTCTTTCTCCGTCGTAAAATACCAATCACTACGGAAAACTTGCTCAATATCATAGATAGCTTCTCCCCTTAAAAAAACCGCATTATCCAAAAACCGTTTTGAAGAGGGCATAGGACCCATGAAATTATCCGAAAGGTTCATTCCACCTATCATTGCTATATTCCCGTCTACAATAACAATCTTCCGATGATTTCGAAGATTCGCAGACCATTTCCGTCGGAAGGGTAAAACAGGGAGAAAAAATCCAACCTCTCCACCAGATTGTACCAATGGAGCAAGAATTTTTTGTGTAACTGTTAAACATCCAAGACTATCCAGCAACAAACATACCTTTACCCCCTGACAGGCTTTTTCTGCCAGTGCATTTATAATATTTATACCTGTCTTATCTTTACCTAAAATAAAAGTCGTACAGTAAATATACTCTTTTGCTTCTTTAATTATTTCTATTAACTTGTTATAGGCTTCTACCCCATCAAACGAAAATTTAACTGAATAGGTGCGTCGAATAGGAGGCATTCCAGCAGAAAGTAATACGCGTTCAATCGAATTTTTAATAGGTTGTTCCGTCTTTGTAACAGGTATTGTATATAACGGCTCTTTTCGGTTTATCCTTTTAGAAATTTTTCTCTCGCCCAATATGAAATAGAGTGGAACACCGATATAAGGAGCAAAAAGAATCGCAATGACCCAGGATATGGCTCCACCCGGTCTGCGATGTTCGCTGATAATTTTTAAGATGAGAAAAACTGCGAACAAAAAACCAATAACGGTAAAAAAATGCTCAACCACTAATTGATAAATTAAAGTTCTCATATTTACATTAGATAACTCTCATTTTTCTTTTGGCTTCAATATAATAAATGTAGGCAAACCTAAAACTTCAAAATAGTCCAGCACTTTCCGAATTTCGGGAGCATCCGGATTTTCCGCTTGATATTTAATTCGAACAAATTTATCAAGTTTCTCTTTTACTGTAGCGTCAGGAAGAACTGTTTTATTCATCACAAGACAATTTTTACACCAGGTTGCCCAGAAATCAATAATAACAGGTTGATTTTTCATTTTTGCCTCATTCATTCCCTCAGTTAACGAAGTATACCAACCTTCTATAGTTTGCTCCGTCTTCATATCTCCTATATTAAATAAAGTATATGTAGTATAGCCATAATAGCCTGCTAAACATAACAGAAGCACTCCAAAGGCATATTTAACATATTCCATCCACTTACCGGGTTTCGGCATAAGACTCATACCTGCACCTAATATAGGCCAGGGCAATGCCATACCCACACCTAATAGGAAAGGTAAAAACAAAGCATAGAAATAACCCTGACTATATAAATCTTGTGCTTGAAGTATGGTGGATATAACCACAGGAGCCACACATGCACCGGCTAAAAGAGCAGAAACTCCACCCATGAATAATGCAACAAAGAAATTTCCCTTGGTATTTCTCCGAATACCCAAATAGGATTGAAATCGTGAAAAGTCAATAACAATCACATCAAACATGGCTAATGCCAATACAAAAAATAATAAAGTTATTAATCCATTAAACCAATAAGTAGAGTTTATAGAACCGAATGTTTTAGAAATACCTAATACAACCGCAATACCCAAGCCCCCATACACAAGAGAAATTCCTAAACCATAAGCTAAACCCATAAGAAAACCGCGTATCCGTGACCCAGCACGGGTACCTGCACCAATAATTGCCAAATTCAATGGAATTACAGGTAAAACGCATGGAGTTAGGTTTAATGCAAGTCCCCCAATAAGGATTATGAAAAGAAATACAAAAATATTCCTATTTGTTTTTTTCGATGAAGGCATTGAATCTTCCTGTTCTGCAGATTTTATAAACCGAATAAATTCCTCCCGATTTGCATAACCATCTAATCGTGATGCTATACGAAATTCTTTTATAACCTCTTCCCAGTTTTCTTGTAAGGAGGCCATTTCTTGTTTTTTAGTTGAAATTTCATCAGGGATTCTTTCATGTCGTTTTGTTTTCTCCTGCGTAGGCAATTCTGTTTTTTCCCATGGAACCCATTTTATCTTTTGTTGCACCTCTTCATTCGCAGGGACAAGATTATCACTCAAATTAAAACTTATTTTAATAGGAAGTGTAGCGGGAGGGAGACATTGCCTATCATTGCAGGGTTGATACCGTAAAGAACCCTCAATTTCTACAGGATTCTGTTTTTCGAGCTCCCCTAAAATCATCAATTCGACACCAATCAAAAAATCATTCTCAAAAACGGATAACGGCTCTTCCGAAAAAGAAAGACTTATTTCTTTAGATGGAGGATAAACAATCTTTTTAATTTGTATTTTAGGATTTTCATCAAATCGGAGTTCAGTTGGAATGAGAAACGCATCCTTCGGTTCATCACTATTAATGTGCCATTCAGATGGTAATTGAAATTGAATGGCTATTTTTACAGGAACCCCAATACTTACAGTATTATATTCTACAAAAACTTTATAATTTATTTCCGGCCCTTTTGTAGGGGCTTGCCATTGTGCATAAATATTAACTGTTAACAAAACAAGGGTATGAGTTAATATCACCACCCAAAAAACTCTCTTCCAATTCATAGTATATCCTTTTATTAACTTAATTTTATATAATCATTAAAGATTATTTTATTTTTTCTACAATAAATAAAACAAAATATTTATGAGATAAGTCTAAAACTTAATTATTATTTTAACGAAAATACATTTGAAACTATTTCTATTTAGAAAGGAGTATTTTTATGAGAAACAATGTAGTATTTGCACTCTCTTTTATCACGCTTTTTGCAATAATCTTCTCCAGCTTTGCTCAAAATGCACAGACAAAACCTTCTTTGGTAGAACGATTGGGATTTCCACCCAATACCAAACTGCTGATTATTAATGCCGATGATTTTGGAATGAATCATTCAACAAATACGGCAACAATTCGTGCATTAAGAGTCGGAGGTGTAAGTTCTACTACTGTTATGGTTCCCTGTCCTTGGTTTATGGAAGCAGTAAAATTAGTAAAGGAAAATCCTCAGGCAAGTGTAGGAGTCCACACAACATTGACCAGTGAGTGGGGTCATTATAAATGGGGCCCTGTGTTAGGAAGAACCGCAGTTCCGAGCTTATGCACAGACATGGGATATTTTCATTCAGATGTCCCGTTTGTTTACCTCAACGCAAAACCAGAAGAAGTGGAAAAAGAGGTGCGGGCTCAAATAGACAAAGCCTTATTAGCAGGAATAGATGTAACACACATTGATTCCCACATGGGAACCTTACAATATGCACCGGGTTACCATGAGATTTATATTAAGATTGCAAAAGATTATAACTTGCCCTGTCGTATGGCAGGTCGGGAGTTAATGAAAAAATATGGAGGCGAATACCTCATAGACAAAGCTGATGAATTAGGAGTTCTCCATCCGGATGAATTATTCATGGATGACCCTCCCACTATTGAAGCAACCGAAAGTTGGTGGAAAGAACGATTGGCACAAATCCCCGAAGGAAAAGTATCCGAAATTTATATTCACTGTGGAGAATTAACTCCCGAAATGAAAGCAACTACCGGTTCCGCAGGTCGTAGAGCCGCTGATACTGATTTCTTTTGCAAACCTGAAACTCGTGAATATATCAAATCACTCGGTATAGAATTGATAAGTTATAAAGAATTGCGTTACCTCCAAAGGGAAGGGAAACCCATGCCTCGTGTTCAGTATGGGTGGGCAAACGAATAGAAGAGTGGTAAACAAATTTTACACATAGGCTCTATCATTCTATAGAGCCTACTTTCTTTTTAAACAAAATTCATCATTGTCGTTATTATAAAATTGCGAAAACTTGTGGGGTAGAAATCAATAAAATTAAAAATAGAGGGTTTTTCTTGGAAGCATAAAAAAAACTTGCAATTTTGATTTGCAGATAGTATTATAAATATTGTATAACGAACGGTAAGTATATATTGTGTTAAAACAAAAACATCAAACCCATTTATAGGAGTATAAAATCCATGAGGGAAATTCGAAAAGCAGCAGTTTTAGGCTCTGGTGTTATGGGTGCAGCTATTGCAGCACACTTAGCCAACTGTGGAGTTCCCAGCATCATGCTGGATATAGTAACTCCAAACCTCTCTGAGGATGAAAAGAAAAACCCAAAAAAACGGAATGCGCTGGTCGAGGGTAACAAAGCAAATCTGCTAAAAGCAAAACCATCTCCTCTTTATAGCAAGAGTTATCTGAATATGATTGAAACGGGTAACTTTGAAGATGATATGCACAAAATAGCAGATTGCGACTGGATTATCGAAGTAGTGATGGAAAACCTGGACATTAAAAAGCAGGTATATGCTCAGGTCGCTCAACATCGCAAGCCGGGAAGCATTGTCACATCAAATACAAGTGGCATTCCCATTCGTGCTATGGCAAAAGATATGCCTAAAGAAATGAGTCAGCACTTTATGGGAACGCACTTCTTTAATCCACCTCGGTATTTGAGATTGTTAGAATTAATACCCGGGCCCGACACACTCCCTGAAGTAATCGAAACGATGGCATGGTTCGGCGAGAATGTATTAGGCAAAGGCATAGTCTATGCCAAAGACACTCCGAACTTTATTGCCAACCGTATCCTTACCTTCACAATGTCCTGGATATTACATGAAATGACCAAGGAAGGTTTAACCGTAGAAGAAATTGATGCCCTTACAGGTCCCGCTATCGGTCATGCCAGCTCCGCTACATTCCGCACCGCTGATTTAGTCGGTCTGGATACTTTTGTTAAGGTTGTCAAAAATGTATATGACGGATGCCCAGATGACGAATGCAGAGACTACTTCAAGATGCCCGATTGGGTAGAGAAAATGGTGGAGAAGAAACTATGGGGCAATAAAACAGGTAGCGGTTTTTACAAAAAGACCGATAAGAAAGATGAGAAGGGTAAAGCAATTGTTCAAGCCATTGACCCTGCCACTGTAGAATATCGTGACCCTGTCAAAGCAAAATTTGACTGTACCGGAGCAGTTCGTAGCATTGAAGACCTCGCCGAAAAATTAAAGGTGATGCATTTCAGTGAGGACAAAGGCTCCAAATTTGTATTTAAACTGTTTGCTAACGCCGCTAAATATGCAGCCAATCGCATCCCTGAAATTTCGGATGACATTGTGAACATTGACAATGCAGTGAAGTGGGGATTTGCGTGGGAAGCAGGTATCTTTGAAACCTGGGATATGTTAGGTTTTGAAGAAGTTTGCAAACGAATGGAAGCGGAAGGAATCGAATTACCAGCAATTGCAAAAGCGGTAAAAGATGCAGGTGGAAACTCTTTCTATAAAACAGAAAACGGCGTTGAGCATTACTTTGACATTGCCACCAAATCTTACAAACCTGTGCCTAAAAATCCAAAAGAAATTCGTCTTGCTTCGGTCAAAGCACAACCCGGAAAAGAGATTGAAAGAAATGATAGTGCCAGTTTGATTGACATTGGCGACGGTATTATCTGCTGTGAGTTCCATTGCAAAATGAATGCCGTGGATGCGGATATTGTAACCATGTTAAACAAAGGCGTCGACCTATTAGAGGAAGGCAAATACGAAGGAATGGTCGTTGCAAACCAGGGACCCCATTTCAGTGCGGGTGCCAATTTGTTCTTGATCTTAGGACAAATCATGCAACAAGATTGGAACTCTATTGAAGCGATGGTGCGTGGCTTACAGGGAGCCAACATGCGGATGAAATACTGCTCCCGTCCTATCGTGATTGCTCCGCATCATTACACATTCGGTGGCGGTCTCGAAATTTGTATGCACGCGGCAAAATGTGTCATCGCAGGTGAGACCTATGCGGGATTAGTCGAAGTAGGCGTCGGTGTCATTCCCGCTGGCGGTGGAACAAAAGAGATGACTGTTCGCTCATTAGAGTTAATACCCGAAAATGTAAGCGCCGACCCGTTCCCATTTATTCGTCGTGCATTTGAAGATATTTCTATGGCAAAGGTCGGCACCAGTGGTGCGGAAGTTGTCGAGTTAGGTTATTTGAGACCTACCGACATTATTGAACCTAACTTTGAACTACAAGTAGGTAGAGCCAAAAATGTTTGCTTAAGTTTAATACAAGCCGGATATAGACCTCCTCGTCCGCCAAGACTATGGGCGTTAGGAGAAACCCCACGTGCCGCATTCGAAGCGGCTGTATGGGGTATGAAAGAAGCCGGTTTTGCTTCCGAACATGATATGCTTATCGCGAACAAAGTAGCCTATATCCTGACAGGTGGTGACCGAGCAGAAGGAACACCCATAACGGAACAAGACCTACTTGATTTAGAATGCGAAGCCTTCTGCAGTCTGTGCGGAACGGAAAAGACACAACAAAGAATTCAACACATGTTAACCACAGGTAAACCATTACGGAATTAACCTTAAAGTTGTAAGGAGGATTATATATGGAAAAAGCATATATTGTAGCAGCATGTAGAACTGCGGTAGGAAAATCTAAAAAAGGAAGTGCAATAGCACATGTCCGTCCCGATGATTTACTGGCAGCTGTATTAAAAGAAGCCGTGAAACGTTCCGGCATCCCCGCAGAACGGTTTGAGGATTGTATCATCGGTTGTGCTTTCCCGGAAGCTGAAGCCGGAATGAATGTAGGTCGTATCGGACTCCTTATTGCAGGTTTGCCCGATACCATTCCCGGCGAAACGGTGAATCGTTTCTGCTCATCAGGATTAGACACGATGGCTATTCTTTCCTCAAAAATTGAATCCGATATGTTAAAGGTAGGTATCGCCGGTGGTGTTGAAAGCATGAGCGTAATCCCTATGGGTGGCAATAAAACCTGTCCCAATCCACGCTTAATTCGTTCCAATCCGCGTGCCTATACCTCGATGGGGCAATGCGCCGATAATGTTGCTAATGATTTTGGTATTACACGCGAAGAATGCGACCAATGGGC
>CALLRP010000010.1 GCA_938014335.1 uncultured bacterium
TTTTCAATCGTTCAATCTGAGGACCAAAGGCATAGAAATAATCATACATTGCCATGGCTGTTTTGACCAATGCCTGGTAGGTTCTAACCTTCGCTGGTTGGCCCGGTTCAATAACTTCTGCGGAGACACGAGGTAACCATTTCTCGTATAAGAAATTTGTCGGGTCAGCAATTAATGCGTCATACTCATCTTCTTTCATAAAAGCCTGGTCTTCGGGAGGCTCTTTATATTGAAATCCTGTATTGGGGTCGAGTTCAATACCAGGAATACCATAGTATTTTAGCCCCATGGATTGAGCCAATCCGGTCCATACATATACCATGTTCGGGACGACCGCATCCCAATCAAAATCTTTGACTGTTTGACATACCGCCTCGAAGGCTATTCGGTAGTCATGGGTTACCTGTTGACAGGTAAAACCGCAGTATCGGGCTGTAAATTCTGCGACAAATGGGCGAATGGGGACACAGTCGGGTTGTTCATTTCTTAATGCAGTAACATATCGTTTGAGACAGTTCTGATAGCGAGTAGCCATTGTGTCCATTTCGGTCTCCTTAAAATTAGAATAAATATTTTTCAATATTAGGTTAACCATTTGCTTATCATGTTTGCAAAAAAAAAGAGACACACTTATGGGCGTCTCTTTTTAAGAATCTCAAATATCAAAATTAAATAAGTCTTTTACTTTTCGGGATATACCTGTATATTTATGTTTTTGAAGGAGAGGTCTGTTGTGGGGTCATGACCCTGTAAATGTATGGTTCCTGCAGAGGGCACATATCCATTCTTACCATCACCTTCGGGATGAACGGGGCGGGTGTCATACAAGTCGCTTACGAGATAGCCGTTTAACCACACCGCCATATGATTACCATCACAAACAATAGTTTTGGTAAACCATTCCTGGTCATTGGTAACAACTTTTCTTGATTCCTGAACACCGTAAATACCGCCTGTTCCAAAATCAACGGGGCGGGTACGGTCATTGCTGAGCCATGCATTCTTTAACTGGGATTCATACCCTTTCCAGAAGACGCCTTTAGGCCCACGGAAGAATACGCCACTATTTAATGCCTTTCCGTTAACAAAAATATCCAGTTGTAAAAGGAAATCTTTGTACACATCTGCGGTTTCAATTTGACCGTTGCCATCTTTGATATTGAGAGCACCATCCACTACGGAGAAGACCGATTTGTGGCCCGGGATAATGTTCCAACCGGTAAGGTCCACGCCATTGAACAGGGATTTTAATTGGACTGGCTTTAGTTTAATGGATTGTACTTCAATTCTGGTGGGTTTCTTCTTGTCGTGATATTTATGATAGAGAATTCCAATGTGCCCTTTCCCGTTAGAGATGTTTAATCCTTCGACTGGGTTGCCATTTACGGAAGCAGATACGGTATTCCCAACAGCACGGACAGAAATATCATATTCGCCACCGGCTTGTAGAGTAATGGCACCTCCACCGTTTTCAGAGTAATGACCCTCTAACGGGACACGAATTGCTAATCCTGCGGTGCCATCACCAGAAACTTTGACTTTTGCGGACAGTTCAAAGTTAGCAAATGGACAGGTGGTTGCCAGGCATCCACCGGTTCCCTTCGTAGCGGTAAGAACACCGTTTTGCACACTCCAATCCGCATCGCCAAACTGCACCCAACCATAGAGGGATTCGCCATCGAACAGGTTTATCCATTGTCCTTCTGCAACCTCTTGAGCCAAAGCAGAAAAATTACCAACCATTAAAGTGGCTAAAACAAAAAGCATTTTTACGGTACGCATAATGTTTTCCTCCAAAAAGGGGTTATTTTTATTACTTACAAAAGGGGATTTTTATATCACAGTCCATATCGTAGCACAAAAGAGAAAAAGAAATAAATTTGTTAAACCTTTTAAATATAGTAATAGAGTTTATATAATTCTATTTTTTGTATTCTTCGATTTTACCAAGGGCTATTTTGTTATATTTCAAGGTTATTGTTGTGAAATATGACTGTATACTGTATTTTGTAGTTATACTTAAAAAACAATTTACGAATTTCCTCCCTTCATATTTTTTTGTTATTTATTTCTTAAAAAATTTCGTTTTCTTTTATATATTTCGTATAAGATTGTAAGAAGAAAAATAAAAATTTAATCAGGAGATTATTTATGAAACGGGAAATATTGCAGATGTTATTTTTGATGGTTTTAGTGTGGGGCATTATGTTATTCATTCATGCTCAGAGCGTAGATGCAAACACACAACAGACCGAAATGAAAAAATCAGAAACCACCCTTCAAGACCAGACAGATATCGCTGTTACAATATATAACAACGACCGTGCCTTGATTCGAGAAAGGCGAAAAATTAAATTACCCCGAGGGGAAAGTTCTTTGAAATTCATGGATGTCCCTGAGCGAATTATTCCCGAAACAGTATGTTTAAAGTCCTTGTCCCAGCCCGGAAGTCTCCAGATTCTCGAACAAAATTATGAATACGACCTGATTAGTCCCTCTAAATTGATGGAGAAATATGTAGGCAAAGAAGTAAAATTAATTAATAAAAACCGGGATATGGATTTTTACGAAGTCACAGCAAAACTCTTAAGCGTGAATGAGTCCCCTGTATTTCAGGTCGATAATCAAATCTATTTAGGACATCCAGGGAATGTGGTTCTGCCCGAACTCCCTGCCGAACTCATTGCAAAACCAACACTGGTTTGGTTATTAGATAACGATTTAGAAGCACAGGAATTAGAAGCCTCTTACTTAACCTCCGGTATTTCATGGAAAGCAGATTATGTGCTTGTTTATGATGAACCAAAAAATTCAATGGATTTGGAGGGGTGGATAACACTTAATAATAACTCGGGAGCTACCTACCAAAATGCAAAACTAAAATTAGTCGCAGGTGAAGTTAACATTGTTCCACCTATGGCACCTGCCCCGATGATGGACCGTATGATGGTAGGTGTAGCAAAATCTATGGAAGTTCGTGAAGAATCCTTTGCAGAGTATCACCTTTACACCGTTCCCCGACGCACAACAATTAAACAAAATCAATCCAAACAAGTGAGTTTACTATCCGCTCAGGGTGTTAAGGCAAACAAAATTTATGAATACCGTGGGAACACCTCTTTTTATCACGACCGTATAAACCCCATCCGCAACGAGAACATCGATGCTTTTTTAATGTTCAGGAATGCTGAAAATAATCAATTAGGAGTCCCCTTACCCGAAGGAGTTATCCGCGTATATCAGGAAGATAGTGAAGGAATGTTACAATTTTCAGGGGAAGACCGCATCAAACATACGCCTAAGGACGAAGAAGTCCGTCTACGGTTAGGAAAGGCATTCGATATAATTGGCGAAAGAACTCAAACCGATTTCCAAAAATTAGGGCCCACTATTGTCGAATGTGAATTTGAGATAACTATCCGAAACCATAAGAAAAATGATATAACCGTTGATATTGTGGAGCCTATGATAGGCGACTGGCAAATTGTTAAATCCTCTATGGACTACGAAAAAAAAGATGCCTTCTCTATCATCTTCCATCTGCCTGTGAAAGCTGAAAGTGCCGGAGATGTATCCTATCGGGTGCGAATTCGTTTTTAAGCATATTATAAAAAGTTTGACATGGTTTAAAGGATTCCCTGTGTTATGCAATATCTCACTGTGCAACAGATGCGTGAGGTAGACCGTCGCTGTATCGAGGAATTAGGTATCCCCGGTGTCGTTTTAATGAACAATGCGGGGACAGCCGTGTTCAAAGAATTAGACCCAGGTCCCCTCACAGTTATTTGTGGGAAAGGGAATAACGGTGGCGATGGCTTTGTCGTCGCAAGATTAGCATTAGTAGCAGGCTGGAATGTTAAAGTCCTATTACTATCCGACCCCGCAAATATTCATGGAGATGCAGAAATTTTTATGAAAGCATATCTACGGTTGGGCGGAAAGATATTCACCTGTTTAACCGACGATGAAGTTCAGAAAAGGATTAATGAAATTCATGAGAGTGAAACCTGTGTAGATGCCCTTCTGGGGACCGGAACAAAAGGAGAAGTAACAGGAATTTTAAGAACTGCTATTGAAAACATGAGTAGATTGAAAAACATTGTATCCGTAGACCTACCCTCTGGAATGAATGCAGATACCGGTGAAATTTGTGGTGTGTGCGTCCGGGCTCGAAAAACAGTGACTTTTCAATATCCCAAAATCGGCTTTCAAAATCCCTCCGCAAAACAATATATCGGAGAATTGATTATTGCTGATATAGGCATTCCCCCTGTTTGTGCTGACGATACCGAATGGGAAATCTTAAAGAAAAGTTTCTTAAATCGGACAAATTAGATATGCTTATGCACTCTGAAAATTCAAAAGGGCACGTCCATGAATGAAGAAACATATCGCGCTTTTATTGCGTTAGAACTCCCATCAGAAATTAGAGAAGCTATTCGTGAGGGAGTTAAACCTGCTATGGGTATTTTGAGGTCTCTGGTAAAATGGGTCCCTGTTGAAAACATGCACCTAACTCTGCGTTTTTTGGGGAATATCACATTGGAAATGAGTAACAAATTAAGGGAAAATCTCCATCAGGTTTCTTCTCGTTTTACATCTTTAAAATTTAAATTGGACATTCCCGGTGCATTTCCCTCATGGAGAGAACCACGGGTGCTTTGGGTAGGTTTGGTAGTTCTGGAAGGAGACCTAAAATTACTACAAAACGAAATAGAATTACAAGCCCAGCACATCGGTTTGCCCCAGGAAAAACAAAAATTTCATCCTCACATAACCGTGGGCAGAGTAAAAACCCCTTCTCCATTTATTTCTAACACATGGAAAAATGTTAAAATAAAACCAACTCCTGAATTTATTGTTGATAAAATTACATTATTCAAAAGCATATTAAACCCATCAGGAGCTATTTATGAAGTTGTAGATACTTTCCATCTGCAAAGAAAGGAATAAACATTGTTTATTCGTAACTTGATATATACAGCGTTCACATTATATATGCTGGCAATATTAGCCGTCTGGCTCGGTCCCTATATCGATTTCGACCTCAGACAGCGACGATGGGGGATTAGAATAGTACAAATCGTAGACCCACTCATCCAGATTATTCGAAAGAACCTCCCCTATATCGGACCTTTCAACTGGGCTCCTATCATCGCACTACTGATTATCTGGTTATTACGAAAAATTCTCGTCGGAATTTAATTATAATTCCTTTAAAAAAACTTGCAATATACCTATAAAATATGATAAAAATTTCAGATTTATCTTTGGGTAAATTATTCAAAACAAAAAAAATAAAAATAAATAAAATAAACAAAAGAATTTAAAGGAGACAAATAATGCCTTTACGCGAATGGTTCAACCAAAAACAAATTTCCTGTAAAGAAATATATCGAAATTTAAGTGTGCCCGAACTGTATGAGGTTTCACTCCAGAAAGGTGAAGCAAAATTAGGAGCCAATGGGACCTTATTAGTTAGGACTGGAAAACGTACCGGCCGTTCTCCTGAGGACCGTTTCGTAGTCCAGGACGACTATTCAAAAGATGCTGTTGACTGGAACAAAGTAAATTTACCTACCACAGAAGAAGTATATAATCATATTTATGGAAGAATGCGTAATTTTCTAAATGGTAAGGATGTATATGTCTTTGATGGTTTCGTAGGCGCCGATGAAAGATACCGTATAAAAGTCCGTGTCGTAGCTGAGAAAGCCTGGCACGCATTATTTGCAAGAACATTATTCTTAAGACCCACACCCGAACAATTAGAAACATTTGGAGACCCCGATTTTTGCGTATTTGCCTGTGGTGGATTAAAATTAGAAGGGGAAAAAGACAAAGTCAAATCCGACACGGCTATTATTCTTAATCTCAAAGAAAAAACCATTTTAATTTGCGGTTCGGAATATGGAGGCGAAATCAAAAAGAGCATTTTCACAGTAATGAATTTCATTATGCCAGAACGCAATGTGATGCCCATGCACTGTTCAGCCAATGTCGGTAAAGACGGAGACAGTGCCATCTTTTTTGGACTTTCCGGTACCGGAAAAACAACCCTTTCCGCCGACCCCGAACGCTATCTCATTGGCGACGACGAACATGGCTGGAGTGAAGACGGTATCTTCAACTTTGAAGGTGGCTGTTACGCCAAAATAATCCGTCTACGAAAAGAATCCGAACCCTTAATTTACAGTGCTATCCGTTTCGGCTCCATTGCAGAAAATGTGGTTTATAACCCTCAGACTCGCGAAATTGATTTTGATGATGATAGCATTACTGAGAATACCCGCACCACCTATCCCGTAGAATTTATCCCTAATGTTGTGCTCAGTGGTAAAGCAGGACACCCCAAAAACATTTTCCTGCTTACTGCAGATGCTTTCGGTATTTTACCTCCCGTTGCCAAGTTAACTCCTGAAGGGGCTATGTACCATTTCCTGTCGGGATACACCGCCAAGCTCGCAGGCACCGAAGTGGGTGTCGTTGAGCCTCAAGCCACCTTCTCCACTTGTTTTGGAGCCCCGTTTATGATTCGCAGTCCCTGGGTATATGCGCGTCTGCTTGCGGACAAAATGAAACGCCACAGTGCCGATTGCTGGCTTATAAATACAGGCTGGTCAGGTGGTCCTTATGGAGTCGGAAAAAGAATGTCCATCGAATTGACACGGTCTATCCTCTCCGCTGTTCTGCAAGGAAAATTAAAGAATGCAAAATTTATAAAGTTAGAAAAATTAAACTTAATGGTGCCCGAAACCATCGAAGGGTTAGAAGACCAGCGAGTGTTAATTCCTGAACACACATGGCAGGACAAAACCGCATACCAGCAAAAAATGGAACATCTTGTTGGCTTGTTCGTGAAAAATTTCGAACGCTTTAAAGCACAAGCAGACCATACGGTATTAGAAGCAGGACCTAACTTATAGTTTCTACTTTATATATTGATTATTGATAAACTTTGGAGTACACTATTTGAAAAATAGTGTACTCTTTTTTTATGTTAATTCTAATCCATCGAAATAATGATAAGGAGCAAAAGATGCAAAAAAACGTTCAATTCATTTTACTTATTTGCCTCATTGGTGTGTTGAGTGAGAATATTTTTTCAGAAACTGCCCCCCTTTTTCCTGTTCAAGAAGGGGTTTTCATCAAAGATTGGCTTGTTTGTGGACCTTTTCCAAATCCTTTGAAGGACGGAGTGGTAGAATTTCGCCATGACGAAACCACATTAGGTTTTTACATTGATTATCTTGCAAGAGCGGGGGGGGAAAGTAATGTAACCCCCGAGGAAGGCATGACAATTGACCCCGGTGACGGTATAACTCGCGTATGGAAAAAAATTACATCTCCCGAGGATTATATAAATTTCAATAAAGTATTTGAAGACAATCAAGGTGGAAAAGTAGCCTATGCATTCTGCTATTTACAAAGCGATACAGATAAGGATGTAATTTTAGGAGTAGGTAGCAATGATGGTATCCGTATATGGCTAAACGGAGAGCGTGTATGGGATAATCATTGCCCGAGGGGAGCTGTTGCGGATGATGACTGCTTCCAGATTTCATTGAAAGCAGGGTTAAATCCGTTGCTTATTAAAGTTGACCAGGGATTTGGAAATTGGGGGTTTTATGCCCGTATTGTCAATAAAGAAGAGGTGTTAAACAAACTCAAGGAACTCCCCGACTTAAGAGCCGATATTACCTATGTCCAGGAGAACAATTCCTTAAGAGCATGGATGGCTCGCCATTCTAAATATCGCCTCTTAGCCCCCCCTGTTCAATATACCTTACAATTACTTAATACTAATAGCGAAGTAGTTCAAACAAATTCAGCCAACTTGGGGCAATCCGTAGTATTCTCTCTGGAAGGACTACCCGAAGGTCCTTACCGAATAGAAGGGAAATTTACTCTACCTGATGGCACGACCTTTGAAAAACAATCCTTTTATTTTCATGGAAAGTCTACTGTCATTATAAAAATGGGCGAGTTTTACGAAAAATTACAAAACCGAAGAGTAGAACTACTGTTTGATGTTAATCAGCAGAGGCTCAAAGATACGGAAATTCTCAAGAGCCCTGAATATATGCCCGTGTTAGAGCCCGTATCCGGAGGAATACAAGAGATAGGTGGGGGAAAATATGCCATTTTACGAACCGACCTATCCCCTGTATGGATAAGAGTATTATTACCTGCGCCGGGATTGGGATACCAATGGTATATGTTGAACGATAAAGGTTATAAATTTGGGACTCAGGAAGTTCAGGAAATTGATGGGCTCAATGAGATTGAAAAGAACTTACGAAATAGAATATCAAACGCTTTAGAAGCCGGTTATTTCCCTAATTCGGAGTGGTTATTCCAATCTTATAGTCAGCGACTTATGTTAACTCCCATGCGACAGTCCAAAGGTGAAATTTCTCTAGAGGAACGGTTAAGAAAAATCCACAGACTTTCTACCCTCAAAGCAAAAATTGCAGAAAACGATTCCATGTCGGTTTGGTTCTCTCCAGCAATCGAAAAAGTAGGAAAAGACGAACCCATCCCTGATTGCACGCTCGAATATTTCCCGCTGGAAATAGCCCGAAATGAATATGAAGCCTTCCAGATCGTTATAACCCCGAAAACCACTCTTTCCTCGCTAAAAGTAAATTTCTCCAACGGCACAACAAAGGATGGTTACACCTTACCAGCCGAACAATTTAAAGCCTTTGAAGTAGGCTATGTCCCCATTGAGACCGTTTCCGATTACTATGGCGATTTAAAACCATATCCGGACCCAATTATACCGATAAAAGATATGATTAATGTTTCAGTCGAAGGGAACATCGTTATCTGGGCTCGATTATATGTAGGAAAGGGACAACCTCCAGGTATTTATGAAGGGAAAATTCAAATTAGTTCCATAGGACTAAACATTGAGGTTCCCTACAAAGTACAGGTATTAAATTATGTGCTTCCACCTTACACAAGTACAGAAACCGCCTATGGTGTATCCCCTGATTATTCCTGGCATGGAACCCTGACTGACGAACAAAAAAGAGAAGTCTTTGATTTATATATGAAAACCTGCATGGAATATCGAATTTCGCCGTACACTCCCCATGCTTTCGCACCGATTAAATGGACATTTGAAGGAACGCCTCCCGAAGCAGTATTAGACTTTACCGAGTTTGATAAAGCTATGGAAAAATACTTAAATCAATATAACTTCAATGCATTCAACATAGGCGGTTTACCATCTGAACTTAATGGCGAACCTATGTATTCAAAAGAATACATACGGATATTTACTTCCATATATAGTCAGGTGCAAGAGCACCTCCGCGAGAAAGGCTGGCTGCATAAAGCATACTGGTATTGGGTAGATGAACCCCCACCCGCTGAATACCCAAATGTAAAAAAAGGAATGGAATTATTGCAATCTGCATGTCCGGATATACGAAGGTTATTAACCTGCAATCAAGAATTAGCACCTGTGCCCTATTTCTGGGGAGTAGTCAACCTCTGGGTTCCAATCTTCAACATGTATGATGAAACCCGTGCCCACTGGCGTCAGGAATTAGGAGAATCCGTATGGTGGTATGTATGCACTGCTCCAAGGGCTCCCTATGCCAATAATTTTGTTGACCACCCAGCAATAAATCATCGTATACGCTACTGGCAGGTAGACAAATATCACCTGGATGGTGACCTATTCTGGTCTATTACATACTGGCAACAAAACCCATGGGAAGAAGCTATGTCAATGAGTCCTGATGGACAAAGGTGGGGTAACGGTGATGGCAGGTTATTGTACCCACCCCGCAAAGAAAAACCCACAGAACCTGTTATCGAGCCACCAGTAGCCTCTATTCGATTGGAATGTCTACGCGACGGATTAGAGGATAGAGAAATCCTATTGGTTTTACAGCGTGCAGAAGCGAGAAAAGCACCTATCGGCATTTTAGCTCGAAAGGAAAGAGCAGAAGCACTTAATACACTTTCCCCATCTTTACGAGTTTATGAGCAAAATCCATTACTATTCTACCTTTACAGGGCGAGAATCATGAACCTCGTAGCTCGCATACTTCAAGGTGGCTCATAATGAAATAAAAAATTATTTACTTAAAATAAAAGATGTATTTATATTTTTTAGTAAAAGGTTGTACATATGAATGATACTGCAATTGTATTTCGTGAGGAAGGCATTTTGCATGATACAGGACCCTATCATCCCGAAAAACCGGCACGATTAGAAGCTATCTTAGACGCTTTTGCACGCCACAAAATAGACCCTCCCTTTTTAGAAATAAAGCCCGCTACCCGTGAAGATTTATTAAGAGTCCACACTCCCCAACATGTTGATACCATTGAGCGCACCTGTAAAGAGAATTTAGACTATCCTGACCCCGATACCGTCATGGGCGAAGCCTCATGGGATGCCGCATTATTAGCCGCAGGAGGTGCCATATCCGCTTGTAAAGCCGTTCTGGAAGGAAAGTATAAAAGCATTTTTGAGATTATGAGACCGCCCGGACACCATGCTGAACCTAATCGAGCTATGGGTTTCTGTCTATTTAATAATGTAGCCATTGCTGGAAAATGGTTAACTGATGTGGCTGGGTTAAAAAAAATCGCAATTTTCGATTTTGACGTTCATCACGGGAACGGAACACAGAAAGCCTTTTATAATGACGACCGCGTATATTACATTAGTATCCATCAGTTTCCTCACTATCCCGGTACAGGTTTCCCCGAAGAAAGAGGTAAAAACAATACCAACTTAAATATACAAATGATGCCCGGTGTCCCCGAAGAACTATGGCATTCTGCCGTTGAAAATTTAATTCTTCCCGAACTAAAACGATTTCAACCTGAATTTTTACTTATTTCCGCTGGTTTTGATGCCCACCGTAAAGACCCACTGGGAAGTCAAAATTTAGGAGAAGAAGATTTTGCAAGAATAACTCGTGCGGTAAAGGGTATTGCAGGGGGAAGGATTGTCTCTGTTTTAGAAGGAGGGTATAACCTTGAAGCATTAGGGGAATCCGCCGTAGCCCATTATCTTGCATTGAAAGATAAAATATAGATTACCCCTATTGCTAATATCATTAGCTTAAATACTAAGGGAATAAGATGACAAATATGATGACAAGAAGAAATATTTTGAAAAATATTGCAATTAATAGTGAAATTCTTTTCCCATCTCTTTACTTTGTATCCAAAAATTCATACCCTAAAATAAATACTTGTATTTCAGGTGATGATATTCAGGTCTTATTTAAAAACCTAAAATACACCATTACAGTAGGTCTTGATAATAGCAATGCCGACTTCCAGAAGAATACACAAGTTATACAAGGGACAATTAAATATATCTCTAAATATGGCGATGGTACCGTTCAGATACTTCCCGGAACATACCATTTTCCTAATCCAGTAAAAAATAACCGGGTAGACATCTCTATAGGGCATAAAGATAATTACAATATCATTCGAAAAAACCACATTAAAGATTCCGGTAAAATTGGGATATTTTTTCGTGAAGAACGAGAGAATTTCACAGCCACAGGAAATAAAATTGAAGAGAATGTAATCGAAAATGTGAAGTCAGAAACAAGCCCAGGGATTTTTGTTCAAGGACTCACAAACGGAAATGAGATATGCAGAAATGAAATAGTAGAATTAAGTGAAAGTAATAAGAAAATTGGAATTAAAATAGCACAATCAGCAAAAGATAACACTATAAAAGATAACAAAATAAAAGGATTTGCAAGAGAGATTGTGATAGACTAATAAAAATTTTGTTGACTAATTAATATTTAATTATAGATGGAGGTAAATATGGAGAATTCTCCTTCATTGTTTCAGATTATTTTATGGGAATTACAAAAATTTGCAAACCAAAATGATTTGAGATATTTAGTCCCCTCGCTAACCATACTTATCATTATTGGTCTGGTAATCTTCAATCGTAAATGGGTGATTAATTATTTCGGTTCTGTGATGTCGGGGATTATTAGAGGTGTATTACTTGCTTCCTTATGTATCTGTGCCTTTCTCGCAGTAGGAAATTACATTGACAGTTTTGGACAATGGCGATATGGCACTTTCTTCAACGCCTATGAGTTTTACCATTACTATTTAGGTTCAAAATATGCGAAAGAAATTGGTTACACAAGGCTTTACGCTGCGAGTCTAATCGCAGATGATGAAACTGACCGAAAATACTCCAATCCACAAAATACAATTCGTAATCTTGTGAACGGAACATATATTTCTGTAGATGATGTTATAAAAAATAAAGAGCAGTATAAAAACAGATTCTCACCCGAACGATGGGAAGAGTGGGTAAAAGATATAAGGTTTTTCAAACGGGAATTAACCACAAGCCGATGGAATAATGTCTTGAGAGATAAAGGGTATAACGCAACACCTGTCTGGTCCATGTTAGTAGGGGGCTTTTTGAGTAATCCCATCTCTACGGATAATCGCAATCACATGTTAATACTTGCCTCATTGGATTTAATTCTTATTGGAATAACGACATTAGTAGTCCTATACGCATTTGGGCTTCGCCCCGCAATGTTTATGCTAATACTCATTGGAACCCATTACATGATGCGGTTTTCACACATGAAAGGGGCTTACCTACGAACTGATTTTGCCATGTGTCTTGTCCTCTCTGCATGTATGATTAAATTAAATCATTACAAATGGGCGGGCATCTTTACCGCATATTCTGTCCTCTCTCGTGTCTTTCCAGCAGTGTTCCTGTTTGGCCCCGGAGCCAGATTATTCTGGGATTTATGTAAAATGCTACAAATAGGTTATGATGAATTGAAAATCCGTTTCTATGACCGCAAACAAAGAACAGGAATAGTAGCAGGATTTTTATTACTAAACTTACTGATTTCCCTCGTAGGTAGTTTAATTCTTCGGAAATTCCCCGCCTCTCTCTTCGAGAGATTTACCATCCCCTGGCCTCTGCCGATATTTCTTCATTTGATTTTATTCACCCCTCTAATTCTGCTTGCTCTACTATTGTTCTGGGCAGGACTCTGGGGTTATTTTTCAGGAAGAATGGAACGAGGCTGGATAAATTACTTTATTTCCTTTGCGATAACAATTATAATCCTTTTTATTACCTCTTTCGGTTATTACGGTGGACTATATCAGTGGCGTGACTATGCAGATAAAATTGGTAGGCATAGTAGAGATATTTCACCGTGGCGGGTGGGATATAAATATATTTTTATTGCTCAATACCCCCAAAATTTAGACCTGAAAAAATCACTTAAAGATATTTCAGGAGTTATTGGTAATGCTTTGTTAGGTAGACCCATTACCGACCCAACCGCTTCACCTACAAATAATCCGCAAACTCCGTCCACTCAACCCTCCACAACTCCATCCGTACCCAAACCTGTGGTTAAAACTCCTTCTAACGAGCCATTGACTTTCGCCTCTGCAATGAGAAAAATAATATCTCCATGGAAGCCCTATACCCGAAGCATTATCTATCAAGAACAAGCCCGTCGCTGGTGGATTACAATGGCAATTATATTGGTGTTATGCCTAATTGCATCCCGAAAATTATCCCCCTATGAAACATTTGTCTTCGGTTTTGTCCCTTGTTTCTTTTTAGTTTCACCTACCTATTATTATTACATTATGTTAGCCGTTCCATTACTGTTCTTCTCACCAAAGTCTGATTACATTCCCCGTGCTATAGCAATCATCTGGCTATATATCTCTGCCATGATGGGATACTTTTTCTACACCATGTGGGAACAAGAATTTGCCACTTATTACTGGTTGGGTTGTATGCTCTTTGTGCTCTCCATTTATATGTTGATTATTGCTATGTTCAACAGCCTTCCATGGGAATATGCAAAACCTATATTTAATCATTTAAAGAACCAAATAAAAGAAAGAATAAAAAAAGATAATCAAAACAAGGAGGAGAATGTAGTCCTTTCCACCGAACAATAGATTTATCACCCTGTCCTTGTTAAATTTAGCATGGGAAAAAAATCGACCCTATTGAAATATTGTATTTATATAAAGTGATATTTCAGCCTTCCCCATAGTGTGCTGGAAGCACTACTTTCAAAGAACTCTTGTTTTAAATAAAGCTAAATCTCATAAAAACATAGCAAAGATGTATATTGTATCTTCCCATGGTAATCTCTGTGTTTCTCTGTGCCCTCTGTGGTGAAAATTTTGACCACAGAGAATACAGAGATACGAGGAGAAAAATATGTGTGCATCCTTGTTCTTCGTTTCTTTATTAACCCAGATAAAATCAAAGTTAAGTAAAATGGCATTTAATTTTATTTTGTTATATTTGCATTACCGGGGCAATAATTATCTTCCCCTATACCCGGGCAGGGATAATATCCGCCGGAATTGAAGAACTGAATAAGTCGCAAAAGTTCCGATAAATCAATTTTCCAATCTTGTGGTTTATAGTCAGATGCATGGGGTATGCAGTTATAATCAGTCCCTTCCCCGGGGGCATATCCATCCTCAGAATTCGGTTGACAGTGATAAGTTCCGACATTGAAAAATTGAATAACTCGAAGAAGCTCACTCAAATCAACCACACCATTGTTATCCTTATCTGCACTATGATGAGTAGGGGTCGTTTCGCCTTCGATATCTCCTTCTTGAATACCTTCTTCAGCACCTTCTGGAATACCTTCATGAGTTCCCTCTATTATTCCCTCACCTTCTGGATTTCCTTCGCCTTCGGGAGTACCTTCCGTATCCCCCTCGATAATACCCTCGCCCTCACCAGACCCTTCCCCTTCGACTGTTCCTTCCGCAGGTATCCCTTCGCCTTCGATACTGGGGTCTCCTTCATTAATTCCCTCAAGCAAACCTTCACTAATACCTTCCCCTTCATTTGTTCCCTCCCCTTCCATTATTCCTTCTCCTTCTATTGTCCCCTCCAATGCGCCTTCCCCTTCAAGAAAACCTTCAACAACACCTTCTCCTTCTGCTGTCCCATTGCCCTCTCCACTTCCTTCTCCTTCCGTTGTACCTCCACCTTCGGGCATGCCTTCCCCTTCCAGAGTACCCTCAGGTGTCCCCTCACTTGTCCCCTCTCCTTCAATGATACCTTCAGTGTCCCCTTCCCCTTCTGTGCTTCCTTCGGGTGGGCAGGGACCGGTAGAAATGACAAGGTTAACAGGCGAACCATATATAATCTCGGTGCCTGCATAAGGGTCTTGACTGATTACAGCATTTTCCGTGATTGTCTCGTCGCAAGAATATTCAATATTCCCAATAGTTAATCCAACCAAAGTAATTTGACTTTCTGCCTCTGTGTAATTCAATCCCAACACATCAGGAACGGTAACAGGACAGTATCCGGATGATACCGTTAGATTTACCTGGGACCCCGCAGGAACAAGAGAGCCTGCTTTTGGAAATTGTGAGATGACAGAACCCTCGGGAACGGTATTGCTACAAGCCAAAGAGGTTTGTCCTTGCGTTAGACCCGCAGAAGTAATTGTATTAATCGCCTCGGGTAGGGTTTGATGTACCACATTAGGCACTATAACATTTATGGGATTGCCTGAGATGGAGATATCATCAATATTCCATCCGGAGAATTCTATTGAGTAATCAGTCGGTCCCATAACCCAGCGGATAAGTAATAAGGGCTGTCGGTCTGCAATAGAAGACAGGTCATAGGTTTGTAATGACCAGGATGTTTCTTGAATAGTTCCGCCTGTGTGAGTCCAGATAGTAGTCCAATTTACTCCATTCGTGCTGACATCGATTCGGGCATGGTCATAGGAGGAGGACTCGATTCCCAACCAGCGATAGAAGGATAGGCTCACATTTTGAACATTAGAGCAATCAATTGGTTCCGAAGTGAGCGTTTCTTCGTCCATATCGCTTTCATAAGTACCGTTGAGATTGTAGCCATAAACATTCTGTCCTGTATACCCCGATGAAGGGTCTCTATCTGCCCCGGCGGGTTTCCCGAACGCCCAATTACCGGTCTTTTCCCAGCCAGGGTCGGTATCCAGTGGAAATGTAATCGGTGCAAGGCGTGCCTTTTTTAGCGTGACACTGAAATTCTGGGTGACCTGTGTGGAGGTATTGGTGATGGAAAAGTTTTTTATGTAAGTCCCGGGTTGAATGGGTTGTTGGGTGATGGTTAACTGAATGGTTTTAACCTCGCCGGGACTTAATGTGCCAGAAGATGGGTCCAGAGCAATGCCTGAATCCACAGCGGATGTCCAGTTAATACTATATTCACCCACATTTTCAAGGGTAATTCCAATCGAAGATGGGGATACGAAATTATTGGAACTTAAATAAAACATCAGATTCTTTTGAGGCGTTATTAGCAAAGAATCCGATGGATTCCCATATTCAATATAATCTGCTCCGTAGCCAATCTGAGAACTGCCATAGGCAATATAGCCGTATCCGTTTTCGCCCCAGTAGGGTCCCCATGAATTTCGAATAATAAACGCACCTGCTCCATAATTATCATCCCAGCCAACAATGACGACCATGTGATTGGGTGTAGCTTTGGAGTCCATATTATCATTATACACACCACCTTTATATGCAAGAAATGATTCCTTGGCTTCCATCGCAGAGACAATGGGTCCATAACGGTAAATAGCAGTTTTCAATGCATCGAGGGAGGGAATGCCGAGCATGGGCCCAACATAATGCCAGTCGTTGATAGTATAATAATGAGGCTTCGGACAACCACAACTACTCTGATAACCCACATACGGATAATCCGTTTCAAGGACCGCACCATAACCACCACAAGAGTCGGTCCGGCTTCCTTTGTGCCAGTCATGAGCGGATATACCTCCATTACAGCCATACCAGAACAAGCCACGGGCACAATCGACCAACCATTGTTCTGATAAATCTGCATTTATGCCATCCTTAATTTTTATAGCACATTCAAGAACTCCGACTGTGGCAAAAGCCCAGCATGAACCACAGTCACCCTGGTCTCGGATAGGGGGTAATCCTCCGGGGGTCTTTTCACGCCAATCCCAGCGCGAGGGCAATTTCTCCGTGGGGATAACAGGCTTATCTGTGTGGGGTAGTAACTCATCTAAATACTGAGGGTCAGGTGGAATATAACCCGTTAACTCTCCCAAACTTCTTTGTGTGGCGGAGGTCTCTCCAACTTCAAAAGTCCAGCCCTGGGTGTTAGCTTCTTGTTTTAATCGCTGAATATCTTCCTGAGTGAGTTGGGCATATACAGAGGATGTAATTGATACAAATAGAGTGAACAAAGAAATACCCACCATAAAATGCAAATTATTTTGCTTCATAGGGACTACCTTTTCTTCATTTTTTCTATTTATAATATTTTACCCTATTTCATCATTGGCATGTCATATTTATTTTCTTTTCAATAATTTAACAAAGAGTAGATAAGATTAGTTTATATATAATAGTTTTGAAAATGGAATAGAAGGTGTAATTTTTTGGTAAAATGTAAAAACACTATTGAAGATACATTGATTAAGAAGGAAACATTTATGAGTTCAAACATCAAATCGGTTTTGGAACCTTTTGAGAAGGTAAAAGATGATTTGTATTTTTTCGCAAGGCAGGCGAAGCAAAATGGGGAGAAGGTAGCGGGATTTTTGTGCACATACTCTCCGCAGGAGTTGTTCCATGCGGGGGGGTATTTCCCTGTCCGTGTTATCGGTAAGGAGGGGGGGACTCCGTTAGCCGACCAGTGGCTACAGCAGTATGCGTGTAGTTTCGCAAAAGGAGTGCTGAATCTGGGGTTGACTGGGGATTTTTCCTTTTTGGATTTAGTGGTGTTCAGTCATACATGCGATACGATGCAAAATCTGGCAGAAGTGTGGAGAAGACGCGTAGAGGGTATGCCGATTATTGTTGTTTCCACACCCAATTTGAATGGAGGAGATATTGCTCTAACTTATTTGAAGCGAGAATTGACCCGTGTGAAAGAGGAAGTGGAAAAAATTTCCGGAAATACGATTACTGATGCGAACCTTCTGGAAAGCATTCGCATTTATGATATGCATCGGAATAATATGAGGAAGTTATATGAAATACGAAGAAATAATCCCTCATTGCTAAGTGGAACAGACATGTTTACCGTAGTACTCTCTTCAATGTTGATGAAGAAAGAGGAACATAACAAATTATTGGAGGTATTAATTACCGAATTGCAAAAGGTCCCTTCGCAAAAAGAGGACAAGCCCCGTATTTTGGTCGGGGGAAGTGTTTGCCAGGCACAGGGGTTTATCCAATCGATTGAGATGTCCGGGGCAATCGTGTCGGATGATGACCTGTGTATGGGGTCAAGGTCGTATGTCATACCGCCGATACCACAGGGAGACCCGATTGAGATGCTGGCTCAGATGTATTTGTCTCGTATCCCGTGCCCTGCATTCTATAAACCTGGCTATGACCCTGCGGGACCGTATATTGAGAAGATTAAATCGGGGAATGTGAATGGAGTTATATTCCTTCAGACCAAGTTCTGTGACCCGTATGGATTTAATTATCCTTACCTACGAAAGCGATTGGAGCAAGAAGGAATTCCCAGTCTGCTACTGGAAGTAGAGCAAAATCAGCCTGTGCCAGAGGCGTTTCGCACACGGGTCGAGGCATTTGTAGAAACTTTAATTAAATAAATAATGAGTTTATGATATGAGTGCATACTATGTAATGGGTCTGGATATAGGTTCAGCAACGGCAAAAGCAGTACTGCTGGATGAGAGTGGGTATTCATTGGCTTTTGCGGTGCGACCTACTCGTGGCAGATTGGTCCAGTCCGCAGAAGAGGTAAAGCAGGAGATATTGGCTCATACGGGTGTATCGGAAGAGGCAGTTAAGGCAATAATTACCACGGGCTACGGTAGGGATATTGTTCAGAACAAAACGAAGAGTTTAACGGAGATTACCTGTCACGCGCGAGGAGCCTATGCGACCATGCCTAACATACGATTTGTTATAGATATAGGCGGTCAGGACTCAAAAGCCATTTTGCTCGAACCCGATGGGCAGGTAGGCCGTTTCGAAATGAATGATAAATGTGCAGCAGGAACAGGTCGTTTTTTGGAGGTGATGGCACGAACACTTGGAATTCATCTGGATGAAATGGGCGATATGGCAATTCACTCGGAGAAATATTCGAAAATTTCTTCAACCTGCACGGTATTCGCAGAAAGCGAGGTTATATCCCTGCTGGCACAGGGGGAGGAGATACCGGCGGTTGTGTCGGGTCTATGCCGGGCTATCGCGGAGCGGGTATATGGCCTGGCTTCACGAGTGGGGATTACGCCACCGATTATGATGACCGGCGGGGTCGCTAAAAATAAGGGCGTTGTCAACTGGCTTTCCAGAATATTAAATCAGGAAATGATTATTCCTCCGGAGCCACAAATCATAGGTGCATTGGGCGCCGGTATAATGGGGCTGGAGATGATTAAAAAGAGTAATGAAAAAATGAATATAATAACTCAAAATACATAAAGGAAGGGTATATTTTATGAGTCAGCGAGTTCCAATTCGTGCCACTGCAAAAATGAAAGAGTTGATGGGTTTTTACTATATGATGGCAAAATCTGCGGAGAATGACCCGAACCAGAAGATAGCCTGGATTACCAGTGGCGGTCCTGTAGAAATTCTACACGCGGCGGGAGTTATCCCTATTTATCCTGAAAATGTAGCCGCTATGGCAGGCACAATGAAGATTTCCGATGAGATTTGTGCGATAGCGGAAGAACAAGGTTTTTCGCGGGATTTATGTTCCTATGCTCGCACGGATATAGGTTCCGCACTGTCAGGAAAAGGACCTATTATGGGCAGTGCCAGCCCGAAACCAGACCTTCTGGTTTGCTGTAATAACATTTGTGGCACGGTGACGAAGTGGTACGAGGAACTACAGCGGATATTTAATGTCCCGCTGATTTTCATCGATGCTCCGTTTCAATACGGGATAAAAGATAGACCCGAAGCGATTGACTATATGGAGGCACAATTGCGGAGGATGATGGAGCAGGTGAGTGAGGTTACGGGAAAGCCTTTTGACATGGATAAATTCATGGAAACTCTGGAACTATCAGACCGTGCAGTAAAGTTGTGGAGGGAGATACAGGATTTGCTACAACATAAGCCCGCTCCGATGAATTCATTTGACACCTTCATCCATCTGGCACCGATTGTAACCTTGCGTGGGACGCAGGGATGTATCGAGTATTATGAAACCTTGAAGGCGGAGTTATTGGAACGCATTGAGCAGGGAATAGGCACTCTGGAGAAGGAAGAATACCGTTTGGGCTGGGATAATCTACCGGTCTGGTTTAAGATTAAGTTTCTGTCGGAGCGATTTTCTCAACATAACGCAGCGTTAGTCGTGTCCACTTATACGCGGAGTTTTTGCTATCAGGCAGAGGATAGGGATATTTCCAATCCGTTACGGGCGATGTCGGCGGATTATTTAGCAGGATATATCAATCATGGACTGGACTTCCGGGAACGGGAATTGACAGAGATGGTAAGGGATTTCAGCCTGGATGGCTTCGTGATGCATTCAAACCGTTCCTGTCGGGCATATTCATTTGGCCAATACGAATTAGCCCGCACTCTGGAGGATAAATACGGTGTGCCGGTGCTATTAATTGAAGCGGACCAGAATGATACGCGGATGTGGAGTGATGAGCAGGTGGGGAACCGCATCGATGCGTTTATGGAACGTGTTGCCAGTAAGAAGCAGAGGAATATTGCATAGGTCGGGTCGATAGATACGGTTGTGTGTGGAAAGAGCAGGTGGTGATAATGTATTTCTTATCGGGAAAGGGAATCTGTATTTAAGTTCCCTTTCAACCGTTTTTTTCTCATTATTATACTTCATTAAAAAGAATTTAAATATCAGTTGAATGTATTTCGTCCGAATATAATAAAGTAGAATTCAACAAAGATATCAAAGAGGAAAAACAGATTATCAGGAAATAACTTAAAGGGATATCAGTTGGATTTGCAAAATGGATTTCTTGATAATATAAAGAAAGAAAAACAGGGTGATAGTATTGTGGATATAAATAATGAAAAATAAATGGGAAAAGAGAAACTAACAAAAGGAGGATAACAAATGAGTAAAAATAACCAAAAGAAATCATGGATAGCCTCTATTATTGTGTTTTTGTCATTCGCATTGATTGTATTTGCGTTTGGGTTAACCAAAGATTTGAATGTAGCTGTTGCTGTAGAAGATATACAGAGTCAGTCTGTCGAGGAGATTGGGAAGTTAAATCAAGAGTCAGGTGTTCCTGAACCTTCGTTCGCCCGTCAAACAATCCCATCCGATGGAATTACTCCTACGGTAGAGAAAACAGAGCAAGAGAAACCATCTCCCATCAACACAGAAACAGCCCATTCAGGCAGGACAGAAGATGAAGAGACAGCGAAGTTAGTTCAGACCCTGAATCTGGCGACATTTTCGATTAAAAAGATAGTCGAGACAGGGGATAGGGTTGTATTAGACCAGGAATATAATAATATCATCAATAATCTAAAACTTGAGGAAATAAAGTATGAAAAATCGATTTCAAATCTTTTCCGACAAATTATGGATGCGATAACACAATCCAAATTAAGCAATGAGGAGAAGGAGCGATTCAAGCGGATTTTCGAGGAGAAAAAGAAGAAGGCATCATGGAAAGCGATAGGGGGTATTCGAGCCTATGGTGCTGGACCCCTCAGTTTCCTTTTGAGTTTAGCCCAGAATTCGATAAGCGCCTATTTTAATTACCGGGATATTCAATCTGAGATTCAGGAGGAACTGGAAGAATCTGTGTGGAAACTGGAGAAAGACCGACTGGAAGAGATTAATAAACTCTGGAAAGAATGGCTGGATGCATCCTGGGCAATATCTGATAAATATAATTTCAAATCTAAGAATTATTATTTAATCCGGGAGAATAGCATAAATGAATATCTTCAGGCGGATTGGGAGTTGGATATAGGGAAGGCGATGAGGACCTATGAGCGATTATCGGAGAATGAGGAATTTTTGAGTTCCTATCCGCCGTTCTGGTTGAGTTATGCTATGAAGGCGGAGCGAGCGGGTGATGCATCGAAGCGAGACGAGTGTCTTAATCGGTTTTTTGAGAACTATCGTGAGATATTATCCCGAGACCCGATGTATGGCAGAGCGTGTATAATGCGGGTACGGTCGATTCTTGAGAGGGAGTCGAATGTGCCAAAAGTTTCGGATGAGGTGTTGGAGTTACTGAAGAAGGCGGACAAGCATCTGGATGAGACCGATGGTGGGAATCGCATATTTATAGCAGGATTGTATCAGAGGTTGGAAAAACAAGAGGAGGCAAAAAAGATTTTGCAATACAATATAGACAGGGGAACGGAAGTAGATCTTTCACGCAGTTGTTTGCGGGATATAGAGCGTGGAGAGGACATGGTTAAAAGGATACCCGCCCTTCTTGCATTATTATCGGGCAATAGTGACGAGGATAATTTTTCGATACGCGAGTTACTATCATTCGCGTTAAGTGGAGGTGAGTTGGGAAGGAAAGAATTAGAAAATCGTATTGAGAAAATGAAGGGGAATATAGGGGTTGACTTAAAAGAATTGGAGGTGGAGGCGGAGAAGGGGAATGATTCGGCTATGTATATCCTGGGCTTCATTTATTATAATAAAGGGGAGAGTAGTAAGGCGGAGCAGTGGTATAAGAAGTCTGCGGAGAAGGGAAATGATTCGGCTATGCTCGGATTGGGAGTACTTTACTACGAGCAGGGTGACAAATCGCAGGCGGAGCAGTGGTGGAAGAAGTTAGCGGAGAAGGGGAATGAAGTAGCTATGCTCCTTTCGGGATTGTTCCTTTCCGCGGGGCTGGTTGACAAATCGCAGGCGAAGAAATATTATGAAGAAGCGATAAAAAAGGGTAACGTGGATGCTATGATAAATTTAGGTGATTTATATGCAGAAGGGAAAGGGGTGGCAAAGGACTATGTGTTAGCTTATGCATGGTATACCGTGGCAATAGAGAAAGGTGATGATTCCCAGAAAGAAAGAGCAAAACAGACGAGGGTGGTAGGAATATTATCCGACACCTTCTACCGTGCTTTATTGGGTAATGATTTCCAGGAAGAAAGAGCAAAACAAGCAGGGGTGGTAGGAATATTATACGACATCTTCTACCGTGCTTTATCGGGTAATACCTCCCAGAAAGAAAGAGCGAGGAAGGCGAGGGATAATCTATTTGGCTGGTTTTCGGGTATAACTCCCGAAGAGGTTCGTGAGGCGGAAGAATTGGCAAAGACCTATACCCCCGGAAAATTACTGGAAAGGAAAAGATAACCCGCGAAATTATCAGGAAAGGATATAGAATCTATGCAGGATGGTTTAATCGGTCGGAAGATAGTGACGGGTTGTATCTGGTTTTTGTTTTTGTCTTTGGCTATGGGAGTGGAAGCGAGGGATAGTTATCCGGAACATAGGGAAGATTATTATAGGGTTTTAGGCATCGAAGGACCGAATCCGCTGGATGAGTTGTTTGAAAGTCTGAATAAGATAATAGACCAGGAAGGTGGGAATAGTAAATTCATAAGGAATTTAAAGGATAAATTTGGGCTGACATTCGGAGGAGGCAGGAAGCACCGGTATATTTTTCACTGGGGATTTAATGTAGATTTGGAAAAGCATGAGCCTTTGATGAAAGAGATAGAAGGGAAGGTTCGGGAAGATATAGAAGAGAAGGTGGAGAAGAATGGGAGTGAATATTATGATGAGTATAACGGTATAAAAGATGAGAATCATAGGGAGCAATATATTGAGAGCAAGGTGGAGGAAAAGGTGGAAGAGGTATTAAGTTATATTAATGAGGAGCGGGCTAAGCAAAATCGGATGCTTATAGAGCTATGTATGTCAAAGACGGGTTTGGGTAGTCGCAGTATGTCTGCGGGGTTAATCACTATTTTGTGGAACATCCATGTGATATCGGATTATCTGGGAACGGAGCGGGAAGGGTTATTGAGTTTTTCTACTTTGAGCATGGATTTGCGTGATAAGGGGCTGTATCGATTGTTCGAGCAGGATTTGAAGGATGCGGAGTTTGAGAGAAAATACAATAAGGTGATAAAGGAATTGGATACTATTTTTGGGAGTACATACTCAGATGTGAATAGGGCATGTGGCTATTTGAATTATCTATGTGGATATGGTGATTGCAGGGGGCAGATGCCCGGGGGGAATAAGGGTGCGATAGCGTATTTGATAGGTGAGTCGAAAGTGGTAAAAGGGATATTGGTAAAGAATGGGATATGGAAGTAAGATAGGGGGGCTATGTTAGGTGTAATTTATTCTTGTGAATATTATTGTCCTGTCCTTTGGGGGGTAAACGAGAAACAGAGCAGGGGGAGTTACCTGTTTTTTCGCAGGATATGCCAGTAGGCACCGCGGGCACCGTTGCGGATAGCATGGATGAGGGTATCATGGTTACAGTAGGAGTAACTACCCTGTTCTGTGGGAGGTAGGGAAAGAAAGATGGAGGGGTTTGTTCGGGCGAGGTCTTTCAGGTGGTTAAAGAAGTCGGTGTTTAAGTCCGGGGATAGGTAGTAGGTGGGAAGAAGCAAGTTGGGATTGCTGTTGAGGGGGTGTCCATGGAGGAAGGGGGTTAAATCATTGCCTTCGTGGGAAAGGGAGAGGATGCGATGTGCGAGGGGTGTATGCGGATAGAGTCGGACGCCAAAGGATATGCCCAGTACATCGGGTTTAAGGTTTAGCGCGTTTTCGATGGTGAAATTGGCGGTATCCTGGGTTTCGCCGGGGGAGCCTAAAAGCAGGTCGAACATAACGGCGATGTTGGTTGGACGCAGGGTGTTCATGAGGTTTTGTATCTCGTTAAGGCGGTGGGATTTATGAAGGGATTGAAGGATGTCGGGGTGGAGGGAGTCTATGGCGAAATTGATGCCGACACAGCCTGCTTGTTCCATTTTGAGGGCTAATTCAGGAGTAAAAGGGATGGGAGAGCAGTAGGTATACCACTGGATGTGTTTATTTAAACCGCTCTGGATAAGTGCCTCGCATATTTTCAGGGCATGGTCGATGGGTAGGTTAAATTCGCTGTCGCACCAGTGAAATACATGTATGCCCCGTTTGAGGAGTTGCTGAATCTCAAACAGGACGCTTTCGGGGGTGCGAAGCTGAATTGGATTGGTTCGTGAAGCGTTTTCAACACAATAGATACAGTGTTGGGAACAGCCGCGCTTGGTCTCGATGCCGATTTGACCGCCTTCGGCGAAGTATTTTTCGAGGTCGGCAAAGTTGCGATGGAATGAGAAGTGTGAATATTTGCTGTTGTTTTTTTTATCGGGTGGGTTAAAAAGGATGTCGCCCTGACTGCTTTTGAAGACGCAACCGGGGAAACTGGAGTAGGTCTGGTGGGTTATGGATTCGATGAATTCGGAGATGGTGTTTATGGCGTTATCGGTGAGCCCAAAGTCGGCCTGGGTGTAGGCTAATATTTCCTTTGGAGCGATGGAGAAGCCAGCCCCTCCCAGGATGATGGGTGCATTGGAAACCTCACGGGCGAAGCGGACAACAGAGGAGATGAAGTCGAGGAAGAAGGTTTGGCTTGCCATCATGGCTTCATCAATATTGCGGATGGTAATGCCGATGTAGTCAGGCTGTGTGTCTATGAGGGTGTTTTGGAATGTAGTTTGCTCGTTATCGGTAAGGCATAGGTCAAGCCAGATGATTTCGTATCCGGAGCGGAATAAGACCTCGGCGATGTACTCAAGCCCTACAGGTGAGATGGGTGGTTTGAGCAGGTTTGGATTGACCAGGGCTATTTTTCTGCGAGTGGTATGTATATATGTCGCTCCTCGGGAATGGGTTTAGATGTATTGCTCGATATTCCAGGGTTCGCGGTAGGTGCGTTTAATCCATTGGGAGGCTTCGGGGTCATCTTTTATGGTTAGGTTTTGTGGGTCGAAAACGACAGGTCGAGAAACCATCGTGCTGATGTTGCAGAGGTGGCAGAGGACTGCGGTGATGTGTCCCTCTTCGGCGGGGGCGTTGGGTTTTTCTTCGCCGAGAATGGCTTTAGCAAAATTAACCGCATGCGGTATATCGATGTCACTGCCGGGAAAAGTTTTGGGTGGGAATTTTTTGGAGTTGTTAGGGAAAACTTTCCAATCATTTCGGGTGATGACCAGGGTGCCTTTGTCGCCGTGGAATTCGGCGAAGGAATCGGTTCCGTATTCAGACCACAGTCGGAGTTCCCATAGGACGGTGAGTTCAGGGTATTCGAGGATGGCGGTCTGGGTGTCGGGCCATTCTTTGATGTCTCGGGTGACGAATTGACCACCATGTGCATGAACGCGTAGTGGGTAATCGATGTTCAAGAACCAGCGGACGATGTCAAGCCAATGTGCTGCCCAGTTGCCAGTGTCGCCGGTGCCATAATCAAGCATGAAATGCCAGTTATAATGAACGCGGTATTGATTGTAGGGTTTCATTGGGGCGGGACCTGTCCACATGTTGTAGTCGAGATGGGGAGGTGGCTCGGTATCGGGGACTCTGGGTAAGGGCTTCCGCCAATGGATGGTAGCAGAACGTGCGAAGGCAATTTTGCCAAGTTCGCCGGATTGAATGAATGCACGGGCTTCGTGAAAATGTTTTCCACTGCGTTGTTGTGAGCCAACGACTACCACCTGCTTGGGATGTTTTTTCATAGCCTGGAGGACGGCATAGCCATCGAAAATATTGTAGGAGAAGGGTTTTTCAACATATACATGTTTTTCAGCAGAGATTGCCATAGCCGTTATAAGAGAGTGCCAGTGGTCAGGGGTGGCTACCACAACTACATCAATTTCTTTGTCGTCCAATACCCGGCGAAAATCCTTTTCTAAATTTGACACATTGATATTTTTGGAGGCGAGTTCTTTCTGGACGGAGCGTAATTCTTTTTCATCGCAATCGCATAAAGTTTTGATTTCGAAGTAGCCGGATTTGACGAGTTTTTCGGCGACATCGGCGCCTCTTCTGCGACAGCCGATAATGCCAGCCCGCATTTTAGGGGATTGGGCTCTGGCTTTGCGGGTGAGCGTTGTGGATGCCATAGCTACGGCGGAGGAGGCAATGAATTGTCTGCGATTTAACATAACAGTTTCTCCTTGTAAGGGTATAACTTTCTTTTCACTTTTGTTCCTTTATTAGACGGAGTTTATAACTGTAAAGTTTTATATTTTGTTTTTTTATGTTGATACCTCGTTATGTAGTATTTGTTTTAGTTCCTGGGCGACTTTTTGTGTTTGGGAGAGATTAGGCATGCCTTGTTCACCGACGATGACTTCAGCGGTAAGATAGTAGTCGTAACCGATGTTTTTTAGGGTTTGGAGTAAGTTGTTCCAGTTTAGGTCGCCGTCGAGTAGGCTGGGGGTAAAGTCGTTCAATGTTCCACCCCCATTGTTTCGTTTGAAGTTCTTGATGTGAACGCGGGCAATGCGTTGGGCAAGGATTTCAGCCCAGTGTTCAGCATAGCCGTTGATGAGACAGTTGCCGGCGTCGAAATAGGCTTTGACCCATGGGGACTGAAATAAGTCAATAAACCGGGCAAATTCGAAGGGACCGGTGAGGAATTTGCTCCACACATTTTCAAGGGCAAGGATAACCCGGTTTTGTTCGGCAAAGGGAATAAGTTGATGAATAGAATCCTGTGCCCATTTCCATACCTCTTTAGCGGGGACGGTAGGTCGGTTTGGGTCGAAGCAAACATCAACGGTGCCCGGCAGAACGAGAACCGCGCCCGCACCTAATAAATTAGCAGATTCGATATATTTCTTTGTGAACTCGATGGCATTATTTCGTTCTTCTGCGTCAGGACTTCCGAGAGAGCAACTCCAATAAAACCCTGTGGCTAAGGAAGGGATTTCCAGTCCTTCCGATTCTATCATTGTTCGAATATTCTTTAACTCATTCATTGTTGCTGTTGGAGATAATTCCCCTGCGCCATAGCATAATTCCATTCCGTCCCAGCCCATCTCTTTGACCTGTTTCAGAACTTCCCCAATCTTTATCTCTCCTTGAAATCCACAAACCATCCAACCATTGACCGCTATTTTCATAGGAGTTGTCCTTTTGAATATTTTTTTTGATTACAATACGATTGCGAGTTTTTGAAACAAAGATATTCTATCAAAAGATATGTAAATAAATGAAAAATTGGATGAGGCTTCCCAGATGGCGGAGAGAGAGGGATTCGAACCCTCGGTACGGTTTCCCGTACACACGCTTTCCAAGCGTGCTCCTTAAGCCACTCGGACATCTCTCCGCATGACTTTGGGTAAGAAATGAGGAATATTTTTTTAGTGATGATAAGATGGAGGTATTATAATGAGTTAATGAGTTAAATTTCCAAATGGTTTTTTATGTAGTTCTTTTTAATTGGGTTGGTCTTTATCTATAATAGACTTAATGGTTTCAAGAAGCGAAGAAAGAACAAAAGGTTTTTGGATGAAGCCTGTAAGTCCTTTGCCGATGAAGCGTTCTAATATGTCTTTTTCGTTATAGCCACTAGATAGTAAAACTTTTACATCAGGATTGATGCGACGCAATTCGCGGAAGGTTTCTTCTCCGTCCATGATAGGCATGGTCATGTCGAGCAGGACCATAGCGATTTGGGCTTTGTTTTCGGTGTAGATGTGAATGGCTTCTTCTCCGTTGGAAGCCAGTAGCACATTGTAACCACCAATTTCTAACATATTTTTAACGGTCTCTCGAACGAGTTTTTCATCGTCAACGACGAGAATGCATTTAGGATTTTTGGGTTGTTGTTTTTCTTCCTTTATGAAATCGAGTGTTTTTTGTGGTGAGGTATTTGTTTCTTCGATGGTTGGAAAAAATACTTTGAAAGAAGTGCCTTTGCCTAATTCGGTATAAACTTTGATAGCACCTTGATGGGACCTTACGATACCTGCTACGGCGGATAATCCCAGTCCTCTTCCGATGAATTTTGTGGTGAAAAAGGGTTCGAACATTCGTTCTTTGACATCGTTTGAAATTCCGGAGCCGTTATCGATGATTTCTAAATAGACATAGGTGCCTTCTTTGCAGTTTTCGCCGAAGTAGGTTGTTTGCCAATATTTTGTATCGCAATACATATGTTTGGTGATGATATTAATTACTCCGGATTTTTCACCGATGGCTTCTGCCGCGTTAAGTACGAGATTGATAATTAATTGCTGAATATGTGTGGGGTCGGCATGGATGAAAGGTAGTTTTTCTTCCAGGTCATATTTGATAGCAATTTTCTTTGGGAGGGACAATTCGATTAAGGTTTCAATGTTTTTGATAAGTTCGGTTAAGGAGATAGGTTTTACAAAGGTTTTTCCTTTACCCGCGTATGCTAATAGTTGTTGAGCCAAGTGGGTAAGTTCTTTTGAAATTCGGATAATTTCTTTTAGGTAATAATTTGCGGGTGAGTCAGGTGCTGTTTCCATTAAGGCTAAATCGGCGTTTCCGATGATTCCTACCAGCAGATTGTTAAAATCGTGAGCCATACCTCCGGCGAGTATACCTATGCTTTCTAAACGCTGGGTTTGGCGAATTTTTTCTTCCATTGCTTGCATTTCTTTTTCGGTTTGAATTTTTTCAGTGATGTCCATTCCGGAACAGATTAATCCGCTAATTTCTCCGGTAGTGTCATATAAGAATGCATGTCGAAGGATCAGGATGCGTTCTTTATTTTGTTGGTTAATTATGTGGACTTCATCTTCTTTGTCAAGGATGGTTTTGTTATATATCATTTCTTCGAAGTGTTTTTGTAGGGTCTCTTTCTGTGCGGGGGCAACAAAAGAGTCAAACCAGTTTTTCCCTATGACAGAGTTATCACATTTTAATGTTGCAAAGGCAGTAGTATTCAGGTGTTGAATATTCCCATTTTTATCTAATAATATGAACAATGAAGGGGATAGATTTAAAAATTCTTGTAAACGATCATGTTCTTTTTTTAGCATCTTTTCAAACTCTTTTCTCTGGGTTATGTCTGAAAATAAACCAATTGCCCCCATAAATTTATTGGAGGTGTCAAAAATAGGGGATGCATTAACAAGGAAAATTCTTTTCGTTTTATCCGCACAGATGAGAGTCCGCTCATACTGTCCAGAATGGCCTTTTATTCGTTCTGCCCTTTCTTTTTGGACTTCAGGGTATTCATCGGGAGGAATGAAATCGAGGGTAGACTTACCGAGCATTTCTTCCGGTGAGAAACCGAGAATAGTTGCCATTTTTTGATTAACAAATACTGTTTTGAAATCTTCATCAACCACCCATATCCCTTCATGGGCAAATTCTATAATGGTTCGATATTTCTGTTCACTTTCTTTTAATTTATTTTGTGTTTCGATGAGTTCGGTAATATCTACATCCATACAGAAGATACAGGAAGTATTTCCTGTGCGAATGGGAATCATCGAGGAGAGGACATATTTCTCGGTGCCTGTCTTGGTTTTTACGGCCCATTTTTGTAGGTCGGTAGGTTGTCCTTTCTGGAGGATGTCCTGTATAGCATTATTAAAAGTATCCCACTCTTCGGGAGGGAGTAATATTTGTTTTATGTCTTTTTCTATAACTTCGTTGTAAGTGTATTCGTATAGTAGTTCGCTGGCTTTGTTCCAGAAGAAGATTTGTCCTTCAGGAGTATAACCCTGAACAGCAGTTACAGGAGTGTATTCAAGACAATATTTATATAACCAATCTGAATGAACGGAATCATAAAGAATCATGTAAATTTTCTTCCTTTGTGGAATATTCTTATATTCGAGTATTCTTCTCCCCTTTACTTTTTGAATTCTGTTCTGACATGTTGATACCTTTTATATATTTTGGTTGATACTGAAGTCAGAGGATTTAATTAACACAGCCATGTATTTAAACCGTAACAAATTTTAGATTTTGCAGGTCTTAAATGCGTTCTCAATTTTTGGACTTAAGAATATTTTATCATAAGTTGTTATCACAATTAAATATAACAAAACAGCAAAAGGAAAAAAAACAAGTAATGAGTAGAAAGATATTATTGGTTTGTATTTCAATGTGGGTTTACTTTATATGTGTTTATGCAGATAGTCAAGAAATTGACATTGCTGGAAGTCCATTTAAATCTAAAATGGAATGTAATTATGTTGGATTGCAAAAGTTGAAGCATGACAATGATTTTAGGGTGAATTTTCATCCCTCAGATTGGCCTAATGTTTTTTTTAAGCCTGAGTCAGGTGGATGGGACTGGTCAGAATATTGCTGGCTTGTAGTAAAGGTGTTTAATCCTGAAAAAGATGTGATTCGAATGAATGTGAGGATTGATAATGAGGGAGCCAATGGTAGAGAACACTGTATCACGGGTGGTTTTAATTTACCTCCTAAACGAGAAAAATCCATTTCATTTTTATTACCCAATTCATCATATCCATTTTCAATACCCGATGAAAAAGAACGATTAGAAGTTTATTCGAAACATCCATTATGGGGGATGCGACGAGCACCGGGAAATTTTGTTGAGATGAAAGGGGAGAAATTTGATTTGTCGAAAATTGTAGGATTTCAAATTTTCATGGCACAGCCGAAGAACAAGACAAAACTTGAGTTTCGTGAGATAAGACTGGAAAAACAATTTGATTTACCTGATTTCCCTTTACCGTTTGTGGATGTTTTAGGTCAGTATAAACATATGGACTGGAAAGGAAAGACATATTCCGAAAAGGAGATGGTAGAGAGGGCACAAAAGGAATTACAAAAGATTAGAAAGCAATGTACTATAAAAAAAGATTTTGATATTTATGGAGGTTGGGAAAAAGGACCGCAGTTAAATGCGACAGGATGGTTCCGTACGGAGCAAATTGATGGATATTGGTGGCTTGTAACGCCGGAGGGGCATTTATTTTTATCTATAGGGGTAGATTGTGTGGGGTTGAGTGATTTTACTTTTATAACAAACCGGGAGAAATGGTTCGAATACTTGCCTGATATGAATGACCCAAAATTTAAGAGTTGTTTCACAAAGACAGGCAAAGCAGGACATTGGTTTGGACATATTGTAGATGAAGGATGGTTATATTGTCCTTATAAAGCGAATATTATTCGGCAATTTGGGGAGACATGGGAACAGCCGTGGAGTGAACAAACTACAGCCCGATTAAAAAAGTGGGGATTTAATACCATCGGGGCATGGAGTTCCGTTCATTTGTTTGCAGATAAAAAAATACCATTTATTATTATTTTAGGACCGGGGAATGTGCCGAGGATAAAAAATGCACCGGGATATTGGGGACCAATTTATGATGTATTTGACCCTCAGTTTGAAGAGATTGCAAATAGTAATATTCATAAAGGAGTGGAGGCTTATAAAAATAACCCGTATTGTATAGGTTACTTTGTAGATAATGAACTTTCATGGGATGGGGTCTGGGAAGGAACGATAAGGAATGATTTGGAACAAGCCTGTAAAAAGGAATTTGTCAGGATGTGTCAGGAAAGGTATGGAACAATTGAAGAATTGAATAAGCAGTGGAGAACTTCATTCCGGGATTGGGCTGAAATTAATGAGCCAGAAGTGGAAACAGAGGCATTTAAGCAAGACAGGGATGAATATCTTACTCGATTTGCAGATAAATATTTTTCTGTCATATCGCAAGCTGTAAAGAGGTATGCTCCTCATCAGTTGTATATGGGTTGTAGATTTGCTGGATTTCCGCCGGAGTTTGTGTGGAAATCAGCCCAGAAATATGCCGATGTGGTAAGTATTAATATATACCGCAAAGAGGTCCCGAAAGGGCATGCAATGTTAAAGATTACCGAAAAGCCGATTATTATCGGCGAATTTCATTTTGGTGCTTTAGATAGGGGTATGTTTCACACGGGATTGGTTGCATGCAAAGACCAGAAGGACCGCGCCGAGAAATATGTTCATTATGTAAACAGTGTGGTAACACATCCTTTATTTATCGGGTGTCATTGGTTTCAGTGGGCAGACCAGCCGATAACAGGGAGGTATTTTGATGGTGAGAATTATAATATTGGATTGGTGGATGTTACGAATAATCCGTATCCGGAATTAACAAATTCTGCGATGAAAATTCATAAAAAGATTTATCAAATACGATGGAGTGAAGGGCAAAAACGGAAAAGTGAATAGCGGTTGTTGTTACTTCTAATTGTGAAGATTAACTTAAATGAATATGGAAATTGAGGGATTGTGTGGTTTGCAAATTTGATGCTCGAAATGAATAAAGGGATAGGGATACGGGACAATCGTTGAGAATATGTATGTTTTATAATACATGTAAAGTATTGGATAGAGGATAAAGGGAGGAGGTAAGAGGTAAAAAATTACTATTTTTACTCCTCGGTAATCAGTACTTTAGCATGCAGGGGAACAAGATTGTAAAGCATAATAATGTCATCATTAGTTAGACATACACAGCCATGGGATGCAGGAGTACCAATAAGTTTTTCTTTGTTAGTTCCATGAATATAGATGTATCTTTGATATGTATCTACGACTTCGCCTTCGGTGGTGAGCCCTTTATTTTTGCCGTTTTCTAATCCATCGAGACGCAAAATACGGGTTAGGACTAAAGACTCGTCAACATTTTGATTTTTGTCCCACATCCCTGCCGGTTTGCAGTTTACAAAAATTTGTCCCCAGGGGGCATTGTCCCCAATTTTTTCAATGATTTGAAGCCAGCCTCTTGGTGTTTTTTCAGAGTTTATTATTTCACCGGGCCCTTTCATGGAAGTAGAACAAGATGTTTGCCATATAATGGTGTTTTTTTGAATTACATGTAATTTTTGTTTTTTGATGGAAACCCAGATACCGCATTCCGACCCCACTTTCTCTTCCCACTGGTATTTTGTGAGTAGGTTTTTTTCTTCCTGGGATAGGTCTTGAGGACGGTTGTTGGACGGGCTGTTCTGGATGATAAGTCTATCGTTTTGAGAATCATCTTTTATTACATGGGCATGTTCGGGGAGAGTTAAGTTAAATTGGTTATTTTTTACATTCATGTAGCAATAACCTCCGTTAGGTAAAGGTTTAATGAAAAACATATCAGGTAAATTAGGTATCATTGCAGGGGAGAAGTATATTTCCTTCCAGCCGGGCTTTGCAGGTTTTAAGCCGAGGACATACTCGGATAGGATGTATATCGGACAACTACTCCATGCATGGCACCAGCTCATGTTTACTTTCATAGTAGGTTTCCATACTTCAAGGCAGGAGGTAGCATCGTTGCGGAGCATTTCTTTCCATGAGTATTCCGTATCGTTAGTTAGTAATTTCCAGCCTAATTCTGGATTTCCTTCTTTGAAACAGGCTTCAATGACATAAGAGGCAATATAGACACCGCAAGAGAGTCCTTTTTGTTCAATGAGAGTAAATACATTTTCCTTTACCTCTTCGTCTTTTACTAATCCGAAAAATAGAGGAAGAGCATTGCTATGTAGGGAATAATGGTTGGAGCCTGGCGCATCTTTGTAAAGTTTGATTTCGGAGTCAAGAAAGGTTTTTTGATAACTTTTCCAGATTTTTTCCGATTTTTCCTTAAGAGCAGGGTTTTCTATTCCCAATTCTTTTTGTATTTCTAATGTTTGGATAATGGCACCGTAGTAAAAGGCATTGACCACAGCATTGGGTTTATTCTGTGCAAATTCGTAATCGAAGTTATCGCGTAGGTTTTTGGGCCAATCAATTAATATTGGTTTAGCGCCTGTGGAATGGAGTAATGCATCCTCATTTTCGAACTGAGCAAAGTAGTTTAAAAGACCTGGCAAGCATTCTGTTGCCATGACTTGTAGAAATTCTTTATCCCCGGAGTGACGATAGTATTCCCATAGCATTAAGGGGTATTGAAGCGAATATTCCGCTAACTCCTGGATAAATCCGGAAGGAGCTACGGCTGTAAGTCCTGAATCAATTTTTGTGGATTGGTAGTAATCAGTCAATGATTTTTTTGTGAGTGAAGTATCCCCCGTTAGCCACATGAAAGAGCGGGAAGTAATTACCGCATCCCCTAAATATTGACCTTTTTCACGAGAGGGACAATCTACGAAGACTTCTTGAGAACAAAGTCGAACACCTAACTGGCAGATGTCCCAGATTTGAGTTAGTTCATTGTCAGCAGAAAAGAACAAAACCTTTGTGGTATCAAATGGATAGTGTCGTTCTTCGACCCATACGGACACATCTTTGGGGGCATTTTCTAATTCGATATAGCGGAAGGCACGATATTCATAGAAGGGTGTAATATCTTCCTCGCCGGAGAGGGTAATTTCTTCTTTATAATTACAATTAGCCCTCATTTGCCAGCGTACATTACCTTGTTCATCCAGTTCCTCGCCATGATAGACGATAATTTTTTGCCCCTGTTCCCCTTTTGCTTTTATTCGTGTGTATCCTACCACTTCACGACCGAAATCAAAGAAAAGATTGCCAGAAGGAAGTATTCCTGTTTTTGAAGGGAAAATGGGATGGATTTCTATTGGTTTTGCGGGAAGTTCTATGAATTGATAATCCATTTTACCTATTTCGGGACTGAGCCAGTGTGTGTCATCATAGTTTAGGGATTGCCAATTTTTGGGATATTTTTGCATGTCGATATTTTCAAGGAATTGTGTTTTATATCCTGTGGTTTCAGTGGTGATGAAACAATCAAGGGGTAAGCATTTCCATGTACTGTCAGAAACAATCTCCATTTTCTGTCCATCCCGACCTGTAATGATTAATTTGAAGATAAGTCCTGACCGATTGTCTCCGCTCACACAAACGCGATTAACCAATCCTCGATAATATGTGTGAATGGCTATAATATTGGTTCCATTTTGTATATTTTGGGTAATGTCTACTTTATAGTATGGATAAGCATAAGGGTAGCCTGTAGTGGGACCTTCAGTAAGATATTCTCCATTCAAATACATTTTGAAATAGTCGTCTGCAGTAATATATAACTCTGCTTTGTGAAGAGGGAAATCTAAGGTGAATTTTTTTCGGAACAAGGTGTGAATTTGATAGGGGCTATCTTTTATCCAATTATCTTTTCGGGCAGTCATAAAGTGGTTATTAATTTCCACATTTTTCATTCTTGAGTCGGTGATTAATGAAGCATTGCCAAAAGGATGGGTGAAATTTGGGAAAGAAAGGAAGGGAAGGAAAAGAATAGTGGTAGAGAAAATAAAATTCATGATAAAACCTCATTTATAAAGGCACTCATTTTTAAATAGATATTAAAAACTATTTATAATATAGTATGAATAGAGATGAAAAAAATTCAACCGAAACCCAATGGAAAGGAATGATAGGATGATTTCTGTTTCTGGTTTTCGTAGAGGCATGGCAATTCGTTATGAAGGAGATATCTGGGTTGTTGTGGATTTCCAGCATATAACACCGGGTAATTGGCGGGCAATGTTAAAAACAAAGTTGAAAAATGTAAAGACAGGAAGGTCCATGGAAGTTACTTTCCGTATGTCAGATGAAGTGGAAGAGGTGATGTTATTAGAACGGAAAATGCAATACCTCTATGAGTCGGAGGGACTTCTTTACTTTATGGATCTTGAAACTTATGAGCAGACGCATATCCCGGAAGAGATGTTGGGTGAACAGAAAAAGTTCTTGAAAGAATCCGACATATGTTCTATTTACTTTCTTGAGGAGAAACCTATCATTGCAGAAATGGCACCGTTTGTTGAATTAAAAGTGGTATCGGCGGAGCCGGCTGTGCGTGGAGATACGGCTACGAATGTGTTAAAATTTTGTACTCTGGAAAGTGGTGCTAAAATACAGGTTCCCCTTTTCATTAAAGAAGGTGATGTAATTAAGGTAGATACAAGGACAGGTAAATATATTGAACGTGTATCTACAGGGTAATGCTTATCCTTCGCCCATTTCTCCGAGGAAAGCATCGCGTTTCCCATCAACGACTAATACCAATTGTTGGTCTTCTGTTGTTACTTTCATATTATTTATATCGAAATTGTCAGGAAGTAACTGAATATGGTCAATGTTTTCTCGGGGGATTACGACTATTTTAATTCCTTCGTCAATTTGCACACCATTTTTGTTTTGACGGGTTACCATGATTCCTTTCCCTTCTAAAGCTATCCAGTCTTCTGACCAGACTGTTACTTTACCCACAAAAGAAAAAGGCTTTTGTTCCTTAAAATTCTTTTTCATTTTGACACGAACTATTCTATCTTTAATCATTTTACAAACTCCTTCTTAATTTTTAATTAATCATACTTATTTTAGTATTATTTTATCAAAGTAAAAATTTAACAAAAAAAATTGAAATTTACAAAAAATCATGTTAATATATAAAAGGAGTAAAATTTTTATAGTATTTATAGTTTTGGGATATTAGAAGTGTGTTTAAGGAAACATATTTGATAAGATAAATCAATAAAATATATGAAGGAGAACGATAATGGAAGGTAAGAAAGTAATATGTATCGTATTTGCGTTAGTGTTCATGTCTGCAATAAGTTTTGCAGAATCGTATTGGATATATTCCGCTCGTTGGGAAGGGAACAGTGTGCCCTCAGATGCAAAACTGCAACTGCTGGCAAGAGAGCAAGGGTCACTCGAGTATGTTGAATTGGGTATAGATGGAAGCGTTCGCAGGAGTATAGTTCAATTCGGTAAGAAGGGGGTTGGATTTCCCGGTTTTACTTCGTTAAATCGTGTGTTGTTAGAGAAGTTTCTGGATAGGACAGAAAAATCTGTAGTAGATGATGGGAGTAATATATTTAAATTAAGTATGGATGGGGCATTGCTGGAATGGACAATAAGCCAATCGAAAAGTAATGAAGGAATATGTGAAACAAAGTTCTATTTAAAAGATAAACTTTTATATATAGAACAACGCAAAGAGGTTTACTCTGAAAATGGTGTTCGTCCTACTTTAATTCGTTGGGATTATCAAAAAGGTGGGAAATCGGGAGTCATTGTACAAGTATTTGAACCCTGTTCAGGAGTGAAATCAGTTACGGATTCGGAATATGTTGTTTCGGGTGGGTTAGAGGAAATTGTTAGAGTAGATGCCAAAGGGGACTTAGGTAAAGCAGTAGAAACACAGCCGGTTCAGTTTACTGCTCCAATGAAGGGGGTAAATTTAAGTTTTGATTCAGGCTGGTGGCCAAATGGTAAGGGAGAAGGTGGATTTGAAGAGGAGCCGGGAGGTTTCCCTGTTCAGGTTCGTATTCGTGCGGCGGCGGTAGCGAATTACCAGGCGGATGTTCAGGGATTTTTCCATTTAAGTCCTCCATGGTTAATGGCAGGTAATGCGGGTGGTTTTTGGGGATATGATTTTGGTGCGGAATTATTAATGAAAGCGGGTTTCGATATAGGAATCATCCCCCCGTTTGTAGTAGATATACCCTACATTCCTGATGTGAATTTTAGAACTACAGCCTATGATTATTTTAATAGTTTTTTGTTAAACACTGCTTCAATTATTCAGGACAATACTCCTAAAACGCATTTGTTTGATGTTAACCTTGTAGATTTGATATTGAAGTTAGTGGGTGTTACCTTACCGGACTGGTTAAAATGGATTCCATTTACTGCAGGAGCAGGAGTGGATGCGTCTGCGGACGCGAATGGTTCACTGGAATGCGATACAATAAGTTTAGAGGAAGGGTTGTTATTCTGGGAAGAAGGGCAAGCGGTTCCTGTGCAGGTGGGAGAAGAGGGCTACCGTTCTGTGATGAATTATAATGAGATTTGTAATTTGACTTTAACGGTAAAGTTTTATCCCAATGTTTTCATAAGTATTTTTGGTGCGAGATGGGACTTGCCGATTATGACCATCCCCTGGTCACCGTTTAATGGACCTTTAGATTTGGAATTTCGTCCGTGTGAGGTCAATTTTACATCGGGTCCACCTTCCCAACCGGCGACAGATTGGTTTACTGAAGACTTTGTTGTGGATAATGATTTGGATTACAAACGTTTATTGTTAACGCCGGTTAACAATGCTAATGGTTATTTTGCATGTACGACCCCAGATGTTCGCGGTTATCCTGTGGATTCCATACTTTCCACGGTGGTTAGTTTAGGTGATGATGCGTATATTGAGGTGCCGTTAACCGATGGGAAACAGGTAATTCTCTATGGTGTTGCCTATGACCGTGTATTTATTGGAAGCAATGGCTATTTAACATTTACAGAAGGGGATACGCAGAATAAAGAGTCTTTTGAAAATCATTTCCGTATTCCTCGTGTTTCAGGTTTATTTGATAATTTGAAACCCAATAATGGGGGACAAATCTGGTATAAACAGTTAGATGACCGATTTGTGGTAACTTATCATGAAGTTCGTGTGGATGGTAATTTTACGAATGATACTGCCAGTTTCCAGATAGAGATGTTTTTTGATGGTCGAATTGCGATTACCTGGTTGAATATAGAAGCATACGATGGGTTAGCAGGTATATCCGCAGGGAAGGGTGTTCCCGAAGGATTTAAAGAGAGTGATTTATCTCGTTATGCTCCTTGTATTGAACCCGAAGGAACTATTGAAGGAATACCGGAAGGAATTCCTGAAGGAGAAGGTTCAATAGAAGGTTCACTTGAAGGCACAACGGAAGGGATAGTAGAAGGAGAAGGTGAAATTCCTGAAGGTTGTCCGCGCCCCTGTTCTATTTCTGCATGTGGGAGCAATGCGGTTCAAAGTAATGCCCGTAGTGCATGGGAAGCCTATTGTGCAATGGTAAGTGTTAGTTCTATTTCTGCAGATTTGGATGGGAACCAAATGATTGAATTGGCACAAATGCAGTTATTGGATATCATTTTGGGAAATCCAGGGATTCAAAATAGGTGTTGTGTGCTTTCTGCCTGGCAAAATAACTACGCACTGTTTACAGGTATAGTAGATACTGCAATATCTCAAGGAAAAGTTCCGCAGGCTGTTTTGTCGGCTATGAATGCGAATCAGATAAAAGCGTTATTAGCAGGGATTGCCACATTAGGGGAAAGTGCAACTCTGTCATTGCTTTCAATGATTGCCTCGCAGGTGGGAATTTCTTACGTTATGGGACAGTTAGATACTTCTGCGAGTTTATATTTGGGGACATATGGTGATGCGGATACGGATAGAGTGTGTAATTTAGCAGAATATAATGCTACATTCAATGGCAGTGCAGATAGTATTATTACATTTGTGGTCTCGGCGATTGACCCGACGGCGAAAAGCAATGGAGGTGGTTGTGGTGCTCCGTGTTTCAGTGAAACTAATGAGGGCGAAATTTTGCCCATGTATCAATTGACTGTAATGACAGAAGGGAATACAGCCCCTGTTTCAGTTCAATTGACACCTCCAGGTAGTGAGGGATTACAACCTGGGTATTATTATCTTGGGACAACAGTAACAGCAAAGGCCAATTATGATTCCTCGAAGGATTTATGGCAGGGCTGGATGATGAATGGCGAATTTGTAGGAACAAATAATCCTATTTCATTTAGTATTACCCAAAATACAGTGCTAAAAGCAATGTTTGTTCCGATTGTTCCAGAGGGTGCCGATGAAGGCGAGACTCCAGCAGTTATTCCGATTATTCAGCCTTTTGTTCTGGATTTAGGATTGGTAACCCCTGGGAATTGTATAGAGGGAAGTTTCTCCATTATGAATTCACAATTAAGCATATCGAATCTGGTTGGGAATGCGGTTATAAGTGCACCGGAATTATCGGATGATGTTTTCCAGATAGTCTCGGGTGCCAATTATAATCTTGCTCCGGGAGTGAGCCAACCTGTTATTGTAAAATTCTGTGCGAATGACCTTAACCCGAACAAACAGTATGTTGCTGTTGTCTCTTTCACAGGAGGACCAAACCCACTAATATATCCTGTCGTAGTTACAGTTGTTTCTGGAGAGGAAGGAACAACAGAAGGGATACCCGAAGGAGAAGGAACTGTTGAAGGGACCCCTGAAGGAGAAAATCCATCTCGTCATAGTGCAGATATAAATAGGAATTGGAAGATAGACTTTACGGAATTATTGCGTGTAATCCAATTCTTTAATTCGTGGGGTTATCATTGTGCGGATTCTCCTGACGCTACAGAGGATGGTTATAATGTAGGACCGGGAGAAAATCATAACTGTGGATACCATACATCTGATTACAATCCAAAGAACTGGAAGATAGACTTCCCTGAATTATTGCGATTAATCCAATTCTTTAATTCTGGCGGTTATCATATGGATGTAAATGGAGAAGATGGTTTTGGTGTAGGTTTGCCAAATTAGCATGTGAAAAAGGATAAAATTGATATAGCGGGGAAAGGTAACTTTCCCCGTTTCTTTTAACATTGAAGAGAGAAAGGAAAGAAGTATGTTTGATGTTCTTATTCGGAACGGGAAGATTGTAGATGGGAGTGGAGCCAAAGCGTTTACCGCAGACCTTGCTATTGAGCAGGATAAAATTATTGCTATTGGGAACTTAAAAGAAACTCAGGCTAAAGAAGAAATAAATGCACAGGGGAAAATGGTCTGTCCGGGTTTTGTTGACCCGCATTCGCATGCGGATATAAGTTTGCATAAAGAGAATGCGGAAGAATTGCTTATGCCTCTCATTAAGCAAGGGATTACAACTTTTGTCGGTGGTAATTGTGGAATGGGACTATCGCCTGTGTTAGAGCCGGGGAAGGAAGCCATTTTTACATATATTGAAGTCTTTTCCAGTTTTGACCCCGCTAAGGAATTTCAATGGCGAACGACGGCAGAATACTTTGATTTTTTAGAGAATAAAGGCATTCCATTAAATTCGGCAATTCTTGTTCCTCATGGTTTGTTGAGACTACATGCGGTTGGAACAGAAAATCGCTATGCAACAGATGAGGAAATTCAGAAGATGGCAAGGGCATTAGAATCTTCTATGGAGGCTGGAGGAGTCGGAATGTCAACAGGGTTACAGTATTATCCCGGCAGTCAAAGTGATACACGGGAACTGGTAGAATTAGGTAGGGTTTTGAAGAAATATGATGGAATTTTTACTAGCCATTTACGAAGTTATAGTAATACATTAGATAAAGCCATAGACGAAGTAGCTACTGTAGCAAGGGAAAATCAGATTCGGGCACAGATATCACACTTATTCTGGGTCCCGGATATGGGATTTATGGGTTCTTTTGTGCGTTCGTTCATTCGGATGATGGCAAGTCTGGCACAGTGGATACCTATCCCTATCCCGTTGGAAAAACCTATTGCTCAGGCAATTGAAAAAATTGTAGGTAGTCAGGATAAGGGGGTAGATGTAAGTGTGGATGTGATGCCGACTACAACGGGTTTTACGCATCTTTTGGCATTCTTTCCGCCATGGGCATTAGAGGGAGATAGGGCACAGGTCTTGAACCGACTTAAAGACCGCGATTTAAGAAAGAAGATGTTGCATAGCATTGAACATGGGAAGATGGAATGGCCTCATACAGGCCCTGATGCGTGGACCTTGAATTTGTTCCGTCTTATGGGTTGGGAATGTGCCCATATTATGGCAGTGAAATCAGAAAAGAATAAGCGATATGAAGGGATGAACCTCATTGAAATTGCTCGTGAGAGAGGCGTGCACCCATTTGATGCAGTGTGTGATTTGCTTCTTGAGGAAGACGGGCATGTGCTGGTGTTTGAAAGTATTGCGGAGCCGGATGATTTATTTACAGAGCGAACCACTTTTCCTTCAATGGCTCACCCGAAGGTGATGATTTCAACCGATGCTATTTTGATGGGGTTTGGGATGCCTTCACCTCTTTTCTACGGTTGTTATCCGCGATATTTGAGACGTTATTGTAAGGAATTGAAATTAGTTGAGCTAGAAACGGCAGTGCGAAAATGCACCGGGCTATCAGCGGAGCATTTTAAACTAAAACAGAGAGGACTGTTGAGAGAGGGTTATTTTGCGGATGTGCTTGTGATTGATATGGATAAGATTGATTCGAAAGCATGCTTCAAAAAACCAACGGAACCGCCGTCAGGTGTGGATGAAGTCATTATTAATGGGAAACGGGTTGTAAAAGATGGAGTTTTCCAGAAAGGACTCAATGCAGGTGCATTGTTAAGACATTCGAGGTCATAAAAATTTGTTTTTTAAAGAGTCAAAAATGTAAAATGAAGGCATGATTTGAGGCAACAGGCAGTCTCCCTTAGTTAAAACAATAACAGAAGGAGTGTTTTTATGCAAAAGCAAACTTTATCTACAATGAAAAAAATATTGTTTCTCTTTTTATTTTCTTCTATATTGGGAGTAATCATTTCTGCAGAAGATAATTCTCCCGTAGAACTCACTCAATTAGCAAAGCCTATTGTTCGATATGAGGTAAATGTCCCGAATGTAGAGGAATACATCACATTAAAATGTGATTTTCATATGCATACGGTATTTTCGGATGGTTATGTCTGGCCCGATTTGCGTGTTATTGAAGCATGGGTAACAGGTTTGGACGTTATTGCGATTACGGACCATATTGAAGGACCTGTTAGTAGACCGTTTTTATCGGGAGATGATAACTCTTCTTATGAATTAGCCAGGGGAATAGCAGAACAGTATGGACTTATTCTTATTAAAGGGGGTGAGATTACGCGGAAGCAGCCGTATGGACATTATAATGCGTTGTTTTTGAAGGATGTAAATCTCGTAGACCATGAAGACCCCTTTACTGCGATAGAGAATGCGGTTAAGCAGGGTGCTTTTATTCAATGGAACCATCCGGAGAGAAATTCTGAAATGGGAAATCAATTTGAATTTCAAAAGAAATTATTAGAAAAAGGTTATTTGCATGGCGTCGAAATATCAAATGGTTCGGTATGGTATCCGCATATGATAGATTGGGGTTTAGAAAATAATCTTACTCTTATGGGAAATAGTGACCTTCACGGATTGATTTTAGGAGAGTTCCAATTAGATAAATTTCAAAGACCCATGACATTGGTCTTTGCGAAAGAAAAAAGTGAACAAGGTATTCGAGAGGCTCTGGATAATAAACGGACTGTAGTTTGGGTAGCAGATTTGATTAATGGCAGAGAAGAATGGGTTTCTAAGTTATTCTATGCTTGTGTGCGTTTTGGAAAAGTACAAATTACCAATGATGAAAGAAAAGAGGGAAAGTTGGTAATTGAAAATATTTCAGACATACCCTGGTCTATAAAGTTTTCAGGACCCGTTATGGCAGGTTCCTATCGTTTAGAACCGCGGTCATCTCAGGTTGTACGGACGAAAGGGCAAGGGAATGTTAAGATCGCTGTTACTAATGCATGGATAAAGACAGGTGCAAATTTGCAGACGGAAATGAATTTAGAATAAAAAAGTTTTTATTTATCATATCCCCCAGTTTTTATTGGGGGATGTGATGTTAGAGCTCTTAAGTGGTCTTTTATAGATATTTTTTTTAATTTATCAACAGATAACCTAATATAAGATAAATATGCTTACTAAGATTTTATTTAGTAGAAATTTGTTTTAATTCGTTGTAACTTAATTATAGAGATGGATAATTTATATCATTAATTATTCTGCAGACTTTTGACGAATAGAGAAGTTTTTTTGAATTTTTGGAGAGATATTTGCGGGTTGTTCTTTCCCTTTTCTTGATGAAGGTTTTATTTTACCTTCTTTGAAAGGAGATTCTTTATCACTTAATTCGTATCCAATAGAAATTCTTTTCTTTATTAATTCCACGGCAAAATTATCCTGCACAATATTCCATGGGACAAATTTTTCGGGTTGTAGTGTTAATAAGTTATAAAGTTCTTCGTTCTTTAATTTTTGGGATTGTACTTTTTGTGCGAATAGAAGGAGATATTCATAGTCTTCTAATCCATCACGAAGCCGTTCCAATCGAACAGATGAAAAGTAACTGTCTTTTGCGGGATAAAGAAGTGTGGTCATGTCCAGTGTATTTTGAGGTTGGAATAAGATATAGTCATTATTTTTGGGTTTTGTGATCGTATTCCCCCATGAGATAAGGGGAGTAAGAACGATTCCCTGGAAACCGTAGTTCCAACATATCCATGGTATAATGCGAGATTCGATTGGAACAGTATCATAACGAAGGGAAGGATATTGTTCCGGGTTAATCCAGAGCCAGGGGGTAAGAACAGGAGCGGGTCGGGGTTCTTTATTATGTTCGGTAGGGTTTAGGCGAATTTCTTGAATGTAAACGACATCGCCTTTTTTAGTTTTGGGAAATTCAAGCCGTATGGCTATAAAATCGGGGTTGTATTTAAACATTCCAAAGGAAATAGGAGGGTCGAAAAGTGTTCCTGCTACATGCCTCCAATTTACAGAGGATGTTAAGAAATGAAAGCCATCTCTTGAAATCTGGACATCTATTGATTGCGGGATTTGGCCCGGGCCCCAAACGATGGTTATTTTTTCTCCGACTATTTTTTCTTTGAGTTGTATTTCCAGCCATTCGTTTTTATTTTCTTTTTCAGTAGGTAATGATAACCATCCCGTATAAAGACAAGCATCAGTTGCATACCACGGTGAACTTAAGATAGCAGGATAAGACCCGGGAATAAAGCCTGTAGTTGAAGCAGAAACTGATTTGATGGGGATTGTGTTTTCATCGGCGATGGACAGCCCTTTTGTCAATCGTTCCATCAGTCTCGGCGAAAAAGAGGAAAAGGGCAAAGCCCATATGTCTATATAAAAATTATATTGGGGGAGAGGCGGGGAACATAAAACCCTTGCTACAAAAGGTAACTGTTCTGAAATAGAGGTTAAATACCTTTTCAGAGAATCATGCAGACTATTGTCTTTAGGTGTAAACCAAATGGAACATAATGCCATCGGATTATTTATTCCTTTGATATTGTTAAATATTTCTATTTCTTTTTGATGAAAGTTACGAATTGTCTCTAAAGGTCCCGGGGGTAATAAAAGAGGGGTTATGTCTGTAAAAGTCTGCGATTTTTGCTCTTTTAAGGAATCAATGTAACTTTTCCAAATTACCTCAGGAATAGGAAAACTATCCGAGTGGATACTCTGTAAATATGACCCTAATGAAATATTAAGATGTTTATCGTGTATGAAGTTAAAAAAGTTTTTCCAGAATTCATCCGTTGCGGTGAATTGCGGGTTTGTTAACGAGAATATTTGCCAGTCTAAAAAACTGATTGCAGGCAAAGAAGAGAGTTGGGGAATCTCAAAATCGAAAACTTCTATGGTAATAGGAATGCGTTTTAGTTTTTCTCTTTCCGTGTTGATTTGTAGTTCCGTTTTATATAATCCTGATTTTATATTCCGTGGGATTTTTAAGGTTACCCATAAAACTGTTTTTTGTCCCTTTAAGAGGCTACAAGTTTGAAAAGGTTTTAATATATCAAAAAATGTAAGGCTTCGGTCAATGCCTCCTTTGGGAAGAGGTACTCCCTGGACAGGGAGGATTTGATATAGTGAAGGATTTGGAAACCCATCAGGTAGTTTATCAAAGGTACAGGATATACTAATTAAGTCTGACTTATCCGCAGAAATATGAACCTGGAATGATTCTTCTTCTCCCTTTGCAGAAAAGAGTTGTGCTTCATAATGGGAAGAAGGAGATGGCTGAGAAAGATTTGTAGAGACCCAGGATGGTTCTATCCATATATTTGTTCCATTTATAAAAATATTTAATAATATGAATAAATAAGGATTCATGGCTTCCCAATGATTTTGATTGTTATTCTAACGATTTGTATATATATAATAACTATATTCAAATAGGATATGGTAAACGGAAGTAAAGGATTAGATAATGGAGTTAGAAGATTTTTTCAAGAAAACGAGGGAAGAGTTAATTGAAGAAATACATCATTGGAAAAATCGAGCGGAAGAAATAAAGGATATTTTAATCGGGGAAAAGAAAAAATTTTATACTATTGCAGATCTACAGCCGTTGTTTCAAAGTATGAGTGCGATTGATACCGCTGTATATGTAGCGGATATGGACAATTATGAAATATTAGCAGTAAATGAATACATAAAGAGAATTTTTGGAGAGAGCATTATAGGGAAGAGATGTTATGAAGTTTTGCAATCAGGACAAAATTGTGTATGTTCCTTTTGTACGAATGATAAACTCTTGAATGAAAAGGGGGAACCCAATCCTCCGCATGTCTGGATGTTTCAAAATACACGAACGGGTTCTTATTTTCAGTGTATTGATTTCGCTATCCCCTGGGAAAATGGGAAGATGGCTCGTATTGAGGTAGCGATAAACATAGACAGATTGGTTAATATTCAGAAAGAAAGGGATGCCCAGAGAGTACTTACTCAAACAATTATTGAGAATATACCACAAGCCGTTTTCTGGAAAGATAGGAACGGGGTATTTTTGGGGTGTAACCTGCAATTTGCAAAAGATGCGAACTGTTCCGTGCCTGTGGAAGTAATAGGTAAAACCGATTATGATTTACCGTGGACAAAAGAGGAATCGGACAGTTTTCGACAAATTGACTGTAAGATTATGGAAACGGGTGAACCGCTTTTAAATTTTGAAGAGAAGCATACCCGTGCAACCGGTGAAGTGAAATATTTATTAGTGAGTAAAGTGCCTTTGCGAGATAGGGATGGAAAAATCATAGGTGTGTTGGGAACTTATGGGGATATAACAGAAATAAAGAAGGCAAAGGATATAATCCAAAAGAATGAGCAGTTATTAAATAGCATCATGCAAACGGCACCATTTGGTGTGATTTTTGTAAGAAATCGGATAATAGAATGGTGTAATGAACGGTTATGTCAAATTTTGGGTTATGCGAAGGAAGAAATAGTAGGTAGTTCCACAAGAAAATTTTATGAATCGGATGAAGAATTTAGTAGGGTGGGCAAGGAACTATACGAAGGATTAAGTGGGTGTACAATGAACTGGATAGAGACAAAATGGAAAGGGAAAGACGGGGAATTGATTGATATACGTATTAATGCGGCATTAAGAAATCCCGACAACCCCGATGATGGGATTATTTGTGGAATGATTGATATTCGTGAGCAGAAGAAGTTCGAACGGGAGCGGGAACAAATGCAAGAGAAAATACATCAAGTTCAGAAAATACAAAGTTTGGAAACTTTAGCGGGTGGAGTGGCTCATGATTTCAATAATTTACTAATGGCAATGATAGGGAGTGCAGAGTTGGCACTTCACGAATTACCAGAAATTTCACCAGCAAGGGATTATTTAAATAGTATTATTATTGCTGGTAAAAAAGGGGCGGAATTAGCACAACAGATGCTTTCTTATGCGGGGAGGAAGAAACTTTTAACAAATCGTGTAAATATCAATAAAATGGTTGATGAGATGACTCAAATTATAAAATCTTCTATTTCCAAGAAGGTGGTTTTAAAATTAGATTTAGCGGAACAGCTCCCTCTGGTTGAAGGGGATACCACACAACTTTCGCAGGTTATGATGAACCTTGTTATAAATGCAAATGAGGCTATTGGTGAAAAGAGTGGACTTATCATTGTAAGGACATCAGCTGTAGTATGTGATAGCAAGTATTTGGATACTTTATTCTTACCTGGGGAACTTAAAGAAGGTTTGTATGTTGTGCTTGAAGTAGTGGATACAGGATGTGGAATGGATGAAGAAACAAAGAAACACATTTTTGAGCCTTTCTATTCTACAAAATTTACTGGTAGGGGATTGGGATTATCTTCTGTCTTAGGGTCAGTGAAAAGTCATCAGGGTGGGATAAAAGTGTATTCTGAAAAGGGCAAGGGAACGGCATTCAAGATATTCCTGCCCGCAATTGAATGGATGGAAGAGAAAGAGACCCTTTTTACTGAAGAACAGCAAATATGCAAATATGAAGGCAAGTTATTATTAGCCGAGGACGAGGATACTGTTAGAGCCATTACTCAACGAATGTTAGAATATTTAGGTTTTGAGGTACTCTCTGCAGTAGACGGAAGAGAAGCCGTTCACATTTTTAATAAACACAAGGATACTATTCAATGTGTTATTTTAGATTTAACGATGCCTCATTTAAATGGTTTTGAAGCATGTCAGGAAATAAGGAAAGTTAAGGGGGAAATCCCTATCATCTTGACCAGTGGCTATCCTCAGGAACAAATCAATGTGAAGATTAAAACCGATTTGTTCACGGCGTATATCCAGAAACCGTATCAGTTTGAAAATTTAAAAGAGTTAATTCATAAAATATTTTCAAAATAAGATTTTATTGTTCCTATTATTTTAAATTTCAATTGTTTAATGACTAAAAAATCTATTTATTAGAAATATTTATGATTTATTTGGAGAGACTTTATTATATTGGGAAAATATTGGCTATGAGAAAGAAGCAAGGTTGGTAGAAACAATGTTTAGAATATGTTTGCGTATGTGTTAATTGTAGATATCTAAAAATATCTTATTTATATAATTAATATTTACTTTAAAAGATAACTAAATAGCATAATTAATAATGAGTATAAATGAATTAAGATGAAAAAAATAGCAGTTTCAGTAAACAGCCATTTGTTTTTTGTTGTGTTGTTTTTATGTTTAGGAAACTATGTGAGTGGCGAAACAGATATGTATCGATTTTCGGAGGATTTTTGGGGTAAAAGGGAAAGTGTGCAAGAGTTGACATTAGCATCTAATCAATTAAAGAAGGAGTATTATAAAGATGCAAAAAGGGTTGTTTTTATCTATGAGGGAGCAATAGATTTGGGAAATTATAAGTATCTTACAGTGGAGCTTGAGGCGGAGATTGGGAAAGAACTGTGGTGGGGTTGGAAAAGTGCAAAAACGGGAGATAAGGTATATTATCCTTGTGGAGGAGACCCGTTAATTATAGATGGGAAACCCCACATATATACTTTTACACTGATGTTTCCGGATAGGAATAATCCTATATTTGATGTAACGGATGCATTGTATTTTGAGGTAAGGGATATAGAGAGTGAGAGTAACGAAGTAAATTTAAAAAGGATAGGGTTCGTGCCATATAAGGAGCCAGTAGCAAGGCAAATAACGATTGGGGGGGTGTGTATGGATGTATTATGGGGCAGAGAAGTAGAAATAGATAAAGAAATAAAAGAGGAAAGCCGATTATTATTTTATACAGGGATTTATAATCCGAACATAGGGCCGTTTCGGAGAAAATCGAAAAGGGAAGAATGGGTTTCGGATGGAGCTCGATTTAAGATTTTAATTGAGGACAAATTAACATTAAAAAGGGAAGAGATTTTTCAAATGGATATGCGTCCACTGGAACGTGAAGAGGAACGGCAATGGAAACGAATGGAAATTGATATTTCGAGATATTCAAATAAGACGGTGAAGTTTATATTTCAAGTAGACCCTTTGAAAAATTCCATAGGAGATTATGTAGTTTGGGGCAATCCCATGCTTATCAATCATACGAGGGAAGAGATGAAATCAAATATCCCTATTTTTATTATCTCATGTGATACACTAAGGCCTGACCATTTGTTGCCTTATGGTTATCATTTGCCGACCAGTCCTCGTCTAGATGCATTTGCAAAAGATGCAGTTGTGTTTGAGAATTCCTATACGACGCAGACATTTACTCCTGTGGCACATATGAGCTTGTTAACGGGGAAATTTCCGGAGAACCATGGGATGACAAAGAATATTGATTTACGGTCGGATGTGATTACGGTGCAAGAGATGTTGCAAAAGAACGGTTATTTGACAGCTGGATTTACAGGATTTTTGTGGTGGTTTATCCCATCACGGGGATTTTCAAGAGGTATGGATTATTTTTCAGTTCCTGATATGGAAAAAGGGGGAGCCCAGGATAGGAGGTCTGTTTTTGAGGTTCATGAAGAAGCAAAAGAATGGATAAAAAAATCTAAAAGTAAAAATCTCTTTGTTTTTCTTCATAATTACGATGTGCATTCCACTGCATATAATGACTTACTCTATGATGCAGAAGATGAAGAGTACAAGGTATTTTCTCGTGGTATGGAAAAACCAAACATAATTTATCCAGAAAATTGCCAAGATATTCCAGCGGGCACCCTTTTTTTACGGTATTCGATAAATGGGGATATAATTCCGACAGAGGAGCAAATTGAATATAATAGGGCATTATATGATGATTGTGTATATAAAGTGGACTGTGCATTGGGGGATTTTTTTGATTTTTTGAAGAAAGAAAATTTATATAATTCAGCATTTATTGCAATTGTTTCGGACCATGGGGAATCATTATGGGAACACGAATTGTATGGTCATGAAAATGTATATGAAGAGAGTATGCGTTGTGTTATGATGATAAAATTCCCTAATCAGAAATATGCGGGACAGCGGGTGAGGGGAAAAGTGATTTTAGAGGATATTGTCCCGACGATATTAAGTTTGGTAAACGAACAGGAAGGTCCCCCGACGGATGGACTTTCATTAATCTCATTATTAGAAGGCGATGGAAAAATTCGGGAATATGTATTTTCTTCAGATTCGGGTATCGATATGAAGGCTATTGTAAAAGGGGATTATAAATTTTTGGAGGATATAAAAAGAAGTAAGAGGAATTTGTTCGACTTAACCCAGCCCATGGCAGAATATAAAAATATAATTTCCCGTGAACCTAAAATTGCCAGGGAGATGGAACATCTCCTTATGAAACAGTTTGGATTAAAAGAAGAAGGTTGGTGGTTGTGTTTTCAAAATGCTGATTCATTTTTCGCTGGGAATATAAAGATAAGATCTACAGTACCTATATTGAATATAAAAACGCAATCATGTGTATTCCGTCCCCAAAATGATAGATTTGCACCTACAGAATTGGTGGGGTCCATTTTTATACCTTCAAACTTAGGAACAGAAAAATCTGCAATTCTTCAAATTATTCCCTCACAAAACGAACACGAATTGTTTATTTATTTACAAAGAAATGTCGATTGGATTTATCCATCGGAATATCAAGTCATTCAAGATGAAAAAGAAATTGTTTTTTATTTTTCTTCAAATTACAAGGGAACGAAAACAAAGTCTGATATGTTAAATGATTTGAAATCAGAACAGGTCTATTTTTGGGTTCTTCATTATCCCACTAAGGGAAAAGAGGAATATTTAAGAAAAGATATTCCCGAAGAGGTAAGGGAAACATTAGAGAATCTTGGTTATTTAAATTGATTTTGTTTGTTTTTTTCGGGAATAAAATTTTTTAAAATTTTATGAAATTTGACTTGACAAACCAAACTGGTTTGTGGTATAAACTATATAGTGAAAATTGAATAAAAAACTAAACAGTGTCATGTGAAGTGAACATGACAAAGGTTTAGGAAAAACTCCAACGAGAGGAGGTGAAAAGATGAGAAGACTTAGTTTCGCCGCATTGTTAATTTTGGTTGGCACCGGAGTGGCATTTGCAAGCTCTTTGGCAATTCCATGGTTCTCGGATAATGCTCCGCAATATAATGGTTTGCCAGGAAAAAAGAGTGGCGCCACGAACCTGGTCTATTTGAAGAGTAATGTGGATACAACATTGGTATGCTACATTACTTACTACAATGCAGATGGTGTAATGTTGGGTCCTTTCCCACCCAATAACAGTTTCACCATTGCACCAAGGTCAGCATTAGCGTTCCGTCCATGTGCATATGACCCCGACCCAACAGCGGGTGGTCAGAACGGTGGTATGGAAGGTGGTCAGGGTGTATTGGTGCCTGACAGACCCATCAGCCCTAATGAGAATACACCGATTCCGGGTGTTGGTATCGTTGACACGAAAAAGAATGGTTCCGCAACCATTGAATGGATTGGTGGACCGAATGATGTTCAGGGTGCCAATACCAATTTCGTGACCATCGTAAATCCTGATGGAAGTAAGACAACATTGTCCTATGGACATTTGTTACCTCCGGGTATCTAATATTTGAAATTTAATTTGTTTTAATTTGAGGCGAGAATGTCAGATGACATGCTCGCCTCGAGTATTTTTAAAGAGGTATGATATTTTATTTAAAATGTATCCAAATAGGTAAATCTATTATTAATGGACAAAGAATTAAGCATATTTGACAAATATTTTTTCGAAAAAAAAGGGAAAGAACAAGGATTCGTTTATATTGCGGGGGTAGATGAAGCAGGAAGAGGACCGTTAGCAGGTCCTATTGTAGCATGTGCAGTGATTTTATATTCAGAGGTAGATGGTATTGATGACTCTAAAAAACTAACGGAAAGAAAGAGAGAAGAATTATTTGATATACTTATGTCCGAAGAGCATGATATAGGTATTTCAGTTATTAGTAATAAGATAATTGATGAAATAGGAATTCAATCAGCGAATATTCGTGCAATGACAGAAGCAGTATTTAAACTAAAAAATAAACCCGATTTACTTTTGATTGATGGATATGAGATTAGAGGTTTCCCGTGTCCTGCATGGAAAATTATCAAAGGCGACCAGCGCTCTATATCTATAGGTGCGGCGAGTATAATTGCAAAGGTGACAAGAGATAGAATAATGAAGGAGTATGATAAACAATACCCGGGATATGGATTTGCAAAACATAAAGGATATGGAACAAAAGAACATCTAGTAGCGATAGAAAAATTAGGACCTTCTCCAATACATCGGTTCAGTTTTGCTCCTTTTACGCAAAAAATAGACAATTTATTTCCTGATTAAAATAAATCCAAAAGGAATTTAAATGATATGAAATTTTTTAAGAAAGAAATATTTTTTTTACTACCCCTTTTATTTTTCATCGCAAATTGTCAGGTTTCGACATCGAATTTAAATGTAGATTTAAAATTGGGATTGGACAACTCGAAAACACAACTTAAAGGGAAATCGCTTGCTCATTATCTCTCTGCAATGATTTATCATCGAAAAGGGGATACGGACAAAGCAATCCAAGAATTAGAGGAAGTATTGAAATATGACCCTTCTGCAAGCACCCCATGGGTAAGGTTAATTCGTCTCTATCTTATGGCAGAAAGATACGAAGAGGCGTTAGCAAGTGTAGATAAAGTAATCCAAAAAGAAAAAAAATTACCTTCACTTTATTTAATGCGTGGGGAATTATATCATCGTTTGGGGAGGATTGATGAAGCAGTAGAATCTTTTCAGAAAGCTATAGAATTAAATCCTGAAGATGTTTTAGGTTACAGTGCTTTGCTTGAACTACAAGAAGATACTAATGATTTAGTCGCAGCGATTGATATTTATAAAAGAATGATAGAGAAAAGGCCGAATAGTGCTTTGTTGCATTATCAGTTAGGTTTAACCTATGCACGTATAAAAAATAATCCGTTAGCCATAGTTGAATTAGAAACGGCATTGAAATTAGATCCACGAATGATACGTGCTCATTATATTCTTGCATTGCTGTATATTGATGAAAACCAAATCCCAAATGCAGTGAAGTCTCTCGAACAGTATTTACAAAAGAAACCGGAAGATATTAAAGGGTGGGAAGTTTTATTAGGAGTTTATAGCCGTGTCGGAGAAATTTTACAAGCCTCTGAAATCGCTAAAAAGATCATTTCTTCTCAGGAGATTTCACCCCTCCAGAGATTGCTGGTTTCTTTCTTCCTTATACGAAATGGTGATAATTTAAAGGCAATGTCGCTCCTTCCCGTAAATGAGTATCCATTGATTAGTAAAGTACTACATATTTTGGCGTTGAAACTTTCAAATAAAAATGATTATGGGGTAATTTTGGAAACGATAGATGATTTTGTAGAGACAGTAGATACAGAGTGTAATGATTTTGTAAATGCCATTTGGAGCAATTTTGGGGCAGGGATTGTTTCTGGTTGGTTTGAAGGGCAAATTGAGACATTAGCAGAGGAGAAAAATTCACTGGCTTTAAGTTTGATATGGTCTCGAATCCTAATGGTTTCCGAACGAGAAGAAAAAGCCATTAAAATATTAACACCATTACTACAGGAGCATGATAAAAATTTATGGGTTAATTATTATCTCGCTATTTGTTATGACAAATTAAAGCATTTTGAAAATACCGAGAAACATTTAAAAGTATGTATTGAATTGGACCCCGAAAATGCGGAACTACTTAACTTTTTAGGGTATTTATATGCGGATAAGAATGTGAAATTAACAGAGGCAGAAAATCTCATTCGGCGGGCTTTAAAGATAGATCCGGAAAATCCTTTCTATTTAGATAGTTTAGGCTGGATATATTACCGTCAGGGGAATGCAGATAAAGCGATAGAATACATTCGAAAAGCAATTTATAAAATGGAGACAGATGATGCAGTACTTCGTGACCATTTAGGAGATGCGTATTTTTTGAAGGGAGATATAAAGAGGGCTATTGCAGAATGGAGGCGGGCAACTGTACTCGATCCGAAGAATGAAGAAGTCAAACAAAAATTAGAAAAATATCAAAAACAAATAGAAGACGCATCTATACCCGCATCTAATTGATAACGAATAGAGAATTCAAGGAATATCAATATGATAAGCCAAGAAAAACGGTTTTTAAATTTAAAAGAGCGGTTGTCTGAAATTCTAAATCTCCGTGCTGTTTTTGCTTTATTACAATGGGATGAAGAGGTGAATATGCCTCCGGGAGGGGCAGAAAGTAGAGGACAACAATTAAAACTAATAGCAGAGATGATACACAAATTAGAAACAAACCCATCCCTGGGAGAAGAATTATCTTATTTCTTGGAACATAATGAAAATCTCTCCTCTGATGACAAAATTATAGTTCAAGAAGCGATGTATGATTATCAGCGTGCTATTAAAATTCCCGAGGCATGGATAGGAAAATTTGCCGAAGCGAGGAGTAAGGCATATCATGCATGGGTAGAGGCACGCAGTAAATCGGATTTTTCGATATTCAAATCCCCATTAGAAACAATTATAAATCTATGTGGGGAAAGAGCAGAATTATTAGGGTATATAAATTCTCCCTATGATGCTTTATTAGAAGACTATGAACGAGGAGTAGATACACAGACATTAGATATTCTTTTGCATGATTTGGAGATAGAACAATCAAAAATTTATCAAAGTGTTCTTCAACAAGACATGGGAAAATCTATTTTCGAAGGTAAATTCTGGGATGTAGAAAAGCAATGGAATATAACCCTGCGTTTACTAACTGCTATAGGATTTGATTTTAATTCAGGTAGGCAAGACCGTTCTGTTCATCCCTTCACAACAAATTTTGATATGTATGATGTTCGAATTACTACACGGCTCAATCCTCACAATTTATTCTCAGGTATTTTTAGTTCACTTCATGAAGGAGGACATGCATTGTATGAGCAGGGATTTCGTCAAGAAGACCGAAGTACATGGTTAGCACAAGCCCCCTCGTTAGGTATTCATGAATCACAATCAAGGTTCTGGGAAAATATCGTAGGTAGAAGTTATCCTTTCTGTGTGTTTCTTGTGCCAATTCTTAAGGAATATTTCCCTTTAGATTTAAAGGACATAACTCCGGAACAAATATACAAAGAAGTTAACCGTGTAGTACCTAATTGTATCCGTGTAGAAGCGGATGAGTGTTCATATAACCTGCATATTGTTCTCCGATATAAAATAGAAAAGCATTTAATCGAAGGGAAATTGTCCGTAGCAGAAATTCCTGAATATTGGAACAGTCTTTTTAAATCTCTATTCGGTTATTATCCTTCCGATGATGCTCAGGGTTGTTTACAAGACATCCACTGGGCACATGGAAGTTTTGGTTATTTTCCGAGTTACACGCTTGGGAATTTATACTCTGCACAGATTGCAGATAAAATGAAAAGTGAGATGAACCTATCAGAGATGATTATTCGTGGAGATTTTCTTCCTCTTCGTGATTGGTTGAAAGAGCGTATATTTAGAATAGGGCGGAGGTTATGCTCACGAGATATAGTGAAAAATATATCCGGCTCGGATATTTCTCCCCATCCGTATCTTCATTACCTGAAAAGCAAATTTGGAGAAATTTATAAAGTCAATTTGTAACTATATCTTTTTCCATTGTGAGAGAGGCCACCAGATAAAAGATACCTTTCCAAGAATATTGCTTTCAGGTATCCACCCTATTAATCGACTATCTATAGCCGTTTCCATCTCGTTTTGGGGAAAATCCCAGATGACAAACACATTTCCAACAGGGACAACACTATGGTCTTTATCCTTCAAGAAGCCATAAGTTGCTTTACGATTGGAGTAAATTGTGTTTAAATGAGTTAATGGCCATAGTGTCTCCGTTAATTCTTTCCCATTGACTAAAACGGTATTATCCTGTATTAAAACCTTATCTCCTTCAAGACCTACCACTATGCCACAAAGAACCAAATCAGAGGGTATTTCATTAACCCCTTTGGGTGTAAGATATGCAATAATATCTCCTCGTTGAGGTTTTTTCCATGTATAAAGCCATATTTTAGTAAAGGGTAATCTTAGACCATAAGATAACTGATTTACTATATAATGATATAACTTGTCGGTTTTCCATGCATACCACACAACCGAACGAGCAAAGAATAATCGTATAACTGCAAATATGAATGTTAATATACACAGTGTTTTCCACCACCATGTCTTGCTAAACCCTGTGAAATCTCTCCAGCGAGAGGGGGGCCACCAGATACAACTTACTCTCCCCACGATATGTTCATTCGGTACCCAGCCAAAGAAACGACCATCACGGCTATAAGCACTATTATCCCCTAATACAAAATAACAATTCTCAGGTATTTTTGAGTATTTATCTTCTGTCCGAATTCCATATTCCATACCTCCTATCCCTACAGGGCCTGATGTGTAATAAATATCCGGCATATCAGGGGGTAATTCTAAAGGTTTCCCATTAATATAAATTTTTCCCCCTTCAATATGAACGTGTTCACCGGGTAGTCCGACCACTCTTTTGACTAAAGTTTTATGTTTTGCATCGGGCTCTACTGTTTTGAACACTACAATTTCCCAGCGTTGCGGTTTTTTACCATACCATATTCTTTTATTTAAGAAAGGAAAGCGAACACCATAAATCCACTTGTTAACGAATACGCGGTCTCCTTTTCCAAAGCTGAAATCTCCATGTAAAGTGGGTTCCATAGAACTGGATGGAATTCTATAAGGTTCTGCGATAGGCCAGCGAATGAGTAAGGCTAATCCTAATGCAATACTTTCGCTTTTGAGCCATTCATAAATCTGTTGTTTGGGCATATTACTAAAAAAGAAAAGATGAAGCCCTAAAACAAATAGTCCTAAACCAACCCACCATAAAGGTTCTGACGGCTCCGGTTGGGCTTGATTACTGCGATAGATAATATACATACCGATAAGAATTGTAATTACGCCTGAAAAGCGAACAATCTGACTTATCACGCTTATATTTCCTTTTTCCTGTTTGTTTTGTTGTTTTGCCATTTTAATTTTTCCTTTATATAACTTTCTCGATATTGAGTTAAGTAATGGAACGCTTTCTGTTCATATGTATGTATACAACAAGAAGAAAAATTATCAAAGTAGGAACGATGTATAATAATGTTTTCCCCCATAATGTAGCAGAAAAACCCGTAAAGTCCCTCCATCGGTTTGGAAGCCACCAAATTGCAAATGCTCTGCCTATTATATGATTTTCTGGGACCCAGCCATAAATTCGACTGTCCACGCTATTAAGGCTATTATCTCCAAGAAGAAAATAATATCCTTCAGGAATTACGGTGTAAATTTCTTCATCAACACAGCCGTATCGGTAAGGATATTTTTTTCTCATTTCTTCAATAAATTTTTTAGCCCTTGGGTCAGGATTGGTTTTGTATTGATAAATTAAATCTTCATCATTCAAATAATAAATATGAGGTGGCATGGAGGGAGGGAAATGGATTAATTCCCCATTTACAAAAATTTTTCCATTCCGAATGCGTATTTTTTCTCCGGGGAGTCCCACAACCCTTTTAATCAAGGTAGAATGTTCAGATTTTTTATCAACACATTTAAATACAACAATATCCCATCTTTGGGGTTTATTCCATGTATAAAGACGGATAGTAGTGAAGGGTATCCGTATGCCATAAATGGTTTTATTTACAAGGACACGGTCTCCTGTAAATAGGTTCCCGCCGTGTAATGTAGGTTCCATGGAACCACTTGGTATGAGATACTGGTCAAAGATACAACCTTTGATGAACATGACACTTCCGATGATAATAACCCACTCAATCAGATTTCGTTTGGTCCATGGTCCTGTTATAGATTGGAGCATATTTATAAAAAGACTATTTTTTTTAATAGATTTTTCTACATTTTCTTCTATAAGTGAAGAAGATTTTTCATCAGGGATTAGATTGGGGTCTACCACTTGACTATATTCCTATTCAGCTTCTTCATTTACTTTCAGTAGAGCCATGAATGCTTCTTGAGGTACCTCTACAACTCCAATTTGTTTCATCCGTTTCTTGCCTTCTTTTTGTTTTTCCAGAAGTTTTCTCTTTCGAGTTATATCTCCGCCATAACATTTTGCCAATACATCTTTACGAATGGGTTTTATTGTTTCTCTAACAATAATTCTACGGGCGATAGCTGCCTGAATAACTACCTCAAACTGTTGGCGAGGAATAAGTTTCCTTAATTTACTGGCTAATGCTCTACCCATGTATATAGCGTGGTCCTTATGAACTATTACAGAGAGTGCATCTATAATGTCATTATTAATAAGGATATCTAATTTAACTAAATCACCGGGACGATACCCGATAATAGTATAATCTAACGAACCGTAACCGCGTGTGCACGTTTTGAGTTTATCATAAAAATCAACTACGATTTCCGCGAGGGGTAGTTGATAAACTGCGAGGCATCGTTTCGCATCGAGATAATCTACTTTGACATGAATTCCCCTTTTCTTTTTACACAAATCAATAACCGCACTTAAAAACTCTACAGGACAGATAATATCGGCTTCAATATAGGGCTCTTCAATCACTTCGATTTCACTAGGTTGTGGCATTTGGGATGCCTTCTGAACAATAATTTCTTCTCCATCTGTTTTCAACACTTTATATGCCACATTGGGCATGGTCATGACGAGGTTTAATCCAAACTCTCGTTCCAGTCTTTCTTGAATAATTTCCATGTGTAAGAGTCCCAGGAACCCCAGACGGAAACCTAACCCTAATGCATCGGAACTATCGGGTTTATATTCAAAAGAAGCATCGTTGAGTGCCAATTTATCTAAAGCATCTCTTAATTCGTCATAGTCCTGCGAAACAGCGGGATACATACCACAAAACACTACAGGTTTAACATGTTCGTAGCCGGGTAGCGGTTGGTCTGCGGGGTGAATAGCATCTGTAACCGTATCCCCTATTTTTGTGTCTTTGATATTTTTAATATTACAAATCATATATCCTACTTCACCAGTGGATAATGTCGTTTTAGGTCGCATATTGGGGGTGAAAATCCCTACTTCATCTACTTCATATTTAACACCGGTAGACATGAAAAGAATTTTCTGCCCTTTTTGAAGGGTCCCATCTACCACTCTTAAATAAACGACGACACCGCGATAAGTATCATATTTTGCGTCAAAAATTAAGGCACGGAGAGATGCATTGGGTTTTCCTTTTGGAGAGGGTATATTCTGAATAATGCTCTCTAAAATTTCTTTTGTTCCAATGCCTGTTTTTGCACTGGCTAAGATAGCCTCGGAAGCGTCTAAACCCAATACTTCTTCAATTTGGCGGCGTGTATCTTCCGCATCGGCACTGGGTAAATCAATCTTATTTATGACAGGAATAATTTCTAATCCCTGGGCTACTGCTTTATATGCATGAGCAAGAGTTTGAGCCTGAACGCCCTGAGTAGCATCCACAAGAAGTAAGGCTCCTTCACATGCAGCAAGGGCGCGAGATACTTCATAAGAAAAGTCAGCATGGCCGGGTGTATCAATCAAATGAAGTGTATATTGTTCCCCATTTTCTCGTTGATATTGCATCTGGACACATACTGCTTTTATGGTAATTCCCCGTTCTCGTTCAATATCTAACATATCGAGAGTTTGTTCTCTTAATTCTCGTTCGTTAACCGTTTTAGTATATTCCAAAAGACGGTCTGCTAATGTAGATTTCCCATGGTCTACATGAGCAATAATACAAAAATTTCTTATATATTCCTGGTTCATGATCTCTTTGTTGATTCTTTCAGCTTCCCCGACAGGGTTAAATTATAATATCTATTATAAGGAGAAGAGATGTATATATTTTAACCTATATGGGAGTATCCGTGCATACTTTAATTATCAGCCATTCTTTTCCATCCCTCGCTACCAATAAGAGGAACGAAAATACACGAAGTATGTTTTTCAATTAAATAGTCATCCTTTTTTTTGATAATTTTGAGTAAAACTTGAAGATTAGTCCCTCCAACAGGGATAACAAGTCTTCCCCCTTCGTTTAATTGCTTTTTTAATGAGTCGGGGACCTCAGGACTCCCTGCTGTAACAATAATAGCATCGTAAGGCGCTTCCTTTGGATAGCCTAACGAACCATCTCCACATATTACTTTTATATTTGAATACCCCAAATCTTTCAATCTTTGTTCTGCGCCTTCTGCCAGTTCTTTAATCCGCTCTATACTGACAACATAATGAGCCAGTTCTGCCAGGATAGCAGTTTGATAACCCGAGCCCGTTCCAACCTCTAATACTTTATCTGACGGTCGGACATTTAATAATTCGGTCATAATAGCCACCATATAAGGCTGGGATATCGTTTGTCCCCAGCCAATACTTAAAGGGTGGTCCTCATAAGCGTAATTCCATAATTCTTCTGGGAGGAAAAGGTGACGAGGAACCTTTCCCATGACACGAAGAACATCGGCGTCCTGAATACCTCGAGCCTGTAGTTGGTATTCAACCATTGATTTTCGTGCAGAACTAAAATCCATATGAGTTTTAAATTTGGGTGTTTACAAGATACTAATGGTATTATAATAACAGGAAGGCTATCCAAAAAGTCATCTAAGAAGGAGATATACATTGGAGACAAAAGAGCCCCCATCCCAAAAGGAGCAAGAAATATATATAATTGCAGATAGATACGAAGTTGTGAAACCATTAGGAAGAGGGGGAATGGGTAAAGTTTTTCTGGTGCAAGATAGACAAACAAATCAAAGATTAGCTTTGAAATTAATGAGAGCCCAGTACCAACATAATCAAAGGGCAATTGCACGATTCCTTCGTGAGGTAGAAGCGGTTCGTCAATTAGATCACCCCTGTATTGTGAAAATATTTGACGCCCAAATTGAGGGAGAACAACTATTCTACACAATGGAGTATGTAGATGGGCGAAGTGTCCGTGATTGGATCATAAAAAAAGGACCGCTTTCTTTCAACAATACGGTTCGTATCCTTGCTTTAATTGCGGATGCGTTAGAGCATGCTCATAAGATTACCATTCATAGAGATATTTCGCCTGACAATATAATGGTGTGTCGAGATGGGTCTGTTCGTCTGATGGATTTTGGTTTGGCGAAACTTATGGATGATCAAACTCCTTTAACGATGGTTGGAGCTAATTTAGGGAAAATTCAATATTCCGCACCTGAACAAAGAAAAAATGCAGCGGGAGTAGATAAGAGAGCCGATATTTACCCCTTAGGTATTATGTTCTTTGAAATGCTTGTGGGCAGAAGGCCTCAACCGGGGGACAAACTTTCTAAATTAAAGCCTGATTTGCCAAAAGAATGTGATGAATTTTTAGATAAAGCCACTGCTTGTAATCCTGAAGAAAGGTTTCAATCCGCAAAAGAGTTTAGAGATGCATTAATGAATTTGTATAAATTGTGGAAAGAAAAACAAGAAAGTTTGGCCGCCGAACGAAAAGAATACGGTTATAATCCCTTAAATTATTTAAAGAAAGTGGTGGGTAGCTTTAAAAGCCTATTAAACCAAATTAAAGATCGCTTTTCAAAAAAACACATATTTTGAAGAAAATTGTTGAAAAGAGTTATAATTATGTCTCTTACTATATCGTAGGGTAGGGGATACGCTCAAAACTAAATAATAACAGAAGGAACTACCACCCATGGACTAAATTTGTTCATGAAATAAAAGTAGAAGGGAATAGTTATGCGGAAATTTTATAATATCAGTCAAGGGAAAATTGTTGAAATCCCGGAAGAAAAAGAATCTATTATTGAAGTTTATATCCAACCGACTATTGAAGAAAAAAAACAACTCGTTGATAAATTAGAAATAGATGAACATACATTAAATTCCGCCCTTGACCCCGATGAACTTGCCCGTGTTGAATATGAACAAAATCACATCGCTTTTATTATAAAAAAGCCCAAAAACTATTCCGCAGAAGATGCATACCACTTTAAGATAATTTCTATTGGATTGTTTCTATTTAAGAATAAAGTAATAATTATTTCCAGTGAAGATACGCCCTTGTTTTCTAATAAACCCCAGACAGGTTTATTATCCGCACCGGACATAATCCTTCGAGTTATATATAATTGCATTTTCCACTTTATTGAACACCTTAAAGTTATTAATATGGTTGCAGAAGAAGTGGAATATCGTATTAACCGTTCTTTGGAGAACCGTTATCTTATTAATCTTTTCGCACTGGAAAAAAGCCTCGTCTACTATCTAAATGCTATCCACGGTAATGGACTTATATTAGCGAAACTGCGTGCCGGTGCGGATAAAATCGGGTTGAGTGAAGAAGGAAAAGAATTTTTAGATGATTTAATTATTGAAAATGACCAGTGTTTTCGTGTAGCGGATATTCATTCCACAGTGTTATCAAACTTAATGGATGCACGG
>CALLRP010000011.1 GCA_938014335.1 uncultured bacterium
AGTTTCTGGGACGCTATGTTTTGAAGGGAATGCTCGCTCTGCTATAATTAAACAAATTGAATATATTGAAGGTCAATGGCTATGTTTTGAAGGGAATGCTCGCTCTGCTATAATATTAAATTTATAAACCCTTCAAACACAAAAAAATGGGAGTTTTTTTTCGTTAAAAAAGTAAAAGTTGAGAGAGTGGTTCTTCCACTTTTTTGCGCTTTTTTGAAAGGAAAATTTCCATTTTTTCAAACTGTTTATCTGTGATGTATAGTATTCGGACCTCACCATGAGGTGGGACACTTTGGTGAATTCTTTTTTTATATACTTCGCTGGATTCTTCTGTTGGAAAATATCTCCCATACACAGAGAACTGGAGCATCGAGAAACCCTGTTTTAGAAGTAGATTACGAAACTGTGAGGCAGAGCGACGCTCTTCTGCCGTTCCAACGGGTAAATCAAACATAACTATCATCCACATACTCTTATATCCTGATGTTTGTACTTCTTGTTTCTCTTTTTGCTTTTTACTCATGGATGTATTTCCTGTTTTTGAACATTCGCGGATTTTTTTCACGAATGATGCTCACTCATATATGTATCTAAAGAATTTCTGCTATTACCAGATTTTTACTTTTCTCCTCAAACATATGGCATAAAGAGACAGTCGTTCGAGATATAACATCAAACAGGGTTCGTTCTTCGTCTTTTAGTTTATATTTTTTTAACAAACTCTGAATAAGGTATTGTTTTGCTTCCTTGTTGAGTTCGACAAAGGTGTCTTTGTCTTTTATAAATTGGACAACTGCAAAATCAACGAGGGGTCTATACGGTTCCATTAAATCATCTGCCAGACAAAAAGGGTTATATCGATTGTGGTGATGCACACCGATGCTGGGATTTAAACCCGCTGATACGATGGCACGAGCAGTCATTCCTCGCAGAACGGCGTAGCCATAATTTAGCAGGGCATTGATACCACCTGCTTCAGGATTTCTATGAAACTTAAATTTAGGTGGAAACAAAAACCGCCAGTATTTACGGCTGGCTAATCCTTCGACATTATCCGGGTCACCGGATTGGACCCGTTCTGCCATAGGAATAAGACCTTTGTCATCTCCATAAAGTTCCAGAAGAAGTCTCCCCTGTGCATAAATCTTTGCTTTTATGATTTGTTGCCACGCTCGTTTTCGTATAGGGAGAGATGCGGATATCTGGTAATGCAGGCGTTCCATCTGCAGGTGGTGTCCTACAAGGGGATACATCATCCCGATGGGCATCCGTTTCTCATCACATGTAATGAATACTGCTCCATGCTTCATCAAGCCAGCCAGAACAGGCTGGGTCAAACTCACTGCGGGATGAGAAACAATCACTATCGCAACCTCATGAAGAGGTATAAAGGTCTCTTTCTCTCCCTGTGTGATGGCTAATCGTTCCAAATCAATTTTCAATCGACCTCCCTCCTCTGAAAGGTCGATGATATGCTCAGTCATGAGCTAACTGAACCTCCCCTAATACATTAATGGAACATTTTTGAGCTTCTTTTTGTTGTAATTTATTTGGAACTGCGGTATATCCAACCCATGACTTAGGCTTTTTAGCAAAATAATGAGGCATAAAGAATATAATTTTTGTACCATTTTCATATTCAGAAATAGTAGTTACATTATAATAATTAAATACATCTTTATCATCCTTCATATAGACTATATCTCCTTTGCAGAGGCTGAATAGGAATTTAGCATCTTCTACGATTTTACCGTCACGAATGAGTTTTTTCTGAATAACGGGTTCTCCTCGTTTTTTCCGTTGCATGGCTTCGAACATGCTGACGACATTGCCTTCCCAGATGGTTTTGCCTTTTTTGTCTTTTGTTTCGAATATCTCGAGATGATGGTTTTCATCGGTGGCGACATAACGAACGCGTTCCCTCTCACCCACCGGAAACACGGACATAACTTTTCGGACGCGGACATGGCGAATGGGTATGTGTAATCCTTTTTTATTAGGCATGAGTGGATAATTCTTGGGGTCCGCAAATGCTTTTTTGGGGTCGTCTATTCCCAGCTCGTTTAATCTTTTCTCTACAGTTTCTCTGACCGTTTTATCGACAATAGCCTCGATTTCTTTTTTTGTTATATTATTTAAGGCTTTTCGCACATGTACTACGGTCTCGCCTTCTTTTTCGCTCGGTTTGGGTGGGCTATAATTGGTTTCTTCGTGGAGGCGTCCGCTAACTTTGCGTTCAGGCCGATGGGAAACGATGATATTATGCACCTTTTCGTAGGCATCGTTGAATATGGTTTCCCACGGGGGAGCAATAAATCGCCACCAGCGGTCGTGTTTACGTTCGTCTTTGGGAATCCGTTCTGCCTGCTCGGAGATATTTTTAATCAATCGGGGTGAGGTCAATGCAACTACGATAGCATCAATAGCATGCTGGCGATGGTCTTCTCTATTTTTCTCGGGGCTACCTAAAATTTTATTCAAATTCCACATGCGACGGATAACTGATGTCGTGGGTCCTTGAACGGAGAATACATGTTTTCTATATTCACTTCCGTACAGTAATGAACAATAAGCGACTGCTTCTCTTGCAGCATATCGGGTATCGTTTAACTGAGAAGCAGAAAATTGGTTTATGAATTCTTCTAATTTCTCACCTTCTAACTGGAATCTTCTTAGTTTTTCTTTAGCATAATTGCCTGTAAATTTTTGCACTCGCGTTAGTATTTCTTCCCATCGGGTTTCCTCATGGCCATAAGCCTCATAGGGGGTTTTGTTATGTTTGCGGTTTCGGTTTTCGTCGTGGTAGCAGAGCGTTTTGTTTTTGAAGGAATTATCGAGGCAACGACTCAAAGGAATGATATGTTCGATATCGAACTGGGATTCATAGAATAGTGCCCCTACACTAATGGGTTTCCCTGTATAGGGGCAGGTCCAACCACACTCATCTGCCAGCATGTATCGTTCAATGTCATCATTGGTAGGATTATTCACACCTTGACTTTGTAGTTTTTCTCTGATTTTATTTCGGACTTCTTCTAAATCGCGATTGTGCTTCCATATTTTTTCGCGCTCTTTTTTGGTGTTTTTCAAATCGCGGGCGGTTTCGATACGGATGTATTTAGGTTTGCCATATCGTTTTACGAGTTCATTTATGATTTTGCGCATCTCGGCTAAAGTGCGGGTAACGGTGGGGTTTCGAATCTCACCGATGGGCGCTTCTTCCAGAGGAGGCAATAAATCTACCTGAGATAGGTCCGTAATGTTATCCATTCCATAAATTTCTTTGACCAATGCTCCATATCTTTTTCCGGCTTCCAATCCGGGGAGGAATTTATCGATAGCCTGTCGCGAAAGGTTGCAGTAGTCATCTTCAATGGGCATTTCGGAGAGCCGTGTTGCTTGCTCTTCGTTTAATTTCCAATGATTCATTAGTCGTTTTTTTAAGGCTTTATTGCTTACGATGGAATAGATATCTTCGACGAGCCTGTCTTTTCCTTCCGGTGACAAATTGTCCCAGCGTTCTCCGGTGATTATTTCACGAATAGCACTGGCGGTTCGGTTACCGGGGATTTTTTTCTCACCGCCTTCTTCTAAATTAAATTTATATTTTTTATTCAAACCTAAAATATCCCGTAATTTTGCAAAAGTGGCATCTCCATTTTTTTCAAGATAGTCAATGATTTTTTCCCGTTCTTCAGGAGTGAGCTGTCTGGCATTATATTTATCTTCTTTAATCATCAAATCATTGACTTTTTGTAGCATGCGGAAGCGCTGTGCTTTCAGGATAACCCAGGGGGCACGGCGTCGATTTCGTTGTGCACCACGGGCGATGCATTCGAATTGGCAAAAGCCGATTTTATCTTTTTGTGATTTGAGGGGCCGCTGATAGAAAATAGCATGAAAAATCTGTTTTTTATTTTCTTCGGTTAGAATCTCGGGATGGTATTTTGATTGATACTCTACTATCGTATAGAATTCTTGTTCATACATATCTCGTGCGGTCCAGCGTCCACGAATGCGTTTTTCAACCGGTTCAATCTGTGCGAAATATTCGCCCAATGTTCTGGCTCCCAGCCGTTGCATTTCCTGACGGATTTCCGCAATGCCTTGTTTAACTTTACCTCTTTCTTCGTCATTCTGTTTCTGACCACGACGGTTACTCAGGAAGCCCCGCCGTTGACCTAAGTGATAAAGAACTCTTCCGAGAGCATACATTTCTAATTGTTGTTTTACTGATAGGGAACGCAGATAATAAATGAATATCTGATTCAATTTGTGTTGTTCTTCTTTAGAGAGATGGGAATCAATATATTTTTTTCTTAATTCCTTATCCAGTGCATCCAGAATAGCCTGTCTTTCGAGACTATCGCCCATATTCCCTTCGGGAAGGAGTTTTAGCCGCTGGAGTAGTTTCGCCAATTTGCGGAGTCGCCGAGCACGGCGTTCTAATTGTCGACGAACGAGGCGTGCTTCGCGACGAGCCCGGTTGCGGGACTCTTCTTTTCCCTGTTCATACAAACCTTCCATGCCGGCTTTGAACACACGAACACCCGCTTTCTCGATACCGCAGGGATTGTCATCATCGTCTAATTTGATGAGTGCCCAGCCGATAGAATTAGAACCTAAATCCAAACCTAATGTGTAGGGACTGAAATTGTTTGTTCCGCTCATAATACAACCTCCATTTTTAAGGTTTATATATTGTCAATAATTTATTTAATAATTTACTAAATTTTACTTGACATTTCAAGTTTTTTTTGGTATAATTATATTATATTATAGCAGAGCGAGCATTCTCTTGCTTAACATAGTAAGGAGTTATGCTCCGTGCGTGTAGCCGATGAGGTCAAGCGAAGCGCCTCCCAATGGGGGAGCACCCCCCCTTGGGGGGTGTAAGTGTTTGGTGTGTGCGTGTAGCCGATGAGGTCAAGCGAAGCGCCTCCCAGTGGGGCGCATTAATTTTTTTAAATTACACAATTTCACGCTCGTTTTCGGATGCCAGGGTAAAAGTTAATTCTTTTTTATGCAAATTTTTGTTATATGTGTCTTGATAATGAAAGTATACATAAATTTATGCAGGTCGTTTTTATTTACTTTGAAATTTTATACTAATCGTGGTATTATAAAATCTCTTTTTTCAATGAAAAGGCAAGAAAAACATTGTTGTAAAGGAATTGTATGGTTCGAACACGGATTGCCCCTTCACCTTCGGGTTTTTTGCATATAGGCACCGCCAAAACAGCGTTGTATAACTGGCTTTTTGCACGGAAAAATAAGGGGACCTTCATACTGCGACTTGAAGATACAGACGCGGAACGAACGGATGAACAATATGTCCATGGAATGTGTGAAGGATTCAAGTGGCTGGGTATAGACTGGGATGAAGGGCCACCTTTTGGGGATGTTCCGGAAAAGGGTAACTACGGTCCCTATCGGCAAAGTCAGCGAAAAGAACTTTATCAGAAAATGGCGTTTCAATTATTGGAGCAGGGAAAGGCATATAAGTGTTTTTGTTCCAAAGAAAGTTTGGAAGCATATAAAGATGATACGGGGAATTTATATTATCCGGGGTTCTGTCGGAATTTAACGCCGGAACAAATCTGTGAGAAGGGCAATGCTCCTTATGTGATTCGGTTCCGCGTACCGGAAGGGGAAACGGAAATTAATGACCTCATCCAGGGGAAGGTTGTTTTTAGTAACAATCAGTATGATGATTTCATCATTCTCCGTGCGAACGGTGACCCGGTGTTTCATCTGGCGGTGGTAGTTGATGATATTACCATGAAGATAACACATGTCATTCGTGGAGATGACCATTTGACCAATACGCCACGACATATTATGTTGTTTAATGCGTTAGGGGCACCGCTCCCACAGTATGCGCATCATCCGCTGGTGCATGATGAACAAGGGAGAAAATTTAGTAAAAGGTTGCATGGTGCGAATGTTCTGGATTGGCGTGATGATGGCTATCTACCGGAAGCCATTGTGAATTATGTGGCTCTTCTGGGCTGGACTTCGGAGGAGGAAAATCGTGAGTTTTTTACTTTACCAGACTTGATTGAACATTTTTCGATTGAACGAATCAATAAATCCCCGGCTCGGTTTGACCGCCGAAAACTGGAATGGCTTAATGGCTTGCATATTCGTAATCTCCCTGTTGAAGAACTCAAAGACCGACTCATACCTATTCTCGAAAAGAATGGTTTTGATACTTCTACAAAATCGAAAGAATGGCTCACCCGACTCGCTCAAATTTGTCAGGAGAAATTGCCAACCCTGAACCGAATCGTGTTCCTATCGGATTTCTTCTTTAAAGACTTTGATAGTTACGAGGCAGAAGCAGAGGGAAAGTTATGGAAAAATCCGGAGAATGTCATTCTCTACTTCAAAACTATTCAAAATAAATTGGCTTCGTTATCACATTGGGAACATGACCCACTCAAACAAATTTTTGATGAGGCCTGTGCGGAATTGAATGTTAAATTAGGGGCGTTGATAAACCCGACACGGCTTGCCCTGACAGGTAAATCGGTGGGACCGGGCTTCTTCGAACTTATGGAGTTGTTAGGCAAGGAAAAAACGCTGGAACGCCTTTCCAGAGCAATGGAATATCTACATAACAAAACAAAGGAGGTATAGGAAGTGAGTAAGTATATTGTCGGCATAGACCTGGGCGGAACGAATATAAAATCTGCCATTGTCTCAGAGGAGAAGAAGATTGTCATAAAGACAAGTGTCCCCACCCCTACCCAGGAAGGACCGAAAGCGATTATGGACGCTATGGCGGATGTGGTACATGAGTTGATGAATAAGGAAGGTATTACCCGAAAGGATATATTAGCTGTCGGAATAGGAGCACCGGGACCCATGAACTGGCAAACAGGTGTGGTGTACAGTCCACCGAATCTACCGGGCTGGCATAATGTTCCGCTGGCGGATGAGATGTGTAAACGGCTGGAAGTGCCGTGTTATATCGAGAACGACGCCAACGCAGCATGCTTTGGCGAATACTGGTTAGGAGCCGGTCAGGGCTGTGATTGTATTGCGGTGTTAACACTCGGCACTGGAGTGGGCGGTGGGATTGTCGTTTTCAAAAAACTGCTCCGGGGAATTGATGGAACTGCAGGGGAATTAGGCCATTTGAAAGTCCAAAGGGACGGTAGATTGTGTGGTTGTGGGTCAAGAGGCTGTTTAGAGGCATATGCGTCGGTTACAGGTATGGTGCGGACCGCCCAGGAAAAAATTGAACAGGGAGAAAAAACTATCCTCATGGAAATGTGTAACAATAACATCCAATCGATTACGGGTAAAATGATTTTTGAAGCGGTGCAAAAAGGTGATGAACTTGCAAAAGAAGTATTCTATGAAACAGCGGTATGGCTGGGTCTGGGGATTGCAAGTATTGTAAATATGCTAAATCCGGAACGGGTAATTCTCTGTGGAGGAATGATTGCCGCGGGAGATGTATTATTCGAACCGGTACGCGAAACGGTGATGAAAAATGCCTTTGAAGTGCCCGCCAAACGATGTGAAATTGTCCCAGCAGGGTTAGGAGAAGATAGCGGTGTTTTTGGTTGTGCCGGCTGTGCGTTGACACGATATTATGAAGAACACAAATAAACAAATTATGTTTCTTACTGTTACCCCTAATCCATGCATCGATAAAACGGTGTTTATTCCTGAATTCAAGCCTGGGGATAGGGTCAGGGCTGTTAAGTATACGCAAATTTCGGGCGGAAAAGGGAATAATGTGGCACGGGTGCTTGTGACGCTGGGTTTTCCGGCAGGTGCTCTGTTATGGGTCGGAGGATACACCGGAAAACAGGTCGTGCAGATGCTTCGTGAAAATGATAAGGTCAGGTGTTTCCCCGTATGGACGGATATGCCCACAAGGACAATCACCACAGTGCTTGAAGAAAAATCAGGAAGGCAAACGGCTTTTTTTGAACCCGGTCCGCAAATTTCCCGAAAGGAATATGATAACTTCGTCCAAACATTTAATAATGTAATATCTATCCACAAAATACCCCTAATTGTTCTTTCGGGAACTGTGCCTGACCCCAAGGTTTTCTTCTTGTATCGTGATTTAATAAAAATAGCCAATGCCAAGGGAATTAAAGTTATTCTCGATACTTATGGAAATGAACTTTCTAAAGGAATTAAAAACAAACCTTATATGGTAAAACCTAATGTGGAAGAATTATCCAGATTTTTACAAACCGAGTTGAAGGATATGAAAACAAGAATTGAAGGTATTCAATACCTCCATAAAAAATATAGGACACCCCTTGTGGTTTTATCTATGGGAAAAGAAGGGGCACTGGTTGGTTTTGAGAACCGATTTATGCACATAGTTCCCCCTAAAATAAAAGAGGTCAATCCTGTGGGGTCGGGAGACGCTCTGGTAGCAGGTTTTGCTATTGGTTTGTGGAAAGGTTTTCATATTGAGGATACAGGCAAATTGGGCGTTACTCTGGGCACAGCCAATGCGATGACGTGGGACATTGGGAAATTTGATATAAAAGATTTACTACATATCTACGAGCAGATAAAGGTTTTCAAAATCAGTCCCATGAATAATCAGAAAGTCCAATACAAAGAGCATACACCTCTGCCTGTTCTTCTTCCACAGTTAAAAGGTTTTTTTCCGTCGTAAGGACAGGTCTATCTGTTTTTAATGTTTTACACGGGAATGGGGTATGGTCGCGGTGGATATAAGTGTTTCTTATATATATTTGATGTTTTTTTATGATATGCAAGAAAGATTGAGGATTGCCGATAGCACAAAAAACATCTACCTCTTTATCCTTAAAATAGTCCACTGGCAATTTTTCTATCGAATCTAATTTGTTCCAATACAATGGCTTGTGATATGTCCAGCGGATATTTTTTTCAGGACACATCTCTGTTAAATATTTTTTTATTTTTTTTAACTTCTCTTTTAATACCTGGTCACAATGTGTTATCCAAATTTCGGTTGCTCTTTGTATAGCCGTTAATGGTTCGCGTAAGATACCTGCTGGAAAAATAAGTCCATTCCCCCATGGATTCAAAGCACTTATTAACAATATATTTTCATTTCGCCCTACCATTAGATACTGATAAGCATCATCCAGTATGACAATATCAAATCCTTTTTGCTCCGCCCATTTCACTGCCCTTATACGATTTGGTGCTTTAATTACAGTAATGTTGTGCAAACGATATAACATTAATGTAAGTTCATCTCCCAGAATTTTATAAACTTTATTCAATGGCAATATTTCTTCCTGACGAGGGGAACTGTCTCTCTCGGATTTATATCTTCGCACACAAACTTTACCTTTATGGTAGATACCTTCAACAATACCTCGATATTTTTCGGACGCATATCCTCTGCTAATCACACATATTTTTCTCTTGTTTCTTTCAATTTCCTTCTCAGCCCGTTCCATTACCGCTGGTGTTTTACCTACCCCACCCACAGTAATACCACCAAAACTTACTGTATAAATATTAGGAACATAAACCTTCCTTTTAGAGCGTGCCCACATCCCCCATTTCTGGAAATAACTCAAACCTTTCAATAGAGGTAATAAGACCTTCGGAGGGCCTTTTTCATCATAGACATATTTTTCTAAAGGCATTTTTTTCATATTGAAATCATTACAAAAAAATCCGGGAAGTTCCACTTCCCGGATATAATATTTCTGAAGTAATAATCAATTAATAATTGGTTCTTCCTTGTGTACCGACTTTGGACTTTATCTGTTTGCTTGCAGGCTCTTTGGGCCTTAACTCGCGACAAGCTTTTCCAGCAAGCCACATTTCACTGTTAGCCATTTCAGCCAGTTCTTTCTGTAATTCTTGCTTATAGTTCGGGTTGCCTAACGATTTCAATACACGTTTTGTTTCCGCACCTTCCTTAACGCGTTTATACAATTCACGGAAAACGGGTAATGTTGCTTTCTTAAATTTCGGTTTCCAATCCAATGCCCCGCGTTGAGCGGTTGCAGAACAGTTTTGATACATCCAATCCATACCCTTTTCATCTACAAGACGAATTAAACTTTGAGTGAGTTCTTCCACAGTTTCGTTAAAAGCCTCACTGGGGCTATGTCCATTTTCACGCAATACCTGATATTGTGCTTCCATAATTCCAGCAAGCGCACCCATTAAAACACCTCTTTCACCGGTAAGGTCGCTGTATACTTCGTTCTCGAATGTAGTCGGGAATAAGAAACCAGAACCAATACCAATTCCAAGAGCCAGACAGCGTTCTAAAGCCCTACCGGTATAATCCTGTGCCACCGCGAAACTGGAATTAATACCTGCACCACTCAAAAAGTTTCGACGAACCGATGTTCCCGAACCTTTAGGGGCAACCATAATAACATCTACATATTCAGGAGGAATTACTTTTGTTAAATGTTTATATACGATGGAAAATCCATGCGAGAAATATAGAGCATCGCCCTCTTTTAGATGTTTTTTCACATCAGGCCAGATCGCCTTTTGTGCTGCATCGGAAACTAACAATTGAATAATTGTTCCTCTTTCACAGGCTTCTTCTATATCAAACAAAGTTTTGCCCGGCTTCCAACCATCTTTTACCGCACGGTCCCAATCGGACTTAAATTTCGGGTCCTGACCTACGATTACATTAAAGCCATTGTCTCGAAGATTTAAACTCTGTGCGGGACCCTGAACCCCATAACCGATAACTGCAATGACTTCGTTTTTGAGGACCTTTCTTGCTTTTGCCATCGGGAATTCTTTTCGGGTAATGACCTCTTCTTTTGTCCCACCAAAATCAATAAGCATCAGGATACTCCTTCTTTTAAAAAGTTAATGTTTATTTGATAATCACATTTTAATTTGCATAAACATCCAACAGTATAATATTTTATCGCTTTAACATATTAAAATACAAAAGCAGATATTTATGTATACCTCATCAAAATTAAATAATCTAACAGTAACCATTGATATTACACCTCTACGAGGGGAAAAAACAGGCATTGGGAATTATGTTCACTATACATTAAAGTTTCTATTAGCAAATTATAATAATCTAATGATAAATGCAATTTCTTTGGGTTTCCATCCCTTTCAGGAAGACTCTCAAGAAATAATACAAAGATTAAATAATCATACCCATATACCCATTCCTGTAAGAATACTCTATAAATGGTGGAGATATTTTAATTATCCACAAATAGGTGACCTGAGCAGAGATAGTTCTATTCTCCATTTTACCAACTACTATTTGCCTCCCGTGCGGAATAGAAAGACTGTTTTAACAATTTATGATTTATCTTTCTTAACAAATCCTCAATGGGTAAGCCCAAAAATCATAAGTTTATTTCAACCAATTATATTGAACTCTGCTCAAAAGGCTACACATATTATTACCTGCTCAGAAAAAAGTAAAAAGGATATAGAGATTCTATTGGGGACATCCGACAAGAAAATATCTGTGGCTTACCCAGGTTTTGATGAAAATATCTTTTACCCCATAGACAAACAGGAAGCTCAACAATATATAGAAAGACATTACCACATATCTCCTCCGATTATCTTATTTGTTGGGACCATTGAAGAACGGAAAAATATTACAGGATTGCTCAATATTTATGAGAAGATATGTCAGCAAATTCCCCACAAACTTGTTTTAATTGGTAGAAAAGGATTTGGTGCAGATAACATTTTATTAGATATGCAAAATATGAAATGTGCGAACCATATTATTTATTTGAAGTATGTTCAGAACCACGCTGATTTAAAATGGTTTTATAATTCTGCAGATTTGTTTATTTTCCCAAGTTTTGATGAAGGATTTGGAATACCTCCGCTCGAAGCAATGGCATGTGGTTGTCCGGTAATTGTCTCCAATCAGGGGGCTTTGCCGGAAGTAGTCGGGCAGAATGGAATAACAATACATCCTCAGGATATAGAGTGTTTTGTAGAAACTGTACTTAATATATTAGCCAACGAGGAAAAATCAAACGAAATGAGAAAAAATAGTATTCTACAAGCAAAAAATTTTAGCTGGTCGAAGACCGCACAAGTTCACTATGAAGTGTATAAAAAAATGGAAGAAATATGATGCGCATTTTATTGAATGGATTTCAGATAGGCAATTTGAGTGGCACTGGGAGATATACAGAAGAATTAGTAAAGGCTCTTTTAAACTCTACTGAAGAATTACATATCTTTCTCTCCTTATCAAAGTTCGTTTCTTTATCATCAGACAAATTAACTATTGGACCCTTGCCCCAGAATAGATATATCGCAAGATTTTTACAATCATATTTCTTAAAAAAACACTTCAGAGAATATCAGCCCGATATTGTACATTATCCCGCAACTTATGGTTATAAATTAGGTAAGGTTCCACATATTACAACGATTCATGATCTCGCTTTTCTGGAAAATCCTGATTGGTTTCCTATCCATTATCAATGGTTTTATAGGAAAAGAGTTGAAGAAACAATAAAATTTTCTCAACGCATTATTACAGATTCACATTTTTCCGCAAACGAAATACAGAAATATTATGGTATTGGTAAAAATGTTATTGATGTGATATACCTTGGAGTTAGTGATTTTTTCAAGCCACAACCACAAGAGCAAATAAAACTTGTAAAGCAAAAGTACAATCTCCCTGAGAAATATATATTATATGCAGGGACATTAGAACCACGAAAAAATTTACACTCTTTAATTAATGCATGGTCAAGCATAGCGGATAAAATCCAACATAATCTTGTTATTGTTGGACGAACAGGCTGGAAAACACACCTCATTGAAGAAGCCATCCAAAAATCAAAGTATAGTAACCGTATCCATAGATTAGGGTATATCACAGATACCGATTTCCCCGTTATTATAAGTGGAGCGGATATATTTGTTTATATTAGTTTTTATGAAGGTTTTGGTTTACCACTGCTTGAGGCGATGGCATGCGGAACCCCTATAATTTCGTCTCATTATGGAAGTATACCTGAAATATTAGGAAACAACGCTTTACTTGTGGACCCGTATAATACTGAACAAATTGCAGAAACAATTTATCTATTATGTAAAGATGATGAAAAAAGACAACTATTGGCTCGGGAAGGGATACTCCATGCTACAAAATTTACATGGAGCAAAACAGCACAAGAAACAATTGAAACATATAAAAAATGCTTACATTAAACAGAATGGAGACTTTATATGAATGACATTGCGAAATATTTCTTCATATTGGGTCTCATTTTAATATGCATTGGTGGTCTGATATGGCTATCGGGTTTGCTTCCCTTCAAATTAGGTAAACTTCCCGGTGATATAAATCTTGACTGGGAAAAAGGGAAATTTTATTTTCCGTTGACCACCTCTTTAATTTTAAGTGTGATACTTACAATTGTTATCAATCTAATAATACTTGCTTTAAGCCTATTCCATCGCTGAACACTTTTCTTCACATTTCTGTTTTAACAATTCTAAATTGAATTGTCCCAAATCAGGTAAGATAAGATCCGCAAGTGCAATGTCTTGTTTCGGACGATTCGGTCTCGCTAAAGCCACGCAGAACATTCCCGCTGATTTCGCAGAAGTAACGCCTACCGTAGAATCTTCAAAAACGACACATTGCTTCGGTTTTACTTTTAACATTTCACTTGCTTTGATGTATCCAGCAGGGTGAGGTTTGCCAGGAGAATAATCCTCTTTCCCAAGAAATAAAGAAATATTTTCTTTGATTCCTAATCTCTCAATGGCTTCTATAACATCTCGGCGATAAGAACCTGAAACAATAGCACAAATGTAGTTTTTAGATAACTCCTTTAACAAACTTATAGATGAAGGTATGGCTAATGGCATTCTTTGTGCATGTTTATTAAAATAAGGATATACTTTCTCAATAAAATCAGGCATTTCGCTTCTTAATTCCGGAAAATTCTTCTCCAATTCCTCATAAATATATTCCCACGAATTGCCATATACAAGTTCCACCGCATAATCATAACTCACATTTAGACCTTTATCTAAAAGATATTCATGAACTGCATAAACCCAGATAATTTCAGAATCCATCAAAGTGCCGTCTAAATCAAAAATAAACGCTTTTACTTCCATTTTTCCCTTACCTACCTTTTGGTTTTATATCTTGCTTTTTTGTTTTACTGTTTTATTTTTAATATATTTCATAAGGGTCAACATCAATTCGCAGTAAAATTTTACTACTTGTTTTTTGTCTTTGAAAATAGTTATGGATATCTCTTGCCATCATATTTATCGTTTTCGTTGCCTTTCCTAATAATGCAAATTGCCAGCGAAATTTTTTTTGAACCTTTCGGATAATAGCAGGAGCGGGTCCTAATACAATACAGTTATTCTGCTTTAAATTAAGGCTCTGTTTTGCATATTGGACAAGATTATATACCATATCCCGCACCTCTTTATCATCTTCTGCTTCCAGACCAAACTGAATCATTCGATTAAATGGTGGATAACCTATACACCTACGATTTCTCAATTCACACTCTGCAAACATTTCATAACTATGATTCTGAACCGATTTGATTACATAATGTCCGGGCATAAATGTCTGAATCACTACTTCCCCAGGTCTTTCTCTTCTACCTGAACGACCTGCTACCTGCATGAGAAGTTGAAACACAAATTCTGTAGAACGAAAGTTGGGAATTGATAGACCTATATCCGCATTCAATACCCCTACCAGAGTAACATTAGGGTAATCATGCCCTTTGGCAATCATTTGCGTGCCTATCAGTATATCTATCTTATGGTCTGCAAACTTTTTCAACACAGAATAACCCCTATTTTTTGAAGTTGTAACATCTGTGTCTATTCTTGAAATCGAAGCCGAAGGGAAATATTGTATAAGTAAATCTTCTATTCTTTGCGTTCCAGTGCCTAATAACACTAATGGAGTTTGTCCACATTCTAAACATTGAACAGGTCTCATCTCTTTATAATTACAATAGTGACAACGCACAGTTCCATCATAGCGGTGATAATTCAAACTTGTATGACAATTAGGACAGGTCATTACCCACCCACAGGATGGACACATAGAAACAGGAGCAAAACCACGACGATTAATTAGTAAAATAGTTTGTTCTCTTTTTTGTAACCGTTCTTGTATTTTCTCGCGTAATATAGTTGAAAGCACAGGCTCTCCAGAAGTTTTATCTGTTTCTTTCCTTAAATCCACAATATGAATAGAGGGTAAAGAACCTGAGGCAACTCTTTGTGTCAAACGCAATAGATTATATTTAGATGTGGATGTGTGCACATAAGATTCAAGTGAAGGTGTGGCAGAACCTAACACACACACAGCAAAATTGATCTGAGCTCTCATAACTGCCACATCTCTTGCGTGGTAACGAGGAGTTTCCCCTTGTTTATATGTATGTTCATGTTCTTCATCCACAATAATAAGACCTAACCGCTGGAGGGGAGCAAAAATAGCTGAACGAACTCCCACAACCACACTTACTTTGCCATCTTTGATTCTTCTCCACTCATCAAATCTCTCCCCTTCACTTAGCCCACTATGCAAAACAGCCACTTGTTCTCTAAATCGTGAATATAACCTCGCAATAGTTTGTGGTGTTAAGGCAATTTCTGGAACAAGGAGTAAAGACTGGAGTCCTTTCTCCATCGCAGTTTGAATTGCTTGCAAATATACCTCTGTTTTGCCGGACCCTGTCACACCAAAGAGTAAAAAGGTCTTAAATTGACGAGTTTGAATGGCATCAGATATCGACATTACAGCATTTTGTTGCTCTCCCGTCAATGTTACAGACTGAATACTATCAAATGATTCTGTATATTGATATACTTTAGGAATTCTAAAAATATCTTTCTCAAATACTTCAACCCAACCTTTTCGCTTTAACGATTGAATAACACCTCTATTAATCTGCTGTCTCTGCATTAATTCTGATAACGGCAATTCTTTTCCCTCATGAAGTAAAAAGAGATATGTTTTCACCTGTTGAGGGGCTTTCTTCTGCCACATTAATATTTCATCTTGTGTAATTATCTTATTTTTATTTAACTTAATCCATAACTCTTTTTTTACTTTTTCTTGAATTTTTATAGGTTCAATAACGATTTTAATGATACCATCCTTTAAAAGAAGGGATACCTCTTCCTCTATATCCTCATCCTTAAAAAGTTTCTTTAATTCCTTTATATCTAAAGGTTTGTCTTTTAGAATGGTACAAATCTGGGAGGGAAGGCTCCCTGGTAAATATTCACACTGCTTATCCTCGTTTATTTTATATTTTACCCGTCCTGTTGACCGTAAAAATCCAGGAATTGCCATTTGAAAAGAAAGCCCCGGAGGACATATATAATAATCAGAAATCCACTGGCATAATTGAATCATTTCCTGGGTTATAATGGGTACTTCATCAGGAACTTCAACAATATCCTTTAACTCATTTGCAATATTATTTTCACTCGTTATATTCCGAATTCCTACTACAATTCCCGAATCTAAATTATTCCGAATAGGAACAGTAACACGAGTTCCTATAGAAATTTTTGATTGCCATTTTTCCGGAACTTTATAGCTTAAAATATTATCAATAGGCAAGAATACTATGACATCAACAACCATTATATTCACAAAATAATTGACCTTGTCTGTTCATTTTTAATAATCACTATCATCCGGATTGAACTAATAAGGTGTTCCCTGCCTTTTTGTTTGTTAACACCTTTACTCTGATATTTCCGTATGCCAGTAAGCAAAATCTACAAATTTCTGCCATGTGGACAGTTGTTCTCTGCGAACACGGATACCTAATTTAGGCAACCATTTTGGAGCAATCGGTTTGCGAAGTAGATTCATCTGTGCTTCTTCAGGAGTTAGATTCCCTTTTCTCAAATTGCACGATAAACACGCAAGTACTAAATTCTCCCAGGTATCCTGCCCCCCTCGTGAACGAGGTATTACATGGTCTATTGTTAATTCATGCTTGGGAAATATTTTTCCACAATATTGGCATTGACAACGGTCTCTCTCAAATATATTCTTCCTACATAAACGCACTTCTCGAAATACAAAGCCATTATAGATAGTTAGAAGAATGACATCCGGAAGTAATATTTTCATATTAGGTGTTACAATATAACGCCCATTTTGAAAATTTTCTTTTTGTAGAGACAACTCACACCACGAATTAAAATCATATAATGTATAATCTTTTGGATGGACAACACAGGCATGCCCTTGAAAGAGCAAGACCATAGCCCTTTTAACGGTGGTTATATTCACCGCTATCCATGAGCGATTTAATACAAGGACATCCCCATTCAACATAGAATTATTCCATAGTTTTTATAACTATACCCTCCCTGTATATGGTATTTCAAATTAGAAAGCCCCTATTAGTATGGAATAATTCATAAAAAAATACATTTAACTTTCTGCAGAGTTCTCCTGAGAAGTTTCTTCACCGGTAAGTCTCTGCTTTGCCTTTACTTTTGCATGCTTACCAATACGTTCTCTCAAATAGTAAAGTTTTGCTCTTCTCACTTTACCTTCACGGACGACATCCACTTTGGCAATACGGGGAGAATGTAGTGGGAAAATGCGTTCTACTCCCTCACCATAAGTGACTCGTCTTACTGTGAAGGTAGCATGAGGTCCTGTCCCATGGTTACGACCAATGACAACACCTTCAAAAACCTGGATTCTTTCTTTACCACCTTCAACAATCTTAAAATGCACCCGAACTGTATCACCAATATTAAATTCAGGCAATTTCTCAGGGGTTTTCATATGTTTGGCGACATATTCAGTAATTACATCCACGGCTAATTCTCCTTTTATAAAGTGTTTATTATATTTATTTTATGTTTTGTTATTCCACTTTTTTGGGTTCGTTTATCTTCTTTTCCTGATATTTATAAAACAAATCAGGTCGTTTCTTTTTAGTTCTTAAAAGAGACTGTTGCTCTCGCCATGTCTTTATTTGCTCATGATTCCCAGATAATAATACCTCCGGGACTTTGATTCCTCGAAATTCTGCAGGTTTGGTATATTGTGGATAGGATAACAATCCATCATATAAGGAATCATTCATCACCGATTCCCATTCACCTATTACTCCGGGTATCATTCGACTTACTGCTTCTATAACTACAAGTGCAGGGAGTTCGCCCCCACTCAATACATAATCACCAATAGATATTTCTTCCGTTATCAAATTCTCCACAATTCGTTCATCTACTCCTTCATATCGTCCACATATAAGAACGAAATCTTTCCATTGAGCCATTTGTTTAACTTTTTCTTGCGTGAGAAGTTGACCTCCAGGTGACAGTAGAATGACATGTTCAAGGGAATTATTCCCCTTCAGCGACTCTACTGCATCATATAAAGGTTCACATTTCATCACCATTCCCGGTCCACCTCCATAAGGAGTATCATCAACCGTTTTGTGTTTATCCTTTGCAAAATCTCTTATGTTATGCACATAAACTTCCATTATTTTTTCTTTAATGGCTTTACCTAATAAACTGTTTTGAAGAGGTATTGTAAAATACTCTGGAAAAATTGTTAAGACATCTATTCTTATTGTCATTCTTTGATAAACTTACTGTTTATTTTCTCTTTATTCGAGAACTTCCAGATTTACCTTTTTACCTAATTTTGCAGAAGCGATATTAACAATTGTTCGTATCGCCTTAATGGTCTTGCCATTCTTGCCAATGATTCTTCCCATATCTTCTTTTTCTACCTTCAATTGCAATACAATTTGTTCTTCGGATTCAATAGAAGATATGGAAACGTCTTCCGGCTTTTTAACAAGTTTTTTTACTATAAATTCTACAAGTTCTTTCACAGTATAACTCCATTGTTATTACATGGTTATGTGGTAAAGGTCTTCTCAAATATCCATCTTCTTAATTAAAGAACGCACTGTATCCGATGTACGGACACCTTTTTCAAGCCATTGCTTTAATTTTTCTTTATCAATCTTTGTAATAGGTTCTGGACGGGCTTTGGGTTGATAATATCCTATAATATCAATCTCTTTTCCCTGCCTTCTTTCTCTTGAATCCATAACTACAATGCGATAATAAGGGTCATGAGTTCTACCACCTCTTTTTAACCGTATTACTGTTGCCATAATCTTCCTTTCTTTATCTTTTTCATAATGTTATGTTATATGTTAATTTAGTTCCTTTTCTATTTTTTGATTACATCATACCTCCAGGCATAAAAGGACCTATTCCTTTGGGAATTTTCCCTTTTGCCCCTTTAACCATATCCTTCATCATCTTACGCATTTTCTCAAAATCTTTTAATAACGCATTTACCTCTTGAACAGATGTGCCACTTCCATCTGCAATCCTTCTTCGTCGACTCCCATTAATAATCTTCGGATTGCGTCTTTCTTCTTTTGTCATAGAAAGAATTATTGCCTCAGTATGTTTTAACTCATCCTCCGGTAAATCCATTCCAGAAGGTATCATTTTCCCCACTCCGGGTATTTTCTTCAATAAATCCCCAAAACTACCCATTTTTTTGACCTGCCTCATCTGTTCCAAGAAATCTTCTAAATCCCAATTCGCTTTCCTAACTTTTTCCTGAAACTGCAATGCTTTCTCTTTGTCAACAACCTCCTGTGCTTTTTCCACAAGAGAAACAATATCTCCCATACCTAAAATTTGGTCTGCCATCCTTCGCGGATGGAACAACTCTAATGCTTCTAATTTCTCACCCGTCCCTATGAATTTTATAGGACAATTTGTAACCTCAATAATACTTAACGCCGCACCACCACGGGCATCTCCATCCATTTGTGTTAGGACAACACCTGTGAGTGGAACCGTATCATGGAATTGTTTTGCCGAACGAACTGCATCCTGACCCATCATTGCGTTGGCAACGAAAAGTATTTCATGAGGTTTAACCTGCTGGGCTATTTGACGAACTTCCGCCATCATTTCTGTATCAATATGCAATCTACCCGCAGTGTCCAAAATCAAAGTATCACAGCCTCTAAGATTTGCCTCCCCAACAGACATAACGGCAATGTCTACTGGATTCACATCTGCCCCTAAAGAAAAATATTCTACATCCGCCTGTTGTGCTAAAATTTCTAATTGTTTGATAGCCGCAGGACGATAAATGTCACACGCGACTAACATGGGTTTTTGTCCTTTTTTCCTCTTTAAATAATTTGCCAATTTTGCTGCAGAAGTAGTTTTACCTTGACCTTGCAATCCAACCATCATAATAATTGTAGGAGGAACGCTTGCTTTGGCAAGATCTTTATTCTCTCCCCCCATAATTTCAACAAGTTCGTCATATACAATTTTAATAAGTTGCTGGGTCGGATTAATGCTCTCTAAAACATTTTGTCCCAATGCTTTCTGTTGAATATCATCAATAAATTTCTTTACAACTTTGTAATTAACATCGGCTTCCAGAAGGGCTACACGGATAATTTGTAACCCTTCCTTCATGTTCTCTTCGGTTAGCCGAAGTTGACCACGAAAGAACTTAAAAGCAGATTCTAATTTTTTAGATAGGGACTCAAACATATTTTTACTCTAATAGTTGTATGGGAATTCTTACAGAAATGCACTATATTATATCATATTTTTATTAATATCACAACTTTAATTATATTAAACTAACATCTCCCTTTTTCTTGATATTCGACTTTTATAATTAATCCTTTCGAAATATCAAAGGTGAACTCGTTTTCTCTTTTTGCTGGGTCGGTTTCTCTTGTTTAGATAATTCTTCAACAATCTTTTTAATATTAGGCTGGTCTGAATTTATTTTTATAGATTCAGAGAAAGTTTTTTCCGCATCTTTTAAATAACCTAACTGTAAATATATACTTCCTAAAAAATTCCAACCTTCCCAATTTTGATTATTCAATACCAAAGCATGTGTCGCAGTAGCAATAGCATCCTCTACCCTACCTGCTCTATACAAAATATGGCTATATGCCATCATATTTTCTGCACCTTCATTAATAATTTTTTTCCGTTCTTCAAATAAAGATAATGCTTCCCTCATTCGTAACCGAACAGGGATATCATATTCCTGTAATTCTTTTCCTATAGACACAAGGTTTTCTTCCGCTCTTTTCATATTTCCATTCACAACATCAATCCCTGCTAAACCTACTTTAGACCAGATGTCTTTACCTGCTTCCAAAGCCTTATTATATGATTCCCTTGCAGGCTCTATTTGTCTTAATTCCCAGTAAATATCTCCCAATGACCTCCATAATCTTGTCTTTTCTTTTTCAGATAGTTTTAATTTTACTGCTTTCTCACAACAACGGAAAGCATCCTGGAGATATTCTCTCCCTTTTTTCATATTATTGAAACCTAATCGAACCCAGTAATCTCCCTTTTCTGGACTATTTCTAACAAGTTTCTCCAAAATCTCAACGGCTAAATCATGATTGCCTTGAATTTCTAACAAATCAAGGTAAATTTCAATACCTTCTTGCAAATTCAAATCAAGGACATTAATTTGTTCTAACATAATTTGAGCGTCATTGATTAAAGAACGGGCTTTTAAATTTAGTTCCTGTAATTGGGGTGAGGAAGGGGGAATACTTTTAATTTCTTTTTGGAGTTGATAGTATTCATTCATTTTGTTTTTTGCCAATGTTATAGTAGTAGCCACATCTACATTTTTTGAGCATTGAAACAAATTACTTATTAGGATAATAGCTACTAAAATTTTGACTCGTGTAAAGCAGTTCGTCCCCAAATGAGCATCTCCATCTTTTCTAGTAAAGGATGAAATGTAGAGGAGTCCAATGCACTAATAGGAACCCCATCATATTGTTGAATTAGCCCCTGCACAATAGCAGGATTTGCCTTATCTATCTTGTTTAATACATTAATCCGTGGTTTACTATCTAATTCTAAATCTCTTAAAAGTTTCACTACTGTATCATGCTTTTCTTCAATATCCTCTGACGAGACATCCAGAACATGTAACAATAAATCGGCGTCATTAATCTCTTCAAATGTTGTCCGAAATGCAGACATTAAATCTTTTGGCAGATTTCTTATAAAACCTACTGTATCAATTATGATGACTTCGCGTTCTCTGGGGAAACGCAACCTTCTTGAAACAGGGTGTAAGGTTGCAAATAAAAAATCTTCAGCTACCACAGAACTATTTGTTAAATGATTCAATAATGTAGACTTGCCTGCATTGGTATATCCCACAATTGCAACAGTTGGAACCTGACGGACTGTTCGAACCTGCCTTCTTAATTCTCGTCGTTTCCCTAATTCTTTTACTTCTTGTTCCAATTGGGCAATTCGATCTCTTGCTCTTCTTCTATCAATCTCCAATTTTGTTTCACCAGGACCTCTCCCTCCAATTCCGCCTGTCAATCGTGAAAGAGCTGTTTGTTTTATACCAAGAAATGGAAATAAATATTTTAATTGCGCCAATTCAACCTGAATTTTTCCCTCTCTCGTTACCGCATGTTGAGCAAATATATCCAATATCACCTGTGTACGGTCTAATATCTTCAAATCTGTAAAATCCGAGAGCGACTTTACTTGAGATGGGGTAAGGTTCTGATCGAAAACAAGCATATCTGCCCCTAATTGTACTGCTCGGATAAGTATTTGTTTGAACTTACCCTGACCCAGTACATACCTCGCATCGGGAGGTCTTCTCTGTATTACTTTATCTAAAACCTTGATACCTGCACTCCGGGATAGCTCCGCTAATTCCTGAACTGAATCTTCAATTATAGATAATGGCTGTGTAGAAACATGAATTAAAATTGCATTATCACCTTTCAAATTGGGCTGATTAAAGACTCGGTTGCGTTCTAATTCTTCTTCTAATGAATTTATAATCTCTAAAAAGTCATCTTTCAATTCATAAACAGTGGTAGGGGGATAAATTCTCCAGGTCTTATTCTCATCATTTGCGGGAAGAAGATGGGCATAATGTATTTTTTTGGGTAATGCATTATTATCTACTTCGATTGCAGAAACTGCATCCAATCTATAAATGGCAAGATAACTTAAATCATCATCGTCCAATCCTGTATGGGTTCCTATATGAGTATGGACAAAACGAACTTCTGAAAGACGATTTAATGCTCTTCTCTCAATGGGTGGCATCGGTATAGACTGAGCATCACCCACACAAACATGAGTTATTCTCCCTTTACGGTCTATAAGAACACCCACTTGCCGTCCAATTTCGTGAGATAGTTCACATAAAGTTCGGCTTAACTCTACAGAAATAATTCGACTGGATACGGGTTTTCTCGTTTTGAGTGTTTCAAGCCTTTTTATTTGATTTGCTTTTAATCCGTGAACATTACCTGTAATCAGAGTATTTTGCCTCCTTAACAATCAATAATATATAAATATATAATATTATACTTCCTAAAAATAATTCTTTCCAAAATAACCATGATTCGGAATAGAAAAGTTTGTGATTTTTAAAAGAACGAAAGGAATCATTCTTCTATCGCTGGAAGAAACCACAGGGGATTCATTGCTTTCTCACCTTTTCGAACTTCATAATGAAGGTGGGCAGTACTAACCCTTCCCGTAGCTCCCGATAAGCCAATAATATCCCCTTCCTTAACTATATCTCCAACTTTGACTAATAATTTGCTCAAATGGGCATAAGCGCTATGAATACCCTCTCCATGTTCTACAACGATTAATAACCCATAACCATTCATTGCACCGGACAAACGAACCACACCATCCGCTGTGGCTATGACAGGTGTCCCACAAGGGATAATTATGTCAATTCCTTTATGCACTCGAGTTCTTCCTCCCCCTTTACTACGAGAACCACCAAACCATGAACTGATATGCCCTAAATTATCTTTAACAGGCCAGAGATGCGGAACTTTTTCATTTATCTCTAATCCTTCCGGTAACTTTTCTCCTATAACTGAATTATTCATCTCACTAAAAGTAATCTGAATCTCTTCTTCTTCTTCATTTGAATATATATCTGCTAATAATAAATCCGGACTTTCTTCCTGATTTAAACTTACATGTACTTTCTCTTTTCCTGTAACATTATTATGCTGACATCCCAAAACGAGAAGAAAAGACAGGCACACTCCTTGTAATATATGTTGTAATCGCATCCATTACACTCCCGCTGATCTAATACATTCCTGCATTTTCTTTAAACCATTTTCTGCAACTACCTTTAAGTCCTGTTTCCAATGCTCCCTATTAAAAGTCTCTAAAGATAAACAGCCTGTATATCCAATATTCTTCAATGTTAGCAGAGCATCTTTCAAAGGTAAAATTCCATCTCCAGGAAATATCCGATGGGCATCTCCTTGTTCTTCCCTCGGGACATCTCCCGGTACATCATTCCAATGGAAATGGGCAATGAGCTTCCCCTGTACCAATTCTAAACCTGAAAATCCAGACCCCCCACGGAACAAATGGAAAGTATCCGCAACTATACACGCTCGAGGGTCATCAGCATCTACTGCGATAGCACAGGCTTGTCCAAAACGATACACTCCTTTGAAAAAACCTACAAACTCTACAGCAACCCTTATTCCATATTCTTCCTCCCCTATTTTTAATAATTCCTTGTAACATCTGGCGCACCATTTCAGGTCTATATTTTCCCTATCAGGCGCAGGAATTGCCGCAATATGTGTTGCCCCAACATCCGATGCCATCCGCATCCGATTACGATTTACCTCTAATGACGTTTTAAAGTTTTCTTCTCCATCTGGCATTGAGTCCCAAAGACCTATAACATTGGGAACTATCAATCCCATATCTCGAATTTGTTTTCCTAAATCCTTTAAATTTCCCCCTTGCTTTTCGTATTCTTCTATTTCATTTATCCACGGCTCTATCCCATCCCATTTCGTCTCATGGGCTATTTTTATTTTATCTAATAAAGTCGGAGCAGGTCTTATTGTGCTTGTATTTAAAACTAAAGGCCAAGGACTAATCCCCCCTTGATACCGTTTTATTTCACTATCTTTATTTTTATCAGATTTTTGTTCATCAGTAAAAGCAATCTTGCTAACACTCGCTAAACCTAAACTTAATGAACATGCTTTTATAAAGTCTCTTCTTGTCTTCATATTTCTTCCTTTTAATCTTTCCTTTACAATTCGTATAAGAATACTAAAAAAACATATCTGATTTAAAATGGAATATCCTTTTGTAGTTTTTGAAAGGGGTTTTAATAAAGTTCTATAATAAAACAAATTTTTACTTCCTCAATCAAAAATAAGGAATTCTTCTATGAACGGAAAGTTTATTTTTATCCATGCATGTTTTAGTCTATTAATGGTATCGAGCATTGTTGTTTATTCTGACTCGCTTGAACAAATGAAAATCCGACTAAAAGCGAGTGATTATAAGATGGTAAATCCAATTATTGCTTTACCTTGTAATGCAGATGTACCTGAAAATAAAATAGCAGTCCTTTTTCACACTAAAACAGGAAAAGAATTCCCTGTGACTATCCGAAACGGCGAATTTGTATGTATCCCCGAAGGGGCTATGCCCAACACAGAGCATATATATGACATTAAACTTCATGATAAACCTGCTGAATATACCCCACGCGTTCAAGTAATTCCAGGGGATGCCACCGATACTTTAAAGGTTATTATTGATGATAAACTGTTGACTGTATATTATTATGGAAAAGAATGGAAAAAACCATTCCTTTGGCCCCTTATGTCTGAAAATCAAGTAACCATTACAAGAGATTATCCCATGAAACCCGAAGGAACTCCAAAATTTGCACAGGACCATCCACACCATAAATCGTTTTGGACTGCGTATGGGGATATTGACGGGGTTAATATATGGACAGAAGAAGAAGGGACAGGATATCAAAGGGTAGAAAATGTTGCTTATGGGTCTGGAGATGCTTATGGGTGGATAGTAAGTAATAACAAATGGTATGACAAGGATGGAAATTATGTAATTACAGAAAATCGAGAATATCGTTTCTATGCCACACCAGAAAAAGCCCGAATTTTTGATGCTTTTGTATCTTTTTCAGCTGATGAAAAAGATATTACTTTCAAGGACACAAAAGAAGGAGGTATAGTAGCTGCGAGAATGCATCCGGATATTTCTTCAAAGGGAATCATAACCATAGCCAGTGGAGAAACAGGCGAAGATAAAGTTTGGGGAAAACCAACCCCTTGGTGTGATTATTCAGCGGATATGAAAGATGTAGGTTGGCGGGGATTGGCCATTTTTGACCATCCTACAAATCTTCGCTACCCGACAAGCTGGCATGTCAGAAAATATGGGCTTTTTGGAGCTAATTGCTTTGGATATTCCTATTTCCGCGAAAAGGAATATAATAAAAATCTTCCCGAAAATGGCGACTATACTATTAAAAAAGGGGAAACTTTAGCATTTCGTTATCGTATGTATATTCATTCCGGTGATGTAAAATCAGCCCAAGTTGCAGAACAAGCACGAAACTTTCAGGAAAACATCCAAGTAGATTGGGTCAAATAACCTTAGTGGATATCATCGGACAGGGGTCGGACAAGTCCGATTTGTCCGATTTTTAAAATTACTTCCCTGCTTCCTGGGCTAAACGTTGTGCCTTAATTCTCATTAATTGGCTGGTTGTTGAGCGTTCCATCTCATCTAACTTGTTCTTGATGAATTTGATAGTCTCTTTCATTCGGGGAATTAATGTATGCTCTAATGCATTCACCCTTCTTCTTGTCTTTTCAATTTCCTGGCACAACCGACGAACCGTTTCTTCTAATTCAGCCATTTTCAATAATTTAGGTAAAAATTCTTTCATCTGTGTTATGGCTTTGTCTAACTCAGAGGATGTATGTATTAGCGAATACCCACCTTCACTCTTTCCAAAGGTAATCTCCAACTTGGGTATCTGGACGCTCATTAACCTTTGAGGTTTCATCTGTATATTCATTTCCTGACGGGTTGATTCCAGAGCATCTTCTACAATCAGTCTCGAGGATGTGGCTTCCGCCAACACAAATAATTTCAAAACCTGGGGTAGCTCATTATCTACCTCTAACCGTGCTTTTTTATACTCAGCGGTAATTCTTCCAAAATCTTTCATTAAACCGTCCAACTTATCCTTCAACAATTTATGCCCCCGCTGGGCTACGACCAATCTCTTGCGTAGCCGAAGCAACTCCATTCGTGTCGGATTTACTGCTAATCTCATACAGCAACCTTATATAAGTTATTCATATATGTTATTTATTTTCAGGATAGTATTTCTCGATAAATTCAGGTCTTACGCGTTTTAATTCTGACTTTGGAAGTAATCCTAATAATTCCCATCCAATCCGCAGACTATCTTCAATACTACGGTTCTCATCTTCACCCTGACGGATAAAGCGGTCTTCAAAAGCATCTGCAAATTTCACATATAATAAATCAATTTCACTCAGAGCAGATTCACCTAATACCACTGCCAATTCCTTTGCATTCTTACCACGAGCATAAGCGGCATATAATTGGTTCATTACATTAGCGTGGTCTTCTCGGGTCTTTCCGACACCAATTCCTTTATCCTTCAAACGAGAAAGGCTTGGTAGCACATCCACAGGGGGATAAATACCCTGCGCATGTAAAGAACGACTTAAAATAATCTGCCCTTCTGTAATATATCCGGTAAGGTCGGGGATAGGATGTGTTTTATCGTCTTCAGGCATGGTTAATACTGGGAGTTGGGTAATGGAACCCATTTTACCTTTGATACGACCCGCCCGTTCGTATATGGTACTTAAGTCCGTATATAGATAGCCAGGATAACCACGCCTTCCGGGGACTTCTTTCCTCGCCGCGGATATTTCACGCAATGCTTCGCAATAATTTGTAAGGTCTGTTAAAATCACCAGCACATGCATATCTTTTTCATAAGCTAAAAATTCCGCTACAGTTAAAGCCATACGCGGAACTGCAATTCGTTCAATAGCAGGGTCATCAGCAAGGTTAATGAACAATACTGCTCTTTCTAAAGCACCTGTTCTACGAAAGTCATTTATGAAAAATTCTGCTTCTTCAAAGGTAATACCCATCGTGGCGAATATCACCGCAAATTTTTCACCTGTTTTTAACACTCTCGCCTGACGCGCTACCTGTGCAGCCATTCTGGAATGAGGTAAACCGGAACCGGAGAAAAATGGCAGTTTTTGTCCGCGCACTAATGGATTTAACAAGTCTATAGTAGAAATGCCTGTTTGGATAAACTCATTGGGATAGTCGCGCGAATAGGGATTCATTGGGTTCCCGTTAATGTTAAGCCATTTTTCAGGAATAATTGGAGGGCCATCATCAATCGGTCTACCGAAACCGTCGAAAACACGACCTAAAATATCACCTGAAACCCCTAATTCAACACCTTTACCTAAGAATTTCACGGTAACACCTTGAGGAGCCAGTCCACTTGTCCCTTCGAATACCTGAACAACAGCCTTGTCTTTGTGAACTTCCAGAACACGACCTCGACGCATAGTCCCATCGTCAAGTCGGATGTCAGTCAGTTCACCATAGGTAATTCCTTCAACTCCTTCAATCAACATGAGTGGACCGATAATTTCTTTTACTGTGCGATATTCTTTCGTAACCACGGTTGTTTACCTCACTCTATTTTTATTTTGTTTAATATTGTTATTTTCTATGCCAATAATGCTTTCACTTGCTCCGAAACTTTGTTTCGTAATTCATCAAATTGTTCTAATTTATTTTCAGGTATTAATTTCGCTTTTGAAATTTCTTCGAGAACAGGTAAAGTTAAAAGTTTGCTTAAGGGCACACCCTTTTGTAATGCAGGACGAACTTCATCGTAATAATGTAAAATTGTACTTAAAAGATGAAATTGTTTTACCATTGAAGTATATGTATCTAATTCATCAAAAGCATTTTGATGTAGGAAGTCTTCTCTTATCATCTTTGCTGCTTGCATCAGCAATCGGTCATCTGCAGGAAGTGCATCCATACCTACCAGACGAACTAATTCTTCTAATTCCGCTTCCCTTTGTAAAATAGCCATTGCTCTTCTACGAACTTCTGACCATTTCGGATTATAATGGTCATTTGCATATTTGTCTACAACTTCCTGATATAATGAATAAGAAGTCAGCCAGTTAATTGCTGGGAAGTGTCTTGCAAACGCTAATTTATCATCTAATCCCCAGAATACTTTGACAACACGAAGAGTTGCCTGCACAACAGGTTCCGAAAAGTCTCCGCCCGGAGGGGATACTGCACCAATGAGGGATAGTGTACCATTGCGTTTATCCGAACCCATACAAATAACATTACCTGATCGTTCATAAAAACTGGCAATTCGTGTTCCCAAATAAGCAGGGTAACCTTCTTCACCCGGCATTTCTTCTAAACGGCCTGACATTTCACGCATAGCTTCTGCCCAACGACTTGTTGAATCTGCCATTAATGCAACGCTATATCCCATATCACGGAAATATTCAGCGATAGTAATTCCTGTGAACACACTGGCTTCACGGGCGGCTACAGGCATGTTGGATGTATTCGCAATAAGAACGGTCCGTTCCATAAGTGGCTCGCCGGATTCAGGGTCTTTTAATTCTGGAAATTCCATAAGCACATCGGTCATCTCGTTTCCGCGTTCTCCACAACCTACATATACTACAATATTCGCATTGGCCCACTTTGCTAACTGGTGTTGTACCACAGTTTTCCCACTGCCGAAAGGTCCCGGTACACAGGCTGTTCCACCTTTAGTCATGGGGAAAAACATATCCAATACCCGCTGACCTGTGGTCAAGGGTTCCAATGGCGGAAGTTTCTTGGCAACAGGTCGAGGTTGACGCACAGGCCAACGCTGAACCATCGTAAGTTCACGCGGTCCTTTATCTGTTTCAATAACCGCAATAACAGTATCTACATTGCCTTCAACAGAACTTATCTTCTTTACTGTCCCCTCTACTCCGTTCGGCACCAAAATTTTATGCACCACTAATTTCGTCTCGCGAACAGTCCCTAAAATATCTCCTGCGGTTACATGGTCACCTATTTTGGCAACAGGTTCAAATTTCCATATCATAGAACGGTCTAATGAGGGACTCTCTGCACCACGCACAATGTATTCTCCGTATTGTGCCGCAATTTTGTCCAGAGGCCGTTGAACGCCGTCATAAATAGAACGAATTAAGCCCGGACCTAATTCTACACTCAATGCTTCACCCGTTCTGAATACGGGCTGTCCCGGACCAATTCCTTCAGTCTCTTCATAAACCTGAATGGAATATTCATCTCCTCGGATTTCAATTATTTCTCCGAACAGTTTGGCTTCACCGACACGCACCATTTCATACATTCTGGCACCGGCTAAACCACGAGCCACGACTAACGGTCCGGATACTTTTACAACTTCACCCTTATTGTTTGTGCTCATATTCTATTTCCCTAATGTTCCTTAATTTTTATTCACTTTTATTATTACATCCAATATTTTTTTCGTATTTATACTCATCGGGGTTATTCCTCTTTCCCGAGCATATCTACGCCTATAGAATATTCAATTTGCTTCTTTAATTCCTTAAATCCTAAATGCTCAGACCCTTTGTGAGTGGGTATAGTCGTTATAACTGCAGTGCTAATGAGTCTATAATCCTGAATAATCTCTTTTGATTCTTTAGCCAGTTCTTCGGTTATTAAAATAACAGACGCACCCCCTTCTTGCTGTATCTGTTGAAAAGTCATTTGTAAATCATGAGGTGTTAAGGCATGGCATACTTCAAATCCAGCGGACTTGAAACCCTGAATTAAACCTTTCTCACCTATTACATATGCTTTATACATAAGTTTGTCGAATCCTATCTTTTAGCATATTGGATGGCAAACCATTTAATTTGCCACTAACAATCAGTTTTAAGTTAAATGCTTCCATATTTAGGCCCCAGCAGAAAGCACCAACCCGTTCAGGTCCCATAGTTTGTAATTTTGCTTGTTTTACCTGCTGGGTCATAAAATCAGATACTTTTTGTTCAAATTTTGGAATTTGTTCATCTTCACTTAGTTCAAAACTTTCTCTCCAAATATCCCCTATTACACCCGGTATAATATTTCCCCAAGACCTTAACTCTGTTGTAGCACAAAGTTCACCTACTAAATGGTTGAAGGGGTCTAAGGGGAGCAAATATTGCTGAAAAATTTTTAGGTTATGTCCTGCTTTTACGGCACGCCATAAAACTACTATTAATTTGGATAGAACACGGAACTCAGCCCAATCTTTTAATAATGAACAGTTAAGTCTCGATATCAACCATAAATATTGTCTTAAATAACATCCATCAAGAACGATATCTGTAATTATAGGATTTTCTGTTTGGGCACCCGCCGGATTTGCAATTGTACTAATTGCTGGCCGTATAACCTCTGGAAAGAGTGAGGGATTTCCACCTGCAATCTCTGTTAGTCGCGAATCACTAAAAATATTTTTTGGGAATAAGGAATTTTTTCCATTTAGGGCACGTTTTAAGTTTACATAATCTTCATTCAAAAGAAAAACATCCGTAATTACCGATGACGGAGCTGCTTTTTTTAACTCATCTATTTGGGAATGCACATAACTATCAATAATTGTGCTCCAATCTTCCCAGGTTTCCGCTCCGGGAACCATAAATTCACGGAGGGAAGTTTCTTGAAGACGATGTAACACATCTTCGGATTTCTCAATACTTCCGAGATTCATAAAAAAGTCATAGGACATCAATCGCCCTTCTAATACACTAATCTGTCCACATACAAATCCCCAGCGATGTTGTCCTTTTGAAAGGGCTTTCAAGCACCTACTCCTTCTTGTTTTCTAAATTAAGTATTTCCACCAAATAATTTCTGTGCAATTATAGGAACTATTTCTCTTTCCAAATCACTTAAAATTGTATCTATCGTTTGGTCAATCTGGAAACCATCTGCAATAAATAAAAATCCTCCACGAGAAGGAAGGAAATTTTTTTCATCAAGAGTTAAATCCGTTCCTTGAGCAGTATTCCATTTGCTAATCAAACCCTTAAACAATTCCATATCGTCCTTATGAATGCGGATACTTCCTTTACCACCTTTTGGAATAGCACGACTTAACAACTTTTCCATTAATTGCTGGTATTCCTGACCTGAAGACTTTAACACTACTTCTTTTGCCTTCTGAAATACTTGATTTATAATAATGTTCTTTTCTTTAAGAACTTCTTTATTAATCTGCCCCTGCACTTGAACGGATTTTCTTGCCATTTCTTCATCTATATTACGAATGGCTAATTGATATAACCGTTCTGCTTTTTCTTCTGCACTTCGTTGGGCATTTTTCTTTTTTTCTTCGGCTTCTTTATTTGCAGATTTAATAATCAGTTCTGCTTCTCGCTGAACGGACCCTAAAACCGCTTTGCTAATTTCTTCTAATGCCATTTCAAAATTCCTTACTATGAAGGCAATAAAGATTTATATGTATATTAATTAGTGAGCACGAATAAATGCAGTAACATCGTTAGATGCGGTCAGCCAGTTAATCGCAAGGATTGCCACCAGCAACGCAACCACCGCATAGGTTTCTACCATCGCGGGAAGAATGACAGAACGACCAAAGGCTTCCGGTCTGCGCGCTACCAGTGAAATACTCGCCGCAGATGCTTCCCCTTGCCATTGAGCGGAGAAATACAAGGCTAAACCGACACCAAAACCTAAAACAAACAATGCTAATCCGGTGCCCGGCGTTATTATCATCTGTCCTGTAATAAGTCCAGAACGCACAAAGATTAGAATGGCAGTAATAAAGCCATAGAAACCTTGTGTTCCCGGAAGAGCCAGTAGGACTAACAATCTACCGAATAAATCCGGCTTTTCACTTAGAACACCTCCGACAGCTTGTGAAGCGATTCCAATTCCTTTTCCTGACCCGGAGCAACCTAAACCTACGGCTAAACCTGCTCCAGCAATTGCTAAACCACGACCAATCTCGATTGCAAGGGCGTTATCCATACACTTATCTCCATCTTTTTACGGTTATCGTTTTATTTATTCCTTTAATTGTTTATTTGTTTTTTTCATCAGAAGTTACTAAAATAGCACTTTCCGAGTTAAATCCCAAAGGTTCAAATGTTTTCCCTCCACCCTCGTAAAATCTGCCAAAAAATTCCACCAGAATAAGACGCATGGAATGGACAAATGCCCCCATAACGCTTATCAGGAAGTTAAACAAATGACCCACTATCAAAGCCAGTATAAAAATAATAATCCCCACATATGGGATAGGTCTCAGTAGATTGGCTATCATATTAAAAGACATAGCTACAATGGATGTAGTTAAGCCAAGAGCCAATAAACGGCAATAAGACATGGTATCGCCAATAAATGCAGTAATGCCATAACTACCCACAATTCCATATAAACTAATCATTCCTGTAATAAAACGAGCTATTGGATTTGCCTGGTCTCTACCCTGCGTCAAAACAAGCCCTAATGCTCCGATGCCAAAAAGTGCAATCCCTATCCTGTTCAACCATGTAGGAGGAGTTACAAACATTCCACTTACAATAATGATAAAACCCGGAAGAGCTATCAGCCACATTAATCCATCCATTACTGCTCCTGCTTTATCTCCCCTTTTTGCCATACCATACATTTTCAAACCGATACCAAAAAATTGGTTTAATACCCCTATCACCAATGCCACTAATAGGAGTATAACAGGCTGGTCCATTGGATTTAAGATAGTTGTCTTTTCCATGATCCGTTGTAATATATTGTTTTCGCCTAAATATTCGGGTTTATACAAATCGCCAAATAATGAACCTAATAAAAAACCACAGATAATTGTCGGAATGGATGCAAAAAACAGCAATTTCGCAAAATTATAAATCCCTTCATAAGGTTTTGTCCGTTTCATTATGTAAAGGCTTGCAACTAAAAGAATTAGTCCGTACGCTACATCACCGAAACATATCCCAAAAAACAGTAAAAAGCCCCATATTAGAGCAGGTGATGGGTCAAAGAAATCATACGGGGGTAGTCCATACATGTTTATTAACATCTGAATAGGCTTGATTAAAGGCGGTAAGGATATACTTATTGGGACATCCTCACCGGGCGCAGGATCTTCAACAAGGATCGAAACTTCGGGCATGTCTTTTTTAATTACCTGCTGTAATTTTGGTAAATCAACTTCCCGTACATAACCCGAAAGGATTTGTATCCATCTACCTTCCACCGCCTTTGATTTACTTAAAACCATTCGTTTCTTATTTTCCCAATATGCTTTCAGAACCTCTACAGTTCTGCGATATACAGAAAGTTTATGTGCCTTATTCGCAATTTCTTGGGCTTGGACTTTAAGTGTGGATAAATCAGCTTTTAACTCTCGAATATGGTCACGAACTGTCCCATTCAAGTCGGGTAAATTAATTTCTTCAAACCCATTTTCTCTAAGTCTCTTTTGTACATCATCCCAATCCTCCGGTAAACACGCTACTAAAACCTGTACATTATCTTTAGGTCCAAATTGGGGAAATTCACCTACGGATTCCGTTTTTCTATAATATTTTCCAGGATAAATTATTTCTACCGCTGTTTTCTTTTTGAAATCACTGTCCTTTTGCAGTATTTGATATGAAGCATTAACTATCTTCCCAAACAGCAGTTTTATTTTTTTAGGTTTACGAAACTCATGTATAGCAAAAGGTAAATCTTCAAAAGGTTCCAGTTCCATTATCTGATTTTCAATAGCAGATATAGAACGCTCTACTTTCCGATATTCTGTATCTAACAATTGGGCTTCATGGTAAACTTCTTCCAAATCAAATTTATGTAATGCATTATCCAACTCTTCTTTTGTAATTAAGAGAGGAACAGGCGCCAAACCCTGAATAAATCCCTTTATAACAGGTGAAAAAATATCCAATAGAGAAAGTATTGTCTGAATTTTTTGAAGATTACTATCAATTTCCTCTGTCACTATAGAAGGTCTTTTAAGAGCATCTTTTAATTCCGGATATTGATTTAATACATCCGTAACTTCACATATACCTAACCCATGTAGTGTTTTCAAAAGTCTTTGTGAAGCCTGCACAGGCGTTAACAGCGTCACTTTTTTCATTCGGTCTATAGCCATAGCCTGTTCTTTTCTTCCCTTAGAGTTCTTTTAATTTATTTACTACGAATTGAACTTGCTCATCTATCTTGGCTTGAGGAATATTTTTTACTTTTTTTGTTTCTTCTTCACCGGTTAATTTTAATTTTTCCTCTTCTTCTTTTGCTTTCTTTTCTGCTTGTTCCCGATAAATCTTTATCTTCTCTTCTGTTTGTTTTTCAATATTCTCAACAATCTTTTTTATTTCTTCATCTGCTTGTTCGAGAATTTTCTTTGCCTGTTGTTTTGCTTCTTCTAAAGTTTTTTCTGCCTTTTCCTCTATCTCAATAACCTGTTTTATTAATGTAGCCATAACCCTTACCTTCTTTTTATATGTAATATATATCAAAAATGTAATTTAAAAATCAAATCGAAAATTTACTTATCGTTAAGTATAATATTTGTAGAGAATTCCTTCTCACTATAATTATATTTTTTTTCTTATTATTGTATAATTCTTATATATTATTACTAATTTTTACCCATCTGTTAAGGAAAATTGTATGCGTTTATTCTTCCTTCTATCTTTGACTTTTTCCACTTCCATTTTTGCAGAATTACCTCCTGGAGTAGTTATTGCTCATTCATGTGCCAATACAGGGATATACATAGGTTCACCGGGCATTGTTATTGTCCGTGATGGAGTTTATTTGGCAAAGCATGATGAATTTGGTCCTATGTCCACAGAACATTCGCTGGCTGTAACTCATGTATACCGTTCAGAAGACAAAGGGGCATCTTGGAAAAGAATTGCCACCTTAAAAGGTATGTTTTGGGCAAGCATATTCCAATACAACGATGTAATATATCTACTGGGCACAGACCGACATCATGGAAATATTGTCATCTCCAAATCGGATGATGAAGGCTATACATGGACAGAACCTATAAGTAAAAAATCGGGACTTATAGATACCGCACAGTATCATACTGCACCTGTTCCTATCATCCAATTCAACGGCAGAATTTGGAGAGCATTTGAAGATGCTATGGGAAGTGATAAATGGGGTGACCGATACCGTGCATTTGTAATAAGTGCACCTCTCGGTTCTAATCTATTAGACTCTTCGAGTTGGACTTTTAGCAATTGCATACCTAAATCAAAAGAATGGTTAAATGGAGAATTTTATGGTTGGCTTGAAGGCAACATTATTCCTACGCTCGATGGGAAACTTGTTAATATGCTTCGTGTTGATACAAGGAATGGAGGAAAGTCCGCTATTATCTCCGTTAGTGAAGATGGTAAAACAGTCTCTTTTGACCCAAATTTAGGTTTTGTAAATTTTAATGGTGGTTCCACAAAATTTACTATACGCTTCGATGACAAGACAAAAAAATACTGGACGCTTTGCAATTGGCCTGCACCTGAACAAATTAAAGAACGCCACTCTGCACGTATCCGTAACACTCTTGTGCTTGCATTCAGTCCTGATTTAAAAGATTGGAAAGTATGTAGTACCCTCCTCCATCATCCTGATATGGATAAGCATGGGTTTCAATACGCAGATTGGGTTTTTGAAAATGATGATATTATTGCGGTAGTCCGCACTGCATACGATGATGCGTTCGGGGGAGCTAATAATTTCCATGATGCAAATTATCTAACCTTCCATCGCATTGAGAGTTTTCGAAAGAGTTGCGAATAGATATTTTGTACAATAAAACTTTAAAATAAAATGGAATTTTTGAATACATATTCATTTAGCAATGTTGCCTATATAATAATGTAATAATGAGGGAAAAAATATGAAAAAAGTTTTGTTCTTATGCACTGGGAATTCTTGCCGTAGTCAGATGGCTGAGGGTTGGACACGGCATCTTTGGAATAATACGATAGAGCCTTACTCTGCAGGAGTAGAAAAACATGGGTTAAACCCTTATGCTGTCCAGGTTATGGCAGAGGCAGGCGTAGACATATCTCACCATGTTTCCAAAACCATTGATGAATTACCCTTTCGCACCTTTGACCTTGTAGTAACTGTATGTGATAATGCTCGTGAACGATGTCCCCTCTTCCCCGGAAAAACAAAGGTTATTCATGTGGGATTTGAAGACCCTCCTTATCTTGCACAGTTTGTAGAAACAGAAGAAGAAAAACTAAATATTTACCGACGGGTCCGTGATGAAATTAAGAAATTTGTAAATGAAATTAATAGATACTTTTAATCAGACACTATAGCCGTATAAAATCAATGGCGCGTGTAAATAGGAAATAAAATTTTAATCTTGGTTGTTTTCCTAATCCAAGATTTCCTGTATTTTCTGGGTTAGATTTTGAATAGAAAATGGCTTTTTTATCAAATGTATTCCTGAAGTAGATCTCAATCTCTCTAAATTGAGTTCCTCAAAATAACCTGACATAAACAGTATCTTCAAATTAGGTATAAACTGTTCAACTTCCCGTGCCAGGTCAAATCCGTTTATCTTTGGCAAGACTATATCTGAAATTAGTAATTTTATTTTACTTTTATTTTCTTGAGCTATTCGTAATGCCTCCATTGGATCATCAGTAAGAATTGGCTTGAAACCCAATCGAGAAATAATCTGATTTAATATTTCAAGTACACCCTTTTCATCATCAATCACAAGGACCATCCCACTATTTTCTTTTTTAATAAATTCACATTTATTCCCTTTCTCATCCTTTATAACTTCCCCCTCATCTTTTCCCTTTTTACATCTCGGGAAATAAATCGTGAATGTACTGCCTTTACCTAACTCACTATTTACTGTAATAAAACCATTATTTTGTTTTACAGTTCCATACACAATTGCTAATCCTAAACCTGTCCCCTCCCCTTGTTTTTTTGTTGTGAAAAATGGTTCAAATACTCTCGGTAAAATCTCGGGGGAAATCCCTATACCTGTATCTGAAATAGAAAGCATTACATATTCCCCTGGAACGACATCGGGATATTTTTGGGTAATTGTTTCATCTATTTTCTTGTTTGCAACTTCAATAGTAATTTTCCCTTCTCCCTGTATTGCATCTTTGGCATTCACAGAAAGATTGAGTAAAATCATATCTAAATGAGCAGGGTCTAAATAAACATTCCATAAATCATCATATGGTTTGAATTCAATTTGGATTCGTTCTGTAAGCATTCTTTTTATTAATTTAATACGTTCTAAAAGTTCATGATTCAAATTCAAAATTTTCGGCTGTGTATCTTGTTTTCGTGCAAAAGCGAGAATTTTTTTTGTTATTTCAGAAGCGCGTTCTACCGCATTTCGAACTTCCTCCAAATTCTCTTCAATCGGTTCACCTGTCTCTTTTTTTATTATTGCCAATTCAATATTTCCCATTATTACACTTAACATGTTGTTAAAATCATGGGCAATACCTCCTGCTAACTTTCCAACCGCATCCAATTTTTGAGATTCTATCAATTGTCTCTGTAAGATTTCTTTTTCTGCCTCTGCCCGCTTTCGTTCTGTTATTTCCGATACAATATGGATAAAACCGGACAATTGATTGGTATCATCAAAAATAGGGTCAACAATTACTTCATACCAACGATTATCTTTACAAAATTCTGAAGTCTCACGCTTTTTTGTCTTTAGCAACCTTAATACAGGACAAAAAGCAGGCGGTTCCTTTGTCGCATGAACCACTTCCCAGCATTTTTTACCCAGAACTTCGTCCGGTGTTAATTTTAATATTTTTATAACTGCATTATTTGTCCTCGTTATTTCAAAATTTGTATTTAAAAACCAAATAACACTATTTATATTATCGTAAGCGAGTTGCCATTCTCTATTGAGCCTTTTGATTTCCTCTTCAAACTTCTTCTTTTCCGTAATATCTGTAAATATACATGCAAAACGACGAGAACCTGTCTTGAATGCATGGATAAGATAATGACGATTCAGAGGTTCTGAAACCATTTCAAATGTTACAGATTTACCCGTTTCTACTACCTGTGCATAAGTTAACATCCAGAACGATTCAATATTCGGAATAACCTCCCTAACTGTTTTGCCAATAATCTCCTGTATCTTTAATCCTGTCATCTTCTCAAATGCTTTATTTGCTACTAAAAACCGATAATCTATGGGAATATCACGCTCATCATATATAAACTCATGTTCCGCGAATGCTTCTTCCATAGATTCAAAGAGATTCTTATAATTTCCCTGCAATTTTCGAAGTTCTGTAACATCCCGAAGAGTTCCAAAAACACCAATGATGTTTCCATCAACATCTTTGAAAGGAGCAATGTATGTGTTGAAATATCTATCTTCTCCAAGAATATAAAGAAATAAATCTGGATTCTGATATATTTCCCCTTTCAATGCATTTTTACATATAGAAATAAACTTTTCTGTAAAGGTTTCATCAAATAGTTCGCTATCTTTTGTCTCTGTAAATTCTTGAGGTATTTTATTAAAAAATCCTGCATAGGTCCTATTTACTCGAATGTATTTTAATTCTTTATTTTTTATAAAAACCCCAGTGGGTATAGCATCCAGTACTGTTGCCCACTTTATCTCTTCTGCAATTGCGTTTTTAATTCTTTGTTCGAGTAGTTCCTTCGTCTGAATAAGCGTTTTTTCTAATTTAATTTTTTCATATAAATTAACTACATTTTCTATAAAAACAGGCTCTTTAATTATAGCGGTGACTCCTTTTTCTAACCAGTACATAAAATTTTTCTTCGATTTTTCAGGAAGTATCGCTATGATAATTGTATTATTATTTTTTTCTTTTATTGCTTTTATAAGGGGGGTAGGGTCTTCGTATAATTTATGCGAGATTACAACTAAATCATAATGTTTTTCATGATATAGTTTAACGGCCTGTTTGATATTTTCAATATGGTCAATCTGGAAATTGGTAAGAGGGATAATAGTACAGCATTTATTTGAACATATATTGCATGGTGCAACCCATAGAACATAGTCCATTATTTTTCTTTTTTTATTTTCAAAAACATTTTTTATTATAGAGAATAACCTCTCCGGGACTATAGGCATTTCAATAAAATCGTCTGCCCCTACTTCTTGTGCTGTTTTTAAGATTCCTTCCCCTAAAAACACAGAAGAGACTATTAAAATAGGAACATTTTGTGTATAGGGCATTAAATCCGAACGGAGATATCGACACAGGTCCCACCCATTTAATTCGGGCATATATATATCTGTAATCACAAGGTCCGGAGGAGAATCGGCGGCAATACTCATTAATGCTTGAACAGATGATTGAAATGATAAAACGGAAAAACCTAATTTTTTAAGCAACCCCTCTAAAAGTTTTAACTGCGTTAAGTCGTCATCAATCAGAAGAACTTTTTTCCCATTAAATATTTGTTGTTGATTATCCATTTTTTATTACTCCATAAAAACAGACCTGATTCCTGCCCTTTTCTTTCGCTGTGTATAGTGCATTATCAACCTGTCGTATTGTGGTGTCTATATCTGTCTTTTGATTGACTATTATACCACCAATACTTACCGTTATTTTAATTTTTCCTGTGCCTGTTTTTATTTCGTTATCTTGTACTATTTTATTAAGTCTTTCCAATTTATTTTGTGCATATGAATCCGTAATGTTAGGGATAATAATAAGAAATTCTTCACCTCCTAATCTGCCTATTTGGTCGTAAGGTCTTAACTGAGCACGAATAATCTGAACAAAGCCTTTGAGAACATCGTCGCCCGTCTGATGACCATAAGTATCATTTACTTTTTTAAAGTGGTCTAAATCACACATTGCGACACAAAGTTGTTCACCCGTTCTTACAGAGCGTTCTAATTCCTCATTGAGTCGTTCTAAGATTCCGCGCCGATTCAAGCAACCCGTAAGGGGGTCATGAATGGCTTCATATTCCAGTGCCTTTTGTGTTTCCATCAGTTCTTTTTGTAGTGTTGCCGTTCTTATCCCAACACGAATTCTTGCCCAGAGTTCATCTGTATCAAAAGGTTTTCGAATATAATCGTCAGCACCGGCTTCTAACCCTTCGATAACATCTTCCTTCTCGGACTTGGTTGTAAGCATGATAATATAAGTTGGAATTGATTCTTTATTTTTGGATAATGTACGAATAATATCAATACCGTCCATCTCGGGCATTACCCAGTCTAAAATGGCAAGAAGAGGAGGAGAAGGAGACGTTAAAATTTTAAGTGCATCCTTACCATTATCAACAGCAATAGGTTCATATCCCCATTTTTTAATTGCAGAAGATAGCATCATTCGGGAAACTAAATCATCTTCCGCAATCAAAATTCGAAATTTACTTTTATCATCATCCATAAAAGATTTCCCGTATTTTTTCTGTTAATTCTTTGAACTTTTCTTCCATCTTCTTAATTAACTCTGGGACTTCTGTAATATTTCCTTCTTTACATAGTTTTTCTATTCGGAAGGCGACTTCGCGTAGTTGTTCTCCTCCAACATTGGCAGAAGCCCCTTTAATTGAATGAGCCTGCCTTTCTGCGTCTTTAATACGATTTTCTGAAAAATAGTCTTTTAATAATTGTATTTGTTTTGGAATATCTTCTAAAAAACTATTAAGAACCGTTTTTGCCAATTCGTGGTCTTCCATTACCCTTTTCATAAATGATTTATAATCAAATGTCATCGGGACATCCACACCTATAGTAGGTAAATTCCTTATTTCTTCCGTGGGGTTCTTGGTAATCATCCATGGCTCTTTTTCTGTTTGTATCTTATTAGGTAACCATTTTTCTAACAATTCAATTAATTTCTCTAAAACAATGGGCTTAGCAATATAGTCATCCATTCCTGCTTCAATACACATAGTTCTGTCCCCTTCAAGGGCATGCGCCGTCATGGCAATAATAGGTATTTCATGATTCTTAACATTCGAGAATCGGCTCCGTATGGTCTGGGTTGCCTGTAAACCATCCATCTCCGGCATTTGTATATCCATCAATACAAGGTCATAATCATTCTGGCTAAGTAATTCCAGTGCTTCTTTCCCATTGTTTGCCAAATCCGGAATTATACCCAATTTAGACAACATTCCTGACGCAACTTGTTGATTCACTATATTGTCTTCTGCAAGCAATACCCTTGCATTAAATTTTTTCCTTTGTTTCTGAATATCTCTGACGGAATGTCGAGTAATGATAGAAGGTGTGAAGAAAGGATATTTTTCATCTTTAGATTTCGTTTTAGATAAACTCAATAGAGTTGTCAAAATATCAAATAGTTCCTCGTGTCGTATAGGTTTTGTTAAGTATGCAGAAAAGCCAATTTCTGCATATTTTTTAACATCACCTCGCATTCCAATGGAAGTAAGCATTACTAAAATGGTATCCGATAAATTTTCGTCCGTAGCGATAATTTTTCCAAGTGTTTCTCCATCCATTTCCGGCATTTGCATATCTATGATACAAAGTATGATGGGATCGTTTTCTTTCTTCGCCTTTTTCAGTATGTTTAACGCAGTAAACGCATCCGGTGCTTCTTCAGGCCGAGCCCCCCACGATTTTAGTCGGACTCGTAATATCTCCCTATTACTGGCATTATCATCTACAATCAAAATACGAACCCTTTGCAAGTTTTCTGGGAAAACAATAACTTTAGGCTGAACAGATTTTTGTTTTTTTATCCGTATCGTAAACCAGAATGTAGAGCCTTTCCCATACTCACTTTCCACACCGATACTTCCTTGCATCATCTCTACAAGGTCTTTGGAAATAGCAAGCCCTAATCCTGTACCACCATACTTACGCGTCATTGAAGCATCTACCTGTGAAAATTTTTGGAAAAGACCACCAATCTTATCCTGGGGGATACCGATACCCGTATCTTTTATGGTAAACTTCAGCATAACCTCTTCATCTGTCTCCTCTATACAACCCACATGGAGCATCACCTCCCCCTGATGTGTAAATTTAATAGCATTACCTACAAGATTGGTCAAAATTTGCCGAATCCGACCCGGATCCCCCCTGACTAAATTCGGAACATTATCATCTGTTGCAATAACCAATTCCAGTTTTTTCTCATTGGCTTTAACCGCCATCACATTCGAAAAATCCTCCAACATACTAATCAGGTCAAAGTCTATTTCCTCTAAATCTAATTTTCGGGCTTCAATCTTTGAAAAATCAAGAATATCATTTATTAATGAAAGTAATGACTCTCCACTGGATTGAATTACTTCTGCATAATGTCGTTGTTGAGGTTCTAACTCTGTGTCTAATAAAAGACTGGTCATGCCAATAATAGCATTCATAGGCGTTCGTATCTCATGACTCATATTGGCTAAAAATTCGCTCTTTGCCATATTTGCCAACTCTGCTTTTACTGCTAATTCCTGTGCTTTTTGGATAGCAGAAAGCAACTGCTGATTGGTAGTCCTCAATTCGTCTTCGATCTCTTTTTCTTTACTTATATCAATAAAGCAATCTAATATTTTATTTTTTCCACCAACATTAATTATTTTTACTGACTTTAATACAGGTTTCTCTTTGCCATCTGCAGTCAAAAGTATGTTTTCTTGATTTACTATTTCGTCACAAGAATTATTCATAGGACATTGTTCAACATCTGTAGGACATAAAAACTTATAACACACATTACCGATAATCTTATCCTTTTCTGCCCCAAACATTTCTGCTCCTGCATTGTTAATATACTCAATTACATGGGTCTCTTTATCTATTAGAACAACCCCAGCCTGAACACTTTCCATGAGCGTTCTCTGGAACAATTCGCTCTCTAACAATCTCCTTTTTTGTTGATACTCTTCTGTCACATCATGAAATACAAATACCGCACCCAACATATTATTTTCTACATCGTATATGGGACTACAACTGTCTGCAATATTGTATTTTTCACCTGTTTTTGAAATAATCAATGTATTATTACCAATGTCTACCCGTTCGCCACTGTGAAGAGTATGATGTATAGGATTTTCTATGGGTTGCCTTGTTGTAGAATCTTCTAACTGAACTACTTCATCAATATGTTTACCGGTGGCATCCTCATTTGTCCACCCTGTGAGCATTTGTGCAGAACGGTTAATATCCACAATGTATCCTGATCTATCCACACTAATAACTGCATCGCCGATAGAATATAAAGTTGATTTGATTAATTCTCTACTATGATAAAGTTCACCTGTTCGCTGTTTAATAAGATTTTGTAGTGTCTGATTGTAATTAGAAAGATAATATACAGTAATAGTAAGTGCAATGGTAACAATTATTCCAAAAAGGAAAGCCGGATTCTTATCATCAACAATATTTATGAATAACGCTTTTCCCGGATAGATAATAATTCCATACAAATTCTGGAAAATAAAAAAATATGAATAACATCTATCATGCTGATAAATTTCCATTTCTTCGAAAATAGAAGTGTTTTCCTTCTCCGGTTTATCTGAATATATCTCCGTTATCTTATCTTTTCCCAAAATGTGATAAAATTTAAAATGCAAAGTTTTCTCTGTAATGTTTTGTCCTTCACTTTGCACAACATTTTTCACAAATTCATTCCAATTTAACACTACACATACCAATCCTTTCAATGTTTCCTGTTGAAAAATGGGATAAAATATTAAATTAACATACTCATTAGAGCCAGTGATAAAAAGCGGTTCGTCTATATCAATCGCTGATGCCCTTTTTACTTTAATAGCATTTTCAACTGCAAGCATCCATTTGTCATTGGAAGAGATATCATATCCAATCATTCGTGAATAATCCTCTCCTGAGATATATAAAATAGGCAAATACATCTCTTTTTCTTTGGATAAGGTCGGATTCCCATTTGCATCAAACTCCCATATTCTAAATTCAGGACTAAATTTTTTCCTTACCTCGTTAAGAAACCGTTCCCTATCATTAGCATGAACGATTGGAACCCATGAATAGGTTAAATAAGTCATATCCAAAGTTTTGGTAAAATTTTGAAATTCCTCAAAGGTCACTTCTTCACTATTTTGAATAAATGCGGCAATAGAAGAAATAATAAAGTCGCGAATATCCTCTAATCTTTCCCCCACGAAATTAACTTTGTTCTGGGACACTTGTTCTAAAGTTACCCAGTGTTGTTTTTGGTCTCTTTGCATTACATACCATGTTGTTGCAAGGGTAAAAATCAAAGAGAGAAGAAAAGTGAGCCCCGCTTCTGCATGTTTTAACCTCCCCATCTTTTCATCTTGTTTTCTTCTCATATTAACGGCTATACCGTATAATAACACCATGAGAAGTGCGGAAAATGTAAATATAAATGACGGGCAGACCTTAGCCAGGATTATTCTTTTCCAATCATGTGCATCAATATCCATCCCCAATACCGCTATTACTTTTTTTTGACTTACATCCTTAATAGGAACTAAACCACTAACCCATATGCCCCATTCATCTGGAAGCGGACCTTCCGTAAAGGGGACTCCCGTATCAAAACATGTAATTAACTCTTCTGAAGCATCTTCATACAATTCCCCTGGCTTCGCAGGAGGGGTTCCCTCCATTTCATCTTGTGAGTCCAGATAGAAAAAAATCTTTTTGTCCTCCGTCCGCCCCATAATATAAAGATATCTACATTTAGGAATAATATTACGCACCCATTTGAGACGGTAAAGAAAGGACTGATATAAAGGGACATCCAAATCCTTTTCAGAACCTTGAAAACTTTCTATTATTTCAGGGTCAATTCCTTTCGCCAGCTCTTTTACCCGACTTAAAAGCAAACTTCGATACCAATCATCAAACATCGTATATGTATAAACACTCAACAAACTCCCTGATACAATAATCACTGAAAGGAGTAATAAAATATGCCATCGAAATAGCCATTTTATGTAATTACTCATTTTGTAATACTCCAAAATCCTTTGAATTTTTAATTCCAAATAAAAATCGTAATATCCTATATTTTCTTATTAAAAAATGATAAATCACAAATGTGACGAAAAACGATAGTGATACTAATGCAAAAAATATTATCCATAAATTCATATTCCATGAAACAATGTGATATGCAAGAATAATAATAACGGTTTGATGGAGGATGTAAAACGGATATGACATTTCGATAGCATAAGGGAGTGTTTGTATTGGGAAATAAAAAAATTTTTTACCGTATCCTAAAATGAAAAGTAACCAGAACCAAACATTAAATTTTCGAAGGATATAAAAAAGGACATCTTCATATGAATATTTTTCAAAAGTGAACGATTTTTCAACCAGAACAAGATAGATTGTCATCGTAATAATGCCTAATATTAGTATATGAAATTTTTTCTCTTTTATTATTTCCTCGATATCATGATGAGAAGCAATAGTAAATCCGATAATAAAGTAAGTAAAATAGTAAAAAGGATTTTTGGAGCCAAGAGAAGGTAATTGTTCTGCTAAACCTATAACTATAGGATATAAAAACAAAATATACTGCATTGAAAAAAAACTGCCGATTGATTCTGCGTTCTGCTTAATTTTTAATAACAAAGGTAAGGAAATCAAACTGTAAACATAAAGATAAAAAACAAACCACATGTGAGCCGGTGTAAATAAACCTGTATAACCAGAAAAGTCTCCTTGAATTTGTAAGAAATATTGTTTAGCAAAGTCTAATACATTACTATCAGGATGGTTTCTCAAATAGGCAAAATAAGGTTGTGGAGGGACTATGAATAACATCGCAAATAAAAATGGGATTAATAATCTTTTAGTCCTTTCACTTATATATTGTTGCCATGTCCTTTTTTTGAGAGCATAAAAAGAGGACATTCCTGCAATAACAAAGAGAAGAGGCATGTGCCATGGAGATAATAAAAACACAAAATAATCGAACAAGAAATGGGATTTAGGACTTTTTACATAAAAAGATTCATAAGAAAAAAAGACCATCGCAGAGTGAAAAGGGATAAGGAGCAAAACAGCAATAATTCGAAGATACTCAATATCATACCTTCTATAAATATACACCGGTGATTTTAGATTTTCACACATTTGATTTTTACTGTTTTTTATCCAATGTACTCCGGACTGATTTTAATAAATCTTGTCTCCCATAAGGTTTACTTAATAACTTCAAATTTTCATTTAGAACAAAATTAGTATGTATAGAATTTTCAGAATATCCTGTAGAGAAGATAACAGGTACATCAGGTCGTATCACTCTTATTTTATCGTATGCTTCTTTCCCTCCCATCACAGGCATAATTACATCAAGAATAACCAGATCTATATCATTAATATTCTCTAAGAAAAGGCGAACTGCTTCCTCTCCGTTTTCAGCAGAAATTACATGATATCCTGCTTGTTCCAAAATCCGTGTTGCTACGGAACGGACAGCCATTTCGTCCTCCGCTATAAGAATAGTCTCATACCCAGTGAGTTGTTCCGATTGTTCTTGTTGAATATCTTTTTCATGTTGTATTTCTTCAGCCCGAGTTGTAGGCAAATAAACTTTAAAAGTAGTCCCTTTTCCTACTTCTGAATAAACATGGATAATACCTCCGTGTTGTTGGACAAGCCCATAAACGGTAGATAACCCCAATCCTGTTCCCTTCCCTGTTTCCTTCGTTGTAAAAAATGGGTCAAAACAATGTTCTAATGTATATTTGTCCATCCCAATGCCCGTGTCTGTAATACTTATTACAACAAAATTACCTGCAGAAACCCATGTAATACCCTGTATCATTTCTTCAGATAAATAAGTAGAACTCGTTTCGATTGTAAGTTTTCCACCATTGGGCATTGCATCGTTTGCATTAACACACAAATTAATAATTATGACTTCCAATGCATTCCTATCTGCATAAACAAGAGGAACAGAAGTATCGGGCAGAAAAATCAGTTCTATATTTTCTTGAAGGAGTCTATGTAGTATTGAAAATAACTCTTGAGTTAATTCATTAATGTTAATGGCTTGTTTCTTTAATATCTGTTTACGGGCAAAAGCAAGTAATTGACGAACCAATGTGGAAGATTTCTGACATGCTTTTGTTATCTCTTTTATATAAGAGAGAGTAGGTGAATCTATGGGAAGTTCTTGCTCCGCTAATTCTGAATATCCTTTTATGACCATAAGATGATTATTTAAGTCGTGGGCAATTCCTCCTGCTAATTGACCGATACTTTCCATCTTTTGTGATTGTTTTAAGTCATTCAGCAATTTTAATTCACGAGTAATATCTCTGAAAATTACTACTATATTCGTTAATTCTTTCCGTTCATTGAACAATGCGGATAAAGAGTATTCTAATGTGTTTACATTCCCATCACTTCTGGAAAATTCTAATTGGCCTTTTACTGTTTTCCCTTCTTTTAGACCCTTTATTTTTTTAAGATATTCTTCCTTTTCCATGCTTTTTTCAAAGAAAGAAAAAAGGGATTGAGATATTAAGTTTTCTCTCTTTTTTTCAGTAATTTGCATAAAAGCGGGGTTAATATAAACAATCTTTTCATTTGCGTCTGCAATCAGAATTCCTTCCTCTGCCGATTCAACCGTTTGAATGAGCAAGTCTCTTTGTTTTTCGGATTTTATTTTCTCGCGATGTATAAGTGTAAGAGCCAATTGGTCAGCAACTTGACAGGCAAATGTTATTTCATCATTGTCCCAAGCATGTTTCTGTCCCGTATATTCAAAACAAATCACACCTACATTTCTTTCTCCAATCCGAATACCTACATCCAGCATGGATTTGATATTCAGTGGGAGAAGATAACTTTGAGTATAGCCTTTCGTCCGTGGGTCCTCTAATGCATCATATGCATCCACATATTTAGCCCCTTTCAGTTCCTGAAACTCATTAAAAAATTCTTCTTCTTGAAGGATATACCCCGAAGAGTGAAGTCCCGTAGAAACATCATAATGGTCTACACATGTTAATTGGGTTTGATTTTCATTAAATAACCATATATTAACACGCGGAATTTTTAAATTTTTACTTATTTTCTCTGTAATAAATTTTGCTAATTCTTCAAAATTTCCTTCTTCTATAAATGGATGTATAATAATGGAAGTTAGAATATCCTTTTCTAATAGCAGTCTCGCTCTTTTCTCTTTCTCTCGTTCTTCTTCTTGCTTCTTTTGTGTTATATCCCAGAAATACCCTTGTAGATATAACAGATTTCCATCATCCCAAACTCCGGTGCCAATTTCTTCAATCCATACCCAATGCCCATCACGGTGCTGTACACGATACAATAAATGATAAGGAAGTCTCTTACTCACCTGAATATCAACTTCATTATAGATATAATCTTTATCCTCCGGATGAAAAATATCAGATAAATTTATCCTTGTAGATATAAATTCCTCTTTTGTATAACCTGTTAGGTTAAAAATCCCATCGGTTAAATATAACATGGTGTAATATTCGTCATTCTTACAAATATAAATAGCCCCGGGAAAATTTTCCGCTAAGAGTTTATATCTTCTCTCGCTTTCCTCCAAATTCTTTTTTGCTAATTTCGTTTGTTGTAATGAATACTCTAACATTTTGTTTGTTTTCATGCTCCTAAATGTGTAAACAAGAGAAAGAATCGTGAAGATAAATAAGGTCCAGAAAACAAGAAAAGAAACAATAAGATATTTTTGCCGCTGAATAAACTCTAAGACCGTCTCTTGTCCTGTTTCTTCAAAAGGCGGGAGTCGTAATTTACGAATCAATTCTTCCACAGATGTATAACTCAAATGAGGTATCCATCCCATAGAATCGAAAGATTTTGCCTCAGGACTATCCGAGGCGATATCCAACAATGCTTTTAGCATTCTCTTCTTTAGATGATTAGAAATAGTAAAATGAACTATACAACATGCCTCCGGAAAAATATCCGTACTATGAAGATACGGGACTAACTGTTTCCCTTTTTCATTAATAATTTTTATCTCTTCCTCTTTTACTTTCCCGTCATGAATGAATTTCCATAAATAAAATGCACTAATAAAACCAATATCTGCTTCTCCTGCAAGAACCGTATTTAAAACATCCTCATGATTACCTGCAAAATATATAAAACTAAAATCTTTAAAAGGGTCTATACCTTGTTTTTTTAGTTCGTAATAAGGAAGAATCCATCCTGAAAAAAACATCTTACCCGGTGCACAGACTGTTTTCCCGATAATATCCTGTAATGTATTTATATCTTTACGGTTAGATTTACAAAAAATAGCCCCCGCCTGATATTCTACGGCAACATTCCCAGGGCCCTCTCGCAATAGGGTTGCCATAAAAGTATACGAGTTCACATGTTCCGCGACTACCGCAATATAAGGATTACAAATCGCAAAATCTAATTCTCCCCAACTTAAAGCCTTTACGAGCTCCTCGTCAGAAAGACCTATAAATCGGAGTTGATAATCAGGAAATTCATTTTTTAGATAATCTACAAAAGACTGATAATATTTCTCATCTGATATTTCCCGGGAAAACTTTTGAAAACCAATCGTCAAGATGTTGTTTGTTTGTGTAATGTCTGCAGATAAACAAATATTTATAAATATCGTATTTAATATGATTAACAGTATATTCTTAACTGTTTTATTTCTTTTCATAAATTAATTTGTAATATTAAAATATTAATAATAATGCAAACCCTTATAAATAATTATACATAATAATTGACAGTTTTCCAATTTTTTTATATAAAGTAAAAAGTATTCCAGTGGTTATTGAGAAAAGAAAAATTACAACACAATAAATGCAAATAAGGAAACAGAAAGGTTAATACTAAAAAAAATTAATTTATTCTTTCTTTTACATACTTTTTTAGATGAGACTTATTTTGAATATATTAATAAGTGTGAGATAAATACCTACCATTATAAAGATGATTCCTGTTACCCTTCGTGCCCAGAATTCCGCAGATGATAAAAAATTAAAAGTTTTGCTAATCTTGGATGTCCCAAACGAAATCAGAAAAGCAAAGATAATCACGGGTATCCCTGTGCTAATACCATAAAACAAAGGAATAATAAAAGAAGAGTCATTTTGTGTAGCTAAAGGGATTAACCCCCCAAAGAAAAAAGCAGCCGAAGTCGGACAAAAAGACAAAGCGAAAATAATACCCAGAATAAAAGCCCCGAAAAGACCTGTTTTCTGAATCTTCTCCCCTAACTTATCACTACTAAAAGAAACATTAATATTCAATGGAATAAGTTCTAAAAGAAACATCCCTACAAGTATCAGAAAAGGACCAATAACTTTGTTCATATATTTCTGGAGTATATGCGATAGGATAGGTACATCGGACAAACTTTTGACTATGATAATACTAAGTAAAATATAGGTTAATGATCTTCCAAATGTATATATACATCCTGTCAATAAAACCAATAAAGGATGTGTTATCCGTTTAGATATGTAAGAAATACCCGCAATATTCGTTGCCAGAGGACAGGGACTGATAGATGTAAGCAACCCCAGATATATCGCAGACAATATCGAAGCAGTAAATTGCATAAAGGAATTTTACCCTTTTAAATATTGACGAACATTTTCTTCAATATAGTCATAGTACCTCTTCTTATCCCCATGAACTAACGACCAAACTTCTTCTAATCGTTTGAAATCCTGCGTTTTCCCATCTATATTCCACTCAACTACCACACAGCGCGTGCGAAGTTGAAAATCATCGATATAATGCTCATTTTGGGGTTCTTCCACATTAACACTGCGGAATTCTACTACACCTTTGTCTATCTCATTTTGGAATGATTGTTCAACCGCTTCTTTTGCGTATCGCTCTATCGCTCGGCACGTAGGGCACCGAGCTGTCCCATGAAAATAGTAAACGATTATTTTCTCTGGAATACCCGATTTACTTTCTTTACTTTTGGTATCTGTCGAAGAAGATGGCTCTATTTTCGCCGTTTCCTGATTACTTGCTTCCTGTTTTATGGATGATACCACTACTCGATTATTCATCATCTCAGAATATACAAGATACCCGATAGAAATACAAACAAAAACGATAAGTGCGCCTGAAATAACATTTTTCATTGATGATTCCCCTTAAAATTTTATAGTTTTTAACTTACAGAAATGCCTTTTTCTCAAAATATCCATGAAAGTAGTACACCTATGTCAACATCTTTTTTATTTCTTCAACCGTTGGAACTTTTCCCGAACTTTTTACATCTCCATTTACTACTAATGCTGGGGTCATCATCACACCCGAATTCATAATTTTTTCAATATCTGTAACCTTTTCAATACTACATTCTAAATTAAGTTCTTCTACCGCTCGTTTTGTATTGTTGTATAGATTAACACACTTGACACATCCCGGACCTAAAATCTGTATCTTCTTCATCATACTCTCCTTTCCTTAATTCCTGAATTTTTACTATATTTATTTAAAAGTATGTGTATATTTTACCAATTTGCCAAATATGTTTTCAAATTCATTTCTATTTTCATGTTTTACATACTATAATAAAAACGATGGAAACCTTAGGTTTTTAGACTTAAAACAAAACTATTTTTAATAAATCATTTGAAAACTACTTTACTATTTTGTTATAATACCAAATAGTAAAATAAAAAGGTCGGTATGGACAGCAACATAAAAAACAAATATGAACTACAAGCTCAGATAATGAAGGCTCTCGCTCATCCAGCTCGTCTTTTAATTGTTAAAGAACTGTGTAATCGCGAAATGTTTGTTTGCGAACTTCAAAAATTAATCGGAGATGATATATCTACCGTATCAAAACATCTATCTATTCTAAAACAAGCAGGCATTATAGATGACCGAAAAGAAGGTCTCCGTATATATTACCGTTTGAAGTTAAAATGCATCCCAATGCTTCTCTCTTGTTCTGAAAATATTCTCATCGAAAAAACAAGAGAGGAAATTGAAATATTGCAATCTTTGTCAAAACCCTAATCTTCACTATCTTTATTATCTAATTAAAGGATTCGAACGATGGAATTAAAAAAGGAAGGGAAAATTTTATTTTTCATAATCTTAGCGTTTTTCTTTTGCTATTTTTTGCCCGTCGGTACCCCGCGCTTTGACAATGCCATCATGGAGGCACTCTATTTAGTGAAGTGGTATGCCCGTGAACATGTATTACTATGCCTCGTCCCTGCATTTTTTATTGCCGGTGCGATAGGTGTATTTATCAGTCAAAATTCCGTAATGAAATATCTCGGAGCGGATGCCAATAAATTCATCGCCTACGGTGTAGCCTCCGTTTCCGGAACCATCCTTGCAGTCTGTTCATGTACTGTTCTCCCTCTCTTTGCAGGGATATACAAAATGGGTGCCGGATTAGGTCCTGCCACTGCATTCCTATACTCAGGACCTGCAATTAATGTGTTAGCCATCATTCTCACTGCTCGGATATTAGGTTTGGAGTTAGGTTTCGCCCGTGCCATAGGAGCGGTTCTGTTCAGCATCGTGATAGGATTGTTAATGGCTATCATTTTCCGAAAAGAAGAGACCCATCGCTCCCAAAAACACGCGAATATGCCTGTTTCCGAACCTACTCGTCCCCTATGGAAAACCGCTCTGTTCTTCGCCTCTATGATTGCAATTCTTGTATTTGCAAACTGGGGAAAACCGGAAACGAACGAGGGGTTCTGGTTCCTTATGTTTCAATATAAATGGGTGCTTACTGCCATCAGTGGCATTATTTTTGGAATTATCTTAACACTGTGGTATGAAATACAATGGTGGAAAATTGCGATAACTATAATCGCGTGTGTAATCACAGCCATTTTGTTCCCTCACGAGCCCGTAGTAGCCTTTTCCATCGGTTTTATTGGACTTTCTATAATTACTTTAACAGGGACCGACGAAACCAAGGAGTGGTTCTCTTCTACATGGACCTTTGCAAAACAGATTCTTCCCCTTTTACTTGCTGGCGTATTCGTAGCAGGCTTCTTATTAGGCAGACCCGGAAATGAAGGAATTATTCCGAATACATGGGTTTATACAGCCGTTGGTGGGAACTCTATTCGTGCTAACTTTCTCGCTTCAATCGTCGGAGCGTTTATGTATTTTGCTACACTTACCGAAGTTCCCATTCTACAGGGGCTAATCGGTTCCGGCATGGGCAAAGGACCCGCCCTCGCTTTATTATTAGCAGGGCCTGCATTATCTTTACCCAGCATGATTGTTCTCAACACTATCTTAGGGATGAAAAAAACCGCCATTTATATAATTCTGGTAGTTATTATGTCCACTATAACAGGTATTCTGTTTGGTTACATACTCTAAAACTCAGCTTTAATTAATTATCATCAGCATGAATTTTTTAGGTATTCTGTTTAGTTATATACTCTAAAAATCAACAAATAAAAGGAGATTATTATGAGCACTGTAAAACGATTATCCTTTTTAGAGCAATTTTTAACCTTGTGGATATTCATTGCGATTTTTTTGGGTATTGCCATCGGTTATTTCATGCCTTCTATCACACAGCTCATTACCAAACTACAAGTAGGGGCTACTTCCATTCCCATTGCCATCGGCCTTATCTTGATGATGTATCCACCTTTAGCCCGTGTAAAATATGAAGAGATGGGAAAAGTTTTCCAAAACAAACGGCTACTTACACTCTCTCTCATCATGAACTGGATAGTAGGACCTGTAGTAATGTTTTTACTTGCAATCGCTTTTCTTCGAAATTATCCCGGATATATGATAGGCGTAATCCTTGTCGGGTTGGCACGGTGTATAGCCATGGTTATCGTTTGGAATGAATTAGCAGAAGGAGACCGCGAATTAGCCGTCGGATTAGTCGCTTTTAATGCAGTGTTCCAGGTACTCTTCTACGCTGTTTATATCTTCATCTTCATCACCGTTTTCCTAAATCTTTTAGGTCTGGCAAGCGATTTGGATGTCAAAATATCAATCGTAGACGCTGCAAAAACGGTATTTATCTACCTCGGTATCCCTTTCATCGCAGGAATATCCACTCGTTTCGGTTTAATCCATTTGAAAGGCAAACAGTGGTATGAAAATTCTTTCATCCCCAAAATCAGTCCCATAACTTTAATCGCATTACTATTCACCATAATTGTGATGTTCTCACTTAAAGGTGAATATATCATTAAACTTCCTCTGGATGTGGTCAGAATATCCATTCCTTTGGTTATATATTTCTTCTTTATGTGGTTTGTTACCTTCTTTATCTCTAAGAAAATGGGTGTGGAATACCCCAAAACGACTACCGTAGCCTTTACTGCTGCAAGTAATGACTTCGAATTAGCTATTGCAGTAGCAGTTGCTATTTTCGGTGTCCATTCGGAACAAGCCCTCGCCACTGTCATCGGACCTCTATTGGAAGTGCCTATCCTGATTAGTCTGGTAAATATTTCATTAAGACTAAAAAAACAATTTTCTAATTAAAAAACCATAAAAACATAATTTTTTTATATATCTTAACCAGAGAAAACCTATTTTTTTCGCGTCTATT
>CALLRP010000012.1 GCA_938014335.1 uncultured bacterium
ATAGGAATTATTGCAATAATAGGATTTGGGATTGTATAAAACTAAAAGTTTAAATCTATTTATTATATTTGTTAAAGTATTAACAACAACTGGGAAAACTGAATATAAAGGGAATGACTTATGGCGCTGAGTAAAAAACAGCAGAAAATCGTAGATATACTTAATAAAAGGGTAGAACTGTGTAGAGAATTTTTAAATGACTGGCTTTTGTTTAATCAATTGATTAATGCATATCCCAGTCCGGGTGCAAACAAAGCCCAATTAGAAAATCAGTTTTTGAAAATAAAAAGTAAAATTGCTCGCACCCATAAAGTATTAAAAGAAATGCTTATGGAAGACTATCAAATTGATGCGAACTTGATGAATATTGTTTCTGCCTCTACCAGTTTAGAATCTATTTATAGTCAGTCCGAAGTTTCCGTGAAGAAGATGCAACAGGAATGGCATCGTGCGTTTATAAGTATCAACGAGACCTTGGGATTGTTAGAAGATAAAAAAGCCCGAGCGGAAGCAGGGGAAAAGGTAAATGTAATGATGATGGGCGAAGGTGGACTAATAGGAGGGGGAGGTGGACTTTCGGATAATCAAAAAACTTTCTTGATTATTGCCGCAGTAATTGCTGGACTTGTCGTTGTTTACTTTATAGACCCATTTGGAATTGCAACGCTCTGGCTGAATTCATTAAAAAGCCTTGCAGGTCAATAATTCTAAATGTAGTACTCATCTGTGTATGACAAAATTTTACTTTCCCTGTCAAAAATGTTAAAAGCCCTCCCGTTTTGATAGAATAAAAGGTGGTGTATTTATTTTAGACAAAGAATCCGTAGGAGACTAATGTAAATTTTATCCATTATAAACTAAAAGGATGACTTGCCCGTGTGGGAAGATGAAAAAAGAATGACATTTACAGAACATTTAGCAGAATTGAGGGTGCGCATAATCCGCTCGGGTATAGCAGTTATAATCGCTATGGTTATTTGTTATGCTTTTTCTAACCATATTTTAGAAGGTTTACAAAAACCATTAACTTTATTGAAAGACTGGGGAATCGTTGTCTTTTCGGATAATGAAACGAAAAATAATCCAGAAAACTCTTCCGAAAAAGTTGACAGTAAACCAGAAAATAAAGAGAAAACAGATGAAATTAAAATGGTTGTTTTAAATCCATTTGAAATTGTTATATTAAAGATAAAAGTTGCGGGCTATGGGGGGTTAATATTGGCGTTGCCCTATATAATATGGCAGGCATGTGCATTTATCTTTCCGGGATTAAAACCAAATGAAAGAAAATTGGTAAAAATTATATTGTTTGGATGTAGTTCGTTAGGTATTATTGGTGTTATCATTGCCTATTTTGGTGTTATTCCTCTCGTCATTCCGTATTTATTGCAATGGATACCTCCGGACTGGGGAATTCAGCTAAGAGCCAATGAAACTATTTCAATTATTGTCTTACTTCTTTTCGGTTTTGCACTCGCCTTTCAATTCCCAATGATAATATTAGCATTAGTGTATCTTGATTTATTAAGTCCGGACACATTGCGAAAAATTCGGAAATATGTTGTTGTAGGTTTAAGTATTGTCTCTGCTATTTTAACTCCCCCCGACCCTATTTCTATGGTAATTATGTTATTACCGTTAGTTATCTTGTATGAAATTAGTATCTGGGCTTCGTATTTAATTCGAAAGAAACCGCAAACAGTTTAAGGAAAAGGAGCATTCCAGATGGTAGGTATTGGCTTTACAGAGATGATAATCATCGCAGGGATTGCTCTTGTTGTTTTGGGACCGGAAAAATTCCCAGAGTTTGCCAAAATTGCTATCCGTGCTATTCGTGACATACGAGGTTATTTTGATGAAGTGAAGACAGAGATTGCCAAGGAAGTAAAACCGTTAGAAAAGGAATTAAATGAAATTACCCGAAAGAGTAATGAAATATATCGTGAAATACTGACGGAAACCGCTCCCTCTTACACATCAAAGGGTTATACTCCCTCCACGAATTATGTAGAACATTCTTATCGGACAGATAAGGAATTAGAGGAAAAGCAAAGTAGTATCACATCAGAAGGGGTGTCCGGAGATGTAGATAATGTCGAGACTTTATCTGACAATACCTTTCAGAGGGAGGGACCTTATGATCCGGATATTCCACAGGCAGATTTACAAAAAATGTCACAGTTAACATCCCACAATGATGAAGAAGCTCGGGGAACAGAAGAAGAAGTAGTAGATGCAAATAACGGAGATAATATAGAATTTCCTGAACGGTTAGACGGGTAATTTATTTTTAGTATTATGGGAAGGAGCTTTAATCTTTTTTTCTGCTTCGACTTTGGCGGATAGCATTTGCCTTATAAAACATAGCGGGTTCGATTATAGGGTCGTGTAATCCTTCTGTTTCAATTCCCCCGAAACAAACCCGCCCTCTGTAAGTGCGATTCGAAAGAATAATAGAAATTGCCTGTCTCGACCATTTTTTGCCTTGACGGGTAAAGATACCTTTGGAATGTAAATAATCTACAACTCTGCCCGTGCTACGTGTGCGGATATACTCACGGAAAATCATGCGGACAATTTCTGCTTCGTAATCATCCACTATTAGGGGTTTTTCACCTTCTTCGCCACGACGATAGCCATAAGGCGCCGGGCCCGTTCCATACCTTCCCTGTTGGACGGAAGCGATTTGTCCTCGTCGCACTCGTTCACCATGGGTTAAAAAATTCTTCACAGAAGTCTGTGCTTCTGTTAGTTTAGCAACATCTTCCATACTGACTTTGTTTTTTGATTCCTCTTTGCGCAACTTACTCATATTCCCGTCCTATTCTAATTATTATTAATAGATATGACAATTATTAATCTTTTGTTAGCCCAAAGTATTTAAATCAAATTTGTAATTTTATATATGTAGTTTATAACATTTTAACATAAATGTCAAGAAAAAATATATAGTAATTCCTAATATTATTAGAAATTTTTTTATCTCTTTGGTTTCAAAAATGTTAAGAAATTATTTCTGTTTTATAATCCACATTATTTATTTTGGTATTTTATTGCTCTGTTCATATATTGTTGCTACCTATATTGAACCTATAATTTATATAATCGGCTTTTTACCCACAGAGACGGGAAATATCTTCTGCGTATATTTCGCTATAATGTCAATATTTTGTTTGTTTCAAGTAATATTTCGTGGGTTGTTGCAACTTTTGTTTTCTGCTCCACTAATTATGACTACATTTGCGGATATTATTTCTTTTTCACCATGTCTCATTCTGGTCGGAGATATTGCAGGATATTTTTCAGACATACCATACATCCCAGAACAGATAGCTCCTCTTTTTTATGTAGGCATTTTTACAGTGACGCATTTCTTTTTTAAGCTCATTACCTTATTTGCCTCCATATATGGTAAAGCCAATTCCCGATGGTATTCTTTGGGTTGGTTTCTTATTGCATTTTTGCTTACATATACATCCATGCTGGGACTTATACAATGGAAACAAAAACTGATACAGCACCGTTTTTTACAGGTGAAAACAACCCGTTTTAACGCAATAAATCGAGTATGTACTACAGAAGTTCCTGAAGGTAGTTTTTTTATACAATCTGTTCCCGTTTCAAGCGAGGAAAATTGTATCTGGTTCATCCGTGCAGGAAATAAATTTTTATCAGCGATAGATATTTATTTGTATATTATATTTTCAGATAAAAATATAAGCCCCTGTGTTATTCCTTTACAGGTCTCACAGAATACATGGGTGGAAATATGTTTGAAAGATTACCTTCCGAAAGAGAGGGTAAATTTTATTCTCTCTTGGTCGAGTTATCGTTTGCCTGTTTTTTTAGTACGGCAAGGGTTTGTTCCTCAATTTTCACTTAAATCATTGGAGGAGGCTCGTAATTTCTTATTCTCTGAACAAAAAGCAGACAAAACCTTATATAAAGCTATTTATATTGATGGTCCTTATTGTTCTTGCGAGGTTTCTGGTGAAGTTGTAGTTAAGTAGTGTAAGAATTCGCCCTAACTAATTCATTATAATTAAGGATGGAAAATATAATTCAAGGAACAATTTATAAGTATGGATTTGGTTTCTTTATATAAAAAAGGTAAACCTGTAGTTTCATTTGAATTTTTCCCACCGAAGACATGGCAGGGGATTGCGGAATTATATGAACATTTTCGAGAACTGATGAAATGTAATCCTGGCTATATTACCTGCACATACGGGGCAGGTGGTAACACTTCCCTTGAAGAAGCTCAAAGAAGGACGCTGGAAGTGCTACGCTGGGTGCGAGGAGACTATCCCGATATCCCTGTCGTTTCACATTTGACCTGTGTGAATGCGACAAAGATAGATTTGCAAAATTATCTGTATAAAGTAAAAGAAATGTCTGTTTCAGGGATTGTAGCTTTAAGAGGGGATGCCCCAAGCCATACGCTTTCTTTTGTGTCTGTCCCCGGTGGTTTTCGGTATGCGGTAGAACTGGTTCGTTTGATTAAGACCGAGTTCCCGGAGTTCAATATTCTTGTCGGTGGATATCCTGAAAAGCATCCAGAGGCTCCTACTCTAGAAGAAGATATAAAACATTTGAGAGAAAAAGTAGATGCAGGAGGAGAAATTGTATTAACACAACTCTTTTACAACAATGATGATTTTTATCGTTTCCGTGACTTGTGTGAAAAAGCGAAGATAAATGTGCCCATTATTCCGGGAATCTTACCTGTTACAAATCTAGCTCAAGTGAAAAGGATTACTTCATTGTGTGGAGCAAAATTAACACAGATATTATTGGAACGATTAGAAAAACATGAAAAAGATGAAGAAGGACAATTTTCGGTAGGAGTATATTATGCTACGCGTCAAGTAGAAGATTTAATTCAGCAAGGTGTTCCGGGCGTGCATTTTTATGTATTAAACAAGTCTCGTGCTGCAGTGCATATCTGTCGGGCACTGACACTGTAACTTTTTCTCGGATAGGTCCGACCTAAAATAGGAATTAAAAAATGTCATTTATTGATGATGTCAAAAATTCGAGAAGAATGTTATGTGCTCCTTTTGCCAGTTTTCCAGGAACTGTTTTAACAAACTCAACGGTGAAACAAAATTTATGTAATGGGCTACTTCAAGCGGAAACGGTTATTGCTCTCCAAAAAGTGTGTGACTTCGATATTGTCTTCCCCATGATGGATTTAACAGTAGAAGCAGAGGCATTCGGAGCAGAAATTAATTGGGAAATGGATGAACTCCCTGCGGTTACGGGAAAAATAATTGTCGATGAGGAGGATGTTAAAGAATTATCCATTCCGGAAATTGGAGAAAACAATCGGTTACATGTTTTTGTGGAAGCATGCAAAAGATTAAAACAAGAATTTCCTAACAAATGGGTTTGGGGATATGTACTCGGACCTTTTTCAATTGCTGGGCGTTTAATGGGAATGACCGAAATTTCAATAGCATTGAAATTGGAACCGGAACTCGTTCATCAAGTATTGATAAAGGTGGAACACTTGCTGGGACAATATGTTTCTGCTCTTCTTTCTACAGGGATTGATGGTTTGGTCATATTAGAACCTGCCTCCGGTATGCTGGATGAGAATGATGCAGATGAGTTTTCGAACAGGTATATCAAAGAAATTGTAAATTTAATCAAATCACAGAAAAAAATTTCAGTCCTCCATAATTGTGGTAGGGTTATGCATCTGGTTGAAAGTCTTTGTGCGACAGGAGTAGAAGTGTTACATGTCGGTTCGGTAACAGAACCTTTTACAATTTATCCGCGTGTATCGGAAAATGTTGTTTTGATGGGCAACTTAAAACCAACGGAAATCTTCTTGCAGAGCACACCTGAAAAAGTTAGGGAAGCCACTCTGACCTTGCTTGAAAGAATGAGAGGTTATAACCGATTTGTAATTTCCTCCGGTTGTGATATTCCTCCAGGGACATCCATAGAAAATTTGAGAGCGTTTAAAGATGCTGTGGTTTTATCGAACAAATCGGCTTAAATATGAAGGAAAATTTGTAGACATGTGGTACCCCATGAAAATCACAGTAGTAATTTTATCTGTTATTCTTTTTTGTTTCCCGGTGTTTGCTCAATCCGAAGATTCAAAAATGAAGGAGTGGATTGATGCATCTTCATATCGAGATATAGGTATTGTTGTCCCCGAAAATGCATCTCCTATTCTCCAGCATTCAGCAGAAGTGTTTAAAAAATATTGGGAAATGTGCACGTATCGCCCTATTACAATCTCGACTATAAATCAGGGAATTATTAACATTTGGTTAGGGCGAGAACTCTGCACTCAGGAATGGATTACCCCCGAAGAATTAGATGAACTTGGAGACGAAGGATTTATTATTCGTACTTATACTCCGGCTCGAAAATATGCCCAAAAAGGAGTGGCAAAACAATTACTCATATGTGGGAAAACCGATGTTGGGACTTTAAACGGGGTTTTCAGTTTTTTTGAGAGGTATTTGAATGTAGTATGGCTATCCGCATCTTATATCCATACTCCTGCGTTAGGGTATCGTCTTAAAGAAATAGATTATAAATTTACACCTCATTTTGGATACCGTATTTTTATTTCTGATCTGCCTGAATTTAAGATGGAAGGAGATAGAAAAGAAGGGTTACATTTATCATTGTCCGTATCTGAAAAAGATTTTATCCCTATACCTATTTACAAGGTCTTTTTAATAGAAGAAACACAACAGAATACAAGCATGTTAGAAACAAGTATATCGAATAGACCCATATGTTTTACTTCAGAAACGGCACAGCAAACCTTTTTAACCTATATGAAAAAAGAAATAGAATTACAACCCGAGCGTAAGTTCTGGACAATTGATGCAGGCGAAACTGAAAATATGTGTGCATGCCCAAATTGTCAGGAATTAGTTAGAAATAACAGGGCTCCTGTTTCTCCCCTATTAGTTATGCTGAACAATGCAGTTAGCGAATTAGAGATGTTTTATCCAGGAAGGGAATTTTATATTTGTCTTTCTCTCAGAGGTAAAATGCGACAAGCAACATCCCATATGCAGGTTCATAACAAGATATTTATTGCTCTCTCCACGGATACCTGCGATGTGGCTCATGCATTAGAAGACCCTACTTCTCCTATGAATGCCTGCTTTATTAACGATTTAAAAGCATGGCGAAACCTCACTCCGAATATACTTATACAATATTACGCAGGGGCTAATTATTTTTGTGGTTTATTCCCTCAACCAGAATGGTTCCATTACCAAAAGAATATTCAACTCTTTGACCGTTATCAAGTCCAGGGAATTATTGTATGTGCCCCATCACTGAAGTTGCCCTCATTTACCGAATGGAACGCCCTAAAATCATACCTATTAGCCCGACTAATTTGGGACCCCGATTTGATTATCGAAGATGAAATAAATAGATTTACCAATGCTTATTATGGTTCTGCAGGGAGTAAGTTTGTTGAATATTTCAATTATCAGCGTGAGTTTGTAAAAAATAACAATATCCAGTGTAGTATTTATCAAAAGGTCCCCTGGTGGAATACGAGTTATGCTTCATCTGCAGGAAAATTCGTAGAGCAAACTATTAATATGCCCTTTTATAGCCAGGATATATACAATCATGTATTCAAAACAGCCCTATCGTTATATTATCCTTCTCTCGTTAGTCTGCCTGATATACAGGTTCAAGAGGATAAAATTACAGAAGTTCGACCCGATACAATAAAGGAAGACCAGTTCTGGAATACATTAGAGAAAGTGGAAGGTCTCGTGCCCAGGGGGTCTTATTCTTTATATCGCGATACTTTTTCAGAGATTCTGTGTTCAGCAAAATTCCCGGAACGCACTTATTCCTATCCCTTCACTCCATTGGAAAATGATTTTTATAAATTATGGATTTCGAAAGACAAACAAGGTTCTATTATACGCATGCAGGATAAAATTAATGGTATAGAATACCTCCCTGCATTTCAAAGAGGCATTAATTCTTATTCCGAATGGAATGAATATCAGGCTATATCTGACACAGGTTGCGGGATACCCTTTACAGGGGAAAATCTCTTAAAAGAGAGCGATACAAATAAAGTGGTAACAGAAAGAGAAATCAGAACAGGCGTGTTCTTACGGCGAAAGGTGGTAATAGGAGCTGTTCCACAGGTTCTTATAGAGTATGAATGTGAAAATAAAAACTCTAAGGAGGAAAAATTCTCATTTTACATTATCCCACGATTCAATCTCCCTGCGGATGTTCGAGTGGTAGAAATATGGGGCAATTGTAATTCGAAATGGAAAAAGTTAATACAAAAGGAAATAGCATCACAACCTTTCTCATATACTCCCGAAGGCATGAGTAAAGAAGAGACGACAGGAGTAGGAATTTTTTTATGTGATAAAGGGATTTTCTTGCAAATGGATTTTCAAAATTTATCTGCGGATTCTATAGACTTCTTACTTGATTACTCTTACTATGACGGATACATTTCCCCCATTATGAAAATTTCCATGTCTATCCCCTCCTTACAAAGTATTGCATGTAATCTTCTCATTCAATCCCAGAACAAGATTTCTGTATTATGAGGTTTTAAATAGTGTATATTAACACTCTTTTTTAGTGCCTCCGAAAACGGCATATTTGTAATATTTCCAGACCACATCTATTTCTTTAAATCCAACTTCTTCAAGCCATTTGAGATGAGACATTAATTTTTCAGGGATTCCTTCTTTACGATGTCTTCCTAACCATTTATTGTTTATTTCTTCATCCGAGAGGCTTCGAGCCATATATTCCTTCCAATTTGACATATATAATTTTTCGAGGTAATCGTTCGAGCCTATAACAACATCTGCATTATAAAAAACGCCTTCGTTTGCCAGATTATCAAATACTTTTTGATAAAATTGTTTTTTATCTTTACCGAGGTGATGTAAGGAAAGGGAAGAAAGAACGACATCATATTTTTTGTCAAACTCAAACTCTGAGAAATCACATAATAGATAAGAAATATCACTATAATCCTTTAATTTTGCTCTTGCCATGTGAATCATATTCTCTGCAAAATCAAGACAGGTTATCTTTGCATTTGTGAAAATTTCTTTTACCTTTTTGGCAACAGTCCCTGTTCCGCAACCTATATCGATCACCTGAATAGGCTCTCCTTTATCAAAGGGTATCGTGGACGCCATTGATTGAATCATATCTTTATAAAATGGAATTAAGTTTAAAACAACTTTATCAAACTCCTTTGCCTCTTCCTCAAAATGTTCCTTCATTGTATTCATGGTATTCTTCCTCATAGAACAAGAGTTCATAATATATGTAAAATATATTGCTGGTATAATGAATAATGGTTTGATATTTTTGCGTACCAGAGATGAGGTGTATTTTACCAACCAATGAATTAATTTATGAAATTTATTTGGTATTTGAGTTAAAAGTGTTTATAATAGTATATGTTTTAAAGATATGTAAATATAGGTTTTTCAATAACATTAACCATTAATTGAAGGGAGCGTATTATGGCTAAAAAAACGGTAAATGTGGCAATGGTTGGCGGTGCGTTCATGGGTAAGACGCACAGCAATGCATGGCGTAAAGTGACGATGTTTTTTGACCCGCCTGTCAAGCCTGTGATGAAGGTTATGTGTGATAAGGACCCTAATGCATTGAAAAATGCGGAACGGTACGGTTGGCAGGAAACATCGGATAATTGGGAAGAGGTTGTCAATCGTCCCGACATTGATGTCATTGATATTTGTACCCCAAACTTCCTTCATCCACCGATTGCTATCGCTGCAGCGAAAGCAGGTAAAGCCATCGTTTGTGAGAAGCCTTTAGCCAATACATTAGGGGAAGCCAAACAAATGTGGGATGCAGTAAAAAAAGCAGGTGTTCGGAATATGTGCGGATTTTCATATCGGTTTGCTCCTGCAATACAGACTATCAAACAACTTGTTTCCAAAGGGCAATTAGGCGATATCTTCCATTTTCGTGCTGCATATCAGCAAGACTGGATTGTGGACCCTGATTTCCCGATGGTCTGGCGTTTGAAGAAGAAACATACCGGTTCGGGTGCTTTAGGGGATATTGGTGCCCATATTACGGATTTGTGTCATTTCTTAGTGGGACCGGTGTGTGAAGTTGCGGGAACGATGGAAACTTTTATCAAGAAGCGCATTGTCCCTGAAAGTGATGTGGGTGCATGGGGTGCCAAAGGCGGAAAAGGGAAAAAAGTTTATGACACCGTGGATGTTGATGACGCTGCGGTATATGTAGCAAGGATTGGAGGAAAGAATACATTAGCGACTTTTGAAGCAACACGATTCGCACCCGGTCGCAGAAATTATAATAGCATTGAAATATACGGAAGCAAGGGATCCGTTTTGTGGAATCAAGAGGAGATGAACGAATTTCATTATTTCAATCGTAGTGACCCGCCCACTTTACAGGGATTCCGTAAGGTTCAGGCATGTGATATAGGGCATCCGTATGTCCATGCATGGTGGCCACCGGGACATATTATTGGGTATGAACATCTCTTTGTCCATGAAATCTATGAATTTTTATGTAGTTTAGCCAGTAAGAAGATAAACTATCCGACATTTGAAGATGCGGTAAAATGTCAGGCGGTGTTAGATGCTGTTGAACGTGCCTCTTCTTCGAAGAAGTGGGAAAAGGTAGTAATATAAATTTGTCAGAAATACAAATTTAAATAAAAGGAGAACAAGGTATGAAATTAGGTTTACTAACAGTTATGTTTGGTGGGACACCTTTGAAAGATGTCCTGAATATTATTCGTCCTCTGAAACTTCAATGTGTTGAATTAGGCACAGGGAATTATCCCGGTGGTGCTCATGCTCCGGTAAAGGAATTGTTGGCTTCCAAACTCAAGCGAGATGAATTGAAGGCGATGCTAAAAGGAGAAGGATTAGAAATTAGTGCTTTAAGTTGCCATGGTAATTGCCTTCATCCTGACCCTGATTTTGCAAAGAAAAATCGTGAGGTGCAAACAGATACAATTAAACTGGCACATGAATTAGGTGTTAAAGTTGTGATTGACTTTTCTGGCTGTCCCGGCTCTGACCCATCCGCTAAGAAGCCCAACTGGGTAACCTGTGCCTGGCCACCTGATTATCTGGATATATTGAAATGGCAATGGGAAGAAGTGGCTATCCCATATTGGTCCAAGCAGGCGAAATTTGCCCGTGACCATGGTGTCAATTTAGCATTTGAGATGCACCCCGGTTTCCTTGTTTACAATACTGAAACCTTATTAAAACTTCGCAAATCGTGTGGCAATAATATCGGTGCCAATTTAGATCCCAGTCATTTGTTCTGGCAGGGTATGGACCCCTGCGCCGTTGTCCGCGTATTAGGTAAGGCAATATTCCATGTACATGCCAAGGATTCCAAAGTAGACGCTACGAATGCAATGGTTAATGGTGTATTGGATACAAAACATTATGGAGATGAAATCCATCGTTCATGGATATTCCGCACCTGCGGTTATGGACACAGTTTAGAATGGTGGAAAGATTTCTTCTCCAATCTGCGGATGGTAGGTTATGATGGTGCTATTAGTGTTGAGCATGAAGATAGTTTGATGTCCAATCGTGAAGGATTGACCAAAGCAGTCGAATTTTTGAAGCAAGCTATCATTGCAGAAAAACCGACTGTAATGACTTGGGCATAAAACTTTTTTAAATCGGGGAGAGTCTAATTAAGACTCTCCCTTAACGTTTTTCTTGAATTCTTTTTTAAGGAGGATTTTTCCATGGCTATTCAAGTAGGTATTGTCGGACTGGGTATGATGGGAAAAATGCACTTTGACACTTACAACAAATTAAAGGGTGTAAAAGTAGTGGCCGTGTGCGATGCCGATGAAAAGAAGAGAAGAGGAAATATCGGTCCGTTCGGCACACTCGACCTGAGTAAGGTCAAGGTGTATTCTCGTGTAGAAGAAATTCTCAATGACCCACAGGTGGATCTACTTGATATTACATTACCTACTCCTGCCCACGCACCTATTACTATAAAAGCATTCGAAGCGGGGAAGCATGTTATCTGTGAGAAGCCCATGGCACGAACTTCTTCCGAAGCAATGGAAATGATAAAGTCAGCGAAGAAATATAGAAGACATCTCTATATTGCTCATTGTATCCGTTTCTGGCCCTCTTATATGGTTGCAAAAGAAATGGTCGAAAGTGGCAAATATGGTAAGGTGAAAACGGCAAAGTTTAGTCGTATCAGTCCTCTTCCCGGTTGGAGCTGGCAAAATTGGCTTCAGTCTGCACAGCAATCGGGAAGATGTGCTCTGGACCTTCATATTCATGATGCCGATTTTGTTCGCTATTTATTTGGGAAACCCAAAACTGTGCAAAGTTTAGGAGTGAGTCTTGCGCCCGGAGGTATTGACCACATTATCACAAGTTATAACTATCCCGACCGTCAATGGGTCGTTGCTGAAGGAGCTTGGGAATATAGCACTACTTATCCTTTCTCTATGACCTTTACTATCGCTATGGAACAGGGAACTTTGGAGATGTCTCGTGATTTATCCTTAACCTATTATCCCAATCGGGGCAAACCCAAACAGATTAAAGTTCTTAAAGGAGATGGGTATGAAGGAGAATTGAGACATTTCTTAGAATGTTTGCAAAAAGACCGTGACTCGGATATTATTCCCGCAGAGGAGGCTTATAAAACATTATTACTCATCGAAGCAGAAATGGAATCAGTAAAAACACAGAAACCTGTTTCTGTTCGTGGATGATAGTAAGGAGTTGAATTTGTCTGAACTATCAGATGGGTTGGACTTGTCTGACGGGTCTGACATAAATTAATCAGGTTAACTCAATGGACCCCTATTCACTGGAAATTCCATTCACACCTAAAGAATTCGGACCCGAAGAAATTGAAGGGCTTATCGAACAAATCGTTTATGAACATGCTTCCAGTGGTTTCTTTGTTGCTCGTTTACGACGCAAGGACACGAATCATCTTATTACAATTGTGGGAAAATCCATGCCCATATCTCAAGGAGCGACAGTCCGAATTTCAGGACACTGGATTAACCATCCTCGATTCGGTCCGCAATTCCAAACACAAAATATGGAATTAGTTCAACCTTCGTCTACAGAAGCCATTGCCCAATTCCTTGCTTCCGGCGCTATTCCCGGTATCGGCAGTAGATATGCAGAACGTATTATCCAAACATTTGGGACGGATACTTTATATGTCTTGAATCATAAACCCGAAAGACTCGCTCTCGTTCGAGGTTTGGGAAAGAAACGGGCTCAAAAAATTTATGAGGTATGGAAAGAACAACAAGAATTCATGGAAATGCTCATTACTTTACAGCAATATAACATACCTATTGGATTAGCCACAAAATTATATAAACATTATGGGAATCAAACGCTTACTTTCCTTAGAGAAGACCCTTATCAAATAGCATCCGAAATTCAAGGTATCGGATTTAAAACTGCAGATCGCATCGCAAAAGAATTGGGGATAAGTCCCGACCATCCCAATCGTATAGAGGCAGGTATCCGATACACTTTGCAGGATGCAGAAAACGATGGGCATGTTTTTTTACCTCAGGAAGAATTAACGCGTCTATCGGCAGAACTTTTATCCCTTGATGAAACACAGATTGCCCCTATTTTAATGGAGATGCATGATGCCCATCGGATATGTATAGAAAAAGAAAATGTCTATTTGCCTTTTCCTTACTTTATTGAAAATGAGTGTGTAAAGCATTTGAAACGCATATATCATGCTCCAGGTGCCTTCCCTAAGAATGGGTCTATACAGCAATTACTTATGATTTCTCATGAAGGACTTCCTGAATTAAGTCCTGAACAAAAGGAAGCAATACAAACAATCCTTTCTTCTAAGATTACTATAATTACAGGGGGGCCCGGCACAGGAAAAACCACACTCATCAAAACCCTTGTTTACTCTTTAAAGGATTGCCCTGTCCGTGTTGTTTTATCAGCACCCACCGGTCGTGCCGGTAGACAAATGGAATCTGTTACGGGACATCCCGCAAGTACCATACATCGCTTATTAGAATTTAATCCGCAAACGGGGAAACCCAGTAGAGATGAAAGGAATCCCATCCCTTGTGATTTATTAATAATAGACGAAGCTTCCATGATTGACCAGGTCTTACTGTGGTATCTCCTTTGTGCGGTTCCATCCACAGCTCATATCGCTTTCATCGGTGATGTAGACCAACTCCCCTCTGTAGGCCCCGGCAATGTCCTTTTTGACTTGATAGCCAGTCAGGTCTTCCCTATTATACGATTAAAAACAATATATCGCCAATCTGCTCGGAGCGGTATTATTACCAATGCCCACCGAATTAATCAAGGATTTTTTCCCGAATTTAATCAAAAAGACTTTTTCTTCATCCGAAGAGGGGATAGCCAATCCGCATTGCAGACCCTGTTACATGTTGTTCAGGAACGCGTCCCCAAGCGATTTGGCTATGACCCTATTAAAGAAATTCAGGTGCTCGCCCCATTGCGCCGTGGTGATGGAGGTGTCCATCATTTGAACTATCGCTTACAGGAAGTACTCAACCCAAAAGGGAAACCGGTTCTCAATACTTCTTTCCGTGTGGGCGATAAAGTCATGCAGATAAAGAATAACTATGAAAAAGATGTGTTCAATGGGGATATAGGTATCATTACAGATGTAGACGCAGAACAAGGATATATTACAGTTACATTTGACCCCGAGCGACCTGTCCTATACACCTATGACCAATTAGACCAGATTAGCCTTGCTTATTCCGCTACAGTGCATAAATCTCAGGGAAGCGAATATCCTGTTGTTGTTCTCCTCTTGTTACCTCAACATTACTTATTATTACAGCGAAATGTTTTATATACCGCCGTAACTCGTGCAAAGCAAATCGTAACTATTATCGGGTCACCTAATGCGATTCAAAAGGCGGTAAAATCCACACAGGCCATTCGACGAAATACATTGCTCGCTGAAAGAATCCGAAAAGAATTTCAGTTTAAATTTACAAATATAGAGTAATATACTATGAAATATAAAACAGAAAAAAATGGCATTAAATATGGTTTTTAATGGGAATGATTTAGAATCGAAAATTATACGCGCACCGGAACCAGGTGTGCGTGGTTTCCTTCTTATCTTTTGTGTCATATTTATCTTTGCAACACCTTTCGTTGGGATTTATAACCTTATAAATGATTACCAACATGCTTCAGAGGATTTTGACTATATCCCGGGTTTACGGTTATTTCTTATTGTAGAATCTGCTTTAAGGGTTTTTATTATCCTATTCAGTATTCTTGCTGGAGCAAGTATCCTATCTCTATGGAAAGGAGCCATTCGATTAACAAAAGCGTACCTTATTTGCTTTTTATGCTCCTTAGTGCTTGGTATGGCTCTCCTGTTTTCTTTAGTTGAGTTTCCATTAGACTATTATGACCTTGTGCTAACAAAGATTACCTATGAAATCACCACCTCTTTAATTTATTTTATTGTCTGCTATTCCTATATAAATTTTTCAAGAAGGGTTCGTCTCACATTTCCGGAATCCTTCCCCGAAATTCGTAGAAAAGAACCAAAGGAGTCTTTATAAATGAATGTTCGTATTCTTTCTTCTATCTTATCACCGCAAATATTAAAGAAGATAAAAAATGTATTTCATGAAGAAGATATCCCTGTAATTATCAATCCAAAAGATGAAAATGCCTCCTATTCCGGAATAATAATGGCAATCACACAAAGTACGCAGATAGATAAAATAATTGATGTAATACATATCACCAAAGATGAATATAATTCTCTATTTTACCTGATTTCCGATGCCATTGATGCCCGCGAAGGTATTCCGTTAGGTGGGTCACGACGTATGGTAAAAATAGCAAAGGAAATGGGTAAAATCTTAAACCTTAACTCAAATCAAATATGGGTATTAGAACATGCCTGTGTGTTGAGAGATATAGGAAAACTTCGGATTTCCAATGATATTTTACTCAAAAAAACAGTGCTAACCTATGATGAATGGGTCCTGCTAAAATCGCATGCACATATTGGTGCTCACCTATTAAAAGAATGGAAAATTTTCCCTGAACTGGAAGAGGTAATTGCTTCTCATCATGAATGTTATGATGGGGATGGTTACCCGGAAGGTCTTGAAGGCGAGCAAATACCTTTCCTTTCCCGCATACTAAAAGTTTTAGATGTATATTGTGCAATGACATCCCGAAGGAGTTACCGTTCGGGTATTGCTACCCGTGAAGAAGCATTGGAATATTTTCGTGAAGAACGCGGGAAACATTTTGACCCACAGATTATTGACACATTTATGAAAATAGATTTAGATGATATAGATAACAACTTTTAGGAAAACAATATAAGCTCTTTTCAAATTAAGAATGTACCCCTCAAATGGTTTTTATAAATAATTCCCTCTGATAATGTTTATAAATTATGGAAGAGGTAGACTCCATGTGGCAGTATAGACTTCTTCTGCTGGCCCTTCCTGATATACATAATCATCCTCTGCCCACTCAATAGTAAGGGAACCATGAACAAGATGCACCTTCACTTTGCGATCTGTGCGATGGGTAATCATAGAAGCAAGAGCTGACGCACAAGAGCCACTACCACTTGCCATAGTTATTCCACTCCCTCGTTCCCAAATACGCATAACAATATTGGAACGGTCAATTACAGACACAAATTCTACATTCGTTCTTTGTGGAAATAAATAGTGATTTTCAATTTTAGAACCCAGTTCTGCTACCGGTGCCTCTGTAGCATCAGGGACAAAAATAACGGCATGGGGATTGCCAATATTGACTGCTGTGATGTTGACTACTTCACCTTCAACATCTATAGGTTCCTCTATAACCTGTCCCTCTAAACCTACCATGGGAATTTGGGCTCGCTCAAAACGGGGTTTCCCCATCCGGGAACGCACGGATATAACTTTACCATCTTCCACATCCAAAACAACACGATTGGGTCCCGCTAATGTCTCAATAACAAAATCATTCTTATGCGTAAATCTTCGTTCATACACATACTTTGCAAAACAACGAATTCCATTTCCACAGGTCTCTGCTTCACTCCCATCCGCATTAAAAATACGCATCTTAAAATCGGCCACTTCCGAAGCAAGAATAAGAATAATGCCATCTGCTCCCGCACCTAAATGACGATGACTCATCCGTCGCGATAATTCTGGAATATTCTCTGTAGGTAAACCTCTCCGTGCATCTATGAACAGATAATCATTTCCCAAGCCATGCATCTTCGTAAAAACAAGTTGACTCATTTTTTTTTTTTTACCTTTATCCATAAATACAAATTTTTGGGTTAGAAAAATTTAAAACTTTATTTGTAGTAAAAAATATTATAGAACTTTTTTATTATAAATAAAAAATAAATACATTTTTATACATATATGCAAAAAAGTAGGTAGGATAAGGTCATAATATGTCGATTTTGTAACTTTGTGTGCGTGTAATACACAAAAAGTTTGAAGTTTATGTGTATTGTATTTTTTTTATTAATTAAAAGGCTTCACATTCTTCTTCTAACTGCATGCTCGATGAATTTTTGTATCATTTGCTCATAACTGATACCTGCACACTTTGCTTCCTGCGGATATAGGGATGTTGGTGTGAGGCCGGGGATAGGATTTATCTCTATCCAAACGGGTCCTTCCTCGTCAATTATAAAATCGCTTCGACTCCAGGTAGAACACCCGATTGCTTGATGAGCCTGCACGGCCATCTCTTGAACTTTTTGTGTGAGGTCTGGGTCTATCAGTGCGGGTGTAATTTCATCTGTAGCACCGGGCGTATATTTTGCAGTGTAATCAAAAAAAGAACTTGTTTTTGGGCGAATTTCTGTAACGGGCAATGCCCTCGGAGGAATGCCCTCTTCACAGTCCCATACCCCACAGGTTACCTCTCTTCCCTTAATAAATTTTTCTACCAGTACTTCATTATCCCATTCTAATGCTTGCTCCACCCCCACAAGAAAAGTTTCTGCCTCATTAACAATAGTAATTCCGACACTGGAACCTTGCGAACAGGGTTTTACCACCACTGGAAAGCCCAATTCGTTCTTCACACGAGACACCGAATCCGAACGGTCCCAGCTCCATGTGTCTTGACGGAAAAGGATATGTTCTGCAACACGAATGCCAGCCATTTTTGCCACTGCTTTTGAGCGTATCTTATTCATCGCAAGGGCACATGCAGAACAATCCGAACCCGTGTAGGGAATATGAAGCCAATCTAACAGCCCTTGAATTCGGCCGTCTTCACCAAAAGCACCGTGAAGTGCGTTGAACACGACCTGTATATCTAATCGTTTCAATTCTACAAGTGCTTCTTCTGTCTTTAATACTCGTTGATTCGGAAATTCCCATTGAAAATTACGATGAATAATAATGGGTATCGGTTCATATTCCTTTGTGCTTAAAGCATGAACGACCCCTTCCCCTGATAAAAGCGATATTTCATGTTCTGAACTAATCCCCCCCATCAAAACACCTACCCGCACTGAAGAAGACTTCTTATTTTCCATGATATCTTTCCTGATAATAAAAAGTAAATTTTTCAAATAGGCATATAGTTGAACAAGATTTTACCACCTGATTCGGTAATATCTCAATACAATAGACATCGGAGGGGGTACGGAATTATTAAATCTTCTTGCATAGTACTATCATGTTTTTGGGATAAAGAAGCATCGGGTATAGACTTATTTCCAGGAGGTATAGGAAAAACAACAATAGAGATGAAACCATAAGAAACCTTTGAGGAAGAAGGGTGGGATTGTAAGAACATTTGGAAAATAGACGAAGAGAAATCCTACGCATATCTCATCTGGGAAAAAAAGGAGTGGTCGCAAAAACAAAAATACCCCTTAATCTTTCTCTCTGTGTAAAAAAATTACCTTTTAAGTCTTAACTAAAAACGAGAGAAACACCATAATATGTGTTCCAATTGTATATCTGTCGATAAATGCTATATCCTATTCATTTAATTCCAAAAATAAACCTATAAATAATAAGATTAAATTATGGGAAAGAAAGTAGAGAAACCATTAATTGTTCAATCGGACCGAACTATTTTATTAGAAGTTGAGAACCCACTATACGAAGAAGCAAGGGATGCTCTGTCTACATTTGCAGAGTTGGTAAAATCTCCGGAACATTTTCACACATATCGGATAACACCCATTTCTCTGTGGAACTCCGCTTCCGCGGGATATACTGCGACACAAATTATTGACCTATTACACAAATATAGCCGATATGAAGTGCCGTCAAATTTAATTTATGAGATTACGGATACCGTCCGACGATATGGCAGATTGAAATTATATAAAAGTCCCCAGCAAGAACTAATCCTTGAATCAGACGATACCTTGCTTTTATCAGAGATCCTTTACAATAAGGCTTTGCGGGAATTCGCCCTTGTTAAATTAGATCCGCGTCGAGTCAAAGTAAATACACAATTTCGCGGACATTTAAAAAGTGTCCTTGTAAAATTAGGTTTCCCTGTCGAGGACCTTGCGGGGTATGTCGAAGGCGCCCCATTACAATTTGACCTACGGAAAAAACTATCTTCGGGGAAGCCTTTCGTCCTGCGAAAATATCAGACCGAGGCTATATCCGCTTTTTACGCAGGTGGCACAAATCGGGGAGGGAGTGGGGTCGTTGTTTTGCCCTGTGGTGCAGGTAAAACCATTGTAGGTATCGGTGTTATGCATCAATTACAGACACATACACTTGTATTAACCACGAATACTGTCGCCCTCAGGCAATGGAAGACGGAACTTTTAGAAAAGACAACCTTAACTGAAGACCAGATTGGCGAATATAGTGGGGATTTGAAAGAAATTAAACCTGTAACTCTTGCTACATACCAAATATTAACCCACCGCAAAACAAAAGACAGTCCATTCCTACACTTTCGTTTGTTCGAAGATGGTGCGTGGGGATTAATTATCTACGATGAGGTACATTTACTTCCGGCTCCTGTATTTCGTGCTACCGCAGATTTACAAGCCCGCCGAAGATTAGGACTTACTGCAACTTTAGTTCGTGAAGATGGAAGAGAAGACGAAGTATTCAGCCTGATTGGACCCAAGAAGTGTGATATACCGTGGAAAGTTTTAGAAAAACAAGGTTGGATTGCAGAAGCCCTTTGTACCGAAATACGTGTACCCATGATGGAAAATGACCGCTATAAATATGTAGTCGCTTCCAAATCCGCCAAATTTCAGATTGCTTCCAAAAACCCTGTCAAGATAAGTGTATGTAAACAAATCGTAGATTATCATAAAAATGATAATGTCCTCATAATCGGTCAATATTTAGACCAACTGAAAATCATACAAAAAAACTTTGGTGCCCCAATTATCACAGGACAAACCCCAAACCATAAACGAGAAGAATTATACCAAAAATTCAGAACAGGCGAGATAAAACTATTAATTGTCTCCAAAGTCGCTAATTTTGCAATAGACCTTCCCGATGCAAATGTCGCTATACAAGTATCTGGCACCTTCGGTTCTCGGCAGGAAGAAGCCCAACGATTAGGTAGAATCCTACGACCTAAACAATCCGGCAAACAAGCCCACTTCTATACCATCATAACTCGCGATACATTAGACCAGGACTACGCCCTCAATCGCCAACTCTTCCTCACCGAACAAGGCTACCAATACAAAATCATCTCTATGGAACAATTAGACGAATTGGTATAGGATATATAGGAAAATAGTGATAAAAACATAGTGTTATCCGATAAATAGAAAAGGGATGATGCCTATGTTATTACCCGACTTGAACTGAAAGATGAACCACATCGAAAGGGAAGGTCGTTAGCAGAATATTACAAAATAAACAAGGACATGAAAGAATGTTTTAAAAAAATATAAGAAAATTTTCTATCCTGTTGGGTAGAATTTCCATCCTGTTCTTATAGCATTGAATATCGCGAACCTTGTAAAATACAGGATGAGGTGCTGGTTTTGGGTTAGAAAACTTTTTGTAACCCAAGAGTTAAAAGAAGCCCTTGACAAGGTGATTAAGTCCAGAAGAAAAACAACAGAATAAAATAAATATAAAAAGGATAAATACATTATGGACGAAGAAAAAATAGTTTGGTCGGGAAGTCCCTCACAGGTTTTGAATTTGGGAATATTTATTCTTTGCTTGTTGACATGCTTTCTAATAATTCCCATTTTCTACGCTATCTGGAAGTGGCTCACAATTAAATGCACAAAGTATCTAATCACAACAGAAAAAATTAAAATCACTACCGGTATATTATCAACAAAAACCGACTATTTAGAACTATACCGTGTCAACGATATTACCTTCGAACAACCCTTGCTTCTACGGATATTCTCATTAGGCAATTTAAAACTTACCACATCCGATGTTTCCACACCGGAATTAGTTCTACAAGCAATCCCATCTACAGAATCACTACAAAACGAAATTCGTAAATGTATCGAGATGCAACGAGATAAAAAACGAACCCGTGTCGTAGATTTTACTTAGAAACAGTATTAATTCAAGAATCACCCCCAATATTTTTGAGACAATTCATTTATAATTAACGGTTATTTTCTTAACTCCAGAGGAAAAAGGAAAATAAGGAAGGCACAGCGAGTTTCATAAAGGATTATTTAAATCCGAATGCCACAAATGAAAAGGGGGGAGTGAGATGCTACCCGATACTAAGTACTGATGGCGTCTTGCCTATGGGAAAGTAACGGAAACTTCTCGCCTGGGAGTTATGTTCAAGCGGGACACCTGTACAAGCATCAGAGAAAGTATTTATTTGGGTATTGCAATTATTACTGTTTTATCTTTTCGTATAGAATGAAAAGAGCCGATGGTTTTTCAGATAGTGTGATGGGAACTCCATATTCCATTAATTCTTTTCCTGTAAGTTCGAAGGGTTGCCCTTCTTTATTAAGTGGAGTTATACGGTATCGTGCATTTGATTCCAGACCGTATAAAGGAAGTCTCATACTTTCAGTTTCGGCTTCTTCACGGCGGAATGCTTGGATAAAACCAGTACCTTTACTAAACAGATTAAATTGCCAGGCTATCCATACATTTTTCTCTAATGAATATGGAGTAAGGGGATAATAATCCCCATAATAGTTTTCTGCATAGAGTTTTCGCTGGTCTATAATTTTTTGTAATCTTTCCCAGTCGATATCATCTTTGCGCTGGTCAAAACATGCTGTAAAACTGGGACATAATACACTCATCACTTCATAATCGGATATTTTGGAAGTTCCTGTGCCAAAGAATGGGAACCATTCGGATAAAGCCCATGTGTGGCATTGATTGCCAGTAGGTTCCATGATGTAATCACTGCGTAATAAAGGCACAGCTCGGCGTAAGGTTTCCAAATCGTTGCGTCTTCCGCCACTGGCGCAGGAATCAATGAGCATATTCGGATGACGATGTAAAAGTTCATCCCAATATGCGAAGTATCCCTCTACATGTCTTATTTCAGTTATTCCTTGTCGGTCAGGGGAATCCTTTTTTCTCCAGAAGTCTAATGGGTTTATATTAAAATCTTGGCGGTATAGGTCAATTCCTTCCTTAGTGAGAAGGCTATCAATATGATTGATAAGCCATTCTCTTGTCTCAACATTTCCTAAGTTGAGTAGTCCTCCCTCTTTTCCTCCCAAAATCCATTCGGGATGATTTTCTGCCAGCCCTGTACCTGAGTGCACTCGTTCCGGTTCAAACCATACAAGTATTTTTATCCCCTTATTATGTGCAAAATCAGAAATAGGTTTGAACCCACCGGGAAACCTTGATGGGTCCACTTCCCAGGTGCCGGTTTTGGGCCATTGACCATCACAGGGATACCCACCTGCATCCATCCACCAGTAATCCAGTGGAAAACCCCGTTGAACATACTTTTCAATAAACATCAATTGTGTATCTGTATTTGCGTTAATCATTTCTCCATATTGATGAGAACTACATGCTAACAGTAAGGGTACTTTGGGAGGCGCCCCGAAGGGATGTGGTAGATTATGAGCAATCATCCACTGCCTCCAGAGATTCTGTCCGCGTTGCTTTTCTCCAGAGTAGAATAAAAGCACAACCATAGGACCACGAACTTCTTCACCAGGGTACAATACAAAATGAGTAAGTTCTTGTCCCCCTTGAATAGACAAAACCCCTTCTTTATCCCGTTTGAATTGACAGGACCATTGTCCTGCCCAACTAATAGCGAAAATGAGTCCCGCATTTTCCCTTTGAAAATGGAAATAAGGGAATGTTATTTGTGTAGGGCGTCCTCCGGTATTTGCTAATTTAATTTCTGAATCTGGGTTCATAGGTTCAATTATGGGTTCAAAACTATCTTGGGTGCAATCATCTCCTTTGTTCCTGTGTAGGACAGTTCGTTGATTCTTAAATTCAGGAAACACCGTATCTATTGTTTTTAAATCTTGTAATATGGGGGTGTTGTCATCACCACAATTTTTATAGTATGCGGTCCATTCGATAACCGGGTGATGGATGTATTGGATTACTTTATAACGAACGCTCAAACCGATTTTTTTATGGGTTAATGTCAAGGTATAAATATTTTTATCTTTACCTTTTTCGGAGGATATTCTTCGTATCCATTCATCTGGATTCTGTTTTATGGGGACATTCCCAATAAGTAGAGACCCCGGGAAAAGGTCTACATGGTTTACTTGCTCTCCAAACCAGCGTTCAAAGGATAAACGGGCTGTGGATAATTCTTCGGGTAGAGGCGTTGTTTGTGCATATAAGAAACAAAAATGAATTGATAGAAAAACAACAACCCCCCAAAGTTTTTTCATGTTTTTACTCCTTTGATAAGATGGGTCTAATATAATTCTCAATTATCAAATTGGATGTCATTGGTAATTTCGATCAAAAATTCGACATCCTTTTTTAAAATCTCTCTTTTTTGAGCAGGGTCATGGAATTGCCCTAACGATTCATCCTCAATACATAGAGCGTTGGTATAATTGACTTTTTTCAATTCTGTTAGAATAAATTCAATATTAATATCACCTTTAAATATAGGACAGACATAAGTTTCATATTCCCAGCCCACTTCGCGATAAATCTCTTGCGACATTTTGGGATAGGCGATATTCTTTATATGGGTGTGTTTTGCGTGTGGAGCAAGTAGTTTTAGTATGGCTTCTGTCTCGGACAGGGGATAGCCTCGCCAATAGAAATTTCCAAAATCCAATGTCAATCCAAATCGTGAGTCGTTGATATTTTGAACGATAGTTAAAAGGAATATAGGATTATTCCCGTCCTTTCCATGATTTTCGAGTCCCAATTCGATAGGATATCCTTGCAAATTCATAAAAACTTCAGAAAATATATCTGTAAAAAGATGTACCTTTTCCCCAAAAGTGTAAAGAGATTCCTGTTGTAAAAAGGAATCTACACGAATAACCCGTGCCCCTAATTTATAAGCAATTTTTCCTACCGTTTTAAACCATTCCACCGATTGTTCCGCAGAGTGCATGCTTATATCAAATCCTGTAAGCAAAGCCGATACATAAACATCCTGTTCCTGTAATTCTTTTTTAAGAGAAAGTAATTCCTCTTCCGAGCCCAAACATATTTTATTATTTGACTTTAATTCAAAGGCTTGAAACTCATCGTTTAAATGTAGTTCAAAATTGTTTAGATTTAAAAACTTTAACCCCTCCTGTATAGATGGAAAAGCTTCCAATAAAACTTCGTCTCGTATAGAGATGTTCATTGCACATGCCCTCCATTTATTTTAGATGCTACTACTAAAAATCTTTTTATAATAAATAAGTTATATTCTTCAGGAGTTAAAGGTCCGATATGATACTTGTTGATGTGAACAAAACCATTTGTTTCTATTGGAAAAGAGTTTTCAGAATCGGTTTCAAATGGAGATATTACACGAACATTAAATGATGAATTATTTAATAGAGCTCCTAATGATGCCGGAGTAAAAAAATGGAGTTTATCTTTTCCCTCTTCAAGAGTGGCATCCCACTTCCCTTGAAGTAATTTTAAAACATGCCGATAGTATTGAATATTGGGTTCTACTGTTATAAGAACTCCATCATCTATTAAAACACGATGAAGTTCATTGATAGTTTGTGCCAAACTAAAACAATCAGAAAAAATATTTTCTCCAAGGATAAGTGTAAATGAATGATTATCAAACGGAAGTTTATCTTTTCCTATTCTAATATGGTGTAGGGAATCAAAATTGTTCTCGTCAGGTGGATGAGGGTCTTCATCTGTGATACCTACTAAAACGGCATCCCTGTTCTGTTTCACCTTCTGTATAAAACTTTGGTCAAAATAATTAACTGCTAAAACTTTGCAAAAGATATTGGGTAATAATTTTATCAGTTCGTCATTTAAAATAGTTTTCATCATATTTCTTTTTTATCATTTCTCGGGAAGTTCTTCCCAATTCATATTAAATGCCTCTGCCACTGCTTTATAAGTAATCTTCCCTTTATATAAGTTTACACCTTTTCGGAGTGCTTTGTCACATGAAATAGCCTTATCAATTCCCAAATCTGCAATCATTAATCCATAACCTAATGTAACATTGGTCAAAGCATAGGTAGAAGTACGGGGAACCGCACCGGGCATATTGGTAACACAATAATGGATGACATCATTAACTCGGTAAGTAGGATTATCGTGTGTTGTCGGTTTTGAAGTCTCGATACATCCACCCTGGTCTATGGCAATATCTACGATGGCAGAATTAGGCTTCATATTTTTAATCATATCTTTTGTAACCAGTCGAGGTGCTTTGGCACCTGGGACTAATACAGACCCAATCAATAAATCTGCCTGTGCCACTTCTTCCGCAATATTGGCACGATTAGACATTAAGGTAGTAAGCCGTCCCTGCATAATATCCTGCATGTATCTTAATCTTGCTGGATTTATATCAATTACTGTCACATGTGCTCCCATACCAACCGCAATAGTGCAAGCATTGGACCCTGCGACCCCCGCTCCTAATATAACTACTTTGGCAGGTTTTACTCCTGAAACCCCACCTAACAATACACCCATTCCTCCATAAGTGGCTTCTAAACACCGAGCACCAATTTGAACGGATAGACGACCTGCCACTTCGCTCATCGGAGTTAGCAAAGGAAGAGAACCATCATCCAATTGAATGGTTTCGTACGCAACGCCTATTATTTGCTGTTTTAATAATCCACGCGTTAAGGTTTCATTGGATGCCAAATGAAGATAAGTGTATAAAATTTGTCCTGGTCGGCATAATTTTATTTCATTGTCCAGAGGTTCTTTTACCTTAATTATCATATCTGCCTGTTCCCATATTTGCTTTACAGAGGAAATTATTTTTGCGCCTGCTTTCCGATAGTCATCATCGAATATTCCACTACCTAATCCGGCTCCTTTTTCGACAAGCACTTTATGCCCATGGGCAACAAAAGCAGAAACACCTGAAGGGACAATACCTACTCTTTTTTCACCGGGCTTGATTTCTTTAGGAACTCCAATAATCATAATCTACTCCTTTATACTTTTGATTTGAAATTCTAATAAAACTCTAAAAATTATATTATAAATTTATTTGTTATTCATATTATTGGTTTTTATCTTGAAATTCAAGTTTAAAAGTATTATTAATTTTATTTTTCAATCAAAAGGGGGACCATATCTCGGATTTCCTTTTGATTCAAGTTTTGTTCGGGAAGAGGGAAAGGACAAATAATCAGGTCGACATACCCACGAAAACCCAACAAGATGGCTTTTCGTTTACAGGAGAAAGGTGAAGAAGGATGTAGGAAAATAAATCGTGTGAGGAAAGTCATTGTATTACCTTTCCATTTGTTACAGATATTTTGGTAATCATCAGGATAATTATGTTTCCAAATGACATAATCTTCTGAGCAATATTGGGATACTTCTCCTAATAAAGAATTTCTCGAAAAGATAAGTTTACGATATACTCCCTCCATATTACCATTTGACCATGGAACAAATTGTTCCGAATGCAAAAGTTTCGTTTTCACAACTTCATGATAAAAATCTATAGAAATTTTCTCTTCTTTGTTTGGAGTCATGTGTCTATCTTTTTAAGAGTAAAATGTTTTTATTCGTCTTCTTTATCTAAGAGTTCATCTGTATCCTGGGTTAATCCATATTTTTGAAGGCGATATCGAAAAGAACGCGGAGTAAGACCTAAAATTTGAGAGGCTTTCTTTTGATTGTATTTGGCACGGACAAGGGCTTGCTCTATAAGATTTCTTTCTATATCCTCAATAAAAGATTCCAAGTGAATTCCCTCGTTAGGAAGTTGTAGGTTTTTTAGCCCTTCTATATTACTTATACTGTTAACATCAGAAACTAAGGTATGGGAGCTGTTTTGTAAGGAATCGGGGAGGTGTTCCAACTTTATTTCTGGTTCATGGCATATAACAAGGATACGCTCAATTAGATGAGAAAGTTCACGAACATTTCCGGGCCAAGAATAGTTGATAAGGACTTTTTCTACTTTGTTTGAAATCTTTGGCATCGGTAAACCCATACGAGCGGAATGAATCTTAAGGAAGTGATGTATCAGGAGGGGAATATCCTCTTTCCTTTCACGTAAAGGAGGGATAGTGATAGGAATTACATTTAGACGATAAAATAGGTCTTTACGAAAACTGCCTTTATTTACCATTTCTTCCAGATTTTTATTGGTTGCAGATATAATACGAATATCTACTTTTATTTCCGTGGTTCCACCGACAGGGGTTACAAGGTTATTATCCAAAAACCGTAGTAAACGTGATTGTAAACTCAGAGGCATCTCACCAATTTCATCGAGGAAAACAGTTCCTCCATTAGCCACGACAAAAAGTCCCTCTTTATCTTCTATCGCTCCTGTAAAGGCACCACGTTTATATCCAAACAATTCACTTTCAAGTAGTGTTTCGGGGATTGAAGCACAATTAATAGCAATAAAAGGTTTTTCCGAACGAGTACTTAAACGATGTATTTCGCGTGCGACAAGTTCTTTCCCGGCGCCACTTTCACCATATATAGCCACTGTGCTGGGAAGTTTTGCCACCCGAACAATTATCTCTTTAATCTTTCTCATCTCCGGACTATCCCCAATAATCTCTTCAAAAGGTTTTAACAAAGTCCGTTCCGTTCGCAATGCTTCATTTTCTCGGAGTAGATTTTGTTGTTCGATAGCCTTTTGAACTCGTAAACAGACTTCTTCATTACTCTTGAATGGTTTCTGAATATAATCGGTAGCCCCTTGATGCATAGCTTCTATGGCGTTTTCCACACTCCCGTAGGCTGTAACCATAATGGTTGGCAAAAAAGGCATGTTTTCTTTTATCCATTTGAGTAGTTTCATGCCTGCCAGAGGGTCATTATTCATTACTAAATCTGTTACAACGGCATCAAAGGTATGCTTATTTAATATACTAATGGCTTCTTCTACGCTTTCCGCGGTTTTACAAACAAATCCTCCCCCTTCAAGGATGATAGCAATAACTTCTCGCATACTCTCTTCATCATCTATAACCAAAACATGTGATTTAATCGTAGGCATTCCGCGAAATCCTTCCTGATAGATTAAAAACTGTTCTATGTATTTTCAATATATCGAGGTAATCGAATAATCATTGTTGTCCCTTTTTTTTGATTGGATGCTACATGAATAGTTCCATCATGAGCCGAGATAATTCGGAGACATATTGTTAATCCCATTCCAATGCCATGTTTCTTCTCCGTATAGAATGGGTCAAAGATATGCGTGATTTTGTCGGGTGTAATTCCAATCCCTTCATCCTGGAAATGTATTTCAACAGGCCCTTTTTGTTCTGGACATGTTAACAGTATAGTTAATGTTCCCCCTTCGGGCATGGCATCAATGGCGTTTTGAGCCAGATTTTGAAATACGATGAGGATTTGTTCGGTATCACCTCTAATTTTGCAATCTTTGGCTTGTGTTTCAATGACCAACTCGAACTTATGGTTTTTATCTTGGGGCATATTTTTCTGAAATTGCCCTGCAAATTTTTTCAATAATTCAGATACAACTATAATCTCTTTATTCTGCGAAGATTCGCGGGCAAAGTTTAAAAAAGATGTGATAATATAGTTCAATCGGTCACATTCACGGGTTGCGATAGAGGATAAACGATGGAGAATGTCGGGGTTATTAATATTTTTTGGAATTTCAGCCACTGCACCGCGTACGGAAGCTACAGGATTTCGTATTTCATGAGCTAACCCTGCTAACTGTTCCCCAATTGCCACAAGGCGGTCATGTCGTCGTAGGTCTTGACGAATTCGGTCTAACTCGCTAAGGTCCGAACAGGAAGCAATGAGTGCTATCATTTTCCCTTTTTTATCTATCAGTCGGTTTGTAGTTAACCCTATCAATTTCTGTTTTCCACTTGGCGTGTATATATAAAACTCATAACTGGTAAAATCGCGATTTAATCGCAATACGGTTGTAATAGGACATTCGAACTCGGGTACTGTTTTGATAAGGTTTTCTACATGTTTGCCGATGATATCTTCCTCCTGCACTTCAAAAATCCGACAGCCCGCACGGTTCAAACTACGCACAATACCGTTTGTATCTGTAATTAAAAAACCGCTGTTCATATTGTTCAATATATCTTGTTGGAATTGTTTTAGAATGGAGACCCGTTGGTTCCAATAACCACTAATGAAACCTGTAAAAATGAAGGACATTGCTTGAATCAGGAAAGAATACCAATATTGTATAGATGATAAACTAAAATCTTTTTCTAATCCGAATTGCAACCCCATGAAAACCGTTGAAAACATGGCAAAGAAAAACCCCTGATAAATACCTAACAAAAATCCTGCTTCTAAAATAACAATAACAAGCATAAAAGTAAATGTACTGGAATACCCCTCCGTAATGCTGATTGTGGCACAAACAATACCAAAATCTACTAATATTTGTGCCCACAATAAAAAATTAAAACGGTGGGAACCTCTATACAGTTCGTATAAATGCCAGATACTTAATATGAGAGCAATAACATATATGGGGGAAAAAATATAAAAAAAGGGGGCTGTGAGATAAAAATAAAATCCTGCGGTAATCAGAAATAAGACAAATATCCTCCCGATACCGACAATCCACAACCAGCTTACAGGCCCCTCATAAGTTGTTTTTGTTAAAGAAAAAAGACGGGATTTCACCCCGTGGCGCCTCCTCGTTCAATAAGATTTAATAATCCCTCAGGGTTAGGACTGCGTTTGAATGCCAGATCTTTTGTAATCAGTCCTCTGCGATATAGGCGGTATAACGATTGGTTCATCGTCATCATCCCTTCCCCTTTACCGATTTCAATCATGGAAGGGATTTGCTCTAATTTTTGAGCACGGATGAGAGAACGAATGGCAGGATTAGGTACCATCACTTCGGAGGCAAGCACTCGTCCCTGTCCATCGGCACGGGGAAGTAATTGTTGGACGATAACTCCTTCCAACACAAATGAAAGTTGGGTCCGTACCTGTTCTTGTTGTTCCTGTGGGAATACGTCTACAATGCGGTTAATTGTTTGGACAGCGTCGTTCGTGTGTAGTGTAGCAAAGGTAAGGTGCCCTGTTTCAGCAACAGTGAGTGCCGCCTGAATCGTTTCTGTATCACGCATTTCACCGATTAAGATTACATCCGGGTCCTGTCGCAAAACGCGTTTCAAAGCACTGGCAAAGGTTTTCGTATCTACATTAACTTCACGTTGATTAATAATAGACCTCCGATGCGAATGTAGATATTCTATGGGATCTTCTATGGTAATAATGTGTACATCGCGTTCTACATTAATTTTATCAATTAACGCCGCTAAAGTGGTTGATTTTCCGCTCCCTGTAGGACCGCATACAAGAATAAGCCCATAGGGACGATAGGCAAAGTCGGCTACAACCCGCGGTATACCTAATTGTTCAAAGGACATAATTTCATAAGGGATAGCACGAAAAGCGGCAACCACAGACCCACGGTCACGATATACATTGAGACGGAAGCGACTGAGTTTCTCTATCCCGAAAGACATATCTAATTCTTTTTCCTTTTCAAATTCTGCTATCTGTTCTTCATTCATTACTGAATAAATAAGTTCTTGGGTCATATCCGGTGTAAGTCGCGGATAACCTGTCATATATTCCAGTCTCCCATGTACTCGAATTACAGGAGGTACCCCCACAACAATGTGCAGGTCGCTTGCAGATGATTTGATCATCTTCTCTAAAAGTTCACGTATGTCAAAGGCAAATCTCATATTTTCTCCTTTTTGTTAGCTGTTTATGCCCATGTTACAAGCCCCACTTCAAATTTATTGGCTAAGTTAACCCGATATGGGAAAACACGCACTGAGTAGCCGGATAACCCTGTTTCCTGACAAGAGATAGCACCCTTGAAACGGAATACCCGATCTTCAATTTTCTTTTCAAAATTCATATTAACAGAATATCCCTCTTTAATGGACCCGTCATGATTTAATGGTCCCACATAGGCTTCCACAAGCACATCATTTTCGGTAAGGTTATCCAGATACACATCTGCTTCAATAGGAATTTCAGTCCCTACAGGGACATCTCCATGTAATTGAGCCTCTACGCGAACAAACCGAACATTATTCCATGCGGAACGCACTTTCTTTTTCCATTCGGCCAATTCAATAGCATATTTTCGGTTATCCTTACGGAATATAATACGTCGTTCGGAGAAAGGTATATATGCTTTTTCGGCATATTCTTGAACCATCCTGTAGGTGTTAAAAATGGGACAAATGGTGCGGATGGCTTCTTTCATGCGCAATATCCATTCTCGAGGTAATCCGTCCTGTCCCCGATTATAAAACATAGGGACAATTTCTTGTTCAAGTATTTCATACAAGGCGGAACTTTCAACGCGGTCTTGTTCTTCTGTTGACTCATAGGTTTCTCCTTTGCCAATTGTCCAGCCATTATGTCCCAATTCATTTGCCTCACACCACCAACCATCCGGAATGCTAATGTTCAAAGCCCCATTTGAAGCCGCTTTCATTCCACTGGTTCCGCTGGCTTCCATGGGTCGGCGGGGTGTGTTTAGCCAACAATCCACTCCTTGCACCATATAGCGAGCCACATTTATATCATAATCCTCAAGAAATACTATATGATTCCGCACCTCAGGGTCCATAGCAAAATGAATAATTTGCCGTATGAGTTCTTTCCCTTGAATATCCTGGGGATGGGCTTTACCGGCGATGATAATTTGAACGGGCATATCTTTGTTTAACAAAATCCTTTTCAGCCTTGCAGGGTCGCGGAATAAAAGAGTTACACGCTTATATGTAGCGAATCTTCGTGCAAATCCAATAGTAAGGCACTCGGGGTCCAGACATTCACTTGCAAAATTAATTCCCGAGGGAGGAGCCCCCCGATTAATAAGTTGTTTTTTTAATCTTCTACGAGCAAAATCAACCAAGCGTTCTCTTCTCCGTTCATGTGTCCGCCATAACTCTGTTTCCGGTATCTCATTAACTCGTTCCCAGATGGTATGATCTTCGGGACTGTTTAGCCAACCGGGACCTAAATAGCGGTCATATAGATCCGCCAAATCCCGAGAAATCCAGGAACGAATATGGACGCCATTGGTTATGGATGTAATAGGGATTTCATGTTGAGGCAAGTCTTTCCACACACGAGACCACATTTCACGAGATACAATTCCATGTAATTTGCTGACCCCATTGGCACCCGCACATAACTTCAAGGCAAGTACGGTCATGCAGAAAGGTTCCCGCGAATCATTCGGGTCCTGTCTCCCTAATGCAAGAAACTCATTCAAACTTATTCCAACATCCTGGCAATATTTCCCGAAATATCGTTCAATTAAACCGGGGTCGAACATATCGTTCCCGGCAGGAACAGGCGTATGGGTTGTAAAATAACTCCCCGCTTTTACCGTTTCCACAGCCTGGGCAAAGGTAAGTTTCTCATTCAATACAAGTTCCTTAATTCGCTGAAGCACCATAAAAGAAGCATGTCCTTCATTCAAATGAAAAATAGTCGGACGCAATTTCAACGCATGTGCTGCAATAACGCCTCCCATACCCAGCATAATCTCCTGCTTAATTCGTGTTTCGCGGTCTCCGCCATATAATTGCCCAGTAATAGCACGGTCTGCAGGGGAATTTTCTTCATGGTCTGTGTCCAATAGATATAAAGGGACACGCCCTACCTGGCATTTCCAAATATATGATTTTACGGTTCTCCCCGGATATTCTACTTCAATGACTAACGGTTCCCCTTTGTCATTTAGGGCTTTCTGTATGGGCATATTGTAAAAATCATTAGGTGGATATAATTCCTGTTGCCAACCATCCGGATTGAGATATTGATGAAAATATCCCTCACGATAAAGCATACCCAGACCAATCAGAGGCATACCTAAATCGCTCGCCGCCTTCAGGTGGTCCCCCGCAAGAACACCCAAACCACCAGAATAAATGTTTACGCTTTCGTGAACTCCGAACTCTGCTGACATATAAAGAATGCACATATCTTTGGGTGCTTGAGGATTGCGTTCAAAATAGGTATTTGTGTTCATGTAGTCCTGCAAACGCGAATAAACTCGTTCCATGTGGGAAAGGAAACTATCATTCTTTGCCAGTTCATCTAATTTTTTCTGTTTCACTTTTCCCAATAACATCTTTGGATTTTGACCACATTCTACCCATAAGTCACGGTCTATACGGAAAAATAAATCGATTGCTTCCGGGTCCCAACACCACCATAAATTATTTGCAATTTCAAGTAATTTTTTTAATCGGTCGGGCAAATTAGGGATAACATTAAAATGGAAAATATTTTTCATCCATATAACTCCATTACTTTATTATAATTTTTTAAAATAATGATTATACTTTTAATTTGAATTAACAGTATGTTAATCTATTTTACACACAGTAAAAATATCATAACACAACTAAAAACTAAAAATATATAAGGAATAGTTATTATGAATTCACGAAATCCTCACCCCTCTCATTGTAGTTGCTGTGGTATTTCCCGCAGATGTTTCCTTGCTTCCAGTGCAGTAGCCGGATTAACGGTTTCCTTGCTTTCTTCCGCTCAGATGGAGTTTCCCACCGAAAGTGAATTAAAACAGCCTATTAATTTAAGTGATTTTAGACCTAAACCGCCAGTGCGTATTGTAGGAGTGGTAATTCGTGAAAAACCACCCTACTGGTTAGGCTGGCCCGGAACTTCTTACGATGTAGAAGGAATGCGGAAAAAATTTGAACAGGATTTTATTCAATCGGCGAGGAAAGTAGGCGTAAATTTTGAAATGTTACCGGACCCTATCGAAGATGATACCGCATTGGAAAAATTTATTAATCAAATGGCTGCGGAGAAACCAGATGCCATTCTTGTTCATGTCCAACACTTGTATGAATGGGTGAGAGTAGATAAGATGCGTTCTGCAAAGGTACCTATGATTGTTTGGGCTCCATTAGGTACTGTATTTACAACACAAGTTCATGAATTTGCCCGTCGTGAAGGCGTTTGTTTGCTTTCGACATTAGATACAAGCAGTCTCGAACAGGCGATGCGTATGGTGCGGGCAAAGAAACAGTTTGAGAATACGCGTATCTTGGTAGTTCATGGAAATGAACGGAAAGATGAAGAAATTGAACGATATGGTACTAAAATTCGCCATGTTCCCCGGGAAATGATGGAAAAGATGTTCGAGCGTGTGCCTGTAACGGAAGAGGTAAAAGAAGTTGCACATAATATGAAGAAAAAAGCAGAGAAAGTTGTAGAGCCTACCAATGAAGATATGATTAATGCGGCACGCAGTTATGTCGCTGCAAAGCATTTGCTTCGTATGGAAGATGCTAATGCCATTACAACCGATTGTTTGGGTATGGTTACTATGAAGACTGTGCCAACACCTCCCTGCCTCGGTGCCTGTATTTTCCAGGATGAAGGGGTAACCTACGGGTGCGAAGCAGATATATACGGTGCGATGTCATTAATGTTCACCAGTTATCTTTTCGACAAGCCCGGTTTCATGAACGACCCTGTACCGGAAACCATCAAAAACGAATTAATTACAGCCCACTGTGTTTGTGGAACAAAACTGAATGGGTTCGATAAACCTTCCGAGCCCTTTATTCTTCGTTCTCACTCTGAATCGGCTCTCGGTGTTTCCTTACAGGTACTCTGGAAAATTGGACAACCCGCAACGCTCGTTCGTTTACAGAGTCCTCATGAACTTATCGTTGATACAGGCACCGTAACCGCTAATATAGATACACCTCCTGCCGGGGGGTGTAGAACCCATTTATCGTTAAAGATGGATAATATTGAAGAGGCCAAAGATACACTCGGTTTCCATCAGGTTGTGTTTTACGGAAATCATCGGAGAGATGTGAAAAACTTCTGCCAGATGTATGGGATAAAAGTAATTCATTCTCCATCTCAGGCACAACCCATGATTCCTATGGAGACATAAATTATTTTTAGAAAAGAAACAATTTGATATTTGGGGTGGTTTCACAGAACCACCCCTATATTTTTTTTCAGAGAGTTGGAACTAACTGATGGTTAATGAGGTATTCATATATTTTCTGGGCGACAAGTTTGTGCCCTGCAACAGTAAAATGGACGGTGTCAAATAAAAGTTCTGATAAATTACCCTCTTTAAATGCAGAGATAAGATTGCAATAAGGTATTTTGAGTTCTTCTAATAATGGTATAAAATGGGGAGGTATCCAAAGTTCCTTACCTTGAAGCATTGGGAAAATGCAAACATGAACGGATATATTTTTCTGTTTTAAAATTTCTGCTAATTCAGTATAAGGACCTTTTAAAAAAGCCAATTCGTCTTGTTTATATTTTTTGTATAAACCCAGTAATTTTAAGAAAGAAATCGTGCGGGAAGGTCCACGAAAGAAATGCCACCAGAGACCCCCATCAAAACCGATTTGCCCATCATTTGGGCAAAAACCAATAAGGATGAGATCGGGACTATATAAAAGTACCTTTGTTTTGAGAAGTTCTATCTCTTGTTCCGCGTTGTAACCACCAATCCCAAAGTTTAACACTTCAAAATGGATATTGGAAGGCGCATTTTTTTGGAGCAGGTGTTCTAATATTTTAGGATAAGTATCTTCTAATCGCTGACGCCAGCCAAATGTAACCGAATCTCCAACCACAGCAATTCGGAAAACATTGGGTGGCTTTTCCTGTGAATATTCATAGTCGCGAAAACCGCCTGAATTGATTTTTATCATATCAGAGATTTCCGCATTGGGTCGGAGTTCATACATAAGTTTTTTATTTTTGGAACGAATATGAACAATACTGTTTCCATCCGATTGCCATGTGAACCGATTTGCCTGCATGGGGTCAACTTCCCACGCGGAGCCATCGTATCGCGGGTCAACAGGGATGAAAACACCCATGGATTTGAGAAGTTTTGTTTCCCAATAAGCAAAGAATGATTCAGCAATGGCTATGCAGATAAGAAGACTTGCAAGCAATAGACCCACATTGATAAGTTTATTTTTGGGTGTATTTTTATCTGTATATTTTTTACCTGGTTGTATTTCGGGGATTTTTTGTTCATTCATGATAAATATATCAATTATGTTAAACTAATCTTTATTATATTGTAAATAGTTTTAATTGCCTTTTTCGAAATGAGGTGATTTTATAAATGGATTTAAAGACATATATTGAGAAAAAGCGGTTTCCCGAAGCGGTCTATGTAACACGACCTATGATGCCGACAGAAACAGATTATTATTCCTACCTTTCCACTATTTGGCAAACATTATGGCTTACTAACGAAGCCTACTGGCATCAAAAGTTTACGGAAGCATTAAAGAAGTATTTAAATGTGCCAGAATTGGTTCTGTTTTGTAATGGGACCCTAGCATTGCTGATAGCATTGAAGATATTAGATATAAAAGAAGGGGAGGTTATCACAACCCCGTTTACTTTTCCTGCAACTCCACATATTATTTGCTGGAACGGTTTGACCCCTGTATTCTGTGATATTCAAGAAGGGGGGTATAATTTAGACCCGCGAAAAGTAGAGGAACTTATAACGCCAAGAACGAAAGCGATTATGCCCGTCCATGTTTATGGAATACCTTGTGATGTGGATGCCTTTTCCGCATTATCACACAAATATGCTCTTCCCATAATATATGATTCGGCTCATACATTTGGATGTAAGTATCGAGGGCATTCATTATGTTCCTATGGAGACCTATCTGTATTAAGTTTCCATGCAACAAAATTATTTACCACAGCAGAGGGAGGGGCACTAATCTGTCATAAACCGGAACAGGCAAAACGGGCGTATTATATGAAAAATTTTGGTATTGCAGATGAAGAAACGGTGGTGGGTGTGGGAATAAACGGGAAGATGAATGAACTCTCCTCTGCATTTGGTTTTGCCTCCTTAACGAAAGTGGATGAGGAAATAAAGAAAAGAAAAGAAATTTACAAATTATACTGCGAAGGGCTTAAGGATTGTAAAGGGATACAAAATGTTGCTGAGCCAAAAGATTGTGATTGGAATTACGCTTATTTCCCTATTGAAGTGGATAGGGAGAAATATGGAATTACGCGAGATATTTTATTTAAAAGATTACGAGAATGTAATGTCATTGCAAGAAAGTATTTTTATCCTTTATGCAATCGTATCCCTTATTATGCGGAGAGGGAAGACATTCCTAAAGTTCCAACTCCTATTGCGGAAAAAACAGCGGAACGAATTTTGTGTTTGCCTATGTATGGGAGTTTACCCTATGAACATGTTATAAAGATTTGTGAGATGATAAAAACCTTTCCAGAGTGGTGTGAGGAATGAGAAGAAAATCTACTTCTAAACTTAAATTACCCATCCGTGTTATGATCTTCCCGGGAGGAACAGAAATAGGGTTAGAAATATTTCGTTCTTTATGCTATTCAAGACATATTGAATTATTTGGAGCCACGAGCCTGGAAAGGGATGCAGGTCGTACCTTATTCAAAAATTACATTACAGGATTACCGTATGTAAATGACCCTTCTTTCTTGCCCGAGTTTTGTAAGTTATTAAAAAAATTAAAAATTAATTTTATATTTCCTGCACATGATTCCGCAGGATTATTTTTGGCAGAGCATCAGAATGAATTGCCCTGTAAAGTTTTAATTTCTCCCCTAAAGACCTGCCAGATTTGTCGAGATAAACAAAAAACTTACCATTACTTCAACAAATTACTTCCCGTCCCACATGTATTTAAAAATTCGGATGAAGTATCCCACTTCCCTGTGTTTTTAAAACCACGAATAGGCGAAGGGTCTAAAGGGGTATTTTTAGCGGAAACGAAAAAAGAGTTAGAAGGTATATTGGAGAACAAAAAGGGCTTGCTCATCTCGGAATATTTACCGGGAAAAGAATACACAATTGACTGTTTTACAAACTATGAGGGCAAATTAATTTTTACAGGGACACGAGAGCGAATTCGCATATCGCATGGGATAAGTGTAGACACTCGTGTAATTGATAGTAAAAAGTTTACACCCTTTGCAGAAACAATAAATACGCACCTCCAACTGCAGGGAGCATGGTTCTTTCAGATGAAGGAACGGGAAAATGGAGAATTGGCTTTACTTGAAATTGCACCCCGAGTAAGTGGTGGGATGGGATTATTCCGTAATCGGGGAGTTAATTTGCCTCTGCTTACTGTTTATGATGCGTTACACATTTCTGTCGAAGTCATGGAACAATCGTTCCCGAGCGAGATGCAAAGATGCTTATTTAATTACTTTACTCAGGTTTCTATTCCATTTATAAGAAAATTGAACAAAAAGGAAAAGTATTTTTTTGACCATGTTTATATTGATTATGATGATTGTTTGGTTATAGATGGGAGATTAAACTACTTATTGCTATTATTTTTACTGCAATGCAAACAAGAAAACATCCCTGTAACTGTGCTAACTCGACATAAAGGGCCCTATAAAATTTCATTACAATCATTTGGATTAGATAGACTCATAGATATATTTATAGAATTGTCTGAGGATGAGAAGAAATCCAATTTTATTGATGCAAAAAACCCCCTATTTATAGATGATTCGTATCGTGAGCGAAAAGAAGTACATGATGCATTGGGAATACCGGTTTTCAGTTTAGATATGATAGAAAGTTTAATTGATTGGAGTGTGTGGTATGGATGAACAAGAATTTATCGAGCAAGTAGGAAAAACATATACCAAAGGTTCTATGCAGGACCGTGTGATACGGGAGCTTATTGTAAGGACTATACAACCTTACTTGACTAAAAACATGGTAGGACTTCAATTAGGATATGCGGAAGGTATAGACACAGGAATGTTGGTCCCATTATTGGCAGAACTGGATATAGTAGAAGGCAATACGGCTTTTATCTGGGAGGGTCAAAAGAAAAATTATCCCCATGTCCGTTTTATTTCTTCTCTTTTTGAAGAATTGACACTTGAAAAAACAGGTCGTCAATATGATGTAATCTTTGCAATATATGTATTGGAGCATATAAAAGAAGTGCCTTTGATTTTAGAACGGGTTCGCAGATTGTTGTTACCCGAAGGGATTCTTTATGTAGTGGTTCCTAATGCACGCGCTTTATCTCGCCAATTAGCCCGACACATGGGATTATTGGTTGAATTAACTGATTTGACACCCCATGACTTACAACACGGACATCGGCGTATATATGACCGTGTGCAATTAAACCGGGAACTGGAACTTGCAGGATTTAAGATTATTCAACAGGGTGGTATTTTTTTAAAAATTTTAGCAGACTTCCAGTTAGACCAATTATATCGGACGGGAATATTAGGCCCCTCTCAAATTGAGGGTTTGTATCGGTTGGGATTGGAATATCCAGACCTGTGCGGTTCTATTTTTTCCATAGGAAAGAAGTCAAAGCCGTTCTTGCAGGAAGGTAAAGAGGGTTGAAAAATGGTAGAAGAAAACAAGAAGTCAGACATAGAATTTTCGGTAGTAATCAGTTGTTATTATGAAGAAAAGAGCATCTGTGAATTTCACCATCGTCTCAAGGAAACATTAGAAATTACAGGTCGCTCGTATGAAATTATTTTTGTAAATGACGGAAGTACCGATGGAACATGGGAAAAATTGAAAGAAATTTATAATGAGGATGAACGCGTTTATGCAATCATTAACCTGTATCGTAATGCAGGACAACAAGCAGGTGTAACAGCAGGAATAATGGAAGCACAAGGCAGGGCAATAATACTCATTGATAGTGATTTACAATTGGCGCCGGAAGACCTGCCTAAATTGATCGAAAAATATGATGAAGGATACGATATCGTTAGTGGGTATCGTATCCAACGGCAAGATAGCATTCTGCGAAAAATCCCATCGAAAATTGCCAACTGGATTATGCGTAAATCTTCGGGCATGCCGTTGACCGATTTTGGTTGTACTTATAAAATCTATCGCGCCGACCTTATTCGTGCTTTTGAATACGGTCCTTATAACATTTTTCGCACAACGGATGTCGTTTCCCGTGCCGGACGATGTGTGGAAGTCCCTGTTCAACATTTTCCACGACCTTACGGAAAGTCAGGTTACACCTTCTGGCGATTATGGCAATACAACATGGATAACCTTGTGCGGATGTCTCCACGATTGTTCCAATGGATGGCTATTCTCTGCTTATTTTTTGGTTTTCTATTTTTCATACGGATTGTCTCCGCATTTTTTTGGGATTACCGCATTATGAAAGAGATAACTCCAGGTTTTATCTTGAATGTCATTGTGTTCTCTTTACTGGTTATTATCGGGATACTTTCTATTATTGGTGAGTTTGCTATGCGTTCTTTTCTTGCCCTATACCGTATCCCTGCATTTATCATTCGCGAAAAATGGAAACGCAACGAAAAATAGAATTTGCTACTCTTTATCATAGTTATAGTTATACAGGAAAATGTCTATTCATGGAAATAGCCCTGAAACACTTCAGTAAAAAAATCAAAGTAATCTCTCTCTCGATTTTTATGGGGTTACTTCCTCTCCTCCTTCTTTTTGCATTGGAGTGTTTTCTGCGTTTTATGCAAATATGTGAAAATCGAGATCCTCTTGTCAAAAAACATTTAGAAGGACAGACTTTTTTTGTGCCGAATCGAAGTTTTTACCAGCAATTTTTCAATATTCCCCTGCATGAGTTTGTAAATTGGGACCACCTTGATTTTTATGTTCCAGAACGAAAAGATGAAAATACGATTCGCATATTCGTTTTTGGCGAATCTGCAATGTATGGATTGGAATCCTCTGCCAGACAGTTAGAAGTAATGCTAAAGCAATCCTTACCTCAGAAAAAGTGGGAAGTATATAATGTATCCTGCCCGGGTATTAATTCGCATGTCCTTTACTTTCTGGCAAAAGCCTGTGCAAAATTATCCCCCGATTTTTTTATTATCTATGCGGGTAATAATGAAACCATAGGACCCTACGGAGAGCATTCACAACTTTATAGATATCCCATATTAAGAAAAAATGGGATTATTCGATTACATACCTATTTAAAATCGCTACGAATCATCCAATTGTTAGAACAAGGTGTAGACACAAACTGGCGAGAGAAAAAACCAAGAGACTTAACACCCTTTCTACCACAACAGGGACAGGAAGAAAAAACAATAAAGTTATATGAAAAAAACCTTAGAGATATGATACATATCGGAATTTGTGCCCATTCGCAAGTAATAGTAGGAACCTTATCTCATAATAGAAAATTTGCTAAAAAAAAGGAAGAATGGAGTTTCCTCTCTTTTGAACGGACAAAGATGAATGAATGTATTGATAAGATTTGTAAGTCGTTTTTAGAAAAAGTATCTCTGGTAGATATAGATGGGACCCTTGCACGAAAAAGTATAGATGGTGTTCCGGGGTATGAATATTTTTGTGACAATATTCACTTCACTTTTGAAGGGAATTATCGGGTTGCCCTTGAATGGTTTAATGCAATTGCACGAGCATTAAATATTTCCGTGGGTAAAGAATTACCATCAGTTAATATGGAATATTGTGCCCGCTATTTAGGGTGGAATAAAGCTACAGAACTCTGGCAAATACAAATGCAAAAGAAAGTAATTACAGATCCCATCTCACTCGAAATTCTTGAAACAAAGGAAAAAGTACTTGCAGAAGAAGTGGGAGAAAATATAGAGGAAAAGATGCTTGAGGGATACCAACTTGCATATCCACTAAATCCAAATGATGAAAAAATAAATATGCAGTTGATCGAGGGGCTAATAAAGAAGAAAATGTTTCATAAAGCTATGGAAGTAGCTCAGGAATTTCACAAAAAATTTCCGTATTCACGTATTGCCATGCGTTCATTAGGGGATGTGTATGCATACATCGGAAACCAAGAAAAAAGTATACAAATGTATCGCGAATGTTTAAAGCACTATCCTGATGATGAGTTAGCAAAAAATAGTTTAGAGATAATACTAAAATACAGGAATAACACATCTGAAAAACACAAATAATGAATGAGCATCAAGAAAAAAATCGTAAAAAGAGGCTAATAATAGATATATCTCTTTTTTTGCTTGTTGGTATTTTATCTTCATGGTTTGTGTATGAACATTTGACAGTTCGTGTGAATACTATCGGGAGAGACTATCGTTTTGAACAAGAATGGCTGGTGAGTGCTATATCAGTAGCGTGTGGTCAGGGATTTACGACCCCTACGGCTCCTTATCCTAAAAATATGCGGTTGTTTTTAGAACAAAAAACAAACTCAATGCAATTTAGAGACCTGCCTGAAGATTGGGGACGATGGCATAATAGCCCGTTTGTAAGGACACATCGCTATCTAATAATTACCATTGGCTATTTGTGGCGATTATTTGGGATTCATTGGGATGTATTAAAAATATATGCAGGGATGGCTTTTGTCATTACTGTATTAGCAACATATATCACTCTATATATGCTGGGAGGAAAAATCCCTGCGTTTATAACCGCCATCCTTGTAATGAATGCCCCTTCACTACTTTTCCTTCTGCCCTCCATCCGTGATTACTCAAAAACCACCTTTTTTATGCTATTTTTTGCCTTGTCTACAACTTTATTTTATTTCATTAATAAATGTGTTTGGAGAACTGCCATTACCTCGGCTTTATTGGGTCTTATTATCGGTATCGGTTTGGGATTCCGTCAGGATGTACTCATCCTATTTTTCGCAGGACTCGGATACATTGCAATCATAGGTGCTACATTGTTGTATCGTAAGAAAATAATTGCAAGTGTGGGATGTATTGCATTTTATTTATTCTCCTTCCTCGCAACAGGATATCCAGTATTGATAGCAATCTCTGAAGAAAAAGGGGCGGTGTCCAGCCATTCATTGGTGCAGGGGCTTGCAACCACAATAGAACAGGCTACATTAGGAGGAGAGTCTTCCTATCGGCTTGTTTATGAACCCAATGACATGCTGGTTCATTCTACAATCGTATCCTTCGCACGACGGGCGGGATTTCAAGAACCTTTTGATAATTATCTTTCCCCTGCATATGGAACCGCAGGAAGAATGTATTTCAGGTCTGTATTAAAATATTTTCCAGCGGATATATGGGGTCGCCTTTTATCTGCATGTAGTAATGGTTTTTCTACTCTTTATAATTTTACAAAGGAACAACAACAGAACCACCCCGAATTTAATCGCCCTTCGCCTTTTTTTCTAATTGCAGACCATTTTCATTATTTTGATATTCCCCTTGCCTATATTGGACCCTGGGTACTTTTAGGGATAATCTTTATCATGAGTATGCAAAATCTCTGGAAGGGGCTATTTATAGCAGGGATTTTGGGCTATTTATTGGGCTATCCATCTATCTTGTTTGAGTATCGGCATGTAGTTCATTTAACACCTATTTTATATGGGATTGTAGTACTTTTTATGTATGAACTATTCAAGGGAATTTATCGGATGATTTATGATGCATATCAAAAAAAGGTATCCGTAAAAAGCATATTAATTCGTTTTCGCAATGCAACTATTGTGTTGATATTTGTTGTGTGTTCTTGTGCTTTACTCTATGCTACATTAATCTTATGGCAACAACATCAATTAACAAAACTTATAAGTTCCTATCGCAATCTCAACTGGAAAGAAATAGGTTTTAATCCGGTTGAGAACGAAACAAATATATTATATCAGCCTTTACAACCTTTGCCCGCTTATGAAAAAGGAGCCGAATTGCCACCCATGGAAACACCATTTGAATTTCTACGAGCCGATTTTGAATTAACTCGGGACATTCCTATTTATTCCCGATATGACAACACTTATTATTCGGTAGATTTTTCGGAACCCTTGAACACACTTTTTCATTTTTATGAAATGGAGGAAAATAAACCGCTTCAGATAAGTATCTATTTTCCTATTTATTCTGCATCCACCATAAAAGCGAGAAAAGAAATTGTATTTAATAATCAAGAACCCATAATCTGGGTTCGGGGTGAATGGAAAGGTATCGAAATACCCAAAGGATTCAAAAATTCATTCCGTGGACTATATCGTGCAGATAACCCTGAAAAACAACCTTTTTTAATCACATGTGCTGTCCCCCAAAATAATATGATGAAAGGTAAATATAAACACTGGCGTTGGAGTTGGAATTTTGTCAATGTCCAAAAAAATATAGGACGATATAAAATATATGAAGTGTCTGAATAAATCTTTATTTTACATTGAATATTAAAAAATAATAGATTAAATATTAATAAAAAACCCCCATCGGGTTTAATATCATAGCCCCCAACAGAAACGGGGAGAAATGAGAAAAAAAGAAAATTAACAATGAAGTAGTTTAATTTATTATAAAAAACTTTCTTGTATAAAAAAGATTTATTCAGAGGTTTTATGTGACATACATCAATAGATGCAATACGCACACGATATTCAATCCCAAATTCAATATGTGTCTAATTTGGGGTATTGCTCTCCTTATTATTGGGATATTACTTCGTTTATATCGAATTTCGCAAGAGTCTATTTCTCTGGAGGAATATGCATGTATAGCTAATCTCAATATAAAGACCATACCTCATTTTATACACGAACAGAGGAATACCTATCCCTATGGGGGTATTTTATTTCCCCTCCTCCAGTATTTCTGGGGAAAATGCTTCGGGACAGGAATTGTTTCGCTACGCTTATTCAGTCTTTCTTTCTGGACAGCCGTTTATCTGATGTTTTGGGTTGCTTTGGACAGATTTGAAAAACAGAATAAATTACCTTCGGGAAGTAAGGTCATTGTCGCTATAGGATTGGTTTTATCGCCTTCCCTCATTTTTGTCGGACAGGAAGCACGGATGTATATAGCATATCTCTTCTTTATCTGGCTCTCCTTCTTCCTGTTTGTAGAAGTAATTGAAAATGTTTCAAATAAAAAATTAATTATCTGGTGGATTATTACTAATCAATTGTTATTATGGACACATCATATTGGGGTGATAGTATGGACCACAGAATTTTTACTATTACTCATAATAAATTTCAAAAACAAAGGTTATTTGAAGAAAGCAGTATTTCTTGTAGCCATTCATTCTTTATTACTACTTCCATGGTTCGTGTGGATACTTACGATCCCATCTCAACCCGCAGAATTGCACCGATATTATTTAAAACCATCATTATGGCAACTCCTGTCTTTTCCTTTTGTCCTTAACCTCCCGGGAAAAGGAGGAATATGTCCAGTAGGTATTGTTCAGCCATGGCAATATTCAACCACATGGTTTCCTGCTTTTTTACATCACTCACAAATAGGTTTTGAGTTCGCTCTGCTCCTTTTTTCAGCGTTAGGTCTTTTAGGGTTACTATACGGATATATTCAAACTTGGATAAAGAAAGAAAGTTTCCATCGGATGCCTCTTTTACTTCTGTCTTTGTTTATCATTCCCCCTCTTTTATTGTTCCTTCTTGCACGATTAGGTCCTCCCATTTTTACCACAAGATATATTGTTTTCCTCATCCCATTGCATTTTATTGGATTGGGATACTTTCTTCCCCAAACAAGAAAGATTCTTTCATCATTTTTAATCGCTCTTCTTGTAATGGTGCTTCTTTATCCTATCGGCATCATGACACAAAGTTCGTGGCGTATGGACTGGAAAGGTGTAGGTAAAACTATCTCAGAGAATTCAAAGGCACAGGATTTAGTCATTCTTCGAGACCCCTTCTGGATGCCGATGTTCAAACTTAATAATACAAATATTTCTATCTCGGTAAGTGATGCATATACAGAAGAGGGTTTGATAGAGCTGGCAAAGGTTTATTTTATGGCTCTGGGTAAACAGGAAAATAAACATGTAAAAGTATGGCTTATAATACCGGATGTTTATGGAACAGGTTTGAATACATTTCCTATGTTATTAAAACAACACGGTTTTCCCTTCTTTGTCCAGGTCTTCCCGGGGGAACAGAGAATATACCTTTATCGAGTATCCCCACCCCAAGATGTGTTGCAACAGGACATATTCACAGTAAATATAGAAATTAATAAATTAATAAGAAAAATTTTCAAGGAGGGAAATCCTCTAACAGAAAAATTTTATCAGCAACACCGCTATGAACATGATCGAACTCTATTTCACTTTATTCGTTGTGCTATAGAACTGGCAAAACATAAAAAACATAAACAGGCAGGGTACTTATTAAAGAGTGCATGGGAACGAAACCCAAATCTGATCATTCAGACTTACGAAGTATTTTCTCCAGCAGTAAATTTTGAGAGAGAGTGCAGATTGTTGGATTCTGCAAACTCAAAAAAAGATTTGACGGTACTGTTCTGGAATGGTGTAAAGTGCTTTTCCGAACATGATTATGTAGGAGCAATCCCCTATTTTTCAGAGTTAGTAAATAAATATGATACAGAACCTTTATTCTGGTGGTTTTTGGCTCAAACCTGTGATAAAATTTCCCGAATAGACGAGGCAAACTGGAGTTGGACGATGCTATTCCATCTTCAGCCCGTTTTACCTCTGGGTTGGCACTTTATATACCATCCCTCTGCAATTACCTGCGATAAAACTGCTGTCGAAAATGCTTTTCGTAGAGCCGAAATATTACAAATCGTAACCGAACATCTCATTAGCGGTATAGATTACTCTCTATTAAAATAAATTTAAGGTACTTTGTATATCACGACCTGATGATCTTCATAACATTGGTGAAGTTTTTTTAGTTTGTTCATGGAGGATTTATTTTCATCATCTTGTCGCAAAAGAATATATTTCACATTTTTTTGCTGACAGAAAGCGAGAAAGTCTGTATATCTTTGTTCGCGGAAGGCAGTCCAGGTGTAATTAAGAAACTCTATTTGGGGGGCTATATCATAATAGGGGTTCATATAAAACATTAGGGCATAAATTAACTTTCGACCGGCTGGCATAACCGTCCAAAGACCGGTAACTTCATCACATAAAAATATATCTTCAGGAGAGGTATTATTAAGTATCCATTTATAAACCGAATCATATCGGACGACTTCATGCACCAATTTATTTTCTTCCCTCCCACGGTAAATTTCATGCAGTGGGGGAATAGGTCTTTTTAATGTGGCTATACCTGTTAGAAAAATTAATGAAAGAATAAGAAAATAAGTCCCTTTCAGAAACCAGGGATGAATACTCCATCGTTGGAAAGATTGAACCATGCTATTCGCTAACTGAAGGGAGCCATAGGCAAACCAGAATCCTGTCAAGGCATGGGCAGACATGAAAACATGATGAGGTGGAAAAAATGAAGGGATAGGATACCTAAAACAATATAAGAATTGGCATATTATTTGTTGTACTATCAGTAAAAAGACAACAATAGTCCAGTATTTTAACCACCATAATTCTCTCTTTTCCCAGTGAATAAAGAAGAAAACAAAAGAAATAACTCCAATTGTAGTGAAACCATTGGCACTTTTTAGGAGAGTGGAAGGTAAATTATTCCATTCAAGTGCTGGGGTTAGATATAAAGAAGGATGTGGATTGTGAACGATAAACTGATACCGCATAAGAATAGGAAACCAGTAAGGGGCACTTACTACGAGGGCTATGCCGAAGAGGAGGCCCACCTTTATGAGAAAAAAAAGAAGCTCCTTTTGGGTAGAATTGCGATATAGATGAATCAACTGAACAAGGGTGTATATACCCATAATTAGACTCGCTTCTACCAAAATAGCGGTATGTGTAAGAAAACCTAACCCTAAAAATAACCCACAAAAAATTGCATAAATTATTTTTCTCTTTTCAGCATAAAGGATAAACATCAAGAGTGTGAGAAAGAAAAAGCTTTTGCCCCAGTGAGGAGCCAATAACCATGGAGAATAAGTAGAATAGATCCATTCCGGAAGATAAGGATGTCTTGCGAAAATGGTGTAGGTTAAAACTAAAAAACCTGCCCATGGTCCCCATCGGTTCCATGCTAACAATAACATGGTAATAGGTAATAACAATTGCAGAAAAGGACCTATTCGCATACAGGTTTCAGGTAGAGGCTTATGCAGTATTTGACTGAATAAAGCCAGCACAGCACCCGTAAGAGGGTTATACCAATTGATTTCACCTTTCAGAATAGGGTCCTCCGGATAAGTTTTATCAAGTATCGTTTGTGCAATACCTATATCGCGGAGTGTATCCCAATTAAAGGGCCAAAAAAAAGGGTTTGAACTAACAATTCCTATCCACAAAACAAAAGAAAGAAATATTCCACACAACATTAATGCCATTAATCTATCAATAATGCCTGTAGAAATTTGTGAAGAAGTATGAAGAGAATTTTTTCTACAATTATTCGTTGAAATTGCCTGTATCATTACTTCGATGTGAGAATTCATTTCTATAATTATTTAATCCATATATTAGTGATTGCGCAATAACATATACATTGCTAATTGTCGAAATACCTCTGCTTTTTCTCCAAAACATTCCAGAGCTGAAATGGCTTTATGGGTTTGTTCTAATGCTAATTTCTGGGTTTGCTCTAAACCCAACAAGGCAGGATAGGTTGATTTTTTATGCTCCGTATCACTCCCTACAGGTTTACCTAAAGTTTTTTCATCCCCTGTTACATTCAGAATATCATCAACAATTTGGAAAGCTAAACCTAAATGGTTTCCATATTCTGTTATGGCATTTAATCCCTCAGGGGACGCATTTGAAAGCAATGCCCCACAGCGTAGCGAAGCACAAATTAAAGCTCCGGTTTTTTTCCGATGGATTTCCTGTAATATGTTTATGGGAACAACTTTTCCCTCTGACTGTATATCTAAATACTGTCCTCCGACCATACCGTTTACACCAGCGGAATGGGCTACTTCAACAACTACTTCTGCATTTCCTGTGCTTGCCAGTAGTTCAAACGCCAATGTAAGCAGTCCGTCCCCTGCAAGGAGTGCGACTGCCTCACCATATACCTTGTGTAATGTTGGCTTTCCCCGACGAAAATCGTCATTATCTAATGCGGGTAGGTCATCATGTATAAGGGAATAGGTATGGATCATCTCAATAGCACATGCGGAGGGTATTACCTTTTGAATATCTCCACCAAATAACTCTGCTGACCCCAATACCAGTGCCGGACGAAGTCGTTTTCCTCCTGCAAATAGACTGTATCCCATTGCTTCAATAAGTCCCGTGTCGGGACATTGGAGTTGTTCTAAATATCTTCGGAGAGCCTCTTCTGTTTGGTTTCCTTTCTCTGTAAGAAATTGCTCTACCTGTTCCATGTTACATTTATTTTTCAATTCCTCAAAAATATTCATTAGAAAGGCAGGTCCTCATTAATATCGGTTTCCGGGGGAATTTCTTTATTGCTCGATTTTTTAGTTTTCGATGGAGTAGGTTTTTCCGATGTTGTTTGTCGAGGCGAAGACATCCACTCCTCGTTATCAGCTTCAGACAATTCAAAGGGGTGGGCTTCCACTTCACCCTCTTCATTCTTCAACAAAATTTCTATTTTCCGTTCCGCTTCAGAGAGGGCTTTTTCACATTGCCTTGCGAGACGAATCCCTTCTTCAAACTGTTTAAGGGCATCTTCTAATGTAAGTTCCCCTTTTTCCAGATTTTGAACAATCTGCTCTAATTTTTCTAAATTTTTCTCAAAGTTTCCATGAGTGGGTTTTTCTTGTTTCTCTTTCATGGTTGGCTTTCCTTTTTATGTTCAACAGTCTTTATGATAGCATCTGCACTTCCATCTGTAAACTGCATTTTAACAGAATTCCCTATATCTAATTGTTCTACACAACGAACCAGTTTATGTCCAGGTTCGAGCCAAACAAGTGAATAGCCCCGTCCTAACACCTTCAAAGGACTGAGAGTATCCAGTTTCGCTATTGAAAAGGAATACTTTGACTTTATTGCTTGTAATAGAACATTTATTTTTTGCTCCAATTGTTTTCGGATGAAATCTAATTTCTCTTTTTGGACTTTAATTCGCGATTGAGGAGACATAATTTGTAATGCATACTTTGCTTTCTGTATTCGCGAGTGCAAAGTCTCGCGTTCCCATTCCCACCAGTCTTCTAACTGGTTTCTGCAATCTATTAGCCTAAGCATGTATTCACGAATAAAATTTTTTATACTTTGAAATCCACGATGTTGTTGAGCCATTTCAATCCGATGACGATATAACTGAACGGTTTGTTTGATGGCTCGCAGTAATTGCTGTTTCCGTGTCTGTATATTTTCCCACAATACAGTCTGGTCTTGTATTACCATTTCGGCCGCTGCAGACGGAGTAGGTGCGCGAACATCCGCCGAAAAGTCTGTCAATGTAAAATCAATTTCATGCCCCACAGCAGAGATAATAGGGGTCCTTGCCTCATATACCGCACGAACTACAATCTCTTCATTAAAGGACCAGAGGTCCTCAATCGAACCCCCTCCACGACCCACAATGATTACATCTACACCATATTGGTCTAAAAAACGAATACCTTCTACAATTTCCCCACTGGCTCCGTCGCCTTGTACTCGTGCAGGATAAAGGACCACATGGATATTCGCAAAACGACGCGATAACACCTTTAAAATATCCCGTATCGCTGCGCCCGATGGCGATGTAACAATTCCTATTTTCTTCGGTAAAAGGGGTAATTCCTTTTTATGAGCGGGATCAAACAGACCTTCTGCTTCTAATTTCTTCTTCAATTGCTCAAAGGCTAACTGAAGGGCTCCGACCCCCTTCGGTTCCATTTGCTCCACGATGATTTGATGAGTTCCCCGCTTTTCATATACCGTAATCTGTCCAAAAACAAGAACTTCCATCCCATTTTCAGGTTGGAATTTTACATTTTGTAAATAACCACGAAACATGGCGGAGGTAATTTCACTGTCTGCATCCTTTAATGTGAAATAAGCATGTCCTGACGGAGCCACACGCCAGTTGGATATTTCCCCGGATAACCAGATATAACCTATCTTCTCTTCCAATAGTTTTCGAATTTCTCGGTTTAATTCCGATACGGACCAAATACGCCTTTGCTCTATATTCAGTATTTCAGATGTCACCCGACCTTTACCTTTTTTTTCGTTTTTTAATTGAAAGGGATTTAATTATAATGTGTTTATATAAATAATTACCAAAATGATTGCGAATTATAGAAAAATAAAAAGGTATCTTATGAAATATCATAAAATTTTTTTACAATATGTATCATCGAAGGGTTTCTTTTTTTTAACCATCATAAGTCTTATTTTAATAATCTTGGGAACAGCCTGCCGTCCCAAAGAACCTCAAAAACCCGCTGAAGTACCTAAAACCAGAGAGGATTTTGTAAAACAATTAAAAGAGATACTCGCTCCTCTCCGAGCATGTATCCCTTTCACTCCAGAGCTCAATCCCCCTTTTCTTCGTGAAGAGATTAGAATTCAGGTAGTACGTAATATGTATGATTTTGTCCAAAATAATTCTGAAAATCCATTAGCCCAAGAAGCCTTTAAAGAAGTGGCAAAAGAAGTTGCGCAATGGGCACGAATTGCCAAAGATAACAACCGATGGGTTCTCGCTCTGGCATGCATTGATATATATGAAATATTAGGAGCAAGAAGTGAAGCACTACGACGGTTACGAATGAGAGGGGAACAACTCATTGCTCAGCCGAAGATCTTTGTGCGGGGTTTCCTCGATGATAAAAATACAGGGCAAACCACTATTTTTGTGGAAATTATTAATCGTATCACGGGAGAAAGAAAACGCGTTGCAGCACGCGTCGGCGATGAATTTGATAATATTCGTGTAGTAGAAATTATCCCCTATAAAAACATTGTTCGTTTTGAATACATACCTATTGAAGGGATGTTCATTGATGTCGAAGGACCCAAATTTTAATCTAATGTTTTAAAATTCTTTTTATTCTTTTTGTTATCTATACACACAGGAATGTCCTTCTCCTGCATAAGCACGAATAAGCTCCCTATCTGCATCAAAGAAATGGTCAGACGGGGAGAGAATATAGCCCCCTCCTTCCCCCGCTTCTTCAAAGCATCGGCGGACCGCCTTGCGTGTTTCTTCCGGGGTGCAATCTAAAAAATAATGATATTGGTCAAATCCACCAATAAGACAAACCTTATCTCCTACCCTTTTTTTTACTTCTCCAAGGTTTACATCTCCGCCCATAGCAGGTGGGGTTAGTGTTTCAATAGCATCCGGTTTCATGCTAACAATCAATTCGAGAATGGGCATCATCCCTCCACAGGTATGATAAACTATTTTCTGCCCCTGGCGATGTGCCTCCTCTATTAAAACAGCGTCATATGGAGCGACAAACTCTTCAAAAATCTGCGGTGAAATGACCGTTGAAGATGCATCCCCTCCCCCTAATTCTAAAATATCGAATTTTGCTCCGCTCAGTGTGCGGATAGTTTCCCATTTCCTTTCCCGCAGTATAGACAAAAATTCATGCACCCATTCAGGGTCGTCTAATGCAGACATGATCATATTTTCAATACCAAACATACATACGGAGTCTTGCCAACAACCTGGTTGACCAAACACATCAAAGCAAGGCATAATCGTTCCACGAACCAACCCCCGTTCTCCAAATAGCTCCGCAGAATTATTGATGATTTCAATATCATATACCGGTCGAGGCATATATTGAAGCAATTCGATATCTGATTTCTTCTTAATAGGATGTTCCAGTAGCCAAACTGTATACTCATTGAACTGACGAATGGAGCTTAGGTCCCCCTTGGGTGTATGAATTATAAGTCTCTCCACAGGGAACCCTTTTATATGAGTAATCGTTTCAACTTTTATTTGCCAACTATCCGATATAATAAATTGATGGTTTTCGTCCCAATATTCATTTCTTTGAGGATTCGGTTTTAGGGGTGCTAACCACAATATCGGGTCTAATTCAAAATAATCAAAAAAAGATTGCGCATCCATTCCCTGCATGTATGTATTCAAGAAATAGGGCATTACATGATGCGTTGTTATCGGCAAACGGTCTGCCTTCTGTCTATTTAATGCTGTAAGAAACCGCCTTTTAGCTGTCCATTCCAAAGTTAAAATCCTTGTTTTTCATAATCTATACCATTCCATTAATTAACTTCATTTTATCAAAGATAGTGAATAATTTCAGAAATTTTATAAAAGGAGCATTTTCCCCACAGTAAAAGTAGCCCCATACATCTCCTTTTTTATCATCAAGATGCAAAATTAGTATTGGGGAGCGTCTTGCACCCATCTTTCACCTCTCGATAAGATGCCGACGACACTTCATTCACCTCATTCGTTGTAAAAAAAATTACCACAAATAACATGGAATTAAAATCGAAATATCTTTAAAGGGAACCCAATTGGCACCTATAAGTTGTGCTATATACGAGTTAAATGATGGAATAAATTTTTAATAAATTTGAAGGCTATATTAATAGTATGCTCTGTAATCGTAAAAATTGTTATTTTATATGAAATCAAATGGAGAACTTTTTGTGAGCCAAATAAAACAAATTCTGTTTACTTTAATAATAATTGTGTCCTTCATAACTTCTGCCCAGGCAGAGGAGGTTTCGTTCGTAGTGGTGTCGGATTTGCATTTAGCGGAAAAGGAAGGGGTTAAAAATTTTACTGTGTTTATAAAACAGATAGATGAATTAAATCCCAAGCCTGATTTCGTTGTGGTGACAGGTGATATTCATGCTAAAGAGTTTGAAAAAGTGTTTAATGAATTAAAGCCAACAATACCGTTTCATGTAGTTTTTGGAAACCACGAAAAGAGAGGAGATAGAAAAATATTAGCAAAAATGTTTCCACAAGATTTTGTGGATAACGATTTTTATTCTTTCGTTTATAAACATATTAAATGTATTGTTATTTGTGATGCAATAGATATGGGAGACCATGTTGGTCATTTTGAATCGGAGGGAATTAAAGGGCAGGAACAACAAGTATGGTTCGAAAAAGAATTAAATGTAGATAGAAAACGGTATCCTTTTGTGTTCCTGTTTTCCCATATTCCGCCTAATCCAGCGGGTAAAGCGGAAACTATGTATCTTTCTACTAACGACCAGAAAGCCCTCCGTGAAATTTTTTTGAAATATAAACCGAATGCGATGTTTTGTGGTCATCTGCACAAAAAACAATCATTTGAGATAGAAAATGTCCCTATTTTTATTCTTCCTTCTTTAAACTGGAATTTTGAGGATAATCCAGCAGGTTTCTATCATATCAAGGCGCAAGGGAATGGATATGATGTAGATTTTATCTCATTAAATATTCCTGCAGAAAAGTAGAAATTTAAATCATATATTCATTTTATTTATATTATATCCATTCCCTTTTAGAATTGTTTTCAAGTAACTTAAAAAAGGAAAAGGAGTAGTGTTATGAGATTAAAGGATAAAGTAGCCATTATAACGGGTGCTGGATTGGGTATGGGTCGTGCAGGTTCGGTTCTGTTCGCACGCGAAGGTGCCAGTGTGTTAATTTTTGATTTGAATGAAAAGGCAGCGAGTGAAACAGAAAGTATCATAAAATCAGAAGGTGGCAAATGTGCGGTATTTATTGGAGATGTAAGTAAAGAAGCCGATGTGAAAGCAGGTGTTGAAGAAGCGGTAAAACAATTTGGTAAATTGAATATTTTATATGCCAATGCGGGTGTATTATGGAAAGACCGAGATAAATCGGTTATCGAAACAACCGAAGAAAACTGGGATATTGTGCAAGCGATAAATTTAAAGGGTGCCTTTTTCCTTACGAAGCATGGTATTCCTTATTTACAAAAAGCAGGTGGCGGTTCTATTATTCTTGTCGGTTCTATCTCGGCACTGGTTGGTTTTACATTAGCTCAAGATTCATATACCTGTGCAAAGGGTGCTTTAATTTCATTGGCGAAATCATTAGCAGTGCAGTTTGGTCCCGATAATATTCGTTGCAATATTATTCATCCGGGTATGGTGGATACCCCATTGCAAGAACCCTATTTAACGCCTGAAAAGAAAAAAGCGATTGGTGATAGTTTACCATTAAAACGGTTAGGAAAACCTGAAGACATTGCTAATACCGCACTGTTTCTTGCCTCAGATGAATCCAGTTGGATGACCGGAGCGGAATTAATCGTAGATGGTGGATTTATGGCGACATAATATATTTACTACTCATGGTAAGTAGTAATATAATATATAAGAATTTTTGAAGGTAAGAGAGTTGAAGTTTTCAATTTGAATTATAACGAACGGTAGGTATATATTTATATCAATTTTATTCTAATTTTGGATTTGATTATTATAGAAGTTCTTATTGTATAGTTATGTTTAATTTAAGTCTTTCACTTAATTATAATGCAATAAACTTAAACTCATACCGAGCAGGCAGGTTTTGTATTTATGGGTAAATACACAATTAAAAAAGGGTTAGACCTCCCTATTACAGGCTCACCAGAACCCGTCATCGATGCAAATAAAATTGTAAAGCGGGTCGCTATTCTTGCACAGGATTACATCGGAATGCGTCCCTCTTTTAAAGTTGCTGTCGGCGACAAAGTAAAACGCGGTCAAGCAATATTTGAAAATAAAAAACTGCCCGGCGTTCTACACACAAGTTTAGCGTGTGGGGAAATTAAAGCGATTAATCGTGGTGAACGAAGAGCCCTACAGAGTGTAGTGATTGAGATTGATGAAAAGGAAATTTCCGGGAAACCTTCTACAGAGGACCAGGTCTCGTTTGAGAATTATAAAGGCAAATCTGTGGACAATTTGTCCGATGATGAAGTTCGTGGATTGCTTGTTGAATCCGGAATGTGGTTATCATTTCGCACACGCCCATTTGGAAAAAATCCCGCCATAGATAGTGTCCCTAACTCTATTTTTGTTACTGCAATGGATAGTAATCCCTTGGCACCTGATTTACAACTATGTGTGAAAGACCATAAAGAGGACATATCTATCGGACTGGAAGTTATAAAAAGATTGACCCCAGGTAAAGTTTTTTTCTGTCAATCCACCGGGGCTGATTTTGGAGTAAAAAGTGATGGAAAGGTTTCTATAGAGGAATTTGAAGGACCCCATCCAAGTGGTTTACCGGGGACACATATTCATTTCCTTGACCCGGTAGATCGCAATAAAACGGTTTGGTATGTTGGTTTGCAAGATGTTGTCGCAATAGGTTTCTTATTTAAAACAGGACTTTTGGATTTACAACGGATAGTTACACTGGCTGGACCTGGTGTAAAGAAACCTCGTTATATAAAAACTCGTTTAGGTGTTGGTTTAGATGAACTTATTACAAACGAGATTAATAATGGCGAACAACGCATTATTTCTGGTTCGGTCTGGTCAGGAAATATAGCCAAAGGAGATATTTTGGGTTATTTAGGGCGCTACCACCAGCAAATCACAGTGCTTGCCGAAGGCAGGGAGCGGGAATTTTTAGGCTGGCTGGCGCCGGGTAAGAATAAATTTTCTGTATTGAACCTGTTTGCATCAGCATGGTTTGGTAGCAAAAATAAAAAATTTAATTTTACCACCGCTATGCATGGGGGACATCGAGCCATTATTCCGATTGGTTTGTATGAAAAAGTAATGCCATTAGATATTATCCCTACATTTTTACTTCGTGCTATTGCAATGGATGATATAGAACGGGCGGAGCAATTAGGTTGTCTGGAATTAGAAGAGGAAGACCTTGCTCTTTGCAGTTTTGTTTGTCCCGGTAAAAATGATTTCGGTCCCATGTTAAGAAGAAATTTAGAGTTGATTGAGAAGGAAGGATAAAGATATGAGTTGGCTTCGGAAAATTTTAGACCATCAGGCAAAGATGTTTGAACCCGGAGGGAAATTGGCATGGCTTTATCCTCTCTGGGAAGCAAACGATACCTTTCTTTACACCCCGGGAACCGTTTCGAAAGGTGCTCCGCATGTTCGGGATGCCATTGACCTTAAACGGCTTATGATAACTGTTGTGGTGGCACTGGTTCCCTGCGTAATCATGGCTTTATATAATACAGGCTTGCAGGCATTTTTAGGTATTGAAAGTATGGGACTATCTCCGGAGCAGGTTCCGGGCTGGCGTGCAGTTGTTTTCCGCGCGTTAGGGTTAAGTTTCAATCCAACAAGTATCATTTCATGCATTATTTATGGTGCATTATACTTCTTTCCGGTTTATATAGTTACATTAGCTTGTGGAGGAATTTGTGAAGTTATCTTTGCGATTATTCGCAAACATGAGATTAGCGAAGGGTTCTTAGTGACGAGTCTTCTATTCCCCTTAATTTTACCTCCTCAAATCCCCTTATGGCAGGTAGCGGTCGGGATAATTTTTGGTGTTGTCATAGGGAAGGAAATTTTCGGTGGTGTAGGGATGAACATATTAAACCCAGCACTTACCGCTCGTGCCTTTTTATACTTTGCCTACCCAGCGCAAATTAGTGGTGATAAAGTCTGGGTAGCCGTTGATGGTTATAGCGGTGCTACTTGCCTTGCAGTCGTAAAAGATAAAGGAGTGGAAGCACTGCAGAGTGTAGGTGCTTTTTCTATTAATCTACACGATGGAGTAACCAGTTGGTTGGAATCGGTCATTGGATTAGAACCGGGGTCTATGGGTGAAACATCTGTTATCGCTTGTTTAATAGGGGCGTTAATTTTAATTTATACAGGTGTTGGTTCTTGGAGAACTATTGTAGGTGTATTTTTAGGTTCAGGAATTATGGCTCTTTTATTGAGTTTCTATCATTCACCTACAAATCCAGCATTTCAGACAGGACCTTTATGGCATTGGGCTATTGGTGGTTTAGCCTTTGGGGGTGTATTTATGGCTACGGACCCAGTTTCGTCTCCGTTTACTGATACCGGTCGCTGGATTTACGGTTTGTTTATCGGGTCGTTGGTTGTTTTATTAAGAACAGTAAATCCTGCGTATCCAGAAGTAACCATGTTAGTAATCCTTTTTGCTAACATTTTTGCACCCTTAACAGATTACTTTGTAATGCAATCGAACATTAAGAGGAGATTGGCGCGCCATGCAGCGTGAAGGAAGTCTTTATACAGTTATTTTCACGACTGTCCTTTGTGGAATATGTTCCATCCTTGTGGCAAGTGCGGCAGTCGGATTGAAAGAACGACAGCAAATCAATCAAATTTTAGACCGACAACATAAGATACTCCTTGTGTCGGGTTTGGTAAGCCCTTCGGAAAAGTTATCTCGTGAGGGGATACAGAATAAGTTCAAAGAGAACATAGAGATGAGATTGGTGAGTTTTGAAACGGGTGAATATGCCACAAATATCCCTGTTGAAACATTTGACCCCAAACGAGCATTAAAAGATCCCAATTTAAGCATGAAAGCCCCTCCCAACTCTGCAGGGCTAATAGATATACCCAAATATGGTCTTGTTTATTTTGTAAAAAGACAGGGGCAAATAGATGAAGTTATTCTTCCTATTCAAGGTCGTGGTTTGTGGTCTATGCTTTATGGCTATTTAGCATTAGATAAGGATTTGAATACGGTTCGTGGGATAATATTCTACGAACATGGCGAAACGCCTGGATTAGGTGGTGAAATTGAAAATCCGAAATGGTGTCAATTGTGGGTTGGACGAAAAGTTTATAATTCTGCAGGAGAAGTTCAATTAGCGGTTATTAAAGGACAAGCCGGGTCTGCAGATTCTGACCCGCATCATGTAGACGGGTTATCCGGTGCTACCATGACCAGTCGTGGAGTTACAAATTTAGTTCAGTTCTGGTTAAGTGATAGTGCATATGGAAAATATATAAAGAATAAGAAACAACAAGGGAGTATATAGATATGAGTGCTATTTTAGGGAAAAAAGAGCGTGCAATATTAATTGACCCTTTGTTTAATAATAATCCTATTGCATTGCAGGTGTTAGGGATATGTTCCGCTCTGGCAGTGACAACAAAATTGGACAAAGCCATCGTAATGGCTATCTCACTAACCCTGGTTACAGGCTTCTCCAGCCTCTCTATTAGTCTTATTCGTAATCTAATTCCAACCAATGTACGTATCATTATTCAATTAACGATAATTGCCTCTCTGGTTATCATTGCAGACCAGATTTTAAAAGCGTTTGTTCCGACTATTAGTAAACAATTATCGGTATTCGTTGGATTAATTATCACGAACTGTATTGTTATGGGTCGTGCCGAAGCTTTTGCAATGCAAAATCCTCCTCTGGAAAGTTTCCTGGATGGCATAGGCAATGGTTTAGGATATAGTATGATACTGATTATTTTAGGTGTTTTCCGTGAATTGTTGGGTTCGGGTAAAATTTTAGGTTATACCCTATTTAGAACCGTCAATGAAGGGGGCTGGTATTACCCGAATGGAATGTTCCTTATGGCTCCCGGAGCCTTGTTTACAATAGCGATATTAATCTGGTTACTTCGCACATGGAAACCGGAACAGCAAGAGAAGGAGTAGTTTACCATGTTTGAGCATTATGCAGGTTTGTTTATAAAAAGTGCTTTTATAGAGAATATGGCACTGGCTTTTTTCTTAGGGATGTGTTCTTTCATGGCTGTGTCACGAAAAGTGGAAACAGCCATTGGTTTGGGAACGGCGGTTATATTTGTTCTTACCCTTGCAGTGGTTATCAGTAATCTCATTTTTAATTTTCTACTTCGTGAAGGTGCAATGGCGTGGATACATCCCAGCCTTGCAAATGTTGACCTTGGATTTTTGAGTTTTCTTGCTTATATCGGTTCTATTGCCGCATTAGTGCAGTTGGTAGAAATGTTTTTAGACCGATTTGTTCCTACGCTTTACTCTGCTTTGGGAATATTCTTACCATTAATTGCGGTAAACTGTGCCATTTTAGGGGCAGCGCTTTTCATGGAACAGCGGGATTATGCGTTTAGTGACGCATTCGTTTTTGCAATAGGCTCCGGTATCGGTTGGGCTCTTGCAATTATCGGTATGGCTTCCATTCGCGAAAAATTAAGATACAGCAACGTCCCACCGGGATTAAGAGGTTTAGGACTTGCTTTTATTTTAACCGGTTTAATGGCTTTAGGTTTCCTTGCCTTCTCAGGGATTCAACTATAAAGATGAAAAAGATAACATGTAATTTGAATAAACTTTAAGGATTAAGGAATTACAAGCATGCAAACAGTATTGCTTGGAATGTTAATGTTCTCATTAATTGTATTAACGCTGGCTGTTTTATTAATGATAGCGAAAGCAAAATTAGTAGCCTCAGGTAATGTAAAAATCATTGTTAATGATGACCCGAGTAAAGCATTAACAGCACCCGTTGGGGGAACCCTTCTGGGAACGCTGGCAAACCAGAAAATTTTTATCCCTTCTGCCTGTGGGGGCAAAGGAAGTTGTGGTGTATGTAAGGTTGTCGTTAAGGATGGGGGGGGGGCAATCCTTCCCACAGAGCAGACCCACATTAATCGAGGAATGGCTAAAAAAGGATATCGTCTCGCATGTCAGGTAAAAGTAAAACAAGACATGAAAATAGAATTACCGCCCGAAGTTTTTGAAGTTCGTCAATGGCGTTGCAAAGTAAAATCGAATCGAAGTGTTGCTACATTTATTAAAGAATTAGTTCTACAATTGCCCGAGGGAGAGGAAGTCCCATTCCGCGCTGGTGGATACATACAAATACAGTGTCCACCTTATGAAATTCATTATAAGAATTTTGATATTGAACCTCAATTCCGCGATGTATGGGATAAATTTAAGTTATGGGATATTGTTGCTACGAACGATGAACATGTAACGCGTGCGTATTCAATGGCAAATTATCCCGATGAAAAAGGAATCATTATGTTAAATGTCCGTATTGCATTACCACCCCCCAATGCAAAGGGAATACCTCCGGGCATTATGTCGTCTTATATTTTTAGTTTAAAACCCGGTGACGAAGTTACCATATCGGGACCCTTCGGTGAATTTTTTGCTAAAGAAACTAATCGTGAAATGTGCTTCATTGGTGGGGGTGCTGGTATGGCTCCGATGCGTTCGCATATTTTCGACCAATTCAAAAGATTAAAAACGAAACGTAAGGTAACCTTCTGGTATGGGGCACGAAGTAAGCGAGAAATTTTCTATGAAGACGATTTCAACATGATACAAAGAGAAAATGAAAACTTCCGCTGGCATATAGCCCTTTCCGAACCTTTGCCCGAAGATAACTGGACAGGTCTGGTGGGCTTCATACATCAAGTTCTATATGATGAATATTTAAAGAACCATCCTGCACCGGAGGATATTGAATATTATATTTGCGGACCCCCTCTAATGTTATCCGCATGTTTGAACATGCTACATAGTTTAGGTGTTGAGGATGAAATGATTGCTTACGATAACTTTGGATAATCTTAAATTTTTTGTTAATCGTTTACAAAAACTTCTCCCCATGATTCGATGGGGAGAAGTTTTCTTTTTGTTTCTGCTTGTTTCCTGTTCTACTAAAGCCCCTCCCTATAACTTGTTTTCTTTTTCTGGTAGTATAATGGGAACCACATATCAGATTAAGATAATCTTACCCAAAGAACAATATCTTCCCGAAGGTCTTGGCGAAAAAATCCATAGTTGTCTCGAAAAAATAGACAACTTAATGTCTACATATAAATCTGAATCAGAATTGAGCAGATTTAATCAATACAAAGGAAAAGACCCATTTCCTGTTTCTCCGGAAACTCGTGAAGTGTTCACAATTTCTCTGGATGTAGCCCACCAGACAGAGGGTGCTTTAGATATTACCATATTTCCACTTGTTGAAATATGGGGATTTGGACCTAATACGGTGGAACAGCCGCCAACAAGGGAACAGGTCGAAATGGAATTGAAAAAAGTAGATTATCGGAAGATAGAACTTCTCCCGGAGGGGATAAAAAAACATAATCCCGATATACAATGTGATTTTTCTGCTGTTGCAAAAGGATATGCGGTGGATAAAGTGGCAGAACTATTAGACCAATTTTCTTTTAATAGTTATATGATTGAAGTTGGTGGAGAGGTCCGTGTTAAGGGAGAAAAATATTCGGGGACACCCTGGAGTATAGGAATAGAGAAGCCCACATCTCTGGGACATTCTGCTATGCTTGCAATAAAATTAAAAGACTGTGCAATGGCGACTTCGGGGAACTACCGGAATTTTTATATATGGGAAGGGAAAAAATATTCTCATGAAATAGACCCACAAACGGGATACCCCATTCCTAATACGATTGCTTCTGTAAGTGTTATTTATCCTTCTTGTGCGTATGCGGATGCTTATGCCACCGCTTTTATGGTGATGGGTTTAGAAAAAGGATTACGTTTTGCAGAAGAAAAACATATCCCTGCCCTTTTTATATCCCCTGTCAACGAAACTCAATTCAAAGAACAGCCCACCTCCGCCTGGAAAAAATTAATAAAAGCATCCACAAAATAAAAAGTTCTCAACTAAATAAAATCCACTTTATTATAGTCTAAATTACTATTTTTTTGCTTCTTACTTATTATAAAAAATCTTCAAAGGGCTAAATACTTATTTACAAATAATAAATAATATTTACTTTAAGTCTTTTATTTATTATTATTTATATAATATTAACTTATATTTTTTATATCAAATAAACATAATAATTATAGATAGTTAATAATATAATAAAAAATAATATATTGACATAAAAATACTATAAGAATGTGAATAAATTATTTAAATTACAATTAATATTTTACTTGACAAATACAAAAATAATATTTATAATATATTCGTAACTATTAATTTAATAACAGTTTAATATATTCATGTGCCCTGCATGAATATGGTTTAATTTAACCAAAGGGTTTTCAGGGCAAACCCAAGAAGGAGTTTTACTATGAGTAAAAAAGGTTTCACACTCATCGAACTGCTCGTCGTCATTGCTATCATCGGCATCCTTGCGGCAATTTTATTGCCGGCGCTTGCTCGTGCGAGGGAAGCGGCGCGCAGAAGCAGTTGCCAGAATAACCTCAAACAGTGGGGGCTGGTATTTAAAATGTACTGCAATGAAGCGAAAGGTGAAAGATTCCCTCCGATAGCCATTACCGCAGACCAAAGAGTCAATTGCAATGTATGGCCACCCACACCCGTAGCACAATATGGTTTAGTCGCTGCAGGACCGAATCCTCAGGTAATTTATCCGGAATATCTGACGGATTTGAATATCATGTTCTGCCCGTCTGATTCTGCTGAAAAACCAGGGCTACAAAACAATCCTGCAGCGGCAGCCGCCGGATTGGGTGATGTCCCGGATGTAAATATCCCCTGTAATGATGCGGTTCGCGGTATGTCGATTATTGATTCCAGTTATAACTATGTAGGCTATGTCCTTGACCTCTGTAATGCGGATGGCACCGACCCATTGGTGGATATATCTGCTCTGGCAACACTTGTTGGTGCTTCCGGAATCACGGGTCAGGGCCCCGCTCAACTGGTTGAAGCGATGCTGAACATATTGGGTGTATACCTCTCGAACCCAGTAGCGGCAGTAAGAAGGGCTGACGAGGATATAAACGTTACCCAAGGATTAGGTAATGGAAGACAATCCACCATATACAGACTTCGTGAAGGTATTGAACGCTTCCTGATTACCGATATTAACAATCCTGCTGCTTCTGCCAAAGCCCAAAGTGAAACATGGATTATGGCAGATACCATTGCAACAGACCCTGGTGCTTATAATCATATTCCGGGTGGTTCAAATGTTTTGTATATGGATGGACATGTTGAATTTATGCGGTATCAGGAAAATGGAACTCAACCCGTTAATGGGGCTGTAGCACGTGTTATTGGCTTAATTTTAGCATCTCAAAACATTATTTAGCCCTCCCTTCCTTTCGCTTCTGTTCAAACCCCTCGCAAGTCCCCGGTTACATCAAAGTAGCCGGGGACACATTTCGAAAGCAACGCAAATAAGAATAGGATGGATTAAGTTTATGTAAGAGTATTTTTTCCTGTCTTAGCCTGCGAGTTGTTTTATCTTTTCCAAGATATGTTCTGGGTCTAATCCCTGATAGGTAATGTGCTCTGTTAATCCACCCTTACCCGGTTTGCTAACACCAACATGGTCAAATTTAGGGGTATAATCTCTTTGAAGTAACCAGGTCCCAAATCGGCTTCCCAAGCCTGTTTTCACATTCTGTGCTTCAACGACCAGAACAAATGGTGATTGTCCTAAAATTGCCATCATGTCTTCATCTACAACATTAAGAGTAGGTTTATTTATAAGTCCCACATCTATCCCTTGTTCGCGTGCTTGTTCTACAGCGTCTAATGCACGGTGCAACATTTCTCCATAGGACACAACATATCCTGCTTTTCCTCTACGAATGATTTCATCTTTGCCGGGGATGAATTGATAATCGCCATCATAGTACTTAGTTCCATCTTCCTTACATATATAAGGCACTTTACTCCGAGTAGTAAAGATGAAACGAATCCCTTCATCTTTCCATATGCGATGAACAATGGCTTTGAGTTGTAAAGCATCCGCGGGGAAATATAGGCGTGTAGTATCCCCTTCGGGAAGTCCATTATCTACAAAGAAAATATTAATTCCATAGTGACAGGTATTGTCTGCTATGTCATCCACTCCCGCATGGGAGAAATGGCAAATCGCATTGGCTTTGTTTAAGCGTGCCATTGTTAATTCGGAAATAATCATTTCCGAAAAGGCAGAGAAAGTGCTAAATATTCCTTGTTTCCCTTTTTCAAAGCCGAAACCCGCAGCAGAGGAGAAATTTCCGCGTTCTTGAACACCGCCGTTAATAAACACATCCGGATGAGCGACGCGAATGGCTTTTAATCCCGTTGACCCTTCCAAATCAGAGTCTATAACTAAGATTCTTCGTTCATTTTTTTCTTCCGGATGAGCAGTGAGATAATCTTTTACAATGGTTCCAAATTCGGTGCGATTACTTCCCTGTTCTTTCGTGCAACCGCGATAAGTCCTGGCACTGGAGATTTTTTCGACCTTATTCAAAAATTCAATAGCCTCTGGGAGCCCTCTCTTTTCAAAATAGGCAATCGCATTATCTTTGCCGATAACATCGTGTCCCGAAGGGTTCCCTTCGATTCCGGGTACACCTGGAGCCATTAAACGCTTATTGACTAATGCAACCGGTCCTGCTGTGCGGACTGCTTTAATCATTCGTTGTGCCAGAGTTTCAACATCTTCACCTTGGCCTACATCTACGGTTAATCCATGTCCCAATAGCGTCTTGCTAATGTCATACCCAGGCAGATACTGAGAGGGATGTCCAGAAATGGTTACATTGTTATCATCAATACATAATTTAACATTTATCTTTTGAGCGACTGCAAGTCGTGCAGATTCTGCATCATCGCCTTCCTGTTGTGAACCATCGGATCCCATCATAAAGACAACTTTATCCGGATTTGCCAATGCGACACCGTTAACAAAGGACCATAAATGCCCTAACCGTCCTGAGGCAAATTTTATACCTAATTCATGTTCAATTTCAGGGTGTCCGTATAAACCATAATTTGCTTCGCGATAATGCAATAAATATTCAAAGGGAATAACCCCATTGAAAGCAGACATTGCATACTGGATTGCTACACGATGTCCTGCTTCATCAAAGTATACGGGGTAAACCTTGTCCGAGCCTTTCATAAAACTATCTAAAATCAATACCTCAGGAACGATACTATATGCTCCTCCGGTATGCCCTCCTAAACCTCGTATCCCTGCAACCGCAGTATAAAAAATAATTGTATCACGCACTATCTGAATATTTGTTTTTAATTGTTCTAATTGTTCTTTAGTAAATTCTTGAGTAAACGGGTCAATTGCTAAGGGTTTATATTTCTCTACATTAATGGGAAAACTCATGGACAGGACTCCTTATGGTTAGAATTGCCTTTTTTAGGAATGTAATATATCAAAAATAGAAGGAGATAATCTATCTATATACTATGATGTGGAAGATTATAATACATATAAAATTGAATTTATGCAGAAGTTTTATATATCAAGTTTGAAATAGGAGATGTTTTTTGATAGAATTATGGGTGCAAAAAGTTGCGGGAGTAACTCAGTTGGTAGAGTGCAACCTTGCCAAGGTTGACGTCGCGGGTTCGAGTCCCGTCTCCCGCTCCATTTTTTTATGCGGGCCGTTAGCTTAGCTGGTAGAGCAGGGGACTCTTAATCCCAAGGTCGCAGGTTCGATTCCTGCACGGCCCACCAGTCTTCGACACGATAGGGTAGAAAGAGTGTCCAGTCTTTTATTTTTTTCTTCCTGTGAAAAAATTATTTCCTTTTCCGTTGTTTTGTTATTTGCGCGTATTTATATTGTACTGAACATCCGAGCAACCCAAGTCCGAGCCATGTAAGCACACAGACTATTCTAAAATAGGAAGGTTCGAAATCGGGTGTAATAGAAAGAATATTAGAAAATTCGAACAGTCTTACCATTGCCCATACACTAACCAGAGAGCCTATCGAAGCCGTTGCAATCACAATTACGATTTTCTCTATGAATAAAGAGAGTATCCCACCCGTTATACCCAGTAAAATTAAAATTATAGAATTATTCATTACAGACAACACAACCACTCCAAAAGAGAATCCACCTAATACACCTAAGAGGAAAATACCTGACTTGTATAAAAAAACTGCAAATGCTCCCCCTAATAAACCCAGAAGAGAAGATATAATGAGTATTAATGTAAGGGAATGTATTATATATGCACCCAGAAGGAGGAAAGAACTGGAAAATATAATTAGAAAACCACACAAAGCGATAATAAAATGAACAAGGCGATACCCTGAAAAACATATTAGAAAACCGACTAACATGATTAAAAATATAGCGGACACATGAATCGGAAAATCTAATATTTTTTGATATATTTCCACAGGCTTTGTAAGGCAATAATTATAATAACTCACTTTTTCCCTCGCGAATTAGATATGGGTCTTCCCTTGTTTTTTATGGACTATACTCAGCAGGATAAATGTTAACACAAAAATGATGATGTCTCCTCTTGTTATACTCTGTCCTATTCCACGGTGATCCGTTCCGCATGAAATTACATTCTGTATCCACGAACTCTGTCCCCCTAAGTAAACGTAATATTTTTTTCCATAAATTTCAATTACAAGTATTCCCGATACTTTATTAAAATTTTGAGGTGTGAATTTTACTTGAAATTTTACCGTTTGCTGAGGTTCTACGAGAAAAGACCTTTCCCCAACAATTTGAAATTCAGGCTCACCTATAATCCATATAAAAAAAGGAATAGGCTCTGTCCCGATGTTTTGTGCTGTGAATTCTCCCACAATAGAAGTTTTTAAGGGGACATTTCCAAAATTTAAAAGACTATTTACTGGGGGGGAAATAATGAGAGGTATACCTTTATCTAAGGGGGGGATTTCTATTTCTCCTTCATTAGGATTTTCCTGGGGAGTTATTGCATACTCTATAAACAAATTAAAATCGCCTTCTGCCTGTTGGAATTCTTTACGATTGGAAATGCGGTCTCCATCAAAGTCTGCGGTTGCCCGAAGGTATAACCCCCCACTCAAATTATAGTTTTTTAAATCAATTTGAATTCCAAATTCACTTATAGCCCCTTGGATAAAGTATTGAATAGCCTTTGGTTCACCCATTGTAATAATCGCCGCAGAAAATCGCTCTATTTCATCGCAAGTAATACCATATAACTGTTGTATAACAAGACACTTACTCCCTAAAGTATTATCTTTTTTTATTTGAACCCAATTGAAATAATATATAGCAACAATAAGGTCATGGTTGGGGACAGTTTCATCCATTAAAACACGGTCTAACAGCCTTGCATGGGCACGGTCAGGAATGCCATTGCTATCTTCATCAATCAAATCAGGGTCTACATTTGGGTCAAATGCCTTGGTGATTTTTACCAATATAGCCTCCGCTCCGATGTCCAGAACATAGGCAGTAGGAGAGTGAAGTAAGAATAAAACAAGAAAAATAATAGTTATAGGTTTATACATTTTGCGACCATTCATGTAAATATAAAGTTATCTATTTTATTATTAGACTTCATTTCCTGTAAAATAGGTTTATACTATTTTACACTTATTTATTGTATATCATTCCAAAAATTTTAGTTTCATTATATTAAATTTATAAGGGTAAGGTAATGAAGTATTTTAAGACTGCCCAATTTGTTCCTGGCAAAGGGGACGCCTGGACTTATTACGAATGTGATGATAATGAAATTATTCAACGACAACTAACCTATATCCCCGAAACAGGTGAAATATCTAAAGTGCCTGATCCCATTGTGAAAAAATTATATCGTCCTGAATGGTTAGAACCTTCCGATGCTCCGGAATTTCTATCTCTCTGGGAAAAAGAATGAGTGTTAAAATAAAACGATAGGGAGTAATGAAATTGAAGATTCAAAGTCCGTATTTAAATTTAGGAAATTATATCTGGGCAAAAGGGAATCTCCATACACATACCTCTGTAAGTGATGGAACTTTCAGTCCACAGGAAACCATAGACCGATATATTTCTATAGGTTATCAATTCTTAATGTTCAGCGAGCATGATTTGATTGCCCCTTTAAATGGGTTACATACCAATGGAATGGTTATCATCCAGGGCAATGAGATAACGGATGATGGACCTCATCTCCTTCATGTGAATGCAAAAAAGAAAGTAGAACCTTATCCCGATCGTCAGAAAGTATTGAATGAAATTCAGCAAGATAGCGGTTTTGCTATTATTTCTCACCCTAACTGGGAGGAAGATTTTAATCATTGCCCCCAGGAATTTTTAGAAGTTTGGGAACATTACACAGGAATAGAAATATACAATGGTATTGTCCGCCATTTACCGGGGAACCCCTCTGCTACAGACCGCTGGGACTTACTTCTTTCCCATGGAAAGTGGGTATGGGGCTATGCTAACGATGATGCACACTGGGAAGAAAGTTTCGGCGTTGCATGGAATGTTGTTCAAGTCGAGACGCTTACTCGAGATAATGTTATTAATGCCCTTAAAAAGGGAAATTTTTATGCCAGTACAGGAGTTGAAATACAAAAAATCGATGTAAAAGAAAATACTATATATATAACAACTACAAGTGCAAAAAAAATTGCTGTCGTTGTTGATTATGGCAGAAGAATCAAAGAAGTTCATGAAAATTCGATTGAATTTGAAATAAATGACAATTTTCCTTATTCCTATGTTCGTTTTGAATTCTGGGGTGAAGGGGAATCCCAGGCGTGGACACAGCCGTTTAGATTAATATAAATACCTAAATGACAGATATATAGAATATCTTGAAAACTTTTTTTAGCAAATTGGTATTAAAATAATAAATACATCTTATTTTTGAGTAAGATTATGTAATATAACAGTGTGAAAACCATATATTATATTAAGTAATATATAAATACTTTACAATTTATTAAATATAGGAGTTTAGAAATGAAACATATAAAGGTTTTGAGCACTTTACAAAAAGCAGAGATTGAAACCACATTAAGCGTCGGACAGATTTTAACTCTTATAGCCAATATACTGTCTGTAGTTGCTCAGGCTTTTGTCGCAAAAGAAGGTAGTTCTTCCTAAAAATAATAAGGAGAATAGACGAATGAAAAGAATTAGAAGGGTAACTAATAAACCATTAAGGGCACAGCAACAAGGAACGGATTTTTGTACAAATATTGAAAGTGATTATCAGGCTTTCCTTTGCTTCCTATTATCTGTGCTCACCAATTTTTTCCTGCCGTTAGCAGAGATAAAGAAACCTCAAGAAACGACTAACACCACTACTTCATAATTATTGAATAGAAAAAGTTTGTAAAACATTCTATATTTAGTATAATAAATCCATAATTTTGAAGAAGTTCCTATGAAACATATTAAAAGACAAACATATATAAAACCTATTCAAGCGGTTACGGTAGATGTTATATTAACACTTATTGTTCAGATTTTATCGGCGGTTCGTACTTTACTCGAAACAAAGGATACAACTGAAGAAACAGAATGAAAACAAATTTAGATAAACATATCAGACGAATAACCTATCCCCTCTCCGCGAGCGATTTCCCTTTTACCGCAGTGAATATCATAAAATTTGTTGAAGATATTATAAAAATTTTCATACCTGTTTTTAAGAACAAAGACCCCGAAGCACCACCGCCCAGTAGTGGTGGTGGTTCTACAACAACTACAACCACTTCATCTTCAAGCGGTTGAAGCAAATAACTAACACATTAACAAATAAATAAAAATTGTAATATGGGAAATAGGAATATGAAACACATTCGTAAAATCACATTACGGAAAGCCGATGCCTTTACAAACTTCTTTAATGCAGTGTGGCGTGCCTGGCAGGATTTCCGCTACGAGAAGAAAAACGAGATTGGTTTTTAATAGTTTCTCTATTTGAGCAGGGATTTTTTCTGTCCCCGTACTTAGTACGATAGAGCAAAGTTTTATGGCGGGATAGAACCTATTTTATGATTAAAAAAAAATATGCGATTATTCGCAATGCAGAGCGTTTTGATGCAAAAGAATTACTTCGTTTTTACCTGCATAAACCTGCCTTTGCATGCCTGCTGGACACAAAGCGGGAACCCCTTTTACCCAATCTGAGTGAATTAGAGGAACTTCTTCAACATAAAGATACCGCTCAATCCTTTTATGTAGTTGAAAATAAAGCAGGTGATATTCGTGGATTCATTGTATTAAAAGGAATTAATCCCGAGGTGCTATTTGGAGAAATAATGCTTCTGTTTGATAACGAAATTTACGAAAAAGAAAATGCCCTGATTGAAGAAGCGTTGGAGTTTATTGAAACACGGGCATTTGTGCAACTTCATCTTCGAAAATTAATGACTACCTGTCTCGAAGAAGAACAGTATCTCCGCCCGTTTTTGCAAAATCATTCCTACCAGTGTGAGGGGTGTATGAGAGAGGTGCTATTTACCTGCGGGAAATGGCATAATCTTGAGACATGGGCAAAATTTAACGTGGTATCAGTAAATTTGCCTGTTTAATCTAACAAGAAGGGTTTCGCCTGTGAGTATTATTACAAAATCTTTTATCCGCAGGGCTGACCGCGATGATCTGGATACATTAATCCGCTGGATGGAAGATGAAGATTTCCAATATTTTTTATACGGCGACCCTACTCGTTCCCCACGAACCATCCGTGAGCAGATTATTGGCTTTCTGAGCAAAAATACAGGGAGTCCTATCCCTTCCGGTGTTTATTTTATTGTAGATTCTCCTGATGGCCCCTTAGGAATGATTTCCCTGCAAAACATCAGTTGGCGGAATCGTTCCTGTAATCTTGATGTATATATTGCCCCTGAACATCGTAATCATCTTACTACGGGGATAAATGTCCTGCGTGCATTAGAATATGCTTTTGATGAACTGAATTTACATCGGGTAACTTCCATTATATATGCTTTTAACAAGCCTTCATGGAAACTATTAGAATTTATCGGTGCACAACGGGAACTTACCTTGAAAGACCATATTACCCGAGATGGAGTCTGGCATGATGTCTATGTTTATGGCTTGTTAAAACATGAATTTGATGTCTGGTGCGAGAAAAATACGGAACATACTCGCGAAATCACTTTGCAGAAAATGATAGAGAATATCAAGAACTATCTGGAGAAGTCTTCGTGAGTATTCAAATACTTCTCATTAGTTTCTTCTCCATTTATTTTTTATTGGAGTTATTTCAGAATTTTCTCCAAACAAAAAAAATAACTCCACTCATAAAAATCTTTCAATCTATTTTGTTGGTCTGTGCAATTATCTATTTACTGGTACAACAGGTCCTTCCGCGAAATTTTTTCTCTATACCGGGCTGGATTGCAGGGTTATTAATAGGGCATGTCTTATATACACTGGGATTTTTTATCACAGTAGGTTTTAATCCTATTGTCAAAAAACAATTCTTGTCTTTTTACCAGTTACTTCGTTTTTGTTTTCTATCACCTGTGATATTGGGTAGAACTTTAATCATAGCCCTCACGGAGGAAATTATTTATCGTGCTACTATCCAGTCTGTTTTGTTAGAAATTATAAAAAATGTTCCCATTACCATTTTGATAGTAGCTATTTCTTTTACCTTAGTCCACGAGCATATCTTTCAAAACCAACTACGCCAAAATATCGAATTTTTGCTATTCTCTATATTTATATCTGTTCTTTATCTTATCACAAATGACTTAGGTTTCGTAACCCTTCTTCATTTTATTCGTAATATGGAAAGCAACTATCTTGAATACCAGGAAAAATTGCAGGAAATAAACGACCCTGAAACATGCCTGGATGAACTGGAAAAAACACTGTTTCCAACAGGCGGAGTTTTGTAATGTATAGAAAAGAAATGAACGAGGATATACAAAAATATACCGTTTATCTGGATAAAGTATCGAAAACTTTTCATACCTCTCACTTTTTATATAAAGATGAAGAAACAGGTAAAAGAAGTTTCATAAAGAAGAAAGAAGCCTGCGCCGCAGATAAAATTACCTTCGGTATTATGCCGGGTGAAATTATGGGCTTATTAGGACCTAATGGTGCCGGAAAAACAACCACAGTGAAAATGATTTCTGGCCTGGTCAAGCCGGACAGTGGAACAGTATATGTAGATGGGATGAATGTAGAGAAAAAACGCAAACAAATCCTCTCTCGGATTGGCGTTGTATTGGAGGGAACTCGAACAAGTATCTGGCCTCTTACACCTCTTGAAAACTTATATTATTACGGTAACCTGAGAAATATCCGTGGAAAAGTGCTTAAGGAAAGAGCCAGGCAATTAATCGATTTTATCGGATTAAATGATAAGAAAGATGTGGAAGTCCGTAAACTTTCGCGGGGACAAAAACAGAAATTAGCAATATGTATTGCTCTCATTGCAGACCCGAAAATTATCCTGCTGGATGAACCTACCACAGGGTTGGATGTGCAAAGCAGTCGCTCGATTAAGGATAAAATTCTTGAACTCACACGGAAACATGGCCGTTCTGTACTGGTTACCACGCATGATATGCATGTTGCACAGGAATTATGTGACCGTATAGGGATTATTAACAAAGGTAAACTTATTACCTGTAAACCCACTTCCGAACTGCTGGAACTCTTTTCCAAGCAAATCTTTTCCCTCCGTTTGGACCGCAATTTAGTAGATGGGGATCTGGATTCCCTTGCCCCACAGGTTACGCTGTTGCAAACAGACTTGACCGCAGAAGGACCAACGATTACAGTGCAGGTCCCGGAGCCATATAGGGAGCGTTCCGAGGCTTTATATTCATTGTTAGAAACACTACGCAAAAAGAAATACCAGCTTCGTTCGATACAACAAAAACAAGTAAATCTGGAATATGTTTTCTTACAACTCACAGGTGAAAAACCTGTGTTTGACGAAATGAATTCACAGGAACAGGAATGAATACTATGCTCGGTTTTCTACTCATAATGAAAGCGGAAATTATACGCGGGTGGATTATCACCCGCCGATATTGGTTCCGCACATTAACAGGGCTCATTATCGGCTATGGAATGTTAATGATACTCATTGCGGGTTTCTTCTATAGCCAGCCTGCAATTGAAAAGGGAATAAATCAATTAGATGACCCGACCCGAGCCACGAATTATATTTTAGGATTTATTATTGGCTTATTTGCCTTTGGCGTTATTGGTATGTTTACACAGGGTATTCAGGGTATGGCACAAACGGGAGTATTGGAACAACTCTGTATGAGCCCTTATGGCTTGGTAACCAATTTCCTTGCCCGTGCGGTCGTAGCTTCAGTAACGACCATTTTTTATTCGGCTCTGATGGTCTATTTCGTTGTTATAAGTGTTGGAGGAAAGCTTTACTTTGACCCTCTTCCTGTTATTGTTTTGCTGACCCTTTCTTTTATCAACCTATTAGGATTTGGTTTTATGGTCGGTGGATTAGTCCTTGTCTTTAAGCAAGTAGGACAACTTACCATAATTGTCCGAATGGCTCTGTTTGCATTAGCCATATTTGCACGCGAAGAATTTTTACAGCAGGGCTGGCTGGTATCTGCACTTATGCATGCCTTACCTATTACGGATGCTTCTATCTGCTTAAAGTATGTCCTCGTAAAAGGACAAATTTCCGAGACAGGACAATTCATGTCTGTCTTTCTACATCCATGCTTTTATTGGCTTTGTGCCAGTTGTCTTATCTGGACATTTATCGGTATTTCCCTGTTCAAGATAATGGAAAATTACAGCCGATATAAAGGAACACTGGGAATTTATTAATGAGCAAAATACGACCCATACATACTTTTGAACGATACGGGAAATTTTTTGCGGTAGATATACAAGATACTTTTTGTTTTGAATGCGATAGGATCACCAGCGAGGTCCTGCAATACTATCCCGAGAACACACAAAATAAAATTGTGCAAGTTCTGTCCGAAAAATATTCCGAGCAAGAACTGCTTGAAGTTGTAAATGAACTCGAATACCTGCGTTCCATTGGGTCCATCTTAAAACATAAGAAAATTGAAACATGGGCTCAGTCACTAATGCAAAACACATATCTCAATACCCTCTCTTTCCTTTTTACCCAGAAAAACGTGTCCAAAATCGAAAATATAATCTCTCGAACTTTGCTTTGTGCTTTACCTTATGTGCAGGCAAATCAAAAGTTCCAAATAAATCTCTGGTTTAACGAAGAGAGAGAAGTTTTTCAAGAAGATATAAGAAGTATTATAAAAACGCTTCTTGAAAAAATCCCTGTCCAAGAAAAAAGTCTTCAAATAAATTTGTATCTACTTCTTCCAGCCCTTCTCAAAAATAAACTCAAAATAAATGAGGACGGAGAACTCTTTCTCGTTTTTTCAAAGATAAATTCGGAAGTAATTAAGCAAATCGAAGACATTCTCAAAACGGAATTCCAAAATCTGTTAAACAATCCGAAAGCATATATCCTTTACTTTCCTACTAAAGTCCCTTTCAATTCTGTGATTGAAAGACTTTTAAATTATGGTGTAAAGAAAATAATACTTGACCCATTTGCCCCCCTCGTATTAAGTTCTGACACCCGAATAGATATGCTCTTTCAGGAATTGCTCTATCTGACTAAGAATTATACACAGCAATTTAAAAAGGGAAACCGATATATTTTAGAGCCTATCATGCAATTATTCTTGAATATCCAAAACGGTAACCCTATCAAGCGCCAAGACCCTGCCGGAGCCCAGGAATGGTTGATAACACCCGAAGGAGATGTCTACGGGGGATATTTATATTACAAGAAAAAAATTTGTAAAATGGGAAATATCATCAAAGATGAAATCCCATTGAAAGAAGCGGAGGGAGTATATCGTTTGGGTGTTAATACCATGCCTGCATGTATTAACTGCTGGGCTCAAAACTTCTGCGGTGGAGGACATGGGGCACTTCATCACCGATTCACAGGAAAAGTAAGCGAACCTTCTACGGACTGGTGCGATGCTCAACGACAATGGATTGAGGAAATCATTGTTCAATATCAAGAATTAAATAATGTCGGTATTGCCCTTTCGGCAGAATTGCCCATAACATCAGATATACAAATACCTGGACGCATAACGGTTCTGAAACATATCTTCCGAAGTTTCTTTAAAGAGTATATTTCTATCCGACCTTTACGACCACAAGATGAAGAATGGCTTGCAAAATGGGAAACCTGGAATGGTAATATTTACTTCACCCTTAAAAACGAGAACATTTTGACCACCACCCATCATGAAAAAGAACAAGAGATACTAAATACGACGAAAAATTATGAAGAATGGGCTATTGTGGATAAGAAAGCCAGACCGCGTGGACTGTTAAGAATACAACCCCATACTATTCCAAACCTCTCCGTGATATATATATACTTCCATAATCCGGATGACTACTTGAATAAGGATATACAAAATAATTTCCAAAGTTTATTTAATCAGATAAAAACTCGGTTCCCTCAAAATCGCTGGCTTATATTGACACTTCCCGAAGATGTGAATCTTATATCATTCATAGAAAAACTCCAATTCCAAAAGGCAGGCATTTTGCGCGATGCTCTTTTCCTGCATAATCAGTACCATCCCATTAATGTTTATATCGCCTGAATAATTCAAAGTAAGTCACAGGTATTCCAGCGATAAGAAAGTTAGGATATGTATTCTCCTGTTTATGTATGCTCAGGCGAAAAATTTGCAAACTTATCTGTATAAGCCCTCGACTGGAATCAAATATTTAATCAATACCTAAATGAATATATTCAAATATCTCTTTGTTTGTTTGCTATATGAAAAATATATATTATTAATTCATTTATTCTGAAATTATGTGAAAGAAATTGCTGTTAAACCTGCTTTAATGATAAGTTCAGCAGGGATATATTCATAAATATCCTTACCATTAATAATAATAGTTCGGCAGTCATTAGGTCCACAGACACTACAACATGGACTTTTCCCCGTCTTTGCTTGAAGGTATTCCTCCAATAACCGTCCATTAATAAGAATTCTGTTGGATTGAAGCGGATTTTTCTGAAACTGTTCGGGTGTAATATCCCGTTTCTCCAAAACCACCTCAATCCCTTTCGGCTTTAACATAGATTGCAACTGAGAGATAGCCCTTTCTACCTCCTTCTCCGTATCCCCACACCTCGGACAAGTCTTCCCCTCCACCACCAACCTCTCCCACACAATTTTTAAGACATTGTTTTTTATCATTTACCTTCAAACTCAAATCTAATCAGTTATTAATAAGCATCAATATTATTATATTATTTGATAATTTGAAAATATATTAACAAAAATTCTATGGTGACAAATAGTCGATAGTTACCTTAAATTATTCTTATTTTGACAAGGAACTAAAATCTTTGTTATTTTTTTAATACGAAAATCTTAGATATTCAATACCGACTTTTTAGAAAACTTTTTCAAGAAAAATGGAATCTAAAACAGAACAAGAAAAGATAGTTCGATTAATTGATTATCTTCAACGTATATCAAAATTAAATTCAAAAGCAGTCTATGAAATTGATGAATATGAAAGAGTATTATGGCTATCTGAAATACCTAGAGAGGAAGGATGTTTTGTTCATATTTGGGAAAATGATGAACCTAATCCAGAAGAGTGGATAGTAATTCAAGGAATTGATGAACCTGCTTGCCCTCTTGCTCCTGTAGAATGTGAAGGTTTTTACGATATCTCATCTCTTTTTGATAAAAATAACACTCCTGAACTGTATGAAGAAATAGTTTATTCATCATCTAATAACTTACCACATAAAGGAAATTTAGAGTATCTAAATAAACCTATAAAAGTAAAATCCATAAAAAATTATTCTAAAATAGAAGATGCCTGGGATAAATACATAAAAGAAAAATGGATTCCGTGGAAGGAAAAACATAATAAATGGGAGAGAATCCATAAAATTTATATTTCTCTTTTTTCTATAAATCAAGAACAAATTCGAGTTGGAGAAGAATATGAATTAGTATTAGGAACAGGACTTATTACTTGGAAAACACCTTCCGGGAAAAATATACGACGCCATTTATTAGTGACAGATATTCAATTAGTATTTGAAGCAAATTTAAAAAAGTTTACTATACAACCAAATCCCAATGGATGTAATTTCAGGGCTGAATTCGATATGTTCGATGATGAGGATTTTCCAGGAATAGAAAAAAAAATAGAAAAGTTAGTCAAAGAAGCGGATGACAATCCTTGGAATATGACTCAAAATGGAAAGATTTTTCGAAGTTTTATAAATTCTATTCATACTAAGGGGCAGTATTCTGAAACAATGAAACCCACAGTAGTTGGAGAATATCCCACAAGTCCTAGAATTGAATTTGCCCCTGCAATAATATTAAGAAAACGGCCTAATAAAGGACATTTAAGTTGTTTAATTAAAATTAAAGATATAGTCATAAAATCGATGAAAAATATCCCTGAGACTTTTATTGATTTATCTGAAATTAAGTTAAATAACACTTCATCTAAAAATGATTTTGATTCTGTATCTAAGTTATTAGATGGGGAATTATTATTTCCTAAACCTGCGAATGAAGAACAACGATTGATTGTAGAAAAACTGAAAATTTCAAATGGAGTTCTTATTCAAGGTCCCCCTGGAACAGGAAAATCACATACTATTGCGAATTTAATTTCTCATCTTTTAGCAAAAGGACAAAGAATACTTATCACGGCAAAATCACCTCGTGCATTAAAAGTGTTAGAAAGGCTTATTCCAAAAGACTTACTTTCATTATGTGTGTGTTTGTTGGGTGTAGGAAGTGAAGAGCGAAAATCTATGGAGTCAAGTATCAATGGAATTCTTAATAAGCTTGAAAACTGGAATGAATCTTTAGTAAGGCAACATATTAAACAGTCTGAAGAGACATTAAAACAACTAAGAATGGAGCAAGTTCAAGTCAATAGTAAAATTAAGAATATTCGTGAATCTGAGACACGACAGCATTGTATTGTAAAGGATTTATATGTAGGGACTGCGGCAAGAATAGCGGAACTTGTAAATGCTCAGAAAGAACAATTTGAGTGGTTTAAGGATGAAGTACAATATGGACAACCTTGTCCAATATCATCTAATGACTTGTTTTTTATTATTGAAGGACTTAGAAAATACTCCTCTGAGAAAAGGAAAGAATTATCCCTTGTTATTTCGGAGAAAATAATCAAGAATATTGATAATATTGAAATATTATTAAAGCAAGAAAAAGATCTTAATGAAGATGAAAATCGGCTAAAAATAGGGATAGATAATTCGGTAGTTGCTGAATTGAACAAATGTAATCATTCCATTATTGAAGGAATTCTTGATTCGTTAGTTTCTTTACATATTAAGTATCAAAATATCATAAAATCTTCATATCCCTGGACAAGAATTGCAATAAAACATATATTAAATGGAAATTCAAACTACTGGAATAAACTTCTAAATAAAACTAAAAATATTATCAGGTCAGTTGAAAAGATTATTATATTTGCAGAGAATAATGAAGTATCATATCCAGAAGAAATAAATATAAATACACTTCTCGAAGATACCCGTTTTTTGATTGAATATGTTCATAGTGGGGGCAAGTTAAGGTTCTGGTTTTTCAAACCTAAAGCAATAAAAGAAAGACAATATATAACCAATTCTGTAAAAATTAATGGAAAATTATGTGATAATATAGAACAGTTACAATTACTTAGTACGATTTTGACTATTCAAATACAGATTAGGAAGATAGGAGAAATTTGGGAACATATAGGACATAAAATAAAAGGACCTCTGAGTTTACAAATAGAAGAATTAAATTCAATATGTAATATTATTCAAGATATATTTTTGATAAAAAATTCTATAGAAGAAATACAAAATAAATATAAAGAATGTATATGGTTAAAAACACAGAATTGGCAAGAGATTGAAAGAATAATAACGCTAATTAATTCTTGTAAATATTCATTATTTTACGGAAGAAGAGATAAAGTACTTAAAGAATTAAAAGATATAGAGAATCAGATAACTTGCGATATTAACTACAATCACAATAACCACCCTCTTGTTAAGGAATTATTACAAAAAATTATCGAAAGAGACTTAAAAGGGTTCTCAATTGTAGTAGAAAAAATTAATGCTTTTAAAAAAGAACAGGATGAATTCCAGAAATTAAATGATTGTTTGAAAAAGTTAAAAACTACTTTTCCTAAATTATCTAATGATATCGAAAGTACATATTATCAAGAGTATTGGGATAAAAGGGTATTACAAATAAATGATGCATGGAATTATATGCAGGCTAAACTATGGGTAGAAAATTACACAAATAAAGATGATATCCCTTCTCTAACAAAACGCTATCAACAAATTGAGGAGAAAATTAATAGTACAATTGAAGAACTTGCTTCTCTTTATGCCTGGTCATTTTGTTTTTCTAGATTAAAAGAAGAACATAGAAGACATATGGAACTATGGTATCAATCCATGAAAAGACTCGGGAAAGGAACCGGGAAACATGCTTTTTATCATAGGCGGGAGGCGCAGAATCATTTAAATCGATGCCGAGAAGCAGTTCCCGCATGGATTATGCCATTACACCGTATTTGGGATACAGTAGACCCTTCTCCAGGAATGTTCGATGTTATTATTATTGACGAAGCTTCTCAGTGTGGGTTAGAATCGCTTCCTTTGTTTTTTATAGGTAAAAAAATATTGATTGTTGGGGATGATAAACAAATTAGTCCTGAAGAAGTGGGAATTTCTCGGGATGCTGTTCATCAATTAATGAGAGAGTATTTGTTTGATTTTGAATACAAATCATCTTTTGAGATAGAGAGTAGTTTGTTTGACCATGGTAAACTCAGATACGGCAATCATAAAATAACTTTAAGAGAACATTTTCGATGTATGCCTGAAATTATTAGTTTTAGCAACCAACTCTGGTATAGTGATACACCACTTATACCTTTGAGACAGTATGGAACAAATAGACTACCTCCTTTAGAGCATGTATTTGTTGATGGGGGATATAGAGAGGGTTCAGGAAATTATGTAATTAATCGCCCGGAAGCAGAAGCCATTGTAAAAAGAATTTCCAATATATGCTGCGATAATAAATACAAAGATAAAACAATTGGAGTAATAGTTTTACAAGGTGAAGGGCAAGCACGTCTAATTGAAACTATGTTAGTCGATAAAATAGGAGCCGAAGAAATTCAAAAAAGAAAGATTGTCTGTGGGAATCCGTATAGTTTTCAAGGCGATGAAAGAGATGTTATATTACTTTCATTGGTTGCTGCTAATAATGAGAGAATAGGTCCTTTAACAAAGTCATCAGACGAAAGACGGTTTAACGTTGCTGCTAGTAGAGCTCGTGACCAGATGATTCTTTTCCACTCAGTAAATATTGATGATTTAAGTATTTATGATTTAAGGAGAAAATTGTTAGAATTTTTTATTAATAAAGAGCCCAACAAAAGTCAAAGTATTAATATCAACAAGGATGAATTAGAAAAATTAGCATTAAGAGAGAATAGGTCCATAGTTGAGCCTCCCAAACCCTTTGAAAGTTGGTTTGAAGTTGATGTGGCATTGGAACTAATTAGAAGATCATACAAAATTATTCCTCAATATAAGGTGGCCAAAAAAAGAATAGACATTGTAGTAGAAGGAGACTATACAAAACTAGCAATAGAATGCGATGGAGACCGTTGGCACGGACCCGACGAATATGAAAGAGACTTAGAAAGACAAAAACAACTAGAGCGTTGTGGTTGGAAATTTTTCAGAATCAGAGAGTCCTTATTCTATGTAAATAAAGATAAAGCATTAGAAAAACTATGGCTATTGCTTGAAAAAAATAATATTTTCCCTGGCAAATAACTTTACTTCTATATATTACATTTTCATAAATTCGGACTTGTTGCCTAAATATTTATCGTTCATGGTTAGAAAAATGGCGTATTATGAATACGTCCTTACCCATGGCTAATAATGTCTGTAATATATAAGTACTGGGAAGCATCTTGTTTCCTCTTTTATTGTCATCGATGGGATGCCAACATTACTTAAACAACAGGCAGGAATGCCTGTGCTACACTATTTTACTTATTTGGTGGTTTTACATAACATTCCAGGGGGATTTTTTGGGACGGTGGAGGAGTTGCTGGACATTTTCGGGTAGGGAAGAAGGGTCGGTGATTGCTTCTTTTAGGGGGTCCCAACGAATAATCTTCTGAGTGCGAACCGCAATATCACTTAATAAGCAAATCGTATTGGAACGGACAGTAACATCTATATTGGCAATGGTGGGCTGGCGTGTTTTTACGCATTCGATGAAGTTTTTCATATGATTTTTACTTTGATATAAGTGAACATCCGTTGGTTTAAGTTTTATATTCAACAATTTTTCGGGCTTTGCTTGAAGGGTTTCTCGGTTCACATAAACCGTCCCTTCCGTCCCCTCAAAGGTTATACCATGGGGATTTAAGTGCGGTTCTTTTTTCTCGGTCTGTTGATTGGTGAAGTGGACGATAATACCATCGGCATATTTCATTTGTACATCCCATGCTATAGCACAATCACAAATTCCCTCTCTTGGAAATTCGCCTTTCCCTTTATATTCGATGGGTCCTGAGGTTTCATCATTCCCGTGTCCCCACTGGGCAATATCTACATGGTGTATTCCCCAACCACCGATGAAGCCCATAGCATAATCCGCAATATGATACCAATTGGGAGTGACTGTTCTTGCTTTGCAATAGGGGACCGTGGGAGCCGGTCCTAACCACATTTCATAATCGAAATCCTCTGGAACAGGTTCTTCCCCACAGGTAGGACCTACTATGCCCCCGGGCACGGCTACTCGTATTTTCTTCAATTCGCCGATATAGCCATTTCGGACCAATTCGCAGGCGAAGCGGAAGTCATCGCTCGAGCGTTGCTGGGTACCGAACTGGAAGATGCGGTTATACTTTTTGACTACCTCTCTAACCTTAAAATCATCCTGAATAGAAATGCACAAGGGTTTTTCGACATACATATCCTTTCCAGCCTGTGCCGACAAAACAGATATTGGTCCATGCCAGTGGTCATTGGTGGCAATTACCACTGCATCAATATCCGAACGGGCTAAAACTTCACGGAAGTCTTTATAGAGGGATACATCTTTAAACTTTTTGCGAGCGATACTATAAGCCTCGTCTAAATTTTCTTTTCGCACATCGCACAACGCTTTGATTTCCGCCTCTTTGACGGACATCAATGCCTCGATGAGGTATCTCCCTCGTCCCCCTGTGCCAATAAAGCCCACCGATACCTTTTCGGAGGGTTTTGTGTCTTTGCCAAAAAGTGAGAAAGAAGGGATTAGAGGGAAGGATGCCAGGGTTGCAGTCGTTTTCAAAAAATGGCGTCGTGAGAGAGTTTGTTTTTTAGTGTGGGTCCCCATCGTGAATCTCCTTTGTCATAATTTTTTACCACGCATAACAAAAAAAGAAACATAACTTCAAATAAACAATGTATGTAAACCTATCTAAAATTTATTTTAATTGTATTACTCGTGCTTTTTGTCTTTTGCTGTTTATCAATATTATGGTTCTGTTAGCGGTCGAATCCAGAAATTGCGATAAGCAACGGGACCGTGGTCTCCTTGTAACATCATAGGTCCTTTGGGGGCTTCGTCATTGAACAAAGACGCCCGTGTTGGACCGGTTAGTTCTTGGTTTTCATGCACTACGATGCCATTATGGACTACACGAACAAATTGAGCATTGGCAATCTTCTTCCCATCCGCATCAAATCGAGGGGCTTTGAAAATGACATCGAAGCTCTGCCATACGCCCGGAGGCCGTGAAGCATTCACACGAGGTGGTCTTCCCTCATATCCTCGTTGGTCATCGGGAATGCCCGGTTCTTCATGCCACCGCTGATAGATACCTCCGCAATCACTGTGTTTTGGCTCTGTAACGCCCCAACTGTCCAGGACTTGTATCTCATATCTTCCTTGAAAATACACACCGGAATTGGAACCTTTTGGCACCATAAATTCGATATGCACTTCGACATCGCCCCATTCTTCTTTTGTAATAAGATGATTTGTCTTGCCATCTTTCCCATTGATGAGGACCCCTACACCGGGTAGAGAAGCAAGTAACGCCTCGTTTTGCGGGTCAGAGATAGCATCTCCGGCGGGGTACCATGTGCCGGTAGGTTCTCGGAACGCGCTTAAATCATCAGTGGTAACTCGAATGGGTTCATAGGATGAAAGAGAGGATACCCATTCCTTCCATGTTTGCATAGAGCGGGGTAAATGTTCCTTAACCGGCTCCTGGATTCCATATCCCTGCAAACCAACGGGACCCGTATAACCTACGGATTTTAATGTTGTCAATAGAGGCTTTAAATCATAAGTCCCTTTATCCAGAGGTTGTATTAACTTATCCCAGTCGCCCGGAGGTTCCGCACCGTTCAAGGTAACTACAAATAGTTTCGGTTTTACTTTCCGAATGAGTAAATCCAAATTCATTTCCGGTCCGTCTACCTTTAACCAATGGCATAGATTAAAAGAAATCCCTACATTAGGCTTTCCGGAATCCTGGGCTAATTGATAGGCTTGCTCTGTCTTATCGAGCCAGCAACCCGCATGAGGGTATAATGCCACCTTTACCCCATAAGGCAATGCCTGGTCGGCTACATTGCGAATTAAAGTAAGTGCTTGCGGGTACGATTCCGGCTCGTCCGATTTCCATGCCTGACTGTTTATAGTGAGCCAGAGGAAATATTCATTCCCTTTCATAATCTCCAGCGCTTCTGCGAGACCTGGCTGTATCTGGAACCCTTCTTTTTCGATGGTGCCCCAGAAATAAACGGCATATAATTTTAATCCATTCGTTTGCAAGGCATTTTTAAGTTCTGCAAATTGGTCAAACCCTGTCCAACTCATCCCTGTAAAACCCAATTCTTTTACTATGATTGCTTGCGAATCCGGTGTTGGATGTTCTGCATCTTTGGTGGCGGTGTCCATCGCAAAAAATTCTTTAAAAAACGGCGAATCAGCACGGCACAGACTACCGAATAAAATCACTAAAACGAGTGGCATAAAAACCTGTTTCATTTTTGTCTCCCTCTTAAAGGTTAGTTGTTGTTTTTCCCTACTGTCCATTTTATTGCATTATACATGAGTTTGCGAAATTGTTCGTTGGCAAAGTTTTGAGGACCGTGACCTAACTGAATGAAAAAAATCTCCGAATTGTTGTATTTATTTATCCACCCGATGAAAGAGGCACTTTCCGGATGGTCCGTTGTCAAAAGCACATGTATATCTGGGGAAATGTAGAACTGGCTATATGTCTCATCTATTTCCTCAAAATCTTCAATTCCCTGTGTGATAGGGTGATTTTTGTCCGCAATATGAACGGGGATTTTTACATCATGTTTGTATTTAGAGCGTTCATATTTTTTCCCTTCCCACTCCATCTCTTTCTGAAAGTATTTTGCACCGATAATTTTTGCAAATTCGTCCCATTCAGGAAAGGCAGAAATGGCATGATGCATCACAACTATTTTTTTGCCACTATTAAGCATATCCAGAAAGTTATCTTGCTGTTTTTTTGTTATTTTTTGATGAAAATTATAAAAAACTATCGTATCGAATTCTTTGTATTTGTCATTATCGAAAAAGGCGCAATTCCCTGCACCGTAATCAAAATATTGCACTTTAACATCGGACATACTTGCCCACATGGCTTCAAACGGCTCTTTATCATAACCATGTCCGCCTGTAATAATGGCAACACGAATCTGCGATTCCGCAACTGATGTGAATAAACACAAAAAAATGAAAAATATTGCGATACCTATAAAATATCTTTTCATCTTATTACCTTTCTACACTTACCTTATTGATTTTATATTAATCACGATATTTACATAACATAATAAAAGAACGAAATAAAGAAATACAATCATTAAAATAAGACGAAATTACTCTTAAAATAAAAGGCAATGTTGTATTAAACAGATGAAAATAGTATATTAACTCAATATGGATAAGGTAAAAAAATATTCTCTCATTTTTGTATTACTATTGGTTTCTATTGGAGTAATTGTCCTATTGCCTCATCAACCTTCGTTCTGGGGGGATGAATTGCTTGGCGGGGTTTCCTTTACCGGGGCGTCTTCTGTTAGGGAATTTCTTTCGGTTCAGTGGAGTATCGGAACAGAGGTAGCACCGATTTATCCATTGTTGCTTTACTTTAATGATAAATATATCCATATTCCACAGGAAATGTTCCGATATTTTTCTGCTTTATGCTGTGTGTTAAGTGTCCTTTTTATTTATCTAACAATGACAAAACTTTCAGATCGAAAAACGGCTTTTTTTGTGGCTCTTGTTGTCGCGCTATTACCTCTGCATCTTTGGTATAGCATGTTATTACGACCTCACGCATTAGCCTTTTTGTTAAGTATAGTCTCTTTTTATTTTTTTTCACTTGTTGAGAGAGGCAATTCATTAAAATATTTCCTTCCCCTTTGTTTCATTAATACCGCACTTATTTTTACACACTATATCTTTTTCTGGATTCCCTTCGCCGAATGTCTATTTTTGGTTCTTAATAAGAAATTTTGTAAACAAAGTGCTGTTTTTATTTTATTCAATTTTATAATAATGGTAGGAGTTATTTTTTACCTGGGAATTATTGTTCGAACCAACAACATTGATTTTGTTCCAGAAAAGAGTTTTAAGCAATTAATATTTACTATTTTTGGATTAATGGACTTTGAAATATCCTCTATAAATTCGTGGGCTATATATATTCAGCCTCTGTTTTTTATCCGCAAACCTATACCGATATGGCTGAACTCTTTACTTAGAACCGCTCCATTAGTAATTATTTACATGGGAAATATCTTGCTTTCCATTTTATTCTTGTATATTTTAATCAAAAAATTGTTGACTATTATAAAAGATAAATCTATTTCTACTGATATAACTTTTTATCTTTTATTTTTTGGTATTATTCTCCCAATTTTATTTGTTTTGCTACAGATCATTTCCGGAACAAATATTTTAATGGCAAGATATTTCTATTTATCCTGGATATGCAAAATCGCTCTTTTATTTATATGTGTAGGTGAAATGGGAAATAAGAGGGTTAGATATTTATTAACTATCGTTATCTTCCTTTTCTTTTTCCATCATTATATTCTTTATAGAAGTTGTACCCCCTATTCCGATTGGAACTCCTGTGTAAAACATATACAAGACCAGACTAAAAAAGATGAAATAATCATTACAGGTCGGTTTGAAGAAGCCTTAATATTAAAATATGTATCTCCTGCTTTAGAAACAATTCCTATTATATATTCTACTTCAATTAAATCAGCGTTGGATTATGTGTCTGCACTGCAGAATAAGCATTCGGACCTAACTATCTGGCTGGTTTACAGCATGCAATGGAATCCTAATATACCCTGTATCCTGCGGGAAGAATTAAAAAAGAGAAAGATTATTTATTCTGAAAAAGTATTCCCTGCATTTGAGGGAATCGCCTGCTATAAAATCCAACCTAAAATTGTGGAAAATAATAATGCTTTTTCATCCCATGATGCTTTCTATCAATGTAATACAGAATATAACTGGGAAGAGGAAAAAAATATCCGTAAGGGGAAAATGAGGGCAATTTTAGAAAAATCGGTAAAACCTTCGAATAACATAGAACCTTTATTAGATTGGTTCGTTTTTCCAGATGGCACCGCTGGCGTGAATACAATACCTCAGTTAATATTTCAAATTATTGCTAAGGGAAAAGGAAACGAAGCCCTGTCCCTGTGTGAACATTTTAGTGAACAAACTCATTGGGCAACTATTGGACTGATATTTTCATTGACCGAACGAGGAGAAATAGAAAAAGCGGAACAAGTATTCTATAAATTAACCCAAAAGAACTTTTATCTAGCAAAACTATTAAAACCCTTATGGAAAGATTATGTAGAAAAGAAATATGAGGAATTATCTCAGCAATGTAAACAGTTGAAAAAAGCAGGATTCCCTTTAGCCCACCTTTTAGGAACGGTAGTTCAGTTAAGAAAAAAAGATGAAGGACAACAGATACTTCAATCGGGACTTTTTCCCTTCAATGAAGAGGCAGAAAAACAAATACAGGACTATATGTCGGATTTGTCGGACACGTCAGACAGGTCCGACAGTCGGACCTGTCCAAAAAGTGCGACCTAAAGCCGTTTTAATTTGTTTTTACCTCTCCCAAAATCTTATAATATTAAACCTCAAAAAAGATTACTATTTACACCTCTATCTTTTCCGCGGCTGTAAAAGAGAGTGCGTGTCTCGTTTTGTGTAATGAAAAACCAATAAAGTAAGGAACAAGAAAAACCTATGGGAAGATACTTAGGTCCGAAACACAAATTATGTCGGCGTTTGGGTTCCTGTATTTGGGGAAGTGCCAAATGTCCTTCTAAAAAGCGTCCGTTTAGACCCGGTCAACACGGAAGAGACCCGAAAGGAAAACTTTCCGTGTATGCTCGCCAATTATTAGCCAAACAAAAAATACGTACCCACTATGGTTTAATGGAACGCCAAATGTACAAGACATTCCAGGAAGCCAAGCGTATTTCCGGTGATACAGGTGTAAATTTAATGAGACTTTTAGAAAGCAGGCTCGATACGGTAGTTTATCGTTTAGGCTTTGCTCCGACGATTGCTTCTGCTCGCCAACTCGTAACCCATTGCCATTTCTTAGTAGATGGTAAGAAAGTAAATATACCGTCGTTCGTGGTAAAGCCGGGAATGAAAATTACAGTTCGCGAAAAAAGCAGAAATATCCCAATGATTGCAGAAGGGGCAGAAAATCCGTATCAAGAAATTCCACCTCATCTTTCCCGTGAAGCAAAATCTTTTGAAGGGAATGTTATTTCTGTCCCCGCAGAAGAAAATCTTCCTTTCTTAGAGGATACTCCGGGAGTTATCGGGTTCTATTCGAGATAGTTTTTCCTGTATAATAATACAAGGCAAACGGGTCGAGTTTGGTTTCGACCCGTTTTTTTGTGAAAACTAAAATTAAAGTTTATTTATGTGAAGGGTATAAGGATGAGTATTGAAATTATTGTGGGAGCTAACTGGGGCGATGAAGGTAAAGGACGTATGGTGGATTATTTTGCCCAGGATGCGGATTTCGTTATCCGTTATCAAGGGGGAAATAACGCAGGGCATACGGTCATAAATGAATATGGCGAGTTTAAACTGCACCTTATCCCTTCCGGTGTCTTCAGCAAAAAGACAATAAATATATTAGGTCCGGGAATGGTTCTGGACTTACAAAGTTTAGTGGAAGAAATACAAAGTTTTAAAGACAAAGGAATTGACCCGAATATATATATTTCAGAACGAGCCGTTATTTGTTTTCCATATCATCGTTATGAAGATATATGGGAAGAAGAGCGATTGGGCAAGAACGCTTATGGTTCCACGCGAAGAGGTATTGCTCCTGTATACGGCGACCGAACGATTAAAAAAGCTATTTTAATGGGCGACCTCTTTTTCCCTGAATACCTCGAAACGAGGTTAAAACAAATCATAGATTGGAAATTACAAATTGCCAGAGGTGTCTATGGAAAAGAACTTCCCTTTACCTTTGAAGAAATCTGGGAGTGGACACAGAAATGGAGTAAACCGTTACTACCTTATATCAAAAACACAAATGAAATTTTAGAAAAGGCAGTCAAAGAAGGCAAAAAAATACTTTTTGAGGCACAGTTAGGAACTTTAAGAGACCTATACTTCGGAATTTATCCATATACGACTTCCTCTTGCACACTTTCCGCTTTTGCCCCTATTGGAGGTGGACTATTCGGCTACCCGCCGGATAGGGTCATTGCAGTTGTGAAAGCCTTTTCAACCTGTGTAGGCGAAGGACCGTTTGTTACACTTATGGAGAAAGAAGAAGCCGACCAATTACGCGAGATAGCCAAAGAATATGGTGCCGCTACAGGCAGACCAAGAACCATTGGGCACTTTGATGCAGTAGCAACGAGATACGGCGTAAAAGTACAGGGAGCCACAGAAATTGCACTTACGAAGTTGGATAGTCTTACAGGGAAGAAAACCTTAAAAATATGCACACACTATAAATTCGAAGATAAAATGTTGGAAGATTTCCCCATCAATCCCATCCTTGAAAAATCGAAACCTATTTACATCGAAATCCCCGGTTGGGATGAAGATATTTCCCAAGTGCGTCGGTTTGAGGACCTTCCCAAAAACGCTCAAAGTTATGTTTTAGAAATAGAAAGACGGGTGTTATGTCCGATTAAATACATTTCCGTAGGTCCGGAACGAGAAGCCCTGATTGTCCGATAATCTTTATTCCTTTGAATATTTATACTAACTCCCGAGAGATTTTTAACAATAAAATTTAAAGTAATTATATTACCACACCTATAATATCTCTTATTACAGCATTGAATAATTTATATGAAACTTCGTATATTCAATTACTACTTAAACATGGGATAAAAAACAGATAGAAATTTATGTTATATGAGTATATCGTTGATAAAATTTAAAGTTATTCACGAAATTGTTCCACAAATAGAGAAGCAAAATTGGGTACAAATTGCAGGTCCATGGGGAACAGGCAAAAGTGTCATCCCGTACTTTATCGGTTCCGAACTTAATAAGCCTCTTTTAATTATTGCTTCTGATAACCACACAGCGGAAGATATATACGAAGATTTTATAACGCTTTCTTCTGAGGAGGAATGTGCCTTTTTTCCTCCATGGGAAACCTCACCCACCGACATTATTGACCCCGCAGAGGATATTGTTTCAGAAAGGCTTCACCTTCTAAACCGGATTATTTCAGGCAAGCACCTCCCTAAAATTATTATTACTTCCATTCGTTCACTTTTGCAGGTAGTGCCCTCTCGCGAAGCGTTAGACAAGCAAAGATTGCAACTAACATTAGAGCAAGAGTATGCCCTTGAAGCGTTAACCACTCTGTTAATCAATTCAGGTTATCAACGCGAAGCAAGTGTTTCACAACATGGAGAATTTAGCCGTAGAGGGGGAATCTTAGATGTTTTCCCCTATGCTCGTGAACTCCCTGTGCGTTTCGAATTTTTTGGTGATATTATCGAATCCATTCGCGAATTTGACCCGGAAACACAAAAAAGTATTATCCCGCTGGATTATGTGGACATTGTCTTAAAAACAGAAAAAGACCTTCTTATAAAAGAAGCATCACAACCGAAGAAGAATAGCCTTTTAGATTATCTCCCTTCAGATACTCTAATTGTATGGGATGAACCTTTAAATGTGATTGAGGAAGCCCGAAAAATTGAAGAAGAATTAGAGGACAATCCATACACTTTCTCCTGGATAGAAATTGCCGAGAAGAGTAACGGATTGAAAAATCTGGAAATAGCCTCTTTATCCCTGCCAGAACGCACTGTTCCCCGCATTATTATTCCAATGAACTCCATTCAAATCTGGACTAAAAACTTAAATGAATTCTGGGAACAACTAAAACAATGGGATATGGAACAATACCATGTCCGAATCCTTTGCAATACCCCTTCCGAACAATTACGGATGCATGAACTTGTTTCGGAACAGGGCTATCGATTAGACCAAGATTCTTTTGACCTGAAGATTGAATTAGGACGAATCCGTTCTGGTTTCATTTATCCCGAAGAAAAATGGGTTCTGATAAGTGAAAAAGAACTATTTGGAAGGAAATTCGTTCGTAGGAGAGGTCGTTTCTTCCGAAAAGGAGCTCGTGTTTATTCCCTAACAGATTTAAAAGCGGGTGATTATGTCGTCCATGAGACTCATGGCATAGGAAAATTTACAGGGCTCTATCGCTTAGAAAATAAACCCAGCGATTATCTGGCTATTGTATATAGAGATGGCGATATGCTATATGTCCCTGTGACTCAATTAGACCAGATACGGAAATATGTGGCGGGAGAAGATATTACTCCCAATTTAGATAAAATCGGCGGAAAAACATGGAGTAAAACAAAAGAAAAGGTTAGGGAGTCTGTCAAACAATTTGCAGAAGAATTGCTCAAACTTTATGCGAAACGCCACTATTCGAAAGGTTTTGCTTTTTCGCCTGATACACCGTGGCAAAGACAGATGGAAGAAGCCTTTGATTACGAAGAGACCCCCGACCAATATCGTGCTATCGAAGAAACAAAGAGGGATATGGAGTCTCCTCAACCGATGGATCGTCTCATTTGTGGGGATGTCGGTTTCGGGAAGACAGAAGTTGCAATACGAGCCAGTTTTAAGGCAGTGATGGACGGGAAACAGGTTGCAGTGCTTGCCCCTACAACGGTACTTGTTCATCAACACTGGCATACCTTTCAAGAACGCATGGCAGGTTTCCCCATTCGCATTGAATCATTAAGCCGATTACGAACCAACAAGGAAATTAAGCAGGTTTTAGAGGGATTAATTACAGGGGAAGTAGATATTGTTATTGGGACACATCGCTTACTCTCAAAAGATGTCCCGTTCAAAGATTTAGGATTACTGATTATTGATGAAGAACAGCGTTTCGGTGTGCGCCACAAGGAACAATTGAAAAAACTGCGTGAACATGTAGATACTCTTACGCTAACTGCAACTCCCATACCACGGACATTACAATTCTGCTTATCGGGTATTCGTGATATGAGTGTGATTAATACCGCACCTAACGACCGTTTGCCCATTCATACTTGTATAGCTAACTATTCCCCTGAAATTATTAAAGAAGCCATCGAACGAGAACTTCGAAGGGAAGGGCAGGTGTATTACCTGCATAATCGTGTGCAAACCATAGAATACACTGCTATGAAAATCCAACAATTAGTCCCCAGAGCAAGAATAGGTATTGGGCACGGACAAATGTCTAAAAATGAATTAGAAAGAGTCATGACCGCTTTTATCAATCGCGAGATCGATGTGTTAGTATGCACAACAATTATTGCATCCGGTATAGATATCCCCAATGTAAACACTATTATTGTTGACCGTGCCGACCGATTTGGATTAAGCGAACTCTATCAAATACGAGGAAGAGTAGGAAGATATAAACATCGTGCATTTGCATATTTACTCATTCCTGCAGATAGGGCACTTACAAAAGACGCTCAAGAACGGTTAAAAGCCATACAAGATTTTTCTACATTAGGTTCGGGATTGCAAGTGGCACTTAAAGATTTAGAAATTCGCGGCGCCGGGGACTTGTTAGGACCCGAACAAAGTGGACATATCAATGCGGTCGGTTTTGATACTTATCGAGAATTAATCGAAGAAGCCATTGCAGAGATGAAAGGGCAACCTCTTATCCGCAAAAAATTACCTCCGTTCGAAACAACCCTCCCTGCTCGTATATTAGATGATTACATCACAAATTCTCTTGAAAAAATGCAATGGTATCAAAGGATTTCGTCTGTACAGACTCCGGAAGAATGTGAAGAACTCCTCGAAGAACTCAAAGACCGATACGGTCCAATACCTGTGTCCGTAGAGAATTTGGTAAAAATCATGAAATCTCGCGTACTGGCAGTAGATTTAGGTATAAGAAAATTGGTCTTAAATAAAAACTTCCTATACGTCCAATTTGATACCTATCATCCTGTGTCCCCTGCACGAAGAAAATATGCGTATGAAATTTTGGGAGAGGATATCAAAACAGGAATAGAAGAATACCCCTATATAGATTGTCCCATTGAGGATGCTCCTGAGCAATATCTAAATTTATTGATTACCTACTTAGAAAAACTCCACGAAGAAGGCGTGTAATACATCGAAGATAAAACAAAAGAGGAAAATACAACAAATAAAATGAAAACCGCAGGGAATGTGTAATCTTGTTCCTGCGGTTTATCCAACTATTTAGTTGATAAGGAGCATATCCCAGAGGATATTAGACATGCATCTTAAATATCAAAATATAGCATGAACTCATAGGGATGAGGTCTTAAATTCACTGCTTCTACCTCACGAACGCGTTTGTATTCAATCCATGTGTTTAATACATCTTCTGTAAATACATCACCTTTGGTAAGGAATTCATGATCCTTTGATAATGCAGTCAGGGCTTCTGCAAGACTACCCGGTACTTGCGGGATAAGTGCTTTTTCTTCAGGAGGAAGATCATACAAATCTTTGTCCATGGGTTCACCGGGGTCAATCTTATTTTGAATACCATCTAAACCTGCCATCAATAATGCAGCAAATGCCATATATGGATTGCAGGATGGATCTGGCACACGGAATTCAATTCGTTTTGTCTTTGGACTGGGTGAATACATGGGGATACGACAGCAAGCACTGCGATTGCGTGCAGAGTAAGCAATATTTACCGGTGCCTCATATCCCGGTACTAACCGCTTGTAACTATTCGTTGTCGGATTTGTGATAGCAACCAATGCAGGAGCATGTTTTAACAAACCACCGATAAACCAGAGTGCTTCCTGACTTAATCCTGCATATTTATTCCCTGCGAACAGAGGTTTACCCCCTTTCCATAAAGAAATATGGCAATGCATACCGGAACCGTTGTCCGCAAATAAAGGCTTGGGCATAAAGGTTACCGTCTTTCCATTCTTTTTTGCTACATTTTTGATAATGTATTTATAAAGAGTTAATTGGTCTGCCATTTGTGTCAGTGGAGCGTATCTCATATCAATTTCTGCCTGGCCCCCAGTAGCCACTTCGTGATGATGACACTCTACTTGTATCCCACAATCTAACATCAGTTTGACCATTTCACTTCGGATGTTATGTGTAGCATCAGAGGGAGGTATTGGAAAATACCCTTCTTTATATCGCAGTTTATAACCTAAATTCGGTTTTTCATCTCTACCACTATTCCATATCCCTTCATCACTATCAATAAAATAATAACAACTATACGGTGTTTGGTCATAACGAATGTCATCAAAAATAAAAAATTCTGCTTCTGGACCTAAATAGCATGTATCGGCAAGCCCTGTAGAGAGCAGATAATTCTCAGCTTTTTGGGCAATATTCCGGGGGTCTCGCGTATATCGCTCTTTGGTGATAGGGTCTAAAATATTGCAATACAACACCAATGTAGGAATAGTAGAAAAAGGGTCTACAAATGCGGTTCGCGGGTCGGGTAATACGAGCATATCGCTCTCATGGATACTTTGCCATCCCCGAATACTGGAACCATCAAACCCAATCCCTGACTCGAACACATCTTCATCAATTTCCGATACAGGAAAGGTAAAGTGTTGTTGTAATCCTGGAAAATCCATGAAACGCAGGTCCACAAAGACAATATTTTTTTCTTTAATCATCTTTAATACATCTTTTGGGGTTAAATCTTTATACATTAGGTTTCTCCTTAAAAAATTATTTGTTAGTTTGTTTAAGAGACAACTATATCTCCCGTTTCACCTGTTCTGATTCGAATCGCTTCTTCTACAGGTATAATAAAAATCTTGCCATCTCCAATACGACCCGTAGAAGCCGATTTTAATATCGCTTTTACTACTGTTTCCACCATCTCATCTACAACGACAACTTCTATCTTTATTTTAGGAAGAAATTCCACCACATATTCTGCTCCACGATATAATTCTTTATGTCCGTGTTGTCTACCAAAACCTTTCACTTCGGATACGGTCAATCCTTTGCAACCAATTTCCGCAAGGGCTTCTTTTACTTCTTCCAACTTGAACGGTTTAATAATGGCTTCTATCTTCTTCATCTAAATTTGCCTTCTATTAAATTTATGATGTTTTTGTAATGAGCGATATTATATCAAATAAAAACATGCTGTATATCATTACTTAAACAAGCAATATAAATGCCAACCTATACTTGATATTCTTTTTATTCCGAAAATACCCACAAATATGCGTTTTTATCAAGTTTATTTATCATTAAACATTTGTTTGTCTGCATCTAATATACATAAATGTAATTTTCTAAATTATCAAAATACATAAATGTATGATTTTAATATCAATCAAAATTGGAAAACACCTCAAATAATATGTTTGACTTATAATTAACAAAATTGATAAATTATAAAATAAAGTTTTATAATATAACCTTGGTTTTATAAATATCCATTACTCATTGCGAATCCTATTTGTATTACCTGCCTATTGATTTCTCGTTTTGGATAATGTAGGAGGTTTTTTAATAAGCAAAGGAGGAGATATATATGCCGACTTATACTTATGAATGTATTAAATGTGGACATCAATTTGATTATTTCCATTCTATCACAGCAAAACCGAAAGTGCTTTGCGAGAAGTGTAAAGGAAAATGTGAACGTCTAATTGGAAACGGCTCAGGAATAATATTCAAAGGAAGCGGTTTCTATGAAACGGATTACAAGAGAAAAGGGAATAATGGTAATGGTTCCCATAGCAAAAGTATAAATGCTACGGATGGTAATGGGAAAACATCATCTACAGAGTCAAAAACAAGTAGTAAGCCAACAACAACCTCTACATCAAAGACTTCATAATAAAATTTTTTGTAAATATCTTTTGGTGCATTCTTTTTAAGAATGCACCAAAAATTGTTTATAATTACATTTTCAACGAATCGAATTATTTTTTAAAGGGAAAGATGAAATGACGAATGAAGAAGTAAAAAATTTGGCAGACCAACATCTTATTAATACTTATGGTTCTCGGAGTCTCACTTTGGTACGAGGAAAAGGAACTCATGTATGGGATGCCGATGGGAAAGAGTATGTGGATTTATTTTCAGGGATTGCCGTTTGTAATTTAGGGCATTGTCATCCTGCAGTTACACAAACCCTAATCGAACAATCTCAAAAATTATTGCATGTATCTAATTTATATAACATCGAACCTCAAGTGTTGTTAGCAAAAAAACTAAGCGAACATTGTTTTGCGAAAAGATGGTTTTTTTGTAATGGAGGAGCGGAAGCCAACGAGGCAGGTATAAAAATTGCCCGTCGTTACTGGACTATTAAAGGTATGTATAGACCCCATATTATCACTGCGGAACAATCTTTTCACGGTCGGACTTTAGCCACCATTACTGCAACAGGACAGCCAAAATATCACAAAGGTTTTGAACCGATGATGCCCGGCTTTAGTTATGTTCCTTATAACGACCCCTCTGCACTGGAAAAGGCTATCACTGAAGAAACAGGGGCGGTATTATTAGAACCCATTCAAGGGGAAGGAGGCATTCGGATGCCTTCTGCCAATTACTTAAAAGAGGTCCGTGAGATTTGTAATAAGAACAATGTTCTACTCATTTTTGATGAAGTCCAGACGGGATTGGGTAGAACAGGATATTTGTTTGCCCATCAAGGATACGGAGTAGAACCCGATATCATAACATTAGCCAAGGGCCTGGCAAATGGTGTGCCCATCGGGGCAATGGGTTGCACCGAAGAAGTAGCTCAGGGATTCAGTCCCGGTTCGCATGCATGCACTTTTGGAGGTAATCCTCTAAGCACCGCAACAGCCCTAACGGTTATGAATGAATTAACTAAACCCAGATTTCTGGACAGAGTTCAAGAATTGGGCAATTACTTTATTTGCGGACTTCAAGAAATTGCCAAATTACACAATAAGATTAAAGAGGTTCGTGGGCGAGGAATGATGATTGGGGTGGAATTTGATGAGCCTGTATCGCCTCTCTTAAGTCAATTATTATCACAAGGGATAATATGTGGTTCTGCAGGACCTAATGTTTTAAGGTTTTTACCTCCCTTAATAATTGAAAAAGAAGAACTAACATATGCATTACAATCATTACAACAAGCATTAGGAGCATTGGGATGGTAAAAGATTTTCTTTCATTTTTTGATTTCTCCACCGAAGAAATCCATCGGATTTTGAATCTTGCTCATGAGTTGAAAATTCTACAGAAAAAAGGACTTCCCCACCGGTGGTTACGGGGAAAAACTCAAGCAATGATTTTTGAAAAACCCAGTCTACGAACAAAACTTACATTCCAGATCGGCATGTTCCATTTAGGTGGTGAAACCATTGTAATGGATATGCGGTTAGGGGAGAGGGAATCCGTTCCCGATGTAGCAAAAAATTTAGAACGTTGGGTTGATTTAATAGTAGCAAGAACATTCAGCCATGATGATTTAGTTTGCCTTGCCCAAAATGCCAAAATCCCTGTCATCAATGCTTTGAGTGATTTATTGCATCCTTGTCAAATTATGGCAGATATTATGACTTTACAAGAACACTTCAAAGAAAACATTAAGGATTTGGTTGTTGTTTTTGTCGGTGATGGAAATAATGTTTTTCATTCATGGGCAGAGGCATTAATTCATTTTCCAATACAACTTCGTCTGGTATGCCCAGAGGGTTATTCCGGGGATAAAAAATTGTTAAATAAAATAACAAAAAAAACAGGAGATAGACTCACTATCACACATGATATTAAAAAAGGAGTTAAAGGGGCGGATGTAATTTATACAGATGTATGGGCAAGTATGGGACAAGAAAATGAACAGGAACAACGGGCAAAGATTTTCGCACCCTATCAGGTGAACGAAAAACTGATGTCCCTTGCGAAAACAGGAGCAAAATTTATGCATTGTCTCCCTGCTCATAGGGGGATGGAAGTAACCTCAGAGGTTATTGATAGTCCCCAATCTCTGGTCTATGATCAAGCGGAAAATCGGCTACACGTCCAGAAAGCAATTATGGTAACACTATTAGGATACAATCCCCATTCATAATAAGGAGTGTTAAAAATGGAAAAACAACCTAAACGAATTGTTCTTGCCTATTCCGGAGGTCTGGATACTTCCGTAATTTTAAGATGGCTCATTGAAACATTCAACGCAGAAGTCATAGCTTATATAGCTGATATTGGACAGGGTGAAGAGTTGGAATTAGCGCGGAAAAAAGCCTTAGCAACCGGAGCCGTCGATGCAGTTGTAAAGGACTTAAAACACGAGTTCGTCCGTGATTTCGTTTTCAAAGCAATGCGTGCTAATGCCATTTACGAAGGGTGTTATTTATTAGGTACAAGTATTGCCCGACCGATAATTGCTAAAGGTCAAATCGAAGTTTATCGTGAGAAAAAAGCAGATGCAGTCGCGCATGGTGCCACAGGTAAAGGAAATGACCAGGTACGATTTGAAATGACCTACATGGCATTCGAACCCAATGTCCAAATTATTGCCCCATGGCGAGACCCACGCTGGACATTAAACAGCAGAGAAAAAATGATTGCTTATGCAGAAAAACAGGGTATTCCCGTGCCTGTATCCAAAAGTAAACCGTACTCTTCAGACCGCAATTTGCTACATATCTCTTTTGAAGGAGGTATATTAGAAGATCCATGGATGGAACCTCCCGAAGATATGTTTGTGTTAACCACAGACCCAACCAAAGCACCCGATACCCCTGAATATGTAGAAATTGATTTTGTGCAAGGCTATCCTATGGCGGTAAACGGCAAAGAAATGGAACCCGAGGAGTTGTTGGCTTGCTTGAATGAACTCGGCGGAAAACATGGTATCGGACGAGTAGATATGGTCGAAAATCGCTTTGTAGGAATGAAGTCAAGGGGAGTATACGAAACCCCCGGTGGAACGATTCTGTATTCTGCACATCGAGCGATTGAATCCATAACCATGGACCGTGAAGTAATGCTCCTTCGCGACCAATTATCCCCTAAAATAGCCCAACTCATCTATAATGGTTTCTGGTTCTCTCCTGAAATGGAAGCCCTAAACAAGTTTGTAGATGAAAGTCAGAAAAATGTAACAGGTACCGCACGGTTAAAACTCTATAAAGGCTCTTGTATTGTAGTTGGAAGAAAAGCGGAGAAAACTTTATACGACCCACAAATTAGCACCTTTGAAGAAGACGCCGGCGCATATAATCAAGCCGATGCAACCGGATTTATTCGATTAAATGCTTTACGTTTACGCGTTCGGAATAGAGCTGGCTTTTTTGAAGAAAAATAACCTGATAAGGGGAAATGTATCATGCGAAATGATGAAATCAAGGAATTTATCAAATCGGAGAAAATTATCGCCGTTATTCGTGCTGATTTGAAGGAGGAACTTTTTTTCAAAGCGGTGCAGGCCCTGTTTGAAGGGGGTATTCGTTGTATAGAAATTACGATGACTTCTCCGAATGCTCTGGCTATTATCGAAAACTTAAAAAAAGAATGGGAGAGAAAAGAAATACTTATCGGAACAGGAACTGTTCTGGATGCAACCACCTGCCGTTTAGCCGTACTGGCAGGAACCGATTTTATTGTTACTCCTACCCTTTTACCAGAAGTAGTCGCTACAGCAAAAAATTATGGGATTGTCAGTATGTGTGGAGGATTTACACCCACAGAACTATTCCACGCATGGCAGACCGGTGCCGACTTTGTAAAACTTTTCCCCGCGAGTGTTGGCGGTCCTGAATATATAAAAGCAATATTAGGACCTCTCCCTCATTTATCCATAGTGCCTACAGGGGGCATATCCCATGAAAATGCACGAAAGTTTTTAGATGCAGGTGCAGTTGCTTTAGGAGTAGGAGGAAATTTAGTAAGCAAAAAATTACTCGCAAGTGAGAATTACAATCTAATAACAGAAACAGCACAACTCTATAAATCAGCTGTATCATAAAAATTCTACTTTAAAGAAACGCCTCTTCCGGAGTATGATTTAATAATATAATTAAAAGGGAAAATATCTTTTAGTTTATACTTTTACACTAAAAATCAATATTTGTTATGGGTCTATGAAGACTAAATTATATCTATTTTTATTAATTCCTCTTGTCATTATTCATTTCCTTCTTGTCCTTATTATTACTATTGCTGATTTTAGAACTTACCAGAAAAGTTCGGAATTGCTTTTACAACGAAGGGGAGAAAGTATATCTGACCTGGTAGTAACAAATTTAGAGGAAAGAAACTATGAATTTTTGAAAAAAACTCTTAACATATTTAAGAAGAGTAATGAGGAGTTTGAGATACGATTTTCTTTTATAGATGAAAATTTAAAAAAAGAGTTTGCTGAATTTTTGTTTGATAATTCAAATATAAAATCATTTCCTCTATCTGGTTTTTATAACGAAAACAAAACAATATGGTTTGCCAAACCATTAAAAAATAATAATCAAAATTACGGGACCCTTTATCTAAGTTTTCCTATAAAATTTTTGTATCTTTTTATATGGAATAAATTTTTACTTATCACAATATTTTCCTTTTTATCTTTGATTGCCATTTTTATAACCCTATTCATGGTTTTATCTCGGGTAGTGGGACCTGTAGAAAAAATTATGGAAACTCTCAACACAATTTTGACAACACGAGATTTTTCTTTGCGTAATAATTTACAACCCAGAGGGGAAATAGGAAAATTAGGTTTTCTGATAGATAGACTTCTCGATGAAATTGATAAAAAATTAGCAGAGCTAAGTTCTGTTCAGAAAAGTCTTCAAGATCAAATATTACTCCAGCAAATGGATTTAGAACAGGAAATTATAAAACGAAAAGAAACAGAAGATTCCTTACATAAAGAAGAACTACGTTATGAACAATTAGTACAAAATGTAAATAGTATTATTCTGCGTATGGCTCCCGATGGAACCATTATATTTATCAACCGGTTTGCCGAGCAGTTTTTTATGTATGAACCCGGAGAGTTAATTGGGAAAAATGTTGTCGGAACAATTGTCCCGTTAACCGATTTGAATCATCAGAATTTGCAAGAAATGATTTTAGATATTGGGAAAAATCCCGAGAAATATATTCGAAATGAAAATGAAAATATGAAAAAAAATGGAGAGCGACTTTGGATTTCATGGTCAAACAAAGCGATATATGATGAAAATGGAAACATCGTCGAAATTTTATGTGTTGGAAACGATCTCACCGAACATCGTCGTATGGAACAAGAAATAATAAAAGCAAAAAACATATTGGAACAGAAAAATAGGGAATTATTAGAAGCAATCGAACAAACCAACCGATTGGCTATGAAAGCAGAAATTGCCAGTAAATCCAAGTCTTTTTTCCTTGCAAATATGAGCCATGAAATTCGTACCCCTTTGAATGGAATTATTGGTGTTCTATATCTTTTGAAAGAAACTATTAAAGAAGAGGAAAATCTCCAGTTTATTAACATGGGCTTATATAATGCCGAAGCATTGTTGTCCCTATTGAACGATTTGTTAGATTTATCGAAAATAGAATCTGGGAATATTACTTTGCTGAATAAACCCTTCTCTCCCCGAAAGATTATTGAAGATGTTATTCAGATGTTTTGGCAACGCGCTCATGATAAAAATTTAGATTTGGGCTGTCTTCTCGCACGCGACCTCCCTTCACAAGTTGTAGGTGATTTTAGTAAAGTAAGACAAATATTGATTAATCTTGTCGGAAATGCTATTAAATTTACGGAAAAAGGAGAAGTTTGTATAGAGGTACAAGTAATCGCTCAACACGCAGATACTGCAACCCTCCGCTTTGAAGTTATAGATACCGGCATCGGTGTCCCCGATACAGAAATGAATCGAATATTTGAAGAATTCAGACAAGTCAACCGCCCCGATGCTAAAAAATATGAAGGTACCGGCTTAGGGTTAACCATAAGCAAACAACTGGTTGAACTAATGAAAGGTAAAATAGGGGTTGAAAAAAGACCCGATGGCAAAACAGCATTCTGGTTTGAAATAACATTCCCGTTGTTCAATGAAGATAACACACTTGTTCCCCCTCAAAAGGAATTTTATTTAATAACAAATAATAAAAGTTTAATGCGTTTTATTGAAACAATCGCCCTCTCATGGGGTATTAAACTGTATATATTCAAATCCCCAGAAGATTTCGAAAATAATTTCAAATCAGTAAGAAATAAAAAAGAAATTGTAATTTTGCTCGACATAGACAATTATTACAAAAGGCCGGCTCTTTTCCAATTTGTCCTAAATAACAAACTGCCTACAATTTTATTTTATTCGGCAAATCTATCGCCTATTAAAGAATTGGATACATTCATTCAAATTTCTTATCCAATAGATAAAAACGAGTTTGTTCAACTTCTTAATGAGCTTATAGAAAAACCTCCAAAAATATGGGGAGAAACAGCAAGGAAAAGTATTCCTTCTGAAAATATTCAAATATTATTAGCGGAAGACAATCCGATAAATCAGAGAGTAATCAAGGAATTTCTAACTCGACGAGGATATAAAGTTGATATTGCACAATCGGGTAGTGAGGTGCTGAATAAAATCCAGAGCGAGAACTATCATCTAATTCTTATGGATTTAGAAATGCCCGATATGGACGGTATTCAAACAACTCAAAAAATACGAAAAATGGAAGAAAACACCGGCACACATATCCCGATTATCGCTCTCACAGCGTATTCCCTTGAGGAAAAGAAAAATGCATGTTTATCGGTGGGAATGGAAGATTACATTACAAAACCGGTACATCCCGAAGCCCTTATGAACACCGTTGCAAAATATGTTAAATACGAAGAAATTCCCGATAATATTCCTTCAATTACAGAATTAAATAATTCAGACACTGCCTCTATATTCGATAAAACGGGAGTCCTAAATCGTGTTGATAATGATTCCCAGCTACTCCATTCTATCATCAAAGTGTTTTTGGAGCATATCCCTCTATATTTACAACGAGCCCGTGAACAACTTGAAAATAAAGATATGGAAAGTTTCCATAGAACAATTCATGCCATTAGTGGCTCTGCAAGTAATTTAGGTGCGATAAAAGTAGTTCGTATTGCCCGAAAATTGGAAGAAGCCACCATGAACGCAACATCTATTGATATTGCTTCTGTTGAAAATCAGTTTGAAGAATTAATCGAAGCATTAGAAGAATTTATCGAATTTTTAGAAAGACAATACCCGGATGCAGCCCCTGCTATTTAAGAATACTCCCTCGCCGAGAACTTAATCGTATTCCCTGCAACATCATATGTAATTCTTCTGGATTATCGGACATGTCAAGTGCCATTTCCAATGTAATAAGAGATTCTTTCACTAATTGAAAGAGACTATCGTTAAAGGTCTGCATTCCTTCCTCTTTCCCTTGTTGAATAGCAGTATCCATTTGCGTCATTCGATTTTCTTTTATCAATTTGCGAACTATAGGTGTATTAAACAATATCTCACATGCAGGCACCCGACCTTTCCCATCTGCACGAGGAATTAATCGCATACACATGATTGCTTTTAAATTTAATGATAACTGCGAACGCACCTGGTCATGTTGCGTGGTGGGAAAAAAGTCAATAATTCGATCCATGGTTTGCATCACATTGGTCGTATGCAAGGTGCTAAATACAAGGTGTCCTGTTTCTGCCGCACTTACTGCCGCCATAAATGTTTCTTGGTCTCGCATCTCACCGATAATAATTACATCCGGATCCTGTCTCATAACTGTTTTTAATGCAGAATTAAAATCATGAGTATCAATAGAAATCTCCCGTTGATTGATAACTGCTTTTTTATCGACATGCACAAACTCTATCGGGTCTTCAATAGTGATAATATGGCAAGGGCGCGTTTGGTTAATATATTCTATTATTGCCGCTAATGTAGTTGATTTACCGCTTCCTGTCGTCCCCGCAATTAAAATAAGTCCTCGCTGTAATTCAGCAAACCGTACAATTTGTGGAGGAAGATGGAGTTCCTCAAAACTTTGAACTCGTGTTTTAATTTTTCGCATTACACAAGAAATCGTCCCTCTTTGTCGGAAAATATTTACACGAAAACGCCCAACGCCCTTTTCGGAAAAAGCAAAATCCAAGTCGCCTCTCTGTGAGAAAACACGCATCTGCTCATCCGTAAGCATAATACTTAATATTTGAGACATAGTCTCCGGATATATCAGCTCTTCACCTATCGGAGCCAACTCTCCGTTAATTCGAAAATAAGGAGGACTTCCTGTTTTTAAATGTATATCGGATGCATCTTTTTGGATTGCCCGCTGTAATAGTTTGATAAATTCGTTTCGAATAGGGGATGTACTCATGAATTATCTCATTTGTCTGAATTTTTTTCGAAAAATTGGCGAAGCCAGGGTGGTTTCGGGTCTAAAGTTGGTTTTTCATCTTTTTTCGGCGTTGTTTCCTGTGCTTTCTTCAGCTCGTCTTTTGAAAACAATTCTCCACTATGCCCTTTTTTAATTTCGTCTTTCGGTATTATTTTCGCTGCTTCTTTGTTTTCTTGTATCGTTATAGGTTCTTCTCGTTTTGCTTGTGAAATCACGGAGGCAACTTGTTGGTTTTTTGTAATGTTGGTTATTGCTGTAGGAATAAATTCATTCGTTTTCTGTTCTTCCGGGAAACCGGCCGCGATAACCGTTACGCAAATATCTTCTCTTTCTCCTTCACTCACCATAGCACCAAAAATTACATTTGCCTCCGCTCCCAGCATTTCTCTCAATTTGTCTCCTGCTCGTATCACCTCTCCTATCTTCATGTCCGAACCCCCATGGATATTTAAGATAGCCCCTTTGGCTCCAATCACATTTTTTGTGTCTAACAAATTACATTCAATAGCACGAAGCACAGCCTCTTCCGGTCGTTTTTCTCCACGAGCAAAACCAATCCCTAAATGAGCTTTACCACTGTTTTGTAAAATAGTCCGAACATCGGCAAAATCAATATTGATAAGTTGTGGAATTTTGATGAGGTCTGTTATAGCCCGTATCCCATTATGTAAAACCTCATCTACTTTCAAAAAGGCTTCCTTTACCGTTAAGTCTTTTAGTGTCGCTACACGGTCATTGGGAATGGTAATCAATGCATCTACATGTTCCCTTAAACGTTGTATTCCTTCATATGCATTCTTTCTCCTCGTGGGACCTTCAAACTCAAACGGTAACGTTACCACCGCCACTGTAAGGGCTCCCAACTCTTTAGCTATCTCCGCTACGATCGGTGCGGCTCCTGTTCCTGTTCCTCCACCCATTCCCGAAGTCAAGAATACCATATGGGCTCCTTGCAGTGCTTCTCGAATTGCCTCCCGATCTTCTTCCGCAGCACAAGCACCCCGATCGGGAATAGACCCCGCCCCCAATCCACCTGTAATACCTACTCCAATTTGTATCTTTATAGGTGCTGTAGATTTCGATAATGCCTGGGCATCCGTATTAATTGCAATGAAATCTACTTCCTCCATCTTTTGTTCTATCATCCGCTCAATTGCATTCCCACCCCCTCCTCCTACACCACAAACTTTAATAAGGATTTTCTTGCCGGGAAATTCCTCCTTTCCTGACATTACTCCCGAAAAACCGACAACAGAACCCGGACTACTCTTTTTCCCTACATCTTTGTTATTCGATTCCTTGTCGAAATCGTCCGAATCAATTAATGTAAAACGCTGTGTCATAACTTATCCTCCAAGGGTCATGTCCCCTGTGTATATTTTAACGGTTTCTTTGTCTCAAAATCTCCTATTTATAAATAATATCATCATTGAAACGCATATCGATATATTCACTACATTGAACACGGGTTATATCTACCTTATTTAATGCAATCGAAAAGTTTTGTACCTGTCGTTGCAAGTTCTCTTTTTTCCATCGTGTTTCACAAGGAACTTCATCAAAATATACTTTTAGGTTATCCGCAGGTGCAATTACAATTTCGGATACTCGAATTTCTTTATTTTTAGGCACCTGATTATATTCATACCAAAATTCCAATGCAGACCAGAGACCTTCATCATTGATATACACACCCGTTTCCAGAATACTCTGGGGCGATACACCCGTTATTAAGGGTCCAACGGCCTCTTTAATATTCTGTATCCTTTTTAATATTTTACCTGTATGAGAAATAAGAAACATCTGGTCATCTACGAAAAGAGTTGCATAAGGCGGTAGTTCTTGAATATAAAGAATAATCTTTTTTCCTTCACAATCCTTTTCGACAGTGCAATCTTCAACAAAGGGAGTTTTCATTACTTCTCTCTTGATTTCATCAAGATTAAGTTTTATAATTCCCTCTCCCATAAATTTGTTTACATTTTTCCTTATTTCTTCATCTGAAAAATATTTTAATCCATTAATTTTAATTTCCTTTATCTTATATCTCGGATCATCAATAAATGTCCAACAAAAAATACCAATAATGATGGGTATAAATAAAATAGATGCAACCTTCCCAATCTTGAGAAAGCCATAAAAAATCAGCGATATTTTCGCTATCAAAGTATTATTTTTGCCTTTTCGCCGAGTGCCTGTATTGGGATTTGTTATTGTATGAACCTTACCCATTCAATACACACCCCCGTATTTTTTTAAGTAACGGTTCTGCAATTTTATTAATGTTCCCCGCTCCAAGAATAAGAATAACATCACCTGATTTTAATTGCTTAACCAAAAAATCAGGAACTTCATACATATCACGGACAAGGAACACCTGATTCGCACCCTGCCCCTTTGCAGAATCAACTATCAAATCCGAATTAACCCCATTAATAGGACTTTCACGCGAAGCATAAATGTCCGTTATAATTGCCATATCCGCCTTTGACAACACGCGAGCGAAGTCTTCTGCAAAAAATTTCGTTCGACTAAAAAGATGAGGCTGGAATACAACAATCAATCGCTTAGGTTCTACCCATTGTATTGCTTCCATCGTGCTGGCAATTTCCGTTGGATGATGTGCATAATCTTCCACCACCGCAATCCCTTTCTCCTCTCCACAAAATTGGAGCCTTCGTTGAACTCCCGCAAACTGTTGTAATCCATCGGCTATTAAACCGAAACGCAAGCCCAAACAGAGTCCTACCGCACAGGCTCCTAAGGCATTGCGAACATTGTGAATTCCCAGTGTATGGACAACAAGTTCCCCTAACTTCCCGTCAATCCCTAACCGTTCATCCTGACTGACAACCGTAAACTGTGTTTTAATTCCCGAGAGAAATTCCCGAAGAGATTCTTTTCGTTGGGGGACTTCAATTTTAATGTCAACTCCTCGTAGTGAACATTGTTCTCCCAATCCATAAGTAATACAAACACTCTCAATTTCAGAAAGAATGGATTGAATATTGGGGTCATCTCCACAAAGGATAGAGTAGCCATAAAAAGGAACATCATTACAAAAATCAATAAACGCCTTTTTTATTCGGTCTAATGTTCCATAATATTCAAGATGTTCTGCATCTATACTTGTCACTACCGCTATAGTAGGATGGAGTCTTAAAAAAGAGCCATCATGCTCATCCGCCTCTGCTACAAGATAATTTCCTGTACCCCAACGAGCATTGGTTCCACTCCGATGTAGTATCCCACCTATAATACTGGTAGCCCCTATATTTGCATGCTCTAAAAAAGAGGCTATCATCGATGTTGTGGTTGTTTTCCCATGTGTTCCCCCAACTGCTATAGCATTCGGTTTAAGACGAATTAAATCCGCCAACAAATCACTCCGATGAATGACCGGAATCCCCGCCTTTTTCGCGGCGATAATCTCCACATTGTCATCAGCAACTGCGGCTGAACGAACCACAATCCCTACATTATTTATATGTTCCTCCGCATGTCCTTCATAAAATGTCAATCCATAACTTTTCAATCTTTCTATAATCTCGGAACTCTTTAAATCGGAGCCAGAAACCTCGTATCCGAGATTAAGCAGAATTTCTGCAAGACCGCTCATCCCGATACCACCGACACCGATAAAATGTATTTTCCGTTTAACACCATTCATTTTATTAACATTTTCCTTAAATATACTATATATAGGATACTATATATAGTATAAAAAAACAAGTTTGCCCGTCAATATTTTTTTATTTCCCAAAAAATATCTTTTGCTCTTCTCTTCCCTTTATTTTTTATAATCATATAAAAAAATTGGTATAATCTATTCTCTCATTTATCCCTCATTTTAACTTAATTAAAATTCTTATAGGAAGTATTTTCATGTCAGAACAACAAAACTTTCTGCCCGGTACTCAAATTGAAATTATTAATCCAAATCTAAAATTAGGAAAAATTAAACACATATTGTTTGATTTTGATGGGACAATAAGTTTACTTCGTGAAGGTTGGCAAAATATCATGGGGCCGATGTGCGTCGAAATGATCTGTGGAGACCATGAACCTACACCCGAAATAGAAAAAGAAGTTGCAGATATGATTGATGAGACCACGGGTATTCAGACCATTTTTCAAATGCAACGCTTAGTAGAAATGGTGCGGACACATGGCTTGGTACCCCATGATAAAATATTGGATGAATGGGGATACAAAGCCATCTACAATGAACGGCTTCTTATGCCCGTTCGTGAACGAATACAAAAATTAAAAAATGGAGAAGTAAGTTTAGAGCAGATGACGGTTCGTAATGTCTTTAATTTTCTAGAAGAATTAAAAAAAAGAAATGTTACTATGTATGTCTTTAGTGGCACAGACCGTGAGGATGTTCAGAATGAAGCAAGTGTTTTAGGTGCAGATAAATATTTTGCAGAGATTTGGGGTGCCTTGCCCAGTATCGAAGAGTACTCTAAAGAAAAAGTTATTCGTGAAATTATCGCTACTCATAATTTACATGGACCCGAAGTTATGGCTATTGGCGATGGTCCTGTAGAATTGAGAAATGTAAAAGAGCAGGGAGGAATTGCTTTAGGTGTGGCTTCCAACGAGAAAACAGGTTATGGGTGGGATATGCATAAGAGGAATCGTTTGTTGCGTGCAGGTGCCGATATCCTTGTCCCGGATTTCAGTGAATATGACAAACTCGTTAAATATCTATTTTGTGAATAATGGTGTTGAAATAAAACTAACCGTTTTTCTCTCTTGTGTTATAAATCCTCTCCTGATATACCATTCTTTTCGATGGTTTCGTTTTTCCAGATTTGATAATCTTTGCTTTCTCCACCTGAATGTCGTTCCTCTTTGATTTAATACTTTTTTGTTTTTCCTCAACCGCCTCGATGACATCTAATTTATTACGCTTTGCCTGCTCTCTCAGAGATTGTCTGAGTTCATTAATCGCTTTTAAGCATTCCCGTTGCAATTCAATGAGACATGGCTCACAAAGTCGTTTTGTCGCACTGATAGCTGGTGCTCCGCATCTTCCACAGTATATAGATTCCGCTTGCTCCTGCGTTTCAAACCAACCCTGATCACACATTCTTAGAATAACACTCAATGGAATTTCTGCTTTCTCAGAAATCTCAATTGCACTGATATTCCCACTTTCTTCTAATATTTTTCGAATTTTCTCATAATCTTTTTGTTCATCATCTATGCATGCATTACACACGACATATTGTGAGTTCTCCGATTTATTAAATAGTTTCTCACATCTCGGGCACTTTGTTAACGCCATAACGACCTCCTTTTTGCACAAATATCTATTATAGCATTATTCATAATGCTTTACATAATATAGTACTTTTTTAATCGCATCGACAACATATTGAATATTTTCTTCAGTTAATAATGGATGAAGAGGCAGAGATAAAATTTCATCAGAAATTTGAGTAGATATGGGACAATCTTCAGGTGTAACCCCACAAATCTGCTGAATATAAGGATGTAAATGAACCCCATAAAAATGGAGCCCCGTCCCTATGTTTTCCTGTCGTAACATGAATGCAATCTCATCTCTTGTTTTTTTAACCTTTTTCGTATCAATACGAATAATATATAAATGCCAGGCATGCTGGACATAATCCTTAACAGTGGGCAAAATGATTTCATCTATATCCGAAAGAGAATAGTAATATCGAGTGGCTAATCGCTGACGAATGTTATTAAAAGTTTGTAATTTCTTTATCTGCTCAAGCCCTATCCCAGCCGAAATATTACTCATTGTATATTTATATCCTGCCACAACTAATTCTTGAGGACGAAGAAAGGCACTTCGTCCATATCTATCCCATGCTGTATCTGTTAAACCATTTGTCGCAAGAATACGAAGATATTTTGCCTTCTCCGCATCATCCAGTGTAATCACACCCCCTTCAATCGTAGTTATATTCTTCGTTGCATAAAAACTAAAACAAGTTCGTTCTGTAATAGAACCCACTTTTTGGGAACGATACATTGCCCCCAACGCATGTGCCGAATCTTCGATCAAATGAAGGTCATACTTCTTAGCTATTCTCTGTATCTCATCCAGTTCACAAGGATGCCCTGCAAGATCTACCGGGATTATCGCTTTTGTTTTCTCTGTGATTTTCTCTTCAATCTTGTAAGGGTCAATATTATATGTGTTTGGGTCTACATCCACAAATACGGGTTTTAATCCCATATTCAATAGTGTATTAATTGTTGAAACCCAGGTAATCGGTGGAGTAATTACTTCATCTCCGGGTTTCAATCCTGCTTCCACCAAACAAAGATGTATCGCTGAGGTACACGAAGATACCGATACCGCTTCTTTTGCTCCAACAGCAGACGCAAAACTTTGCTCAAAGGCGTGAATATTATGTCCCGAAGTAAGCCATCCACTTCGCATGGCTTGAAGGACCGCTTGTTCCTCTTCCGGTCCCATAACAGGTTTTGCCAAAGGAATGAATAGAGGTGCGGTAGGTTCTCCTCCTTTTTGAACAGGAATATTTCTTAATTTTTTAAACCGAAGTACATTGATATATTTATCAGAAAAAGGATCCTCATCAGGATAGCGTTCAAGCCAATCCGTAATTTCCTGCAACGCCTTCTGAATTGTATATTCCGGTTCAAAATGAAATGAGGTTGTAAATTTTTCAAACTGCACTCGAAATGTTCTTAAGTCCTCATCATCACGAACAACATCTATTTCTGTCCCATCAATAACACCCGCAATTTCCCGAGCAAGGTCCATAATCTTTTTATTCAAGGAATTGTGTCCAATATTGAATATCTGATTGTGAACCCGAGATGGCTCTCCTTCGCACAGCATACAAATAGCCCGAGCACAATCCCTTACATGCAAAAAAGGTCGCCACTGATTTCCCCCCCCTCGAACCTCTATCCTTTTTTGTCGTTTCGCAGTGGATACCATCTGATTAACTGCTAAATCAAAACGCATTCGGGGAGAATATCCAAAAAGAGTAGAAAATCGAGCTATTACAGGCGAGAAATTTTCATGAGCCAGAGTTTGCAATTTTTCCTCCGCTTCCCTTTTCGTTTGTGCAAAAGTAGAAACAGGGTTAGTAGAACTATCCTCATCAAGCCAATCGCCTATCCCTTTTCCGTACACCGCACATGTGGAAGCAAAAATAAATTTTTTTACATTCTTCTGACTGCTTTGGCGAGCCAATTCTATAGTGCAGTCTACATTTACCTCTCGGGCTGTAATGGGACAAAGAGCACAACTCGGGTCATTCGCAAGGCCCGCAAGATGAATCACAACATCAACATTATCGAACAAATCCGGAAATTTCTGCCAATGCCGAATATCACCTTGAATCATTTCCACATTCGGATTTTTTAGCCAATCCGCTTCTTCAGGGAAATCAAAACACATACGGTCAAACACGCGGACTTGATGTCCCCTCTCCAGCAGTTCATGAACAACCCAGCAACCTAAATATCCGACTCCACCTGTAATAAGTATCCTCATTATAATTGACTCCCAATCATAAAAATATTTACTATAATTCTAATTCTATCATTAATTGTGAGACAATTGTAAACAAAAGGAATTTGTATGCGTTCAATCATGTTTACCTCATTTATTTTTTGCCTATTCATTTTTTTCTGTCAAAATATTTACTCTGAAGAAAATCCATGCTTAAAAGAGGTCAAAGACTTACCCCCTATCGAGGGAATTCCCAATCTATTCCAGTTCTGCAACGGAGAACCCGTTAAAACCATTCAAGATTGGCAAAAACGCAGAGAAGAATTAAAAGCCATCCTATCCTACTACGAATATGGGCATTTACCTCCACCTCCAAAAATAAAAAAGTCCGAATTGATTGTAGAAGAACAATTCTACGATGGAAAAGGTATCTATAAAGAATACGCTGTTTTTTATGGTCCACCCGATTTTAAATTAGATGTGATGTTATTCTTACCCATAACAGCCAAAGATAAACCCAATCCCGTTATTTTATTCATACCTAAATTCTGGAAAGAAAATGATGATAATAAAGATATTGCAAAAAAATGTATAGATAGGGGCTATGCACTGTGTCTTTATGATAAAAGTGTTCTCGATGATGATACGGGAAACAGAGAACAGATGATATACAAACTATATCCCGATTGTGACTGGGGCTCATTAGGTGTTTGGGGTTGGGGTGCTTTACGCGTTTTAGATTTTCTCGAAACCATTCCCGAGGTAAACACAAAACAACTTACATTAACAGGCCATTCCCGCAGGGGCAAAGCCTCCCTATGGGCAAGTGCAAACGATGAACGCATCCCTTTAGTTATACCTCAATCCAGTGGGACAGGGGGTTGTGGCTCTTACCGAATTGTAGGGGAAGGAGCCGAAACATTGGAAGCTATCACAACAGATGTCGCCCCTTATTGGTTTATACCCCGCCTGAAAGATTTTATTGGTAAAGAAGACCGATTACCCTTTGATCAGCATTTCCTGAAAGCATTAATAGCCCCTCGGGGACAATTTTCCCGCGAATCCTTAGGCGATTTATGGGCAAATCCTTTCGGAACACAACTCATGCACGAATGCACTGTCCCCATTTACAAATTTTTAGGTGTGCATGAAAATATTGGGATACACTTCCGAGAAGGAGGACACGCATTACAACCCTCTGACTGGGATGTCGTCCTTGACTTTTCAGACTACTACTTCTTCAAAAAGAATCCTCCCGAAGGGCTCAATGTCCTACCCTTCAAGGATACTCCCAAACCATCATGGGCTCATAATTTCTAATTTCATAACCCCAATGGAAAATGAGCATGAGTGATAGATAAGAATCCTCTTTTTTCAGGCTGCGAAATGGTCTAACATCATAGTTCCCAGTGTAAATTGGGGTAATGTAATAAGTAGAAGAGAAGACCCACTATGAAATATTTGAATTAATCTATAAAACCTTGAGATATTAAATAAAATAATCTTTATTCAAAAGCATGAAATGTTTTATAAAATCAAAAAAACAAAAGATTAAAATAATAAAATGACTCGATTCGGTGTCTCGCCTAAAAAAGAACAAGAACTTTTGCAGTGGATGGAAAAATTAGAAATTAAAGAAGGTGATTTAGAAGAAAATTTTATTTCCGCACGCGGTCCCGGAGGGCAACATGTAAATCACACTTCTACAGGAGTTTATTTAAAGCATATTCCTTCAGGTATTGAAGTTAAAGCAGACACAGCACGTTCTCAGTCCTTAAACCGTTTCTTTGCCCGACGCCGACTCTGCGAATTATTAGAATACAAAAAATACGGGAATGAATCTTTACTTATGAAAAAAATCAATAAAGCAAAAAAACAAAAACGAAGAAGAAATCGCCGTTCCAGAAATAAATACCAAAATTTAGACTCCACAGATGTTTCCGAATAAAATTCTTATATACTTCCTGTATAAAAAATTTATGACATTAAATAGAAACTTCTGATTTATTTAACACCTTCTCCACCAGACCGCGAAGCAGACTAACATCATAGCCCCAGTGTAAACTGGAAGTAAGAGGTAAAAAAAACCATTTGCGAAGTAGTTAAATGGATAAAAATTAAAAATATAGTAGTAACCAAACCTATTTATTAAAAGGTCTCACATAAAAAGGGGAAGATGTTGTTCTCCCCCTACAAAAAAAGCAGGGATTCATCCCTGCCTTTTTGATTTGGACTTTAACTTTTTACCTGGGTATATCTTCTACCCCAGAAGAATAGCATAATAACTAAAGCAACAGTTGCAACTATTCCAAATATATTGATAGAGGGAATGCCTTTTTCGACATTCAACAGGACCTGACTTGATGAGACAATTTCGCGAGCGTCGCTCACTTCGACCCAGTATAAGCCGGCATCATCGGAACTTATTTCCGTAATCTCTAATACAGGGGAATCGGTTCCCAGCTCTATAATTTCTTTGCCTTTTCCTAATGGCTGGAATTTCCACTGGTAGTGGAGTTCAACGAGCCCTCCAGTTACCTCAACTTCAAACCGCCATGTATCGTTTTCAGTGGCGGTGCCACCTACGGGCTGTTTCGTAAATTGCATGCGAGGTGCAATTACGACACGGGCACGGTCTGATTGAAGCGTGTCTTTTATATCGCTTACCTCAACCCAATAGTTACCGGATAGCGATGGGTCTAATGGAGGCGGAGATACATACACCTCCTGTGTATTTACACCGGGAGCGGGTGCTTCATCGCGGTACCAGGCATAATATTTATTGCCAAAACCATGTGTGGTCTGTATCCGTAGATCGAAAGTATTACCTTCATCCATATACATCAACACCTCCTGCGGTTGCTGAGTAATTGCCAGTTCCTCGCCCACATAGACCTGACATATCTGCGATTGTACATTTTCGCGTTCATCTGCTACGCGGATATAATATAAGCCCGTGTTAGTATCGGTGGGCAAACCGACATTCAGTTCCGGTAAATTGTTTCCTATCTGGACATAACCACTGCCATTGTCGAACCACCATTCGTAGGTAAGGTCTCCCAAGCCACCATTGATAGACACAGCCAATGTTAATGGTTCTGCAAAAGGTGCGAGTTTTAACGGGGGTAGATTATTGACTATCTGCATATGCTCCGCAATGAGTATATTGGCTGGGTCTGAAGTCAAATCATTATCGGGGACTTCATCCCAGACGACGCAATAGTAAACTCCGGAACTATCTGTAGTCAATGGCGAGAGCGTATATGTTTGTTGATTGTTGATGCCCGGCGCGGGCTGACCGTTCTTCATCCACAGATATTGCACGGTTCCGTATCCACCGCTGACTGCTACCTGTAATGTGTGCGAAGTATAGTCATCGACATACGCACGCAGACCTTCGGGCTGAGTTGTGATTGTCAACGGGTCGTTTACTATCATTAAAAATACCGCATCGGAGGTAACGCTGTCCGAACCGCTGTCGGTGATGACCACATCATAGAAATCTTCATCGGCTTCAGCTAAATTGGTGAGCGTCAAGGTATTTCCACCCGGCTGTTGTTCAGGCGGTAAGTTGCCCATGCTGGCTCTGCGCCATGTAAATTGAATGGGTGGAATTCCGCCATGGACCTGTACTGTAAATTGAACACTTTGACCGGGATTACGAACTGCATTTTGAGGCTGTAGCACAATGGTCAAATGTGGAATCACTGTCAATGTCCCTGCCTGTGAGACCACACTGGTGCCATTTCCGTTATCATCGGTAACGACACAACGATATACTCCACTTTCATTCACGGATGGCGAACTTATAGTCAAGATGTCTGAGTCCACTCCGGAGAATGGCGGGGTATTGGTTAACGCTTCGCCCGAGTCGAGAATCCCGTTATTGTTCAAATCTTTGAACCACTGATATTGATACGGCAATACTCCGCCACTCGCAAGGACGACAAGCTGGACGGTTGGCGTATTTTCATAAACGGTAGTATTTCCCGCAGGACCGAATACCACCAAAGGCTCGTTTACCGTAATTAGCGCGGAAGAAGAGATAACCTGACCAAACGGGATTATACCCAGTTCATCCGTAATAACTACTTCGTATTCACCGTTATCCTCCGGACCGGCAGGAGAAAGGTCTAAGTACGGCAAATTCGGTGCTCCAAGAGACATACCGCCTTTGCGCCAATCATAAGATAACATTCCTTTTCCACCGGTGGCGCTGACAGTTAACAGTAAGTCGTCTCCTGTGGTGAAGGTTCCGCCTACAGGCTGAACTGGGATTGTTATAGGCAAGTATACCGCAACATCAACGCTATTATCGCCAGGCTCCGTGTGGGTGCTGTCGGTTACTTCCACTGTGTAAGTACCGGCATTACTTAATTGAACAGGGTCTATTACCAAACTTGGTGTACTTGTGACCGTCACTTCCTGTCCATTCTTAAACCAGCGATAAGATTTGGTACCAGTGCCACCGATAACCTGAGCATTTATCGTCATGGAAGCGGTCTGATAGGTCTCTATGGTAGGAGGTGTAAGAGTTATATCCATTCCTACTTTGAAGGATACATTGAGAGCATCCGGCACCGTCGTTGTCCAGATGGCACCGGAAGGGATGGTACCAATATAGTAAGTGGGTGAGCCATCTACATAAAGTTCTACTTCTTTTGCATCTGCACCGCCATTGTTAACAAGGAAAATCTGCTTAAAATCTTTAAACGGTGAGCTGGAACCGGATAATACTACCATTTCGACCAGGTCAATCCCGGGTGGGTTTACTTGTGATTTGTTCCAGAAATTCGGCTCTGTAAATCCTCCTGTAGCGGGACCACCTACCAACTGTGGAATTAACGGTGCCTCGAGCAATAAATTATATGGAGCGGGCGCTTTGAGCACCGCATCGTTCTGGGTAAAGCCGACAAGAATATCATCCGAGAAAGCAGGTGTGGTAGGTGTTCTCATATTGGATATATGTGTAAACCTGCCGATTATATCTGAATTGTCGTTACTGGTGTGGTTGTTACAAATAACACTTCCGCTGGAGGTGAGTATGATACTTCCATGTAGCTTAACCATACCGGGGGTAGCCAATCCGCCCGTTCCACCGGCGCCGGATATACCACTTTGTCCGCCTGTTCCGCCTACACCGCCACGACCACCGCGACCACCAGCACCGCCAGCTGCTCCA
>CALLRP010000013.1 GCA_938014335.1 uncultured bacterium
GGGGCACATCATTAGGATTTACATTCGTAAAACCATGCCCGCAAGCAAACATGATAGAAGGGATGTATAGGTCTGTAGTAATACTGCCTCCAGGTCCATGCCAACCCCGCAGAAACTTTTCGGACTGGATAATTGAAAAAATTACAAGGGAAAGAATTAAAATGATCTCTATTATAAATTTGAAATTCTTTTTTAGAAAATGGAAAATCATCATAGGATTAATTTGAATAGGCTATATCCATTGTATTAAAAAAATTACATTTATCAGAATGTCAGATATCAGAATACCAGAATAAAAGGTAGCGATGAGGGCATCTGCACTTTCAATAGATGAAGTCCTTTCCGATAATAAATATGGTCACAGTTCATTGTTTCCATTTGTTCTTTTCTATCCACCGGGCGATGTAAGAGCCAATAATGTTGGTTTTGATATCAATGCCGATGGGAGTCATGTGGCAGATATCGGTGAAATGGTCTGCACCGCCGTGAAATTCCTCGGCTACAGGGATAAAAAAAATATTCTCTTGTTCACAAAACTTTTGAAGTTCCCGATTATAAATATGAAGAATTTTCAAATAAGTTTTAAAAGTTATCAATTCATCGGTCAGGGATAACCAACAATTACGCAAATTAAAATCGTAATACAGTCTTGTAACGATTTCATATCCTTTTATTGTCGGATAGGCGAAACTACAAACTACCATTTGCACCCCCTTCTTTTTACAGGCACAATTCATCGCTCCTAAATTTCGGAAAATGGTTTTATGAAAATACTCTGCGATATAATCGTCGGGGGGAAGTAATTCTCGATTAAAAATGCGATTTAGCAAAGTAGAACGGATTATTATTTCCCGGTAAGGTTGGTGATATCTCAATAAATAGGGGATGTCTACAAGGCAAATGTCGTTGACTGCATTGTAATAAATCAGCATATTCGGCTGAAGATTCAGGAAATCATCAATCCTGCGAACTTCCCCAAAAGAGCGTTGACCTATCACACCGGCATTAATCACATCTATTTTTTCCGTTTGGAAGTATTTCTTGAGTTTCTGTTCTAACACATTGGGATAGGTCATATCGTTGGCAATTCCTTCTTCCGTGGTGGACCCTCCTACACAAACAATCCGAAACACTCCCTCAGGTTTTGGAATAACGATATCATCATCACGAAATCCCAGGTTATTATACCTATCCACATTCGGTTTGTAGGCATAAAAAGGTACACGCCAGCTACTATTTTCATCTGGATAATTAGGTGGAGCGATTAAGGATAAGGGGTATCCGTCTCGTATTTCCCGTGCGGTTAAAACGAGTCCTTCGGGTTGCGGTAAAATTTGAATATGATAATGGAACGCATAAGTATTAATGTATTTCATCTCCGCTTGAAAAGGGGCTTTCGATGGGTTTCTTATCACATCTAAGACCGTTTCCCAACCGGGGTCCTGATACGGTTCCGGATGCCCCTCTACCAGGCTTTGGATATATCTACCAATTACAGGGTCCCCATAGGACTGGATAATATTTCCTTGCTTATCGAAATAAATCTCGGCTGTCCCCTGTAATGTCAATTCGTAATCTTTCCGGCAGGTATATGGGTCAACAATATCTGTATGGTCGTCTCCCGTATACGGAGAAACAACCGGCACAGATACTTGTTTATTATTTATTTCCCCATCAGAGCGAGGCTTCAATTCCTCTGTGAGCCTTACTGTTCGATAAACCTTCGCATTCTCTCTTTCAAAAAGGGGCTTATATAGATAGTTTGCCGTTGATAAGATTACTCGTGTCCCTAATTCCAGAGATAGACACACCACTACTAACCATATCGAGACTAAAAACAGGATGTACAGGAGTTTTAATAGCCTTTTCATAATATCCTAATAATATAAAACGAGAATAAGTAAGGACAACTTATATGGAGTTCTGATTGTTATAAAATAGTTCCGATTTACAGGTTTTTCGTTCAGAAGAAATTTATTTAGTCATATTTTCTCAATAATTTCCATTCGGGTTAAAAAGGTGCTTTCAAGTTCTTTGTTCCAATTTAATTTTCTGTTTTCTGTGGATAAATCCATGATATAGAAACTTCAGGAAGTTGTTTTACAACATTCTCCCAGAATTGTTGTTTTTCTTCAGACGAAAGGTTCAATCGAGATAAAAAGGTATCTAACTTTTTTGCAGGTATGGGGTCATAAAGACGGTTCGAAAGCAGTCGCATGTAAGTTTCTTTCGCGTTGTCTATTTCTCCAGCGGACTCATATAAGTCCGCTAATACAAATCCATATTTTAGATAATAAGGTTCTTCCTGCATGGCTTTCTGAAGAATTGCATACGCACTTTCCTTGTCTCCACGAGAAAACACTCCGATGGCATCATTTACTATTGCCTGTGAAGGCGATGCACCATAGGGTCGCCAACACGGATTTATATGCGATTGAGAATAAGGGGCTATTTCCTGATACATACACGGCGGTTCATCTTGCAAAAAGTAGCAGTTAATAAGCAGAGGCATCTCCTCTAAACTGCTTATTTTATACATCTCCGTCACCTGAATTTTGTCCTTATCTTCAATTCCTATTCCTATAAATCGGTTCCAGTCCGATTTCAAATTCTGCATGTTTTCATACACCGGCAAAAAATATCGAACACGAACACGGGAAGTATTTTCTAACACCATAGAACGGGATAGGGTCAGGTTATATGAAAAATCATTTACCCCATCGTATATCGCTTCAAAGCAAGCCGGGAATTGATTGACAACAAAGTCGATTACAATTACATTCGGAGTAAAAAAACACTCTTCCATGGAGGGGTCATTCAATTGAGGGGCTAGGGGGTTATCCAGAGCATAAACAACTCCACGAGTTCCTGAATATGTCCTATATGAAAGAAGAACCTTTTCGGAATTAAGATATGCATTGAATAACTCTTTAAGATTATTTATTTGAATTTGTCGAGCGACCATCAAAAACCCCAGAGAAAAAAATGTCAGGGCTACTGTAATTACAACAAATCGTTTCGTGATACTTATTAACTTTTCCCTATTTTCTCTTATTGTACTTTTCCCCCCTTGCCACAGATGGGTTGCACCTGTTAGAGACCCATAGAGAGGCAAAAGATATAAAAAATAGGGGATAAAAGCTAAATAGAAACAATGGCGAAAATTAAATTGCAAGGTCTGGATACCCATCGAATAGAGTAAAATAGCGGAAAAACATAGCCCCCTTCGGAAATCTATTGCGGTAAATAGAACAAGAACTGCAAGGGATAGAAATGTTCTATACAGATTTATGGGCAATGCAGTGGTAAGGATACGGTCGGATATACGCGCAATAGCAGAATAAGCCCGAATTATCATATCCGCAGGAAACCAGTAGATATAAGAAAAGAATAATTTCCGTTTTCCTAACTCGGGATTGTAACGAAAATACTTTATATAATCGTTATTTGTTTCATGGTAGTAAGTATGCACATCCGCAGTGGCGGAAACGAGAACATCATCGTATTTGTATATTCGTTCGTAATTCGTCCGTTGCAGACCTGCCAGGTCGTCATGTTCCGTTGCAAAGCCCATGAGAATATGATGAAAGCCATAAGTGCCAAATTGTTGAAATGCCTGTAAGATAGGATAGGAAACAATGAGAAAGACAATAACCGTTGTTACGATGCCTGCAAGACGCACCGGAATGTTGGGAACATTATCTTTTCTCGGCACGATGAATAGAATGGGAACGGATATGAGAAAAAACATCATCAGTTCTTGTCGAAAACCAATCCCTATCCCGCAGGTCAGCCCTAATAAAACGCAAAATAAAAGGTATGCCCAACTGTTCCTTTTACCTCGCACCAGATGAAAGAGAATTAACAGAACAGCCAATATGAATAGTCCCCGCGCAAAATCGCGGAGGATAGGGAGGATAATTAACACCTCCTCTGCCCTTGCAAAGTAATAACCGACAACTACCGCTAAATAGGAAGGGAGGAATACCCTGGCTATTGCGTAAACGATGAGCACGGTTGTCGCGTATAATACCACCAATAACCAGCGGATAACTTCCCAGGAAACTCCAAATAACCGCCAGACCATACCTACGGTATATATCAAATACCGATGGCATTTCTGATAGCCATCCCAGTCAAGGGATTGAACTTCTTCCGGCACATATTCTTCCAAAAACACCTGCTGATTAAAATCCAGAAATGCCCGTAGATGGGGCACATCATTAGGATTTACATTCGTAAAACCATGCCCGCAAGCAAACATGATAGAAGGGATGTATAGGTCTGTAGTAATACTG
>CALLRP010000014.1 GCA_938014335.1 uncultured bacterium
TGAATATCATCTTTGTTTGTGAAAGAAATGTATCCTCTGCGAAGGGAATTAGAATAGCACAGACATTCCAAAGTAGCCCAGCCATACCTGTCTGTGTTTTATCTTTTTCTCCGTGTATCTCTGTGTTCTCTGTGGTTAAATCTTTTTTCTTTCTCACCACAGAGGGCACAGAGTAGCACAGAGATTCATGCGGTAGGAAATGTTTGTTGCCATTTTAAATCACGGATTTACATGGTGAGTTGAGGATAAATTAAGAGAAACGAGTTTTCTCCACATCTTATTTCCCTCCGTGTTCTTTCTCTCCGTGTCTCTCTGTGTTCTCTGTGGTTAAAATTTCTTTTTTCTTTCTCACCACAGAGGGCACAGAGAAGCACAGAGATATATGCGGTAGGAAATGTTTATTTCCATTTTAAAACACGGATTTACATGCCGAATTGAGGATAAATTAAGAGAAACGAGTTTTCTCCGCATCTCATTTCTCTCCGTGTTCTTTTTTCTCCATGTATCTCTGTGTTCTCTGTGGTTAAATTTCTTTTTTCTTTTTTCACCACAGAGGGCACAGAGGAACACAGAGGATTTATGCGGTAGGGAAATTTTTGTTGTCATTTTTAATACAGTTTTTCTGCCAGGTCAAGTATGCCCTGAGAGCGTATCGATATTCTATTCAAATCCTATTCTCCTCCGTGTTCTTTTCTCCGTGTATCTCTGTGTTCTCTGTGGTTAGATTTCTTTTTTTTCTTTTTCACCACAGAGGGCACAGAGAAGCACGGAGATTCATGCGGGAGGGGAATTTTTGTTATTATAGAGGTGTTAAAATTCAAGAAATGAAAGGGTATAAGAATGGAAGATCTGTCGGATATGTTGGTTCCCATTGATTGTCATTATCAAGTGCCGTTGCGAGCTTGTTCCTTTATGATGATAGAAAAGGGTCGGGCAAGTTTTGTGGATAATAATACTGTTTTTGCGGTTCCATATTTATTGCAGGCATTGGAAGAACATAAGATATCTGAGGAAAAAGTAGATTATTTGATTGTAACCCATGTTCATTTAGACCATGCAGGCGGAACCTTTGCTTTATTAAAGCATTGCCCGAACGCGAAGGTGATAGCGCATCCGAAAACAGCGAAATTCCTTGCAAAACCGGAACGATTAATTGAGGGGGCTCGTGCGGTGTATGGAGAACCCTTATTTACGCAACTTTTTGGTGAGATTGAACCCGTACCAGAGGATAGGATACAAATAGTGGCGGATGAGGAAACATTAAACTGGGGTGATCGTACCTTACGTTTTTTGCACACTTTAGGACATGCGACGCATCATATTTGTATTTATGATAGTAAAACGAACGGTGTTTTTACAGGGGACACATTTGGATTGGGACAGTCGGACCCGCACAGCTATGAAACGCAATTTATGATTGTTAGTACTGCTCCAGCAGATTTTGACCCTGTAGAAGCGGAAAGAAGCATTCAACGGATAGTATCGCTAAATCCGGATTATGTTTTTCTGCCTCATTATGGAATTCATGGAAACCCAAGGCATGGCGCTACTATTTTACTTCGTTCCCTTTCGGCGATGAGTATAATTATGCAGACCGCTTTAGAGAGAAATATTTCCGATGAGGAACTGATGGATTGGCTATATCCGCGGGTAGTGGATGAAACGAGAGAACAGATAGAATGGTGTGGAGTGAGAGATGTTGAATCGGCAATGAATTGGCTCGGCGATGACCCACGCATCAACGCCATGGGGTTAATGGTTGCTATCCAAAGAAAGCGAGCAAGGAGATAGATATTTTTTTATTAGCGGTAAAAGTTCCCTTTTTGTTTCTTCAACAGTTGCAATAAGAAATCAGAAGAGTATGTGAATTAGCATAAATACATTTTAGATTTTGTCCGTATCAGTCTGATGATAGAATTATTAAGTGGAACAAGGTCGAGTAAGAGATGAAATAACTGGAAATATTGGGCACATCGTTTTGTTTATAGCATTATTATTATAATATTTTAATTTATGAAATAAAACATAAGGTTTTCAGAATTTTTTTGAGAAAAAGACTAAAGTTTTTAATTTTCTTGCCGAAAAATAGAGTAGAGTATAATAGCTGAAATAGGAGAAAGCCTATGTCGGGCACATTTAATATTGGCGGATTGGTTTCGGGGTTGGATACCAATACGATAATTAATCAGTTAATGCGTATTGAGCGTCAGCCGATAACGCGTTTGCAACAGAGGGTAACACAACTCCAAAGGCAAAGAACTGCCATACAAAATGTGCGGACAGCATTGACAACCCTTCGGAATAGGCTTCAAGATTTTAATTTAAATAATATTTTTACTGCATATAAATCTATCAGTTCTGAGACCAGTGTTGTTCAGGCGAGTGTATCGGGCGAAAATCCTGTTCTGGGCACATATCAGGTGGAGGTTGTTCAGTTGGCGTCTGCAACTGTGGCAAACAGTAGTGGGCGAGTAAGTTCTCCAATTGACCCCAATGCCACGCTTGAAAACAGTGGCCTGACAACGACTGTTCAGGCAGGCACTTTTACTATTAATGGTATCCAGTTTAATGTAGACCCTGCTACGCAAAATTTGAATGATGTTATTTCTATGATAAATTCAAGTAGTGCGGGTGTGACGGCTACCTACAATGCGAGTGAAGATCGAATTTATTTGGCAAATACCAATCCGAGTGATACGACACGAATTACTTTAGGGAGTTCTAATGATACAAGTAATTTAATTTCTGCATTAGGTTGGAATAATGCAGTTCAATATACTAATGGTAGTGGTTCTACGGAGCTGAAAAGCAGACAACCGTTAGGAGCCATAAATACAGGGGTTAAATTACAAGATTTGAATCTGCAAAATGGGGCGATAACCGGAGGGTCTTTTAGTATCAATGGGTTTAGTATTACTATTGATCCCGCAAGCGATACTTTAGCGGATGTGCTTTCGCGGATTAATGCTTCGGATGCGGGTGTAACGGCGAGTTATGATTCAACAGCGGATACGCTACGATTTGTTGCGAAAGATATGGGTAGTCGGCTTATTCGATTTGGAGGGGTTTCAGATACAAGTAATTTTCTTTCTATAATGAATCTTACATCCGCAAGTCAAACCGCAGGCTCGGATGCTATATTTAAGATAAATAGCGGAGCGGAACAGACACGAAATAGCAATATCGTTACAGATGCTATTACAGGAACGACCTTGACATTTCTGAAAACGGGAACATCAACAATTACAGTAGATACAGATGAAGATAAAGTTGTAGAGAATATACAAAATTTCTTAACTTCTTTTAACGATGCTATACGCCAAATTCGGGAATCAACTGCACAAGGAGCGGTTCTGAATAGAGAATCCTTTATCCGCGAGATAGCTTCCTATTTACAGCAGAGCTTTTTCAATACTGTGAGTGGAATTTCAGGTCCTTATCAGAGTTTGGCAGATGTCGGGTTTTCAACGGGGAGCAATTTTGATTCATCTGCGATACCCAGTATCAGTTTAGATACTAATAAGTTTAAGGAGGCACTGCGAAATAATAAAACCAATGTTATGGAATTGTTTTCTAATTCCTCTTCAACGGGATTGGTAAATACTTTGTTCCCATATTTGGATGAGATTTCCGGTTTCAATGGATTTTTGAATGAACGAATAAAAACAAATGGTTCAATTGATTCGCAGATAAACTCTATAAACAATCAAATTTCAAATATTGAGTATCGGGTGAATCAGAAAGAGGCGAGGTTGCGTCGTCAATTTACTTTGATGGAGCAGATGATGCAAAGTTTGCAAGGACAGAATACTTCATTAGCACGATTAAATAGCACCTTAACATAAAAAAAGAGGAGACGGGAACATGACACCTCAAACAGCAACTGTAAATACATATAAAGCGGTGAATATTAATACTGCTTCACAAGGAAAATTGATATTAATGCTTTTTGATGGTGCAATAAAAAGGGCAGAAGAAGCCATTCGTCAGATGGAAAAAAACAATATTGAGTCGGTGCATCGCAACTTAATTCGGGCTCAGGAAATTATTGCAGAACTACGCAGTTCACTAAGAATAGATGTGGGAGGAGAAGTTGCTGTAAATATAGACCGTATATATGAATATATTTACTACTTATTGGTGCAGGGAAACTTGAAAAAAGATGTAAAACCTATCCGTGAGGGTATCGAACACATGAAGAATATGCGCGAAACATGGAAAGAAGCATTTGAAATTTATCAAAAAGAAGAACCGATAGAAGACCCCTCTCATATAGAAAAGAAAGAAGCTCCCAACTTATCAGGAATTACCTCTTTTAATCTCAGTATCTAACTGTTTTGAAATTTCATTTTTTTATCTCATTAATAATTTCTGCTTCGTATTTGATGATATATTTTTATTAAGTAATTGTGTAGAGACAAAACCAATTTCACCTTCTTGTACACCCATGTGTTTTGCAACGACCCTACATTTTGCTTTGAGAAGTAAGTAAACATTTCCGGGATAATCATCCAAAGTTTCGTAATTACCCTGTCCTTTCCCTAAAATAATATCTGCCTTTTCCATTCTTTTACGGAGGGGAAGTTCTAATTGCCTCCAGGGGGCTCCTATCCAGCCTTTTTCCATAGCGATGACTTCACAAACTTCATGCAGTTTTACAGTATAGACATCTTCCATACAGGCATCGTTAATAATGGGTGCCCCTTTTGCTACCGCAGTTACCGTTGTATGTTTTTGTAACTCTTCGATTAAAATTTTATCGAAAACAATTTCACCAGCATTATCCAGAAAGAAGAGGATATTTTGTGATTTGTGTAAGTCTTTTTCAAATTGTTCGAAGTGATTTACCGCGAAACTAATAGTGATGGCATGTTCGATTGCAGAATGGATATCGATTTCTTCGGATTTTAGAATTCCCAAGTCAATTATATTTCCCGCTGCAGAAAGTTGAAGTGCAGTTAATAGTGGATACGAACTTTGTGCCATTATTTTTCTTAAATCATTTTCAATACTCAATGCGAATTCGTTTTGTACTTTTTTTTGTTCTGCATAAGGGTCGGGGTTTTCAGATAGTTCATTGGTTATTTTATAGATGATAAGGGATAATTCAGCCGGTGAGAGAGACAGGTCCATTTTCCCTAATTCCTCACCCACCTTTACCAAAATCTGACGACGGATTTCTTCATCTTTAGTGGCTAACACGGCAGAGCGATAGGCTTGCCTCATGAAACACTCTAAACATTCAACCGTTGCTTTCATTTTCTTTTTACTCCTGTATAAGATTTTTAAATATAAAGAAAGGAATATTAATATAATGTTAGTTCAATAGGATGTAAAGTGGGTTTATTATTATCAAATTTATTGCATGTTTTCACCGAGACATATATTTGATATTTTTTAATTTTATTATTTTTATATATGAAACCTCTGGATTAACCCTTTTTTATTCTAAATTCCATTGTTTATAAATCTATTAAACAACTTCGTATTTTTTTTGCTGATTTCCTCAGTTTCCACTGGGGGTTACGATGTTATTGACCTATTCGGGGTCTTTTTTTATATACTAATTTATTTTTTTTAACTGACAATCTAATGTAAAAGAAATATA
>CALLRP010000015.1 GCA_938014335.1 uncultured bacterium
AACCTATAAAATATATATAAATAACCTTCAAATAAATTTATATCATCTCCCCGGAAAAGGAACTAATATAGGGACTTTATCAAAAATACTAAAAAAAGAAGTGTCCTATTCAGCGAAATCATTTTTTTCAAATATAAATTCTATTTCTACAAAAAAAATTGAAGTAGTGATTACCCAAAATATAGAACCCATGAAAATAGAAATAAACACTCCTCAAAACATTTCATGCGATTCTAATTCTCCAAGCGGGAAAAATGTTTTAGAGAATATCTTCGATTCTTTTCTAATTAATAATAAGGATATACCTGAAGACTTCCGAACAAGTTTAATTAATGAAATGGAACCCAATACAATATGAAAATATAATATTTTTACATATAAACAGGAAGATAGTCATGGCAAAAGTTGAATTAAGAAATTTAACCAAGACATATCCCAATGGTCTGATTGCAGTTAAAAATGTAAATATTACAATAGAAGATAAAGAATTTATGGTGCTTGTGGGACCATCAGGTTGTGGGAAAACGACTACATTACGCATGGTAGCAGGACTTGAAGAAATTAGTTCAGGGGAAATATATATTGATGGGAAACTGGTAAATGATGTTCATCCCAAAGACAGAGACATTGCTATGGTTTTCCAAAATTATGCTCTATACCCCCACATGACAGTTTATAAAAATATGGCATTTGGATTAATGTTAAGAAAAGTATCTAAGCAAGAAATAGATAAAAGAGTCCGCGAAGCGGCTGAAATATTAGGTCTAACAGAATACTTGAATGCAAAACCGAGAGTTTTATCGGGTGGACAAAGGCAAAGAGTTGCGGTCGGCAGAGCTATAGTTCGTAACCCTAAAGTATTTCTTTTTGATGAACCTTTATCTAATCTTGACGCAAAAATGCGTGTTCAAATGCGTGCAGAAATATCGAAACTACATCATCAATTAAAAGCCACTATTATCTATGTAACTCATGACCAGATAGAAGCTATGACAATGGGAGACCGCATCGTTGTTATGAATAATGGGACTGTTCAGCAAATAGGGACACCCTTACAATTGTATCGTAAACCAGCCAATAAATTCGTTGCAGGCTTTATAGGAAGTCCACCCATGAATATGGTTGAAGGAATTATCATTAAAAAAGAGGATGAAATATATTTTACAGATACAAAAAATATAGAGATAATTGTACCCAAAATCTTGCAAGGACAATTGAATAATTTTATCAATCAAAAAATAGTTTTAGGTATTCGACCCGAAGATTTTATTGTTAATCAGAACCAGATACCCCAAAAAGGGATTTCTATTTCTGCGATTGTGGATGTTGTTGAACCGATGGGTTCTGAAATGAATTTATATTTAAATGCAGAAACAACAACTCTTACAGTTAAACTCAAACTCATTAATGAACCACCTATAGGGAAACCTTTTATTGTTAACCTGGATATTGAAAAAGTTCATTTTTTTGATCCTGAAACAGAGCAAAGCATAGTATAAATCCCTCAAAATAAACCCTTTTCAGGAGTTAAACAACTATGGGAGAAATTTTAAAATATTTAGAACAGCAATTTTACCACATATTTAATACAACACCCGATGTTATAGTAAAAGCACCGGGAAGAGTAAATATTATAGGCGAACACACTGACTACAATCATGGTTATGTTTTACCAATGGCTTTGGAACAAGGAACCTATATTGCAGGTAAAAAAAGAGATGATTCCCATTTAAATTTTTATGCATTAAACACTAATCGCCAAAGTATTGCAGACCTGAATTATCCGTCTCGTAATCCAATTGATCCCTGGATGGATTATATTATGGGTGTATCTTATGAATTAAGAAAATCAGGTTATAAACTTTCTGGAATGGATGGAATAATAGTAGGCGATGTTCCCATGGCTTGTGGACTGAGTAGTTCTGCCTCCCTCGAAATGGCTGTATTAAAACTATTCGAAGCATTGGGAAACTTCATAATAGATGATGTAGAGTCAGCAAAATTGGGACAACGCGTTGAAAATGAATTTTTAGGGCTGAAATCGGGTATTATGGACCAATTTATATCCAGATGTGGGAAGGAAGGACATGCTTTATTCTTAGATTGTAGGTCGTTAGAATATGAACTTATTCCTATTGATATACCTGAACATACTTTTGTTATTGCTAATACCAATTGTCCGAGAGGTCTTACAGGGTCAAAATATAATGAAAGAGTATTGGAATGTAATGATGCTTTGAACACTTTAAACTTTGTCTTCAAAAAATCGGGAACCCATTTAAGGGATTTTACTCTTCAAGAATTAATTGAAATAAAAGATAAAATGAATCCTATATCTTTTAAAAGAGCGTATCATGTTCTCACAGAAAATAATCGTGTTCTTTCGTGTATAGAGGCACTAAAACAGGGGAATATTAAAAAAGTAGGAGATTTGCTTAATGAATCGGATTATAGTTTACAAAAAGACTACGAGGTTACGAATCGCGAACTTGAAGTCATGACTGACATAGCAAGAAATATTGAAGGTTGTAAAGGTTCAAGAATGACGGGTGCTGGGTTTGGGGGATGTACTATCAACTTAGTTGAAACAAAATATGTAGAATCATTTATTCATAAATTAATTGATAAATATAATAATATCACAGGACGAAATGGTTCTTGTATTATATCTTACCCGTCTGAAGGGGCAAAAATCTTAAAGATTTTTTCATAACTCCCTCCAAATAAATATTTACAACATATAGTCTTAAAATTTCTTTTTTTAATTAAATGCGTGTGATTTTTCACATATTATGTGAAATTATTCGCTATTTTAAAATATTTTTTAACTATTTTGTGTTATAATTATTTGAATAAATTATTTTCTAATTAAAATATATATAACAGGAAGTAATATTTATGAAGAAGAAAAACAATATAGGTTTAACATTAATCGAGATAATGATTGCAGTGGCTATTTTTGCTTTTGTAGTTGGAGTTTCTGCAGTTATATTAGTTTCTTCTCATAATAACCTACAAGTACAAAGAGAACGCATTCAGGCATTACATGCTTGTCGTGCGGTAATTGAAGCCATTCGAGAGAAACGAAAAGATTTTACAGTAGGAAATGATGGTTTCAACTGGGAAGGTTTCTATGCGTGGGCCAATGCGAGAACTTCTAATGATTGGCTTTCTATGGTATCCATTGAGGAGCATCCTATAGCTATACCGGGTTTACAGATTAATGTTGCCTTACGAAACATGAATGGGAATCCAGCTGGAGGGACAGATAATCCTGTACAGGTTTATGTTACAGCAACTTGGACCTCTGCTGGTGGGCATGTGATAAGGGATACTATGGCAACCATTATAACTTCAAGATAAAAAGGGAGTATATTTATGAAAAAAGATAAGCAAGGCTTTACTTTAGTTGAGGTAACTATATCAGTTGCCTTAATGGGAATTATATCCTTGTTAAGTTTTTTAGCATTACAATCCTCTGTAAAATCGTCATCTTTATCCTATGTACAAAATGAAATTGATTCTGATTTAAGGAATACTTTCAATGAACTTTCAGAATTAGTAAAACAGGCATATACAGAAGTATCTGCAAATGTTACCCCTCCTACTATGCCCTCAGGGGCGGAAGCTATCCAGATACAAAATGAAGGACGTGGGTTGCGTTTTTTTGTTCCTGTCCCTGTTACTACCCCTGCTTTTATTCAATCATCACAACCTATTACTGTATTATTCGAGAATGAAGATCGTTCCGCTGGTGGAGTTCCTGCTAACGCTCTTCTGGATGATGGAGAAGATACAAATGGTGACAGAGCATTAACGCGTAGATTAGTCATGGTACAGGGGAATAACCGTCGGGTAATTGGTAGTGCTAACTGTATAAGTAATGTTGAATTTCAATTATTACCCGACAGAAGCGACTCATCCAATACACCTACTTTACTATATATTTATTTGGAAGGCACGAAACGAATGGGTCCTGGAGAAGGACCGTTAATCCGCGCTGAGCTCAGTGGAACCATTAAATTAGAAAATTAGGAGATAGAGTTATGCAAATAAAAAGAAAAAAGAAGTCGGGAATTGCTTTAATTTTCTCTACAGTTGCTATTATAGTAATTTTAGGAGCAATAGGTATAATATCTACCATAATTGTCAATAACAAGAGAGAAACTGATTTTTCTGCGGATGATATTATTCTCCGCGAGGCGGCACAGGCAGGAATAGACCTTGCACTAAAAAGATTGTGGGACGATTACATTGAAACAAGTGGAAATACTACCCGGAATTGGGCTTCTTATCGGTACTATCTCGATAACAATTTAAGTATTCCAATAAATGAAGACTTAAACTTTAATGGGACAAAAGATGTTGACGAAACAGGGAATGGGAATGCTATTTTTGAAACTTATCCTGCTGGATATGACCAAAGAGGTTGGGCTCTTATCAATCAGCCTATTCCATTAAGAAATCCAAATAATAATCAAGTGATTGCACAAATTGAAAGTGTTCATATTGCGAGATATGATGAATGGTCGCGTTCCTTCTTAACAATCACCTCAACCGCACGGAGAAATGGTATTACTAAGACGGCTGTTCAGGTTGTGAATATTGGAGGGAGGGCAAGTCCTCATACAGAATTTGCTGTACTTGCCAATAATATTAGTTGTATCCTATGTCATGCAGAATTTCAATCTTTAGATTTATTTAGGAATAGTGATCCTTCCAATTTCAATACATTTGACCGTATTAAAGTGGCATCTCTTGAATCTATGTTAGTTCGACCTACAGAAGCAGATAGTCGCGTGGCAGGAACACTTTATACTCGTGGAAGAGTCTATAAACCTGATGGGACTGAGTTTTCTATATCAGACCTGCAAAATTCGACCTTAAAATCTTACCGTATTAATAATACTAATGGGAAGATAGTTCAAGACTCCAGTGGAAATATGCAAATTGCAAATTTACAAAATGCAGGGACCACTCCTAACGGAGACCTTGTCCAGTTTGCTAATTTGTACATGAATTATCCCACTGATGAACAAAAACAAACAGATGGTCTTGTTCCAAATAATTTTCCTGCTCCCTTTCCGGATGACAATAATAATAGACTGGTAGATGATGAAGAGTTTGAAGTAGTTTTAAATACTGCCAATGGTAGAGTTCGATTTGAAAATCCTATTGTTGAAGGGGAAGCGCCTCCTCCAGGACAAATAACATCAGGTGTTGCCTATGGTGTACCAAGAGGTTCTGTTTATATTCCTACCAACCCCACCAATCCACTTCCAACAGCGTCCAACTCTGCATTAAATAGTTTATCTACAACAGGAACTTATGAAGGGAACTTAATACTTATTGGAACAGAACAAGACCCCATACAAATTGAAAGGACTGTAGCTGTTAATGGTGATTTAATCATTGCAGGGAAGATTAAAGGAGAAGGGCAGTTATTAGTAAGAGGTAATGTTTATGTTGTAGGGGATGTAACTTATGCTGATGCCCCCGGCGAATTTGGAAAAGCCGAAGACGGGACAACCAATGCTTTTTCTCTGGTAGCTGGAGGGAGTATCATGCTTGGAGACTACCTTACCGTTCGAGGTGTTAACCACAGTGCAAGAAATAATGAAAAATACCCTCAATGGAATCAATATAGCATTGATGTTAGAAATCCTCATAGAACAAATAATGTAACTATTAATAATGTAACTGAAACTTTAAGATGGGGATATTTTGACCCTGATTCTGTAGATGCAGGACAAATTGTTGAGGGGAGGCGAGGGCAACAATTTAGTTTTACAACATCCGAATTAAAATTATTTAATAGAATGGAATTGCAAAAGGCATTAGCAGACCCCAACTATAAACCTCGTTTTTATGGGTTAAGGGCAAGTCAACCAGATAAGATTTATATATATGACGCTACAGATGAACATGCAGTAAAATACAATGAATCTGGGGTGAAATTATTAAGAGACTATCTTATCCAAAAAGGTTTACCTCTTGAAATTCTAAGTCGGGCAACCTATCATTACTGTAATCCGGATATGAACTGGGTAAGCGAGGATGTTTTAAGACGGATTTGGTTTAATGATGAATTAACTCGTCCTGCTTCAGGGAGACCATTCCAATTTGATGGTCTTTTATACAGTAACAACTCTATCTGGTGTATTGTGCGAAGTAAAACAAGACACAATTCCAATACTTATGGAAAAATGCTAATTCGTGGAGGTATTGTTTCCGCTGATTTAGGCGTGTTTGTTCCCGCAAACAATGGTGTGGGAATTGGGTTAACTATGTATTATGACCCACGTGTCCGTAGATTCCTTGAAATTACAGACCCCAATGTCGTTAGTTACCGAAAAATCGCTTTTTATTATCGATAACCTTTTCGTTTTTTAATTTGGAGGTCAAAATCATGTACAAAAAGTATATAAGTTTATTTTTCTATTTTTTCTTCATAAGTATAGTGTGTTTTCCCGACACTTTCACATTGAAAAATGGAATAACTTTTGATGGTAAAATAGTAGAAGAATCATCCAATGGAATTTATACTATAAAAGTGGGTAATAGGAATTTAAAGTACTTAAAAGAAGAAATTCTTAGTATTGAAAAAAACAATAAGACAGGTGAAATAAACTTAGATGAAGCTCAAAAAGAATGGGAAAAACAAGATAAATTATTAACAGAAAAAACGGGACTCAATAAAAACCAAAGAGCACAAATAGAAGCACTTATTAATAGAATACAATGGGGTGAAGAGTTTGACCGAATTACTGCAAAAAACGAATTATTTGAATTACAAAAATCTATGGATATTTTTCCTTATTTAGAGTATTATCTTCCTTCCTATGCTCCTACAACTACACCTTATATTTTAGAAATTTTATTTAAAATAGATAAAAATAAAACAATCAAAATATTAAGAGAGAGAATTATGGATTCTGCCCCAACTGTTCGTGGAAAATCTATAGAACTTTTAGCCGTTGCTAACGATATAGAAAGTTACGATCTAATTATTCGTGGTCTTGTGGACCCTGACATTGATGTTTGTATAATAACAAACTATGCGATTGCACATATCGGATTAAAGTCTGTAACTCCCGTTCTAATAGAAAATCTTAATCATCCCGAACCGAGAATTGTAAATTCCAGCAAAGAAGCATTAAATAATTTATGGAAAACAGAATTAAATGGCAAAAAGATTGATTCTATTAAGGAATGGGAATCCTTCTGGGAAAATCATAAAAATGAAGTCACCGATTCTATTATTTATAAGAAAGATATAAAACCTCTTATTGACAAAGATTTCCAATATTTTATTGGTTAAAGGGGTGATTGCGAACTAACTATAAAGACTCCTTAATCAGACTTTTAGATGTAAGGTTTTCGACTTCTACAGTAAAGTCTTGCGGGACACTTAATCTATACTTTATAGTAGCATCATCTTGTTCCCACTTCATTTTTATACTTTGATTATCTCCAACAGGGATTTCCCCTTCACAATATTTTAAGGATAAGGGACGAAATACAACTTTAATTTTCTTATTTACAGGGTCAAATTCACTAATACCTAATGCAATTCTATCGTAAATATAAACGATATGTGAAGCAAAGCCATGATTCAAACTGGCTCCATCATCTACATTCTCCCACAGGGTTCCTGTTCTTTGTGCCATATAATCCAGATATCCTACAGACTCATCAAGCACTTTATCTCCCTCACCACTCATTGTCAATAGCTCTGCCCGAAGAACATTACCAATAAACGAATTTGCAAGATGAACCTCGGGGTATTTGTTCTTGTCTTTCTCTTTTCTATGAGGTCCAAAATCATTTTTAATTATATTCCACAGATCGGGGTAGGTTTCTCTTGTGGCTACTTTGAAGAAGAAAGCGAAATATTGGCAAACTTCGGTACGGTTTTTTGTAACTTCTAATTTACCGTCTTTTCGAACAGCATTATCTACAAAGAATGTGCCATCGAAAGATTGTTTGCGAATAATTTCTCTCATTTTTTCTGCCTCTTGTTTATATTCTGGCAAATTATATAATTCTGCTACAGTGTCTAAAACACCCGCAAATAACATATTAGATGGATAGTTTACATCTTGGACGAAATCGTTAGCTTTTGACCATTCCACGAATACCCAACTGGGTAATTTTTCTAAAAGTCCATCCGAATTCTTGTATTGGTCAAAGAATTTAAGCAATGCTAAAACTTTAGGTTTAAGAGCATTTCCCAAATCGTAATCATTACTTCTTTTTACATACTCGCCAAGTTGTACAACAAACCACATTGCCCAATTAGGAATGAATGTCCCATCATTATGGTCGGAAGGATAACACATAGGCAACATGCCATCGGGTAAAAACTCAAACTTCGATGGAAGCATAAAATTCTCATAGAAATTCTTTTCCACAGAGGTATTCCCTGTTAGAACAAGACCTGCCCGCGATGTAAAAAATGAATCACATAACCAACCTGCTCTTTCCCGATGTGGACAATCCATAAATATATCTACAGCATTCTGTGCAAAAGTGGCTCTTCCCGCCTCAAAAATTCTATTTAGTCTTTCATCGGAACAAATGAATTTTGCTTTTTGAGCTTCTGGATTTTCATATAACCTTATGCCCATAGACAAAATGGAAATTGGATTATTCGTAGCAGTAATTTGCATATATCGGAAAGTATTGGGTTCAATTGACTCAAAGTCGTATTCTCCTTTTTCTAAAAAGTTCAATGCAATAAGATTATGACAACCTAATCGTTTCCAATCCACCATTTCATTTCGTAACATTTCATCAAAGGTAATAAATACTTTGGTAGGTTCTTCAACTTTTATCTTTACACAGATAAAACCTGTCATGCTTCTACTAAAATCGAATACATCATAACTTGAATTGTTAATAACAACAGGAAGAGAAATAGGTTTCTCTATCAGGACTCCTTTTTCTATTGTCATCGTTTGGAAATCTTTTGGAGGAGAATATTCAAGTTGGTCAAGGGGGTAACCTAAAAAAGTAGCCCTCGGTTCTACACTTTTATTAATCCATGGATGTTCTATGGGTTTTTGTAAATCTACTTTTCCCTCTATAATTATTTTCTTAGGTGAAACAATTTCAAAGGTAGGTATAGGGACACCACGAGGGATAAGTGCTTTGTTTTCTACGATTTCTACATCATACGGTGTAGGTGCATTTTCTTTTTTATTTATCCAATTCAACGATTGAGGGTTTAAACGGTATGCTTCCATGAAGCCTCTTTGAAAACTATATCGTTCTACTTTCTTATATTTATAAATCAAGTCATATCCCACAAAAGGATTTTTCTCTGAACCTGTTGCACACAATACTTTTTTACCTTGCACAACCTCTGCCTGAATAAAACCCGGTTGATTTGTAATTCCATAACCATTAACATTATATACGATTGCTTCTATTGCAATGAGATTTTCTCCCTTTTGTACATACTTAGATATATCTATTTGATCGACACGATGGAATCCATGTGGACCTCTAGCAGGACCATATAAAACAAATTTCCCATTAACATAAACTCTATAAAAATCATGACCCGCACAACGCAATAAAACACCATTTGTTTTTTCAATGCTGAATATTGCCCTAAATCCTGCGAAGTCATTCATCTCCTTAGCTCGATTCTTTAACCAGATAGGTTTTCCTTCTGCAAAAGATGCTGTTTCTGCCCATGTCATCATTGAAATTCCACATAATAAAACCAACAGAATTGTAAAAATCGCTATCATTTTTTTCATATCCCTTTCCTTCTTTTATGTTTGATTTAATTCAATTAATATTTGATCTACAAACTCTTTATTAATTTCCTTTACATCAATGACACTGAAAAACAGTCCTGTTTCATCTTTAAATCTTTTTAATCCTAATAAAGTTTGAGATATTTCATCTATCATCAAATGATCTACTTTATACTTTATTCCACACCTATTCATTAAACCTGTTATCCATTCTATTTCATTCTCTTGCAATCTACTCATACAAAATATTCCAAAACCCACCAAATCTCCATGTAAAAACTGTCTCTTAGTCAAATATTCTACATGATAAGCAACAATATGTTCTGACCCCTCTTCAGGTCGTGCATTCCCAAAGATATTACACAACTCCACTTCTTTACAATATAAGTTTACAATTGTATCTATTCCCCTTGGTGTAACATTAAAAATTTCTTCTGCCATCTTATCAATCTCTATAAGACATTCTTTTGCTTCTCTGGCAATTTTTTCATCATATTTTTCGTTATTGTTTTCTGCAGAACATTTCCAATCCCACAACGCAGTATGAATACTCAAAAGGTCTGCTACCCCCGCCCTATTTAGATGCTTGGGAGCATCTCTAATAATTCTATAATCCACCAAAATCTTTTCAGGGATAATATTTCCTACATAACGAACTACATTATTTTCTCTCACTGCAATAGATGGTGTAAATGGGGCATCAACAGAAACAATCGTAGGGACCAATACTAATGGGCTATCCTTCTTCCATGCTATATACTTTGCGAGATCACAACTAACCCCCCCTCCTATCCCTACAACCCAATCAAAATTGGCTAATTCTTTCTCCATACTCTCTATTATTTCTAATTCCATTTCCTGCGCCCAGATAATCTCATCAGGTTCCCAAAAAATATATTTCTGAATCCCTTCCCATGGTACTTTCATAGAAACAACTAATACTTTTCCATCTAAATTTTTAAGTTCTTCTAAAACATTTTCTCCCCGCAAAATACGCTTCATTAATTCACTCATTTAATAAACTCTCCATTTATTTTATAAATTGCCCGATTATTTGTTATTGAGTTTTATAAAATGTGTTATTTTTATTTATGGCAAGATATTCTGGAAATTATATACTTCAAATGTTTGGGTATTTGCCCCTTGAGTTCCACTCGCAATAGCAACATATCCTTTTAATGCAGTAGCGTCGATTACTAAATTCATTAGATTTGAACTTGGACTTGTAATGGCTCCTCTTTGAGATAATGAATAAAGCCCTGTTTCAACTAATTGTCCATAGTTATCTCTTATTAATGTATATATATTATTTGCTCTTGTTGATGAATCTGCATCATAAACTACATTACTGAGAATATTTGGACGATAATCATCATTTATATCATTATCTCTAATGAGTACTCTTGAAGAGGATTTAACTACATATTTTGCTCCTCTTAGTTCATATCTTCCATCACCCAGTAGATAGGAATGTAATCTACCTAAAGAAGAATTATCTGTCCATTCTATTAATGAACTTAATCTATTAAAATCATACAGAGCACTACGAAATGCCATTAACATATTTTCATTTAATATAATAGGCTCGTTGAAAACAGGGATGTCTCCATATGTAAGACCTGCGACATTGACACCGGCTCTACTGACAACCATTCCGGCAAATGTAAATAATATATGCGGAAATCCCTGTTCTGGGATATAAAATATAACAGCGGGATAGGTTTGCTGTCCGTTACTAAATAATTGACGATTTAAGGAATATGTTTGAATTAAGGGTGAAAACCCAAAGAACGAAGGCATGTTTGTAGCCGTTGACCATAACAAAGCACCGGATGCCTTCGTGGTAGAATATGTGCTTAACCATTCAACTAATTGTAATTTTCCTAATGTATCATAATTAACACCTGTACTATCTGCAATACCCTGCAACTCTTGCCGAACTCTTTCATCAAGATTCCCACTTTGAATATTCCAGGCATTGTCAAGAATGGTTGGATTTACTCCGAATCTATTCAAGTTACCTAATACATAATTCACATGATTGATGATTTCATTTTTCATCAAATTCCCATAATCCAACCCCATATCATACGGAGAGCCTCTTAATACTAAATAAGGATACTTATAATTTGTATATCTTTCGGAAGTATATTGGGGATAACTCTCTGGAGTTATATAAATAGGTGTGGTATAAACTAATGGAGGAACTGTCAATCCGGGGACCGCCATCTGGAATCTTGACGGATTGTTGAAAACCAGTTGTACGAAATATGCTGTGTATCCCTGAGAAGGTGTCGTTACTGTTGCAATGTATACCCCAGGAGACTGAGGTTGTAGTATCTGACTTTGATATTGAACGTTAATAGCATCAATCTTGTATTTCCTAAAATCTCTTGCATTTGGATTGTTGCATTGCCATAGTTTTACTTCTTTGACCAATGAAGTAAATTGACTGCCGATAACCACCTTTATCGTATTTGTATTTCCTGTTGTAACTTTTTGCCAGGTAAAAGTAGGTTGTTGGACATTTTGAGTTTTCGCTAAATACCATGCTAACAGATTTTTTACCGCATCCGTTTCAAAATCAAATTCATCTCCCAATGAATGAGAAACGTTAGGAACATAATTTAGATATTTTTCTCCCAATAAATCATCAAAGTACCATTTTGATGAATCAGGCACAAAGAATTCATCACAAGAGGAATTCATAATGAATTTTGGAATATTTTGTGTTCTTTCTACATATTCATATGGGTCTATAATTTTCAATAAAGATTCTGCTTCTGGAAGCAGATTTCCTCCATCAGGGAGAAGTCTATCAAAAACTTTCATCTGTGCATACGCGTAAATTGAAGGTGCCCAATAGCCATAAACTTTTTTGTGATGTTCCATTTGTTTATCCATATTTAGAACATCTATTACAAGAGGGGCAATAGCTTTAATGCGACAGTCGGTTAATCCTGCCAACCATGTAGTCCAACCTCGTTTGGAACCACCGGATATAATGAATTCAGATGGGGCATTATCTCCTAATATCGCCTGGGTTGTATCCATGGCGCGGACAGCGGATTTTGCCATCGCTAACAATAAGGGCCAATGATAATCATCATTTCCATTTTTATATTCATTCATATATTTATCATAACTATATGCAATAATATCATCTTCTGTGCGAGACTTTAATACAACATTTCTTTCTGCATCATAATCATCAATAAACACTATGGGTTGATTTGGCACATTATCTATATGAACAACAATAGAGCCTGATAATGCGGCAAGTTCGCCAAAGAACAATCTTTCTTGCTCATTGGGAGGAGAACTGTTTATACTCCCCCCATCAACGAATAATAATGCTGTATCATTGCGTTTCCGCTCGGGCACTATAATTGATAAATTATGTTTCCAAATTCTCCCGCTATATAATTCAGATGCTTCACGCCATGCTTGTGAAGTCATACGAGTTATATAGGCAGTTGCTAACCGTACAGAAACGGAACCCGATGTAAAATTTACAGGATATTCCGTTGGTGTATTCCATGTATATTCCGGGTCGCGTTCTCTGACAAAAATATCTAAGGGACTGGAGTAATTACTGACTTCAATAAGATTTTCTTTTACTGCTTCAGATTCTAAACCGCCTTCGGTTTGTACTTTTAATTTAACTGTATAAGTACCCGCTGTTAAATATTTATGTATCGGAGAAGGTTCATTGGATGTTTCCCCATCACCAAAATCCCATTCCCAATTAACGATAGGGGCAGTTCCAACTTTTGATTGGTCATAGAATTTGACATCACTACCAATAATAGCACAAGGACTTTCCACTCTAAATCCTGCTACAGGCGGAACTGCAGGACCTATAGTAAGCGTTTTTGAAACAGGAGAAGTTCTGAGTTGTTCCCCACTCTTCGAATGGGTAAATAACAGATATAACTCCACTTTGTACTTCCCGGATGTAGAAAACCTATGTTTCGGATTCTGCATGGTTGAAACTTCCGAGCCATCACCGAAAGACCATATCCAACCAATTATAGGCCTTGTATTTTCAGAGTTAGATAAATCTGTAAATTGAACTAAGTCTTCAACTGTAATTCGTTTGGGGCTATAATCAAAGTCAGGAATAGGAGGAGCATCTACATATACTTTTACAGGTGTACTTTGAAAAGTTTTTAAAGGTGTCTTTACTTTTAATGTGACATCATAAACACCTGGTTCCGTATAAATATGTGAAACTGATTCGGTTGTATTTACTATTTTAACAGGTGAACCATCTCCAAAATTCCATTCGTAGGTTAATTCCGTTTCTGTGCCTAATGCTGTTCGGTTAAGGAAAACTGTTTCTTTTTGTATAATAGGGCTTCTTGTTGAAACACTCAATTTCGGGTCTGGTGCCTTATGAACAGTTATATACGAACTTTTCTTAACAGTACTTTCATTATTTGATGTAGTACTTGTGTTTACCGTAAGAGAGACAGAATATGTTCCCGCTTGTGTGTAAGTATGTCTTGTGTTTCCGTTCTCATGGGAATAAGGTTGATATTCAATTATTTCTGTTGAAGCATCTCCAAAATCCCATAACCAACGAATAATTTGCTCCGTTCCTTTCCTAGATAAATCTGCAAAGAATACGGCTTCATCTACATACAAAATAAGAGGTTCGGCAGAAAATTCTGCTATAGGTGGCATATATATTACTTCTACTGGTAAAGTAAAGGAACTACTTCCAAATTTATTTGTCACTGTAAGTTTTATTTGCTGATTCCCAATTCTTGTAAAAGCATATTGTGGATTTTGCTCTGTCGAGGTATTTCCATCTCCGAAATCCCACAACCAATTTGTTATTGGGGAACTGCCTGCCTCAGATAAATCAGTGAACTGAATTGGCACATAAATAAATGGCTTAATTTGATTAACTGAGAATTTAGCTTTAGGAGGGACTCCATCTTGAACAGTAATATACCCTTCCTTTGTAAGCGACTTATTTTGATTTTCTGTATATACTGTTAAGGTAACTGAATAAATTCCGGGTTTATCATATTTGTGTCTCGGGTTTACTACTGTACTGGTTTTTCCATCTCCGAAATCCCAAAAACGGTTGGTAATATTTTCTTTTTCTGAACGGCTTTTATCAATTAGTTGAACCTCTTCACCTATCATAATTATCTGAGAACTTGCTGAAAAATCTACAGTTAAATCACCACTAACTACATTTATAAAATTCTCTTTTACTTTCTTTTCTATTCCTTTATCTGTTTCTATGGTTAATGTTATCGTATAATTTCCTGGTTTTTGATAAAAATATGTTGGATTAAAACTATTTGATGTCCCTCCATCTCCAAAATCCCATGTTACTTTTCTTATAGTACCTGATTGAACAGCACTCTGATTGAAGAATCTTATCGCATCATTAACAGTTGTAAATTTATTCGAGGCATCAAAATCAACTTTAATAATATCGTTTAAAGTGATAAGGACTGTTATAGAGGGAGCATTTGTAGCCTTGACAATTATATTTCCCGAATTAGGTCCGAGGTCTGTTTTTTCTCTGTCAACTATTACCTTAATTCTTTTTTTATCCTGCGGTCCAGAGCTATAGCAACCCTCATTAACGGATGAACATCCTTCAATAGTAATCCAGGGGACTTGTGATTCTACAGTTATAGGACCCACTGAACTTGTTGTTGTATTTTTCCATACAAGAATATAGGCACTTGTATCATTAGTCCCAAAATCTAAAGAAGTAGGATTCACAATCAAATTGCCCCCTAGTTCTTCTCGTGGACATCCTGTGATTGTCAGTAATAAAGAAATGAATAAAATGCTTTGAATACACAAAAAATACACAGATTTACTCATAATTTTTTCTCCAGTTGTGCTCTTCTTTTTCACAACAATAGTATACAATTATAGCATGAATTACATCACTTATTAATAATGCTACTTTTATTATAAATTGTCAAGAAATTATTTACAAATTTTTATTTATTGCAATAGTTATCGTAAAAAAAATGAACCAATGGGTTACAAAATGTAATGAAAAATAGTCAAATTAGTATTATATAAAGTAGAATATTATTTGTCTGATTTATGTTAAACAATATAAGTAAAACAAGAAAATAGAAGGTTAATATGAAGAGAAGATTCGATAGTCTGATATTAGTATTTTCGATAATTACAATAACTTCCCTACTACAAAACTGTTCTCTTAATAAAAAAGTTGATGCCAATGATGATGCAAAAGTAGAAACCACAAAGCCAATTGCTTTTCCTGTGGAAGCGGTCTTTCCTACTAAAAGAGATATAAGTAAATATTTTGAGACTACCACAAGAATATCGGCCGAAAGAAAAGTGGATGTCATTTCCAAAGGTATCGGAATTTGTGAGGAGTTATTGGTTGAGGAAGGTGATTATGTAAAAGAAGGACAGGTCTTAGCAAAATTAGATACATCTGAAGTACAAACTCAAATTTTACAAACAAGAGTTAACATTGAAAAATGCAAAGCGGCTTTAGAGATTGCAGAAAATAGTCTTAAAGAAGGTATTGGTTCAAAGGTAGAAAGAGACAATGCCCGTTTTGCATTAGATGCAGCAGAAGCTACATTGAAAATTCAACAACTACAATTAAAAAATCAGACTATTATCGCTCCTATCAATGGGATAATTACACGAAAAAATATTCAGAAGGGAGTATTGGTTAGTACAGGCATGCCTGTATTTTCAATTGTAGACCCCGATTCATATGTATTGCCCATCAATATACCGGAACGCGAAATTTCCAGAGTATATATAGACCAAAAAGCAGAAGTTGTCGTTGATTCATGCCCATCAGAAAACTTTATAGCATCTGTTTTCCGAATCAGTCCAACAATAGAGCCATCCACAGGGACAATCAAAACGACTTTACATTTTGACAAAATTGAAAATAATACATGCATCAAAGATTCCGCTTTTGCTCGCGTGAAATTGATTATGGAGGTACATCCGGAAGCACTTGTAATCCCCAAAGATGCTGTTTTGGAGGAAAGTGGTAGAAAATATATTTTTATTGCTCAAACAAAAGATGAAAATAATTTACAGGAACTTGACCTTAATTCACTAAAAAATAATCCTATTCAATTTACTGCACAAAAAATAGAGATCCAGGTAGGTCTTGAAGATAGTTATTATTACGAGGTTTTACAGGGTATAGATAAAAATACTCTCGTAATTACATTAGGACAAATGAATTTGAAACCGGGTTCAATAATTGAAGTAACATCTCTTGAAAAGATATTGCAATCAGAAAAGAGTACTTCCAGTACTTGAATTTCTAACAAATCGTTTCTTAATTTTCAATAACAATTTGAAACACAACCCAAATGCCGTGGGGAGAAACCGTGAACAAACCGACAACAAAACAGAGTACATCCTATTTTATATCTTTCCCAATACATAGGCCCGTAACAACAATAATGATATTTATTACCATTATCGTTTTTGGCTGGCGTTCTTATCAAAAACTTCCCATTAATCTAATGCCTGAAATATCGTATCCTTCCCTAACAATACGAACAGAATTTGAGGGAGCAGCTCCTGAGGATGTAGAAAAATTAGTAACTCGTCCCCTTGAAGAAATGTTAAGTATTGTTAGTGGACTTGTTGAAATTAGTAGTGTTTCATCTGTAGGTCTATCAGAAATAACTCTTGAATTTCTCTGGAATACAGATATGAATGTGGCTCAACAAGATGTTCGAGACCGACTGGATTTATTTGAACCTCCAAAGGAAGTTACAAAAAAACCGGTTATTTTAAGATTTAATCCCAATTTGGATCCAGTAATCCGTATCGGAATTACACCTCCTAACAACTTAAATATACAAGATAAAAACAAATATCTAACTGCTCTCCGTGAATCAGTTCAAAGGAAACTCAAAAGTGATTTAGAAGCAGAAACCGGTATTGCACAGGTTGTTGTTAAAGGTGGACAAGAAGAAGAAATACAAATCCTTGTAGATAGCAAGATGCTCAAATCCCTCGGATTATCATTAGACGATATTATCCGAAGTCTGGCAAGTCAAAATATCAATGTTGCCGGTGGAAAATTGGTTGAGGGGAAAACAGAATATATCGTCCGAACCCTAAAAGAATTTCAAGATATTGAAGATATTAAAAATGTAATTGTTTCTTCTTCTAAGGCGTTATCTTCATTTGAGTCTAATCCCACATCCAATTTATCTATACAGTCTCTATCTTCTACACCAACGAATTTTTCTGATAATATAAAAAAATCTGCTCCTATTAAGCTAAAAGATGTTGCTATTGTCCGTTGGGGTAATAAAGAAAGGGATACCATTATTCGTATTAACGGAGAAGATGCAATAGAAGTGGAAATTTATAAAGAAGGTGATTCCAATACTGTAACAGTCTGTAATCTTGTGAAGGATTTATTGGGGATTGAAAGAAAGAAAAGTTTTTCTGAACTAATAGACGAAATGATGTCTTTAGGACTTCAACCTGTTGCAAGAGATACCGATGGCATACATACTCTTGAAGACCCAAAATCTCGTAGAGAACTATTTAAGAAAAAAAATCTGCTTAGTTCTCTTCCCTCTGATGCGAGTATACATATTATTAGTGACCAGTCACAATTTATTGTCCGTTCAATAGAAGAAGTGCAATATTCTGCTCTATATGGTGGATTATTGGCTTTGCTGATTTTATATCTATTTTTACGAGAATTAAGAAGCACCTTAACTATAGGTTTTGCTATCCCAATTTCAATTATCACTGTTTTTATTCCCATGTTTATGAGAGATATTTCCCTAAATATCATGTCGTTAGGGGGGTTAGCATTAGGTATCGGTATGCTCGTAGATAATTCTATTGTGGTATTAGAAAGCATTGCCCGCTGCAGGGAGGAAGGAGACGCCGTAGTTGATTCTGCAATTCGGGGAACATCCGAAGTGGGCTCTGCTGTAATTGCTTCTACTCTTACCACTGTGGCAGTATTTTTTCCGGTTGCTTTTGTTGAAGGAATAGCCGGGCAAATATTTGGAGACCTCGCTTTAACGGTTACATTCTCATTGCTTGCCTCCCTGTTTGTTGCTCTCTTTTTTAATCCATTGGTTGTATCAAAAACCCATTTCGTATCTGAAAACAAACAAAATATATTTTCTCCACTCCGCATATTCCTATATTACAAAAATGTAAGAAATAAAAATATAATCTCTTCTTTTCTACTTTCAATTGTATTTTTATTAAGAAGACATATTAGAAATTCCAAAAATAATTTGTTTGAGATTTTCAAATATAAACATTCTCAATCCAAGATCAAAGAAATAATTCGAATTCTTTTCTTCCCCATCAATATTATTCTAAAAATTATTTCTTGGTTTATTCTAAATTTAATATTATATCCATTCACTTTTATCGTTATACTTTTATTATTCCCCTTCTTACTTATCTTCATGTTGATTCTATTAATTTTTAGAAAAATTTTACAAATACTATTATATATACCCCTTCAAATCTTTCATGCAGGTTTTGAAAGTTTTCGGTATATCTATAAAACTTCTCTCAGTTACAGCCTAAAATATTCTCCTCTTTTTATATTTCTTACTGGATTCTTTCTCATTTATACATTAAAAATATTACCTAACTTAGGTCAAGAAGTTATTCCTACAATGAAACAAGGGGAATTTAATATTCTCTTCGAAACTCGAGCAGGCACGAAATTAGAACAAACCTTACAAAAGGCTTTACGGATTGAAAACAAACTTAAAGAACACCCTTTAATAGAAAGAGTTACTTTACAAGTGGGAACAGAAAGTTCTAAATCAGAAAGTAAAGGGAAAAATGAAAATAAAGCCACATTTACCGTTTTGTTAAAAGACCGAAATAAAAATGCAAATATACAGGACAAAATTATTGACGAAATTCGTTCCACTTTAATACCTTTACCAGAAGAATCTATTGTATTTTCGTTACCCTCACTTTTTACCATGAAAAATGATTTGGAAGTCCAGATTTTTGGAGATGATTTGAACACTTTAAAAACAGTGGGGGAAAAATGCCTTCAAAAAGTAAAAAATGTAATAGGGGTTAAAGATGCGGACATTTCTATACAAGCGGGTTATCCGGAACTTCTAATTCAATTAGACAGAGAACTCCTTGCTGATAAAGGATTAACTCCTATGCAAGTGGCAAATAAATTAAGAACAGAAATTCAAGGAGAAATTGCTACTAAATTTAATCGAGGGGGTGATAAAATAGATATCCGTGTTCGAACGGACCAGACATATTTACAAAGTATAGAAGACTTAAAACAATTATCTATAGTAGAAGGGACAACCCCTATTCGTCTATGCGATGTGGCTAAAATTATAGAGAATACAGGACCCAGCGATATTCGAAGAATAGGACAAAAAAGAGTTGCTCTAATAACGGCAAATATCGAAGGGAGAGATTTAGCCAGTGTTTCCAATGAAGTGTTAGAAACTTTGCGAGAAGTAGAAAAACCACGCGAATTTTTTATTACACTTGGAGGTCAAAATCGTGAATTATCTACATCTTATCAAAGTTTACGATTCGCCCTACTCTTAGCGGTATTCCTCGTTTATGTGGTTATGGCGTCCCAATTTGAATCTATCTGGTTACCCATTCTGGTCATGTTTTCAGTCCCTCTCGCTTTTATAGGTGTTATTTTGGTCTTGTTCTGGACAGGTACCAATTTAAGTGTTATGGTCTTTTTAGGTTCTATTGTTTTGGCAGGGATTGTAGTTAACAACGCTATTGTGCTCATTGATTATACTAATCAACTTATCTCAAGAGGATTTTCAATACACGATGCCATAGTTCAAGCATCCGTAGTTCGTTTAAGACCCATTTTGATGACAACTCTGACAACCGTACTTGGGTTATTACCTATGCTGGTGTCTCATGGAGAAGGGTCTGAACTAAGACAACCATTAGCTCTTACTGTAATAGCAGGACTTTCTTCGAGCACTCTTTTGACACTTTGGATAATCCCTATGGCAAATTACATGTTCTCGAGCATGTTCCAAAGGGTAAAAAATAAATGAATTGGTCATTACCTAAAATAGCGATTAATCGTCCTATCACTGTAATCATGATTTCCATTTCTGTTCTGGTTTTAGGTGTCATCTCTTGGTATCGTATCCCATTAAAATTTCTTCCCAAAGTTGACCATCCATTTATAGGTTGCTTTATATCTTATCCCGGGGGTTCACCCGAGCAGGTTGAACAACAAATAGCTATACCCGTTGAGGGAGAATTCCGCACCATACCCGGTCTCAGAAGTATTGCTACAACCAGTTCCTCTAACGGTTGTATGGTTAATATGTGGTTTAATCTTGACACAGATATGACATTTGCTACAGCAGAAGTTCGTGATCGAATAGAACGATTAAAAATGACATTACCTGAAGAGGTACAGCGTATTATTCTTCAAAGGTTTAGTTCAGGCTCAATACCTGTCCTTGCTGTAGGATTGTTTAAATCGGGGGATGAAGAAAATTATGTGTATTTAGTTAGGACATCATTAATCCCACGCCTCCGGAGATTAGACGGTGTTGCAGATATACAAATTATCTCTCCCATCCCAGAAAAAGAGGTCCTTATAGAAGTTTCGCAAGACCGTCTAAACAGTTTGAATATCCCCATTGTGTCTTTACTCTCTACTCTCCGTACTTCATCCGTTAACATATCACTGGGTTCTATTACCCAAAATGATAAAAAATATTTTGCCCGCTTATCAGGTGAATATAGAAATCTTTCTGAAATTGAGAATCTCATAGTGACCAAAGACGGAATGCGATTAAAAGATATTGCAACTGTTCAATTTGGTTCCCGAGAAAAAGCACAACGAGTAGCGTTGGATGGCAAAGGGGGAGTAGTCTTACTCGTGATAAAAGAATCAGAAGCCAATGCAGTAGCAGTGTGCAATCGAATAAAAAGGGAACTTCAAAATATCTTAACGGAAGATGCCTTTTCAGGAAGCACAACAAAAATTTTCTTTGACCAGTCAGATTTAATTAACCGTGCCCTAAACAACCTCTTTGGAGAGGGTATATACGGCGGTATAATGGCTTTCATAGTCCTTCTCCTGTTTTTACACCGTATAATTCCAACAACTATCGTCGCTTTTGCAATTCCTTCTTCCTTAATGATTGGCGTTATATTTATGTATTTTGCAAATATGTCACTTAATATTATAACAATGGTCTCTCTTATTATTTCTGTGGGTATGTTAGTAGATAATGCTATCGTAGTTGTCGAAAACATTATTAGATATCAGCAATTAGGTTATAACAAAAAGACAAGTTCTACTCGCGGGGCATCTGAGGTAAGCGTGGCTATTTCCGCTTCTACATTAACTACTATCGTTGTCTTTCTTCCTATGTATTATCTGGAAGCAGGAAGAATGTCTATTTTTATGCAACAATTAGGAGGACCCCTTATCGTTGCATTATTAGGGAGTTTGCTTATCGCTTTAACGGTTGTCCCATTAATATTAAATATAGGGATTCCATCAGGGGGAACTCTCTCTCAAAATAAAATATTCATCTTTTTGAGTAAAGTCTTACTATTTATCCGTGACAAAGCAGGGAGTTTTAAAATATTAGAAAAAGTATACTCGTTATTAGGACTTTGTCTCCGTTGGTCTCTAAACAATCGAATGGCTTTTCTTATCGGATTATTCCTTTTTCTTTTGGTGTCATATCTCATTCCCATAAAATCTGTTGGGATGAAAGACTTGATAAAATTAGATACCCGAGAAGTTGATATAAAGGTAACTCTTGACCAAAATTTTGACACGGCGCGTGTAAGAGATTTATTTGATCAACTTTCACAAAGATTAGAACCTCTAAGAGAAGAAATAGCAATAAAAAACATTTTACTCTTCCATGGGGATAGCGGAGGAGAAATTCATGTTTATTTATTTACGGAGGATGATGGAGAGATTGGGTTAAATCCACCCTGCACAACAGAAGAAGCATTAAATATTGTAAAAAAAACTTTACCTTCTCAAATCCCGGGTGGGAAATTGGAATTTTCTATTGCTGATACAGGCGAATCAGGGACATCTCGTGAAGTAACCCTTCGTTTAACTGGAAAAGATAACAACATTCTCTATGAACAAGCACAACGAGTAAAATCTGCTTTACAACAAAATCCTATTTTTACAGATATTCATATAGATGTAGAACAAAAAAAACAAGAAATGCGTGTATCTATGAATGAATGGCAAATAGACGAGCAAGGAATTAATCCTTTTACAATTGCCCAAACAATTGATACCGCTTTACGAGGGGCACAACTTCCTTACTTAAAAGAAGGGACACGAGAAATACCCGTATGGCTTCAATATAAGGAAGAGGATAGAAAAACAAAAGCAAATTTGGATAACCTAAAAGTAATTTCAAGTAAAGGTAATCTAATTCCTCTTCATCAGGTTGTTACTTATGAAAGGAAACCCGGTCCTGAAGTTGTAAAAAGATACAATGGAAGAAATGTGATTAACTTTCGTGCAAAAGCAAACACAGAAGATTTAACTCGCATAAAAAGAGACCTTATGGAAATCATATCTACTCTTGAAATGCCCGAGGGATATAATCTTAACTATGGGATAGAATTAGAAGAGATTCAAACAAACTTAACCAATTTCGCTATTACCATGAGCATGGCTATCATCTTAATTTATATCGTTATGTGTGCCACTTTTGAATCCCTACTTCTCCCTATTGTAATCCTGACAACTGTTCCTCTTTCTCTTGTAGGTTCCTCCTGGACACTTTATTTTACCAACTCTTATTGGGACATGATTACGCTTATCGGTTGTGTGCTTATGGTAGGAGTAATTGTTAATAACGGAATCGTAATTGTTGACCATATTAACTTCTTAAGAAAAAAAGGGGATAAAGATTTAATTGATATCATTATACAAGCGAGTAAAGACCGATTGAGGCCTGTTATGATGACTGCACTTACAACCATATTAGGCCTTGTTCCATTGGCAACTGCAAAAACAGGGGGGGCTGTTATGTTCTCAGGACTGGGTAAAGCTCTTGTGGGCGGATTAATATTGGGGACAATATTAACACTTGTTGTAGTTCCAGTATTCTACACATTCATAGAAGATATATCTAATTTACTCTTTAAATTTATAACATCTATAAAAATACTTATGCCTTTCAAACAAAAATCTCTGTCTATAAGATAAGTTTTGATATAGAACAACCTTTTATGATATTCTATATATCCATTCCTGAAAATAGAATAAAGGGTGAGTTATTTTTATTCAATCTAAAATAGACAAATAAAAGGTATAAGGAAATTAACATATGATGAGACCTGTTATTGCTGGAAATTGGAAAATGAATAAAAAAGTCTCTGATTCAATAGAACTTGTTAAAGGTTTAAAAGATTTAGTGTCAGGTATAAATCAAGTAGAAATAATCATTTGCCCCCCCTTCACAAGTCTTTATCCTGTATCGGAAATATTAAAAGGAAGCAATATCCAATTAGGGGGGCAAAATTGCTATCTAAAAGAATCCGGAGCCTATACAGGGGAAATAGCTCCCCAAATGTTACTCGATGTAGGATGCAAATGGACCATTATCGGTCATAGTGAAAGAAGGCAATATTTTAATGAAACGGATTCTCTATTAAATCAAAAATTAAAATATGTGGTTGAAACAGGATTGAAAATTATGTTTTGCGTGGGTGAGACCCTCGACGAAAGAGAAGGGAATCAAACCGAATCCGTATTAAGAAGACAAATTATTGAGGGGCTTCGTGATTTAACTGCTGACCAATTAAAAAATATTGTAATTGCTTATGAACCCGTATGGGCTATTGGAACGGGTAAAAATGCAACAAAAGAACAAGCCCAAGAAGCCCATGCATTTATACGATCTCTTATAGAACGCGAATTTGGAAAACAAACAGCGGAAAATATTCCTATTCAGTACGGTGGAAGTGTAAAGCCCGAAAATGCAAAGGAACTTATATCTCAACCTGATGTAAACGGATTTCTTGTAGGTGGGGCATCATTAAAAGCAGACAGTTTTGCTGAAATAATAAAAGCATGTATATAAATTTCAACCATAAAAGATAAAAGGATAATTTAACAGAACTATGTTAGAAACGATCTTTTCTTTAACAACACTATGGTGGGTATTATTGGTCCTTATATACTTACCTTGTTGTATAGCTTTAATTACTATTGTTTTGCTCCAAAAAGGAAAAGGTGCAGGATTCGCTGGAGCTTTTGGGTTAAGTCCCGGTTCTGAATCGGTATTTGGTCCTAAATTAGCACGCACTTTACCCCAAAAGTTAACCTATGTTAGTGCCGGGATATTTATGGTGTTAGCAATTCTTCTTTCAACAATATCTGGGAAAGTTGGAAAAGGTGCAGCCCCTGAATTGGTTATTAATGAAGTAACAGCAGAACAATCCAGAGAATTAGATACTTTGTTCGATAATAAAACCCCCAACACAACGACTCCGGTGACAGTAGATAATAAATCATCAAATACGCCCCCCATAGAAACAACCCCAGTCCCTATAAATAACGCGCAACCTCCTGCTGGCGAATCTCCTTCAGAAACCCCTACCTCGAATTAGCTAATAACTTATTAACTTTAATTTGCTAAAATATTTTATAAAAAAGTTGCCAATTTTAATAAAATAAAAACAAAACATATCTTTCACTAATAACATTTTTGAAACCTATAAACTATGGACAAAATTATTATCCGTGGTAACAATCCATTAAAAGGTAGAATTCCTATACATGGAGCAAAAAATGCTGTCCTTCCACTAATGGCTGCATCTATACTTGCTGAATCTCCTTGTATTTTACATAATGTTCCATGTCTCCATGATGTTTTCACCATGGATAAATTATTAACTCAAATGGGTGTGCAAATAGAATTCACGGGACGATACATGACATTATCTGTACCCAATCGAATTTCACCGATTGCTCCTTATGATCTCGTTCGAAAAATGCGTGCTTCCTTCTTTATATTAGGTCCCTTATTAGCCCGATTTGGTAAGGCTCGCGTTTCTTTGCCCGGAGGTTGTTCTATAGGTACTCGTCCTGTAGATATACATCTGAAAGGATTAGAAAAATTAGGTGCAAAAATACGATTGGAAGAAGGTTATGTCATTGCAGAAGGGAAATTAAAAGGGACTGATATTTATTTAGATTTTCCCAGTGTTGGGGCGACAGAAAATCTCATAATGTCTGCAACACTTGCTAAAGGGACTACTCGTTTATTTAATCCTGCACAGGAACCAGAAATTATAGACCTCGCAGACTTCTTGAACAAAATGGGTGCCAAAATAGAAGGTGCCGGGACAGAGGTCATAACGATAAAGGGAACAAAATCCTTATGTGGGACGGAACATCATGTTATTCCTGACCGCATTGAAGCGGGAACATTTCTCATTGCAGGCTTAGCAACAAATGGGGATGTTCAAGTAAATAATATTATTCCCGAACACCTACATACATTTATCACAAAACTCGATGAAATGGGTGCTGAAATACAAATTGGGCACCATTCTATTCGCGTAAAAACTCCCACAAGACCCATCAAAGCGATAAATGTTACTACTCTACCCTACCCGGGTTTTCCTACGGACTTACAAGCTCAAATGATGGCTCTACTTACTTGTGCTGAAGGGACAAGTATTATTAAAGAAACAGTTTTTGAGAACAGGTTTCTCCATGCAGCAGAACTAATACGAATGGGAGCAGATATTAGTTTAGAAGGGAATACCGCCATTATACGCGGTGTAAAAAAACTTAAAGGAGCCCCTGTTATGGCTTCAGACCTTAGAGCCAGTGCAGCGTTAGTCATAGCAGGACTTATGGCAAAAGAAGGAGAAACTATCATATCTCGTGTTTACCATTTAGACAGAGGATATGAACGGATTGAAGAACGACTCGCAAGCCTTGGTGCAGATATTCAGCGTATTCATGAGGAGTAAAAAATATGAGAACATTTGAGATCAAAGATAATGAAGACTTAATACGAGTTAAAGAATGGATACATTCGCGTTATTCTTCAGATGACAACTCCACAGAAACCTCGGATACTGTTATCAAAACAGTCCAGTGGATTGTAAACACAGTGAAGAAGAGTGGAGATATTGCTATTGCAGAATTCACTGAACGATTTGATGGTGTTACTCTTACTCCTGAAGAATTTGAAATCCCTAAACAGGAAATTGTTAAAAGTTTTAATGCTTTAGACTCTAAAATACTTAAAATTATAGAAACTTCAGCAGAGAATATTCGCACTTTTCATTCTAAAAATCTACGAAACTCTTGGGAGGAAACCCTCGAGGACGGAACTGTAATAGGTCAAAAAGTGACCCCAATTGAAAAAGCAGGTGTTTATGTCCCTGGTGGAAAAGCATTTTATCCTTCATCTGTGCTTATGAATGTTATTCCGGCACAGGTAGCAGGTGTAAAAGAAATTATTATGGTCTCTCCCCCATCTTATAATGGCACTATACATCCTGTTGTTCTGGCTACTGCACATTTAGCAGGTGTAACAAGGGTTTTTCGTATTGGAGGAGCACAATCTATTGCAGGGCTTGCTTATGGGACAGCACATATCCCTGCTGTGGATAAGATTACAGGTCCCGGAAACATTTATGTTGCTACTGCAAAAGCCATGGTAAGAGAAATTGTGGATATAGACTGTGAAGCAGGCCCATCAGAAGTGCTTGTTATAGCGGATAAAAATGCCCATCCTTGTTTTGTAGCATCGGAATTACTTGCTCAGGCGGAACATGATGAAAAAGCATGTTCTGTGCTAATTACAGTCCAATCCGATAAAAACATCATTTATGAAGTGGATAAAACAATAACCCAATTTTTGGAAAATCTGAAAAGAAAAGATATTATTAAATCATCTCTAAATAATTTTGGTGCCTATATCATTGCAAGAGATTGGGATGAGGTTATTGAGTTAACTAACTATTTTGCCCCTGAACATTTAAGCATCCAAACAGAATTTCCAAGAAAAATAGAAGAAAAAATTAAGAATGCAGGGGCTATTATGTTGGGAAGTATGACTCCTGTTGCTGTAGGAGACTATTTTGCCGGACCTAATCATATCTTACCGACAGGTAGACGAGCTCGTTTTAGTTCCCCCCTAACCGTTGAAGATTTTCGTAAGGTTTCTAATTACATTTTTTACTCTCAAAGCCGACTTCAAACCCAAGCAAATGATATTATATCCTTTGCAGAAATTGAAGGATTAACTGCACATGCTTTTTCAGTAGAGATTCGGACAGAAAATCGTAGGAATACATCACGATGAGTAAATATTCTATTCCCAGATTAAACAAAATAGAAGGTTATACGCCGGGCGAACAACCTAAAGAAAGGGATGTTATAAAATTAAACACAAATGAAAATCCTTTTCTTCCACCAGATGAAATTATACAAGCACTAAAAGAACTCTCTCCGGAACAACTACGCAAATATCCTGATCCCGTCGCATATGACTTACGAAAAAAAATTGCTCAAGTATATAATCTTCCGGGAGCAGAATGGATCATTGTTGGAAACGGGATGGATGAAATTTTATCTATACTTATACGCACTTTCGTTGATTGTGATGAAGTGGTATCCGCAACTTATCCGACATATTCCTTATATGAAGTTCTTGCAGACTTACAGGGTTGTAAATTTCATTATCACGAATTAGATGAAAACTTCAATATAACGCCTCCTTTTACTTGGGATTCATCTAAATTGCTTCTTATTACACACCCAAATGCTCCCAGTGGAGTCCCTACTCCACCAAAAATGATGGCGGAAATTTGCAGTAACTCTGATCACATTATTTTTATAGATGAAGCGTATGTAGATTTTTGTAATTTTAGTTATATTTCGTGGGTAACCCAATATCCAAATGTTATAGTGGGGCGAACATTTTCAAAATCGTTTAGTCTCGCAGGAATTCGATTAGGATTTGCAGTAGGGAATCCGGAACTTATATCCGATATGTTTAAAGTAAAAGATTCTTATAATGTAAATTCACTAACCCAACAAATCGGCATCAAAGCCCTCGATTGTTATAAATCTATATTAAAAAATATTGAAACTATCAAAGAAACTCGCACTTTTTTGCGAGAAGAACTTCAAAAACTTGATTTTTCAGTACCAGATTCTCAATCTAATTTTTTACTTGCCATTTGGAATGGGAAACCCTCTGCAAAAGAAATATATGTAAAACTTAAAGAAAAAAACATTTTTGTCCGTTATTTTCCAGTTCGACGATTAGAAAATGCATTAAGAATCACTATCGGGACAAGAGAACAGTGTACTGTTTTATTGGAACATCTAAAAGAACTGATACTCTGAGCTTAGATAACTACTATTCTTTTCCCTCTAATTTCTCAGCACCTAAGTTTCTAATACTGTCTAATTGTTTCCAATACTCCTCTAATGCCTCTTTTCCCTGAGGGGTAATTTGAAATTCCGTATGTGGGATACGCCCATTAAACGACTTCTCTACTCTTACATACCCTGCTTTTTCAAGACGGTCCATGTGCGATGACAAATTCCCTTTTGTTAAACCTAATGTATTCAACAAAAAATTAAAATCTGCTGCCTCTACCCCTGCAAGAATAGTTAATATTCTTAATCTCGCTGGCTCATGTATAAGTCGGTCAAGTTCAGCCATTTTTAGAATAAGCCTTTACTCTTTAATATCTTCTTTCTCTTCGGAGTATTCTCCATCACCATACATATCAAGTCCCTGTCGGGTAATAGTTTTTAATTTCCATAAAGCATAACGGCTATAAATATGTCCCGCAAGGATAGCAATCAGTCCATAACCAAAAATAGGGACCATGATATTTAACAAGTACCATGGAGAAGGAAAACCTATAGGAACTTTTATTAATAACAAAAAAGCATGGAGACCATACAAAAGAGGCCAGAGCCATGCCCAAAAACCTAATCCCTGATAATAGATAAGAATACATAGAACAGGTACTAAAATAATTGCAGAAAAGGGTTGTAAATATTGCAGGGGAAGATAACGAAAAGAAATAAGTAATGCCCCCCATATATGGTATACCAACATCATACCAATTAGGATAATAACCCATCGCGGTAACTGCTTAGAACGAGCATTTTCCTCAGGGGCAACAAAACCTTCTCTTCCATAAAACCATAATGTTATCTGCCATACAACTTCTGCTGTCCAACGGGATATGGAAATCCATATAAAAAAGAACAAAGTAATAGCAAGAAACACCACTGAGGTATAGAATAAAGAACTATTTCCTGCTGTATATGCTTGCTGAGTCAAACTGGCAACCAGACCGATAATACAGATGATAAAAACTATTAAACACCACTGAACCAAAAAATATATGGTTCGACTTTGAGCATACCTGCGGGTCCATTGCATTATTTCCCGAGGGTCAGATGGAGAAGGATTTTTTTTATTTATCATAAAACTTTATTCTGCTGTTGAATGGTTAAAATAAAACACTTATAATATTTTAAAATATTTTGAAAAGGATATTAAATATTACAGAATATACTATAATATACTATGTTGCCTTTTTCTTAACCTGCTTTTTTACCCAATTATAAACTTTTTCTATCATTTCATCTTTTTCATAATCGTTCCATATTTCGTGATAGCCATCTTCAAATAAGTATATTTCCTTATCTTTTGACGAAATTTTTTCATATAAAGCTACACTCCCCGAAAATGGGACTATTTTATCTTTTTTTCCATGAATTATAATGGCTGGTTGATGAATTAGTTGAAAATTTGCATGGCTCTCTTTTATTACCTGATAAAACACATATCCTGTATGAGCTTTCACACTCCCATGATAGCCTAAAGGGTCTTCATCTGCTTTTTTCACAACTTCAATGTCCTTGGCTAATCCAGAATTATCTACCCTTGATACAGGAAGCCATGGTAAAATTTTGGCTAAAATAGCTGAAAGTTTTAACAAAATCTCAGGGACATCTTCATTTATAGCCAAAAAAGGACTTGAAAAAATGAGTCCATTAACAGGTGTATCTTTCCTTGTCTGCATATAACGAGCGAGAACCATACCTCCCATACTATGCCCCATATAAAAAACAGGTAACCCTTCCATTTCTTTATTTATAACCTGTAAAAAGACATCCAAATCATTCAGAAGGTCTTCAAAACAATTTATCCACGCTCTTTTTCCCGGAGAATGTCCAAAACCTCTTTGGTCGAATGAGAAAACATTTATCCCTTGTTTATTCATCTGTTCCGCAAAATAATCATACCTCGAACAATGTTCTCCATAACCGTGAATTAAAACAATATGAGCAATTTTAGGGCTAATATCTGAAATCCATGACCGACGATAAAACTTCTCGCCGTGTATCTCAAACCAACCTTCTTTAAGCATATCCTCAATTTTCCTATATTTAGATTATTCAAACTTTATTTTCATTGGTTCGGGAAGAAACAATTTCGTATCCATTATTTTTATTTCATCAGGGACAATAGGTTTGAATTCCATTTGGTTCAAAATATGCTTTTCCAAGTCAATTCCCGGAGCTATTTCTGTTATCATGAGACCTTCAGGAACCAGTTTAAATACACATCTTTCCGTTATATATGTAACATCTCTATGATTTTCAATAGCAAACTTTCCACTAAAAGTAATTTGTTCCACTTTTTTAATGAATTTTTTGACTTTTCCTTCGCTTACAATATTTACCTTCCCATCATGGATTTCAACTTTACTTCCGACTGCAGTAAATTCACCACAAAATACTAATTTCTTTGCTGATTGGGTTAAATTAATAAATCCTCCGGGTCCTATAGCAATAGGACCGACTTTACTCACGTTTATATTTCCTTCTTCATCTATCTGTGCCATGCCCACACAAGTCATATCTAACCCTCCACCGTCATAAAAATCAAACATGGCAGACTGTGAAAGAAACGCATGGGGATTCTTTGCCGGACCGAAATTTTTACCCGACTCAGGTACTCCTCCAATAACGCCAATTTCTGTAGTCATTGTAAATTTATCAAAGACACCTTCTTCAAATGCGACTTTTGCAACCCCTGTAGGGATCCCAAATCCGAGGTTTATAATCATATTGGGCTTTAACTCCATAAAAGCCCTGCGAGCAATTACCTTTTCAAAATTCAAAGGCATTACATCTAATTCTTCTTCGAGGTTTGCATCTACATGTTCACAAAAAGAAGGGTCATACTGGACAAAAAGTGTCTGCGGATGCGCCTCTGGTGATTGTGCAACTACAATATAATCAACGAAAATACCCGGGACTCGCACATCACAGGCTTTTGCAGGTTTATCGCTAATCCGTTCTACCTGAGCTATAACGAACCCGCCATTATTCTTTACAGCCATAGCACCTTCTAATATTTCCATGACTAACGCTTCTTTTTCTACTGTAATATTCCCGTAAGGGTCAGCAGTTGTGCCTCGGATAACTCCCACATTACAGGGAAGAGAATGATATAGAATATATTCTTTTCCGCCAATATTTACTATCTCAGAAAGGTCTTCACATGATTTTGTTCTTTCATTAACCTTTCCTCCTCCATACCTGGGGTCAACAAATGTACCCAGTCCTACTGTAGTTAACAACCCAGGTCTTCCTGCTGCCATTTCTCGGTATAACTCACACATAGTACCTTGGGGTATGTTATACGCTTCTACCTGATTACTTGCAATAAATTTCAAAATTTTATGATTTAGTCCACAGTGCCCAGCAATAATTCTTTTAACCATACCCGGCACGGCAAAATGATTCATCCCTTTTGCTTCTTCACTCAAAGGACCTAATCCTGCTGCCCAAATAAATGTTAAATCTTTAGGATGTCCTGTTTCCTGGTAAACACGAGCAAATGCAGGATAGACCTCTTCTGAAGGCATAGGAACAATCAATACTGTGGAACCATCCGGTATTAGTCTCACTACTTCATCTGCAGAAACTACTTTAGCCATGAATAACCTCCTTACAAATTAAATTCAATATTATTTTAATAATTTTTGATATTAGGAATATATCAATATTTATATTTGTTTACCAAATTAGAAACGTGAAATAAACAAGAAAGGGTAAGACAATGTCATCACTAAAAGAAAGTATTAAACTTAGGGCTCATTTGCCTATTAACCAAAACAGAACTGTTCAGGATGCTGTGAAGTTCTTCTGTAACCATAATATAAGTGCAACTATGGTATCTAATGACGAAGGAAATATTGTTGGAATTATTTCTGAAAAAGATATTATAAGGAAGGTTCTTTATAAAAATTTAGACCCCAAAAATACACATATAAAGGACATAATGAACACACGTCTCATTTATGTAGAGGAAAATGAAGATATAAAAATAGCAAAAATGTTAATGTTCATGAATGGGGTACGTCACCTTATTATGGTAGATGAAAACAAACAGATTATTGGGCTTCTCTCCATGAGGGATTTAATTGAATCTGATTTAACAGAATCAAAGGAACTTCTCCGAAGAATTAATGATATTTATTATGAAAATGCACACCAACCTGTATGGCGCATTTCTTCTAATCGAGTCATTATTGAAAATACAGATATACCCCCCGACCCCCTCGCTGAAGAGATAATCAACTCCTACAAAATATAACCATAACTTTTGATTATCTTTTTGAGTAAAGAACTCAGTTTGTATTAAAATGAACTGAGTTCTTTTATTTTTTATCTAAAGGAGTAAGTCCAATGGCACAAATGTTTCCAGGGAAATTTGCATATTTTGAAGGGGCCTATATCCCTATTGAAAACGCAAAAATTAGTATCATGACACATGCATTTAATTATGGAACAGGTTTATTCGAGGGTATTCGTGGGTATTACTCAGAAAAAAAGAATGCCATTCTCATCTTTCGCTTAAAAGAGCATGTTAACCGTTTGGTGCGAAATTGCCGTATTCTTTGCATGGAAATTTCAGAAACATCTGAAGACATTGAAAATATCTGCATCGAACTTGTCAAAAGGAGTGGCTTCAAAGAAGGTGTGTATATACGACCAATTATTTATAAAAGTGAATTATCATTAGGTCCATTGTTAAAAGGGGTAGAAAGTAAGTTATGTTGTTATGTTATTAAATTAGGTGATTATTGTGATATTACCTCAGGTTTGGATGTATGTGTATCATCGTGGCGGCGTTTAGCTGATAATGCCATTCCGAGTCGTGTCAAGGCAACGGGAAGTTATATTAATTCTGCGTTAGCTGCATCCGAAGCTAAACAGGCCGGTTTTAATGAAGCCATTTTTCTTAATGAATCCGGAATGGTTGTTGAAGGAAGTGCTATGAATATCTTCCTTGTGCATCAAGGAGAGTTAATAACTCCACCGCGTTCTGAAAGTATACTTGTAGGGATTACACGGAATACGATAATTGAGTTAGTCAAAAATGAACTGGGATTGAATGTAATTGAAAGACCTATTGCAAGAACAGAACTTTATGTAGCTGATGAAATTTTCTTCTGTGGAACAGGAGCCCAGGTAGCCCCAGTCCGTTCGGTAGACCGACGCATCATCGGAGATGGTCAACCAGGTCCTATTACTAAAAAATTACAAGATATATACTTCAAGATTGTACAAGGTGAAAATGAGAAATACTCAAACTGGTGCACAATAGTTCCCTGTGAATAAATATCCTTTTCCCAACATAATTTCAAATATTTTAACTTTGAAGTGGTTTTGGTTTAACTACATTATGCTTTTACTTATCACACTTCCTTTTTCTCTATTAGAAATAACCATAAATGGACAAAGAGTGCGTTCTGTACCCCTTTGGGAATGTTATCTAAACCTACTTAAAGGGAAAATTTCTATCCAAATCTTAATTGTTTTTGTCATTCATATATTTTTAACTTTTATAATATGTCTCGTAATATGGCTCTTTGTTTATAAACCTACCCCTAAGAATCAGGATTAACTATGCCTACTTCTAAAAATTATGATAAATATAAAAAAATTATTTGTAAAATCGGGAAGAAAATGTATCAAAACGGTTTTATTTCTTCTACCGATGGGAATATAAGTATTCGATTAAAGAAAAATCTTTTTTTATGCACTCCCAGTAATGTATGCAAAGGCGAATTACAATCTAATCAGATAATACTTACAAATAATAAGTGTGAAATTTTGGAAGGGAAAGGACATGTTTCCTCAGAATTTTATACTCATTTATCTGCGTATGAGGAACGACAGGATATATCTGCTGTGATTCATGCTCATCCTGTTTATAGTATTGTATTATCCCTTACAAATATATCTTTATGTCCACCTGTTCTCCCTGAACTTATAATGACATTAGGAGAAATACCTACTACAGATTACGCTACACCCGGTAGTAAGGAGGGAGCAGACATTATAAAACCATGGATAAAAAATCATAATGCCCTTATTCTCAAATCTCATGGGGTAATTACAGTAGGAAAGGATTTAAATCAGGCTTATTCTTATCTCGAACGCGTTGAACATTCTTCAAAAATTATATTTCTTGCCCACTTAATTTGCACGCCAGATATTTTATCCAAGGAACAATATTCAAAGTTAATCAATAAAATACACTAATGCCCTGCTTATTCTTCCTTATATTCTCTTCGAATCACTTTAGGTCCATATTTCCAGAACCACCATGCATGCTCAAAGGTGGCTGTCATTCTTTTGTAGGTTAATATTTTTGCATATCTAAAAGCCTTTTCCCACATTTCTTTTTGGGCACCTGTTTTGCAAGCTGAAAGATATACAAATTTTAGATTTTGATTTACCTCCATTTTCTGAATATCCTCCGGCTTGATAACTCCTTTCCGGGATAACATACCTTCTTCCATACCGTGAGAAGCGACAAAAATAATCTCTGCATTTCTCACTGCTTCTATGAAACTCTCTTTATCAATAACTCTTAAAGCAACCCCTCCTTTCCCATAAATATTACAACCCGTTGTAATTATTGGGAAAAAACCTATATTAAAAATCCACTGCGGAAGATAATCAAGATTGTCATATAAAACATATACTTTTGGTGCATTTTCTCGAGGATACAAAAGAAAATAAACATATATATTTATACTGCAAATAGAAATTAGTGCGATGATTAAAAATATATTTATACCTTTAGATATCAGAAATAACCATTTTTTATTTATCCAAAAAGCGACAAAAGGTAATAATCGGGTAGAACCATATATAGCACTTCCCAAACCAAATAGTAAAAATACAAGCCAGCATAAAAATATCTTTCTTGTAATACTAATGAACCATAATTCCACGTCCCAATTTTGATAAAAATCTGGGAAATGTAATACGAGAAATGTCAATATCAAAATAGAAATGGAAATGCATAGAGAAATTAAGAATAACCATGTCCAAAGAATTATGGACTGTCTAACATGGGAAAAGAAAAAATCATTGTCATTTTTACCTTTAAAGATACTTATCAAGGGGGCAAATCCCAAATAACAAATTATCAGCAATATGAATCTTAGTAATTTCATATAAAACCTGAAAGTAACGTCACTTCTTTTAAGAGTTTATTTTTGACTAATCATATCACATCTTTACTTCTTTCGTCTTTTGAAATATTTTTAATACTTTTGTTATAATTAAGGCTCTAAGATATAGAAAACTAACAACTCATAGGAGATTTGTTTTTACCAATGGCAAACATTAAGTCTCAAAAGAAACGTATCATAACTAATGAAAAAAGAAGAGTAAAAAATACTTCTATTCGTTCTGCAATGAAAACCATGATTAAAAAGGCTTATCAAAGTTTAACTGCAGGCGATGAAAAAGTTAAAGAAACCGCTATAAAAAAAGCCATTGCAGTTATTGACCGTGCTTGTTCAAAAGGGGTTATTCATAAGAATTCTGCCGCTCGCAGAAAATCTCGTTTAATGAAACGCGTAAATAAAACCACTGCATAAATTTATATTTTTATTTATTAAAGTCTTCTCAATATCTTAATTAATTCTATTATCCTTCCTTCTAAATCAGTATAACGAATAATTCCTTTCTTATCTATTATAAGAGATTGTGGAATCAATTCAATAGTATAATTTGTAAAAGTATCAGATTGATCGGAATCTACTCCAACCGGAAACTCTATTTGATACTCCTTAATATAATTTTGGACTTCATCATCATCAAAAGTGCCATCGTGGATAGATAGAAACTGTACGTCCGTAATACTTTTATATAGATCAAACAGAGCTCTCATCTCTTCGACATGCTTTCTTCCCCACGGCGTCCTATCAAATCCCCCCCAAAATAACAATATAATTACTTTTCCTTCCATCTCCTTTATAGGGTTTGAGCTACCTTTGAAATTAAACCATGAACGACATTTTATTTCTGGCGCAGGCTTATCTATAAGACCTATTAATCGATTCTCATTTTCCTTATTTACAAACTTCTCTTGTTTGGGTTCATACGAATCTAACTTTACCTTCAAAGTTTTGTTTTCTTTAAATAAGTCAACCGCAAAATCACTTCTCACAAAACGTAGTGCATGTTCTGCCACAAATTGGACAGGATTTACTTCTGGCATTACATCAAACAATATTTGAAATTTCCCCTCATTATCTGTGATTGTATAAATAGGGAATTCCAAATTTGTTGTACGAATAAAAACATGGTCTCCTCCTTTTCCATCCTGGAATTTCACTTCCCCTTTAATTTCTGGTAATTTCTTCACATATATTATAGGCATGATAATTTTTTGCTCATCCTTAAAATCTACAGGGATTTCAGGAAGACTTTCTGTAATATAACCGGGAGGTGGGAAAACTCTTACTTTTGCTTTTTTCGAACTGGATTTTAATAAATATTCCCCCTTTTCGTTTGTAAAGGTAAAATCCTCGACATCATTTTCTTCGCGAATGGCTACCTTTGCTAATTTACAAGGACTTCCATCCAATAGTTGAATAGTACCTTGGAGAAAAAGAGCTCCCTTAAATTCAAAATCTATTGGAATCTCATCCTCAATCATATTTACAACAGATATTTCTTTGGGAACTGTATTCGGGTATTCAGGATGAGTTGCAAAAATTGTATATTCACCCTTATCAAGACGAATACGGTATAAACCTTCTTTATCCGTTTTTACAGGCAAAAAGAGTCGTTGATTATTAGCCCCTTTTTGTAAAATTATAATAGTTGCATTCTTTATTCCTTTCCCATCTTTTACAACTCTTCCCCGTATCAAAGTTCCTTTCTGTAAAATAACATCCATATTTTTATTTTCATTAATAGGAACAAAAGGTAAATAAGTATCTGCATAATCTACATGAGCCACAATAACCCGTATAAATTCATTACTTGGCATATTTGTTAAGATAATCTCTCCCTCATCATTACTTCGAATCCATCCATATCCTTGTTCAGCCAGTTCCTCCATAGGGACACAAAATTTTTCTCCTATCCATAATCGGCGTATAAAAGCCCCTGAAATAGGTGTTAAGTTAGGGTTATAAACCTTTAACTTTTGTTTTACACCGTTAAATAGGTATATCCGTATTTCTCCTTCATCCTGCATAAGAACAAAGGTACCCCCCCCTATTCGTTGTTCTTTGTCTTTTGCAATTATAGACACTTCACCGAAACCACAATTTTGAAAAAGAAAGTTTCCTGCCATATCTGACTTTGTTTTAAATATCCCTTGAACAGCATGGACCAGCCATATATTCGTTTCTGAAGAAGGTTTCCCATCAGGTCTATATACGGCTCCTCTTACATCATAAGCTATACCCTTACTGTTGAATAACCAATTTATTGAAATAAATATTATCAGGTATAACCATTGTTTTATTTTTAGTTTTTTTAATTTTTTCATATTATTTTTTTACCATTCTTTTTATAATTGGCAAACCAAAAGTCTCGCATATTATTTTGCCACTGTCATCAATTAAATAAGTTGTAGCTATTGATGGTTGTTTGCCTAAAATTATTGGAATATTTATTTCATTACAATCTATTGCTTCCTCAGTTATAAAGCCAATTTGAAGGTTATTGCCCAGAATACTTTTTATATTTTTCAATACTTCTTCCATAATAGGAATTTCTGATTTATCTACAAAAATCAGCATGGAAGGACCCTTATTTAACCTATTTATACTATCCTCTTCTCTACATAAATCTATATAATTATCTTTTATTAATATTTCTTCTCGATTTTTCACATTTACTGTTGGAATATCCACCATTATTTTCCCCAAATCTCTATTTTCACCTTCCAAAAATTTCATTTCCGAAGATAGCCATAAAACGGAACCTTCATTCGTATGAATTTTGAAAATAAGAGTTCTTAATGGGAGAACAGAATCCCAGAAAAAAGTTCCATCATAATTTGAAAGCACTCGCCATAATAAAAACTCTTGATTAAGCGTAGGTTCTTTTAAGAAACATGAGAGGATAACTTCCGAAATAGGTTTTCCATCTTTGTTGACTATGCTTCCTTTAACTGTACTTAATGTATGTAGATCTGTTTCATGTAGTTTGTTTATATCTTTATTATCCACAATAAAAATGTTTCCTTTGCTCTCTTCGGGGATTTCCGCATAGCCAATTATTTCCCCACTCATCGGTATTGATGTTAAATTTAATTCAAAAGGATTGTTAATATCACCTGCATACCAACCTAATTGAGGTGGTTCTAATACAGAAACAATCACCCTTTTTACAATTAATTTGTCCTGTTCTGACACATTAAATTTTACTTTCAAGGGAGCTATTTTTTTGACCCATACTCCGGGTAATATAATTTCATCTTTCCCACTAACAACAACCCTTAATTGTGATGGTTGGGGAATAGAATAACCTGGAATTGGCTCAAATGTAATATATGCCTGACCATAGACAACTTTCCCACGAAACTTACCTTTTGTCCCTGTAATAAGAGACATTGCCTTTTTACCTCCTTGCTCAATAGAAACTTTCGCCCCGGGAACAGGTTTTCCTGAAATAGCATCCATAATTTGTCCGGAAATATATACAGAGGGGAATACTTGTATGTGTATATGTTCTCCTATCGAATTTGCTATTTGTTTGATTTCCCAGCCTGCACTCTGCAACTGACTTGCTTCTGCTTTACATAGATAAGTACCCGGATTTAAACGGATTGTAAATTCTCCATTACTATTTGTTCTTACACATACACTTTCGTATGGTGGTTGTACATTTTTAATAATAACATCCGAGTTAGCCACTTTCACCTTATTGTCATTCTGAATCGTATATACCGAACCTAATACCACACACCCCTTTGACATTGTTATTTTAATATCCTGTCCAGGAGATATATTTTCTACTGTTGTAACCGCATATTCCGGATGCACCACTTTTACCGATATAGATTGTTTAATGGGAATTTTGTCTAACACAAAATATCCATCTTTATCCGAAACTACTTTTTTATATCCAAAAGATGTAAGTTTAGAACAAGGGATAGCTATTTTATCTACACCCAAAATAGCAAACCGTTCTACTTCCGCTCCTAAAATACCTATTTCTTTTCCTTTCTCATTAGAAACAATAATTTTACCATTAATAGATACAGCAGGAACTAAAATAATCTCCAATCCTAAAAGATTTTCTTCAGCGGGCAAATTAATATGAATACCTGACCATGCCATATCTTTAGTAGTGGCAAAAATACCTGTAGGTCCTTCTATCAAATTACGAAATTCAAATTCGCCATTACCATCCGTATAAGTTTGAATTAATGGACTTAATAAACTTTGCTCACAATATACCTCTGCATTTTTAACAGGGATATTATTACTATTTATCACTCTTCCCCTGATAGAACAAGCTTCGGCATAAGACAAAAAAGAACTCTTTATAATAAACAGGAAACATACAATTCTGAATAAACTCTTCATATTATATTTATCTTTGAATAACCTGCATAACCCCCCGAGACAAACTAGTATAATCAAGATGATAAATATCCCGTAATGCATCTTCAGGGTTTTCTCGCCGTTTAAGCGCCTGAATGAAGTTGAGAAACCGTCCTTGACCATATTTACTCCAAAGCATATTTACAGTTGCGTGAGATTGTAGGTATGCAAGAGACATTTTCGTCTCCGATGCAAACATATCTTTCATAGATATTTTTTCAAGAGTATTATACGGAATTAACTCTCTGTTATTAACAAATTGTTCTAACATCGTCTTCTCACGATTTGAAAATTCTTTTGAGAAAGTTTCTGCTAACCCTTCATTCAGCCACCAGGGTACTTTATCTTTCAGCAATTCGAAAACAACTACATGAACATATTCATGATATATTCTTCGTTTAATTTCCTCATCAGATAAGTTCTCCCCCTTCTCATTTATGACAGGGATACGTATCTTACCATCATAAACACCTCCTACTGTCTGACCCATTTGCACAACGGAACTAAATTGTTGAACATCATAAAGAATAACTTGAATAGGACCCGCTGGGAAGACACCTCCTAATTTTCTACCGATTTCTAAATAAGCCCTTTCTAATACAGATAGAACATATGAACGAATTTGATATGTAATTTCTTTTGGGTATGTAAGATTGAAATGGCGAGATTGGGATATTGTCTTGTTAAATGAACTTTCTACCACTTCCTCACGACAAGCCTTATCATAACGCTCTTTTAACTGTTTCCTACTGGGGTCTATTTGTAAAACATACTCCCATTGTGTTCGAGCAGATAATATATCATTATCACGATAATAAGCCTCTCCCAATAATTCATGCGCATCTAAAAATCCAGGTTTTAACTTAACTGCCATTTCCAGATGTCGAATCGCTTCGATAAGCCGTCCTGCATTTAACAAAAAAGCCCCTTTTTGCAAATGAGCAAAGAAATTATTCGGATTTATCTTAATCGCTTTATCAACCAAATCTATGGCTGTGTTAAAGTTATTTCTCTTCCCTTCTTCGTCCGCGAATGCCTGTAATGCATTGCTCAAATTATTTTTAATCACTTCATTATCTGGGCTCATAGACAAAGCGTCTGATAACAAAGTAATTGCTTTTTTATAGTCTTTTAGGTTATACGCTTCTACTCCCCGATTATTTAAATCCATAGCATCGGAGCAAAATGTCTTCAAAGCCGATAATAACAGAAAACTACCAATAAGAATACTCAAAATAGTCCGATATTTATGCATACAAGCAATTATTCCTTACATACTGCAATGGCTTCTATTTCAACAGGAATTCCACCTGGCAATTGAGACACTCCAACACAACTACGAGACGGGAAATCCTTTTCAAAGTATTTTTTATAAATATTATTAAATTCAGGGAATAAATGCATATCTGTTAGAAAAACAGTAACCTTAATTACATCAGAAAAGTCACAACCACATTCATTAAGAATGACTTTCAAATTTTCCATCGTATATTCCACTTGTTCAGTAAAAGTCCCCTTTACTACTCCTGAGCCATCACGATTAAAAGGTCCTTGACCCGATACATAAAGGAAATTATCCACTTTGACAGCATGAGAGTAGGGTCCTACAGCCGGAGGAGCTTCTTTACTAATAATATGTTTTTTAGACATACTTTATTCTCCTTTTCTTCCTCTTAAAACGAAAAATACTTTATAAACATAGACTTTAAATTACATTTTATATTCTTGATATATTATACATACTCTTTTACTTGATATTTCATAATATTTCTTTTAATGTAACCCTGCTTAATAAGAAGTAACATCAATGCGTTGGAAATTTATTGATCAATATCGAGGTTTTGCTATATTCGGCATGATTCTTGTCAATGTTTGCTGTGAATTTAATAATTCTCCTTATTGGTTAGTCCATCACCCCATTGGATTTACATTTGCTGACTTTGTAGCACCTGCTTTCATATTTATTGTTGGTTTTTCTTATCGTCTATCTTTCAAAAAGTTATTAGAACATCAACCCTTACCCATTGTAAGAAAAAAATTCATCAAAAGATATCTTATAATTACTTTTTTGGGGGTTTTATATGGATTCTTTGATTTTTATGTATCCGTATGGGATGCCTTAACTGATATTGGTATTGCAGGATTACTTTTATATCCTTTTATTGGAAAAAATAAGCATTACATTATACTTTCAGGACTTATTTATCTAATAGTTTATCAATCCTTATTCTCTTTTACCTCGTATGGAAAATGGCTAATGGCACATTCTATAGATGGAGGTCCCTTGGGTCCATTAAGTTGGTCATTTATTTTAGCCTGTGGTGCTTTTTGTGCTGTTCTATTCGAAAATGATAAAAACAAAGGCTTTTTCCCCATATTTTTATCTTGGCTATTATTTGGATTATTCTTGATTGCTTTGGGATATTTTCTAACTACTCCATATTCATTTTTTGCCCTCCCCTTTACACAAAAAGGGATGACCGCTTCTTATTCTATCTTTTCCTCTGGATTATGTAGTATTGTTTTATGTATCTTTTTCATAATAAATGAAAAATTAAAGTTTGCTATAAATGCACTAACAACAATGGGAAAAAATCCACTCGTGCTTTATTTTTTACAGGCAATTCTAATATTTGTAATGGGTTTTTCAGTGTTAAACAGAATTCAAAATTATTTTATAGCCCCTTTTGTTTCCGCTTTTGTTATACTTACTATATGTTATAGTATTGCTAAAATTCTTGAAATAAGGTCTATTTACATTAAAGTTTAACCCATAAAAAGGTTATGTCTATGTTCTGTTTACTTATTACATTATGTTCCATTGTTTCACAACCCATATTTTTTAAAGAGAATATTTTTCCACCAAATGATAAGCATAATCATGGGTCAAGTATTGTCGAAACACCAGAAGGAAATCTGCTAACTGTATGGTTCCATGGTTCTGGTGAACGAACCAGTGATGATGTCATGCTTCAAGGAGCACGCAAAAAAAAGGATGATAATCAATGGTGTGAACCTTTTATCATGGCGGATACCCCTGACCTACCTGATTGCAATCCTGTTCTTTTTGTTGACCCACGGGGCGTTCTTTGGCTATTTTGGATAGCCGTTCAGGATAATCAATGGGGGGGCTCTCTCCTAAAATATCGCATATCTACAGATTATGAAAAAAATGGTCCTCCCAACTGGAAATGGCAGGATGTTATACATGTTCGTCCTCAAAATCTGGAACAAAAATTTTTAGAAGTTATAGAAAGGGGACAACCTGCTATTGATGCACTATCTACTATTGAGCCTCAATTAAAAGAAAAGGTTGAATCGACTAAAAAATCTGCCCAGACGAAACTTCATCAGCGTTTAGGTTGGATGACTCGTATCCATCCTATCATGATTACTGAGAATAGAATAATGTTGGGTTTATACTCAGATGTATTTAACTGTTCATTAGCCGGTTTTACAGAGGATTGGGGAGAACATTGGTTTTTTAGCAATCCCATTTTAGACAAAGAAATAAAAAATATTGCAAATATTCAACCCAGTTTCGTAAAGAAAAAGGATGGCACTGTTATTGCATTTATGAGAGATAACGGAATCCCCAAAAGAGTCCGAGTAGCCTATTCCCGTGATTTGGGAATGACATGGTCTGATGTTTCTATGCTGGATATTCCTAACCCCGGTTCAAGCGTTGAATGTATTACTCTTAACAACGGAAAATGGATTTTAGTTTGTAATGACACCCTTGATGGAAGACATCGTTTAAGTGTTTATATGTCAGATGATGAAGGACAAACATGGAAATGGAAAAAATCCATTGAAGAAGCTGAAAAGGATAAAGGTTCTTACTCCTACCCATCTGTAATACAGACAAAAGATGGATTTATTCATTGTACATATTCATGCCGAGAAGAAAGTATTAGAGGTTCAACCATTCGCCACGCATGGTTTAATGAAGAGTGGATTACGGACAGCAATTAACTCGCTGGAACTAACTTTTCTATTAAATTCTTAATATCTGAAGGAGTTGAGACAACCACTTCTACTCGTTTCCCTGAGGCGTGCTCTAAATCTTCTATTGCGACCAGATCTATTGGATTTGTAATAGCTACCGTAAGTGTTCTTTCTGTAACCCGTATCGGAATACAATTATGTTGTCGTATTATTCTTGCTGGAACCGCATTAATAGCATCGGGAGATATGTCCTTTTCTGTTAATAAAGAGAAAGGGACATTACATTGAGAGGCTAATGATTGAGCTATTGCATATTCCGAAACGGCATATTTTTCTATTAATACTTCTCCCAAATGTTTCATAGGTGTCTGTTTTTGAATATTTAGAGCCTCTTCTAACTGATGTTTATCTATTATCTTAGCCTCTAATAGAATTTCTCCCAAACTGGGTTTCTTTTTCCTTTTTATTATAGTTGATACAGCACTGATAACTTTTTCCTGTTCAGAAACTCCTATTCGTATGGTTTCTTCTATTTGCTCGATAGCCTCAAATGTGTCTTTAATCTTTTCTTTCATTCTATTTATATCATCAATAGAAAGAAGGGACTTTAATTTCATTAACTCTTGAAACTTCTGCTGAAGTCTTTTATTTTCTGCTGTTACGGAAAGTAATTGCTTCTCTAAAGATTTGACGGTTTCCAATTTCGGTGAATTCTTTATCTGTTCTTTAAGTTCATCTACTTCTTTTTCTAATGCCTGTTTATGTTTATAATATTCCTGTTTCTCTAAGGAAAGTTTTTGTATCTCATTCTTTAATGATTCATTTTCCTTCTGTTGAGTTTCTAATGAATTTTTAATTTTCTCATAATCTGCTTTATCGGGAGCATCACTCAAAGATTTCTGTAAATCAACAACTTCCGTTTCTAACTCTAATATTTTTTCCCCTAATGAAGAGACACCTATTTCTAACTCTTGTTTTTCTTTTGATAAACTCTCTGAATAGGCCTTTTCCCTTTCTATCGCCTCTTTAAGTCTATTTATTTCATCTTTTTTATCCAGAACTTCTTTTTGTAAATTACTCCATTCTTCCAATGTAGGAAGTATATCAATTTTTTCCTCGAGAGTTTTTTTAGCATTTAATAAGTTATTATTCTCATTCTCCAATTTTGAGAAGTTTGAAACCATCTCATCATACCGAAGTTTAATATCTTCATATTCTTTCAATGTTTCTTTGAGAATATCTAACTCCTTCTCTCTTTCTTCCAACTCTTTTTGTAACGAATCCCATTTTTCTTTTTTAGGAGCCTCATTGAGTTTAATTTGTAAGTCTTCAACCTTTTTCTCATTCTCTTTTATTATTTCCTCTTTTACATTTAATTCTTTTTGAACCTCTTGGTACTCTCTTTTTAAAGTATTGAATTCATCACGAATTTTTTCTAACTCTTGCTGTAACTGGTTATATTCATCTTTACCAATAGACTCTTCCAATTTCTTTTCTAATCCGGATATTATTTCTTTGTTCTTTTCTAATTCTTCATTAAGAGACTTAACTCGTTCTTCAGGATTAGATTGTTCTAACAATACCTTTAACTGTAATATTTCTCTCTGTTTTTCTTCCAATTCTAACTGTAATGAATTTATTTTCTTTTCTCTTTGTTCTAAAACTTCCATCAATTCTTTTTGTGTTTTTTCTAAATCTTCTTGTAATGAATTATTACTCCTAACTATTTCTTCATATTTTTGCTTTAACTCATCATAATGATTTTTAACTTTTTGGAGATTTTCTTTTAATTCCGCAATTTGTGTCCCTTGTTGTTCGTCTAACTCTATATTCAAGTTATTTGTTTTCTCTTCACTCACTGATGTAACACTATTTATTTTTAATTCTTCTACCTGTTTTATTAATTCTTCAACATTTTTCTTTAATTGTTCTATTTTTTCCTCTTTTGCTTTATTTTCTGTTAACAGGGCTTCCAACTCATCTTCTTTTTTCGTCAAATCATAAATTTTTTCATCCAATAGATTTCTTATATTCTCAAGTTGCCCTGTTGTTTCTTCTTTTTCCAATAATATTCGTTCAAAAGATTTCTCCAGGAAACCAATATGTTCTTTTAATACACCCCAATTCTCTTCTGACTTTTTTTTCATTTTAGAGAAGCTAACATATTGGTGTTTAATTAATTCATGAAGCTTTAGTAAAAATTCTTGATAAGTACTTGACGATTTAAAATCTACCTCAGAAATCTCTTGAAATACTTTCTTGAGTTTATCTATATTTTCAGTATTTTCACTCGGCATCTACAAGTTCTCCTATTTCATTATCTATCATTTTAAGTAAAAAATAAAATTTCTTTAAATTATACATATATTTTACTTATATATTTCAATAAGATTTTAACCGATTTTAAAAATATCAAATTTTATTTGAATTTAAATATGTAAATATGTATTTATATAATCATATGTGATATTGTATAAATATAAGGAAGAGGCTATGCCAAAAGAAAAAGTTTTAACGGTAGAAGATATTTCTGAGTTTTTAAAATTAAAACCCCTTACCATCCGCCAAATGTTCAGAAGTGGTAAATTAAGGGGGTTTAAAATTGGAAAATCATGGAGAACTACCGAATCCCTTTTTGTAGAAGATTTAAATAAAATGGCTCGGGATTTCGGTGTCTTCATACAAAAAGAACAAAAAACAAAATCAATGGGAAGGAAAAATATACAAAAGGTATCTCAAGAAATTGAGGATATTTATTCATCACCCAAATCAACTCGCAAAAAAAAGAAGGAAGAATATAGTATCGGTTCTCTTTTTGACATTGATGAGGATGATGAGGACTAAATCTTTTTAATAAACAAAACCCCCAATATATTCGCAAAATATATTGGGGGAATATTTTTATCTCCTATTTACTTTGCATACTTAGACAAATATTCTGCTACTCCTTTTGCATCGGGCTTCATCGCTTTCTCACCTTTTCTCCAATTAGCCGGACATACTTCACCGTGTTCTTCATGATATTGAATAGCATCAAGAACACGAATGGCTTCATCCACACTTCGCCCGATAGGCAAATCATTAACCAGCATATGACGAACAATTAAGTTTTTATCCATTATAAAAAGACCTCTTAACGCTACTGCATCATTAAGCAACACACCATAATCTCTCGATATTTTCTTTGTTAAATCAGAAACCAAGGGATAATGAATGTCCCCTATTCCACCTTTTTCTACCGGCGTATTTCTCCAAGCCCAATGGGTAAAATGTGAATCAACAGAAACACCAATTACCTCACAATCTCTGGATTTAAATTCATCCAGTTTTTTATCAAATGCTAAAATTTCAGACGGACATACAAAAGTAAAATCCAGAGGATAAAAATACAATAAGACATACTTACCCTCATAGTCAGACAGTTGAAACTTTTCATTAAAACTTCCATCGGGCATAACAGCAGTAGCAGTAAAATCCGGGGCTTTTTGTTGAATTTTTACTAAACACATATATAATTCTCCTTCATAGTTTTAGTTAGATTGATTACATGGATATGAAACAAATAAAGCAGATAATTTATTTCTTAACTTTGAAAAATCACTGTGCAGTGGTAGCACCTGTAATATCTGCAATAATCATAGGATTAATGGCTCTTTGTCCCAGATCTTTATCTATCCAATAAATTCCACCTGGAGCATCTTTTACCATGTGAAGTTTTTGTAAAATTTCATCTGCATTGGCTTCTTCTTCCACCTGTTCATTAACAAACCAATCCAAAAACATGCGTGCAGAACGGTCCCCTTCTTTTTCTGCAATTTCTGCCAATTTGTTTATACATTCTGTAATGTGACATTCATGCTTATATACAGCCTCAAAAGCATCTACTGGATTCTTCCAACTTTTTGTAGGTTCTTTTATCTCATAAAATTCAACCTCTCCACCCCTTTCATAAATATAATTTTCAAACTTTCTTGCATGGAAAAGTTCTTCCTGTACCTGAATTCTTAACCAGTTAGCAAATCCTTTCAAATTTAATTTTTCAAAATATGCTCTCATAGAAGCATACAGATATGCGGAATAAACCTCTTCATTAATTTGCTTATTTAATGCTTTTAATACTTTGTCTTTAATCATTAGTATCCCCTTTCTTAATTTATAGTTTTTATTTTATTTGAACAACATAAGTATTAAGTATTTATTTATATAAAAAAAACAAATTATATATCAAATTTATTCCTCTGCCTTTTTGAGAGTGGAGTTTATAATCAAAAACATTTTAAAATACTCCCTATATTTTTATTCTAAAAACCTAACCAACGGAAAGGATTTTCATTTGCAAATTCAATTTTCTCGATTACATCTTATAGTATTAATTCTTTTAGTCTTTATTTTGGCACTTGACCAAGTTACTAAAATAACCGCCATTAAATTCTTAAAAGGGAAACCCAGCATCCATTTTCCTGAATCGTGGACACCTCATGATTTATTTCGTCTTACATATACAGAAAATACGGGCGCATTTCTGAGTTTAGGAAGTCAATTGTCGGATTCGCTTCGTTTCTGGCTTTTTACCGTTTTAAATACTATTGTCCTTCTTATTTTACTAATAATTATTTTCTTCAAACCCCATGTGCCCCCCATCACCATGATAAGTTTCTCTATAATTATTGCCGGTGGAGTCGGTAACATTATTGACCGTATCTTTCGTGACGGTAAAGTTGTTGATTTTATGAATATAGGTATTGGTTTTGGCTCCTTTAGTTTAAGAACAGGTATATTTAATATAGCAGATCTTGCTATTGTTTTTGGATTAATTCTTCTTCTTATTGGAGAATTTTTTGTTTTTGGCAATAGTAACCCATCCGTTTAAGAATTAATATACATTCGTAACAAAAAATAAAAATCTCTCGTTTTTATTAATAGATTTACTTTAAAAACTCTATATTCTGTATGTTATACTTTAATATAATATAAAAAGCATTTAATATGGAGGTGTCCTCTATGTTAAACCCAAAGACATGGAAAATATTATTTATCTCTTTTATCCTTCTTCTTTTCATTCTACTCATTGTTACTCCTACCTATGCACAAGGAAAAGGAGGAGGAAAAGGTGATGCTCTTGGAGCAGATAAAGACCTCGCTACTAAAAAAGGAGTCAGCGGTTCATTGGCCACAAAACAGTTTGACAAAAATAAACTTCCTGGAAAATGGAAAATAGGATTTGCTTTTGGCTCTTTAGCTGCTGCTGTAGCTGTTGTTAAATGGTTATAACAACTTCATAATAAGTTCATTTTAATGAAGAAAAACAAAACAGAGAAAAATATTTCAAAAAGTGCACCACTCCAAGAACAAAATAAAACAAATAAAAAAGAAAATATAATTGTCATTGATGATGATAAACTCATACTTGAGTTTTTCAAAACCTTCCTTAAAAATTCTGAATATTCAATCACTTATACAACCTCTCCCCAAAAAGCATTCTCTCAAATAATTAAAAAAGATTTCTCCTTAGCCATTGTAGATTATTTAATGCCTGAAATGGATGGATTAGAATTCCTCAAAAAAGTTAAGGGTGAAAAAAATGATGTTGAAATTATCATAATGACAGGACTTCAGGATGTAAAAAAGGCTATAGAGGCATTACGATTAGGTGCCTATGATTATATATTAAAACCTTTCCAGATAGATGAAATTAAAATTGCTATAAAAAGGGCTTTAGAACATCGTTCTCTAATTATCGCTCAAAAAAAACACGAACAAGAACTAAAACAATACATCTATGAAGCGACTGAACAACTTAAAATTGCAAACCAAGAATTAATAGAAACAAAAGAGTATCTTGAACAACTACTCAATACTTCTGTTGACGGCATTTTTATATTAAGCCCATCATTTCAAATTAATTATGTAAATCAAGGTGCTTCACAAATATTAGACTTTACAAAAACAGAACTTATTGATAAAAATCTCTCCTTTATTTTAGCAGGGTCAAAAGAAGAAACTAAATACATTCAACAGATGTTACGAGAAAAAGGTGGAATTCAAAACTATGAAACAGAATTTATTCAAAAAAATAAAACACAAGTCCCTGTGAATATCTCTTTTTCTTGCTTTAAAAAAGAATCTCAGAAAATTCACTCTATCTTAGCCATCTTTAAGGATATAACAACACAAAAAGACCTCGAGAATAAACTTAAGGAAATGTCCATAAAAGATGGTCTCACGGATTTATATAATCAAAGGTACTTCTATGTACGATTAGAATCTGAGATAGAACGGGCAAAAAGACAACGACACCCTTTATCCCTTTTACTTTTCGACATTGATCAATTCAAAACTTATAACGACTGTCACGGGCACTTGATGGGCGACAAAGTACTAAAAGCAGTTGGACAAATCGTCAAAGAGTGCACTCGTGAACATGTCGATATAGGGTTCCGATATGGAGGGGATGAATTCACAGTCATTTTGCCAGAAACCGACACATCCCAAGCAGTTTTGGTTGCTGACCGTATTCGCATATCATTTCAAGAAAAAAAGTTTAACGGGCTAACACTTTCAATTGGCGTTATTGCATATAAAGAAAATTTTTCCGTTCGCTCTTTTATTCGTTTTGCAGATAACTGTATGTATAATGCAAAACGTTCCGGCGGGAATCAAATAAATATATTCAAAAAAAATAAGTAAAGGGAAATCTATGAGTAGACAAATTAAAATTGGTATTTGTAATGAAATATTCAAAGAGTGGAATGATATTGAAAGGACCATTAAATATGTTAAAGATTTAGGCTATGATGGATTAGAGATAGCCCCCTTTACTATATCAAAATATGTTACAGATATTTCTGCGGATACGCGTAAACAAATTCGAGACATTGCAGATAAAGAAGGTTTAGACATTCTTGGAATTCATTGGGTTTTTGTAGGTCCTGAAAATGTCTATCTGACCCATCCTGACCCAGAAATAAGGAACTATACCGCTCATTATTTGAAAGAACTTGTTCATTTCTGTGCTGACATTGGCGGAAGAATTATCGTTTTTGGTTCCCCTAAACAACGAAATGTAATGCGAGATATCTCCTATAATCAGGCTTTTAACTACGCCTGTGAAGTTTTTTCTCAAACTATGTCTGTATGTGAACAAAGAGATGTAACCATTTGTATGGAACAATTAACTCATTGGGAAACGAATTTTTGCCATACAGTTGAAGAAACCATTGAACTCATAGAAACTATCAATCATCCTAAATTTCAATTATTACTCGATACAAAAGCAATGACCTTCCTACAAGAGCCACGAGATGTTATCATCCGTAAATGTGCAAAATATCTAAAACACTACCATGCTAATGATGAAAATCTATTAGGTCCCGGTATGGGGAAAGTTGATTTTACACCTATTGTTCAAGCACTGAAAGACATTAATTATACAGGATATATGTCTGTTGAAGTTTTCAAATTTGATTTAGGACCTGAAAAAATTGCTACCGATAGCATACAATACCTAAAAAAATTCCTTGAATAAAAATACTATTCTACAATCAAAAACATGATTCCATTAGAGGATAACCCCTTTAAAATATTCCGCCAGTGGTATGAAGAGGCGAAACAAAAATTAGATGTCGAATATGCCGTTTCTGCTGGACTGGCTACATCTACTCCTGATGGAAACCCTGATATCCGAATGGTTTTGGTCAAACAATGGGATGAGAATGGATTTATTTTCTACACAAACTATACCAGTAAAAAAAGTCAACAAATACAGTCAAACCCAAGGGCAGGACTTTGTTTTTACTGGTATGAACTTGGTAAACAAGTTCGCATTCGTGGATATGTTGAAAAAGTTGATGATACAACCTCTGACCGATACTTTCATTCACGAGACCGTTTATCTCAAATAGGGGCTTGGGCTTCAAAACAATCTCAAATACTACCCAATAGATTTGAATTAGAAAAAAGAATTATAAAATATATGACTCGTTTTGGGCTTTTCCAAATCGAACGCCCTCCTTTTTGGGGAGGGTACCGTATTATACCTCTGGAAATTGAATTCTGGTTAAAAAAACCTTACAGACTTCATGAACGAATCTTATATTATAGAGATGATATAATATCAACAAAATGGGACCGAACTGTCCTATATCCCTAAATTAATATAAATGAGGCACGAAATTATTAAAATAAAGAGAGAAAAAAATGTTATAATAATAAAAAAATTAATATAACGACCGTTAGTTAAAGGGATTGATAATGGCTATTGAACATATTAATGAACAAAATTTTTCTACCGAAGAACGGCTATTAAAAAGTGCACTAAAACTATTCTCTGAAAAAGGATACGAAGGAACCAGTATTCGTGAAATTATCGAAGATGCCGGCGTAACTCGCCCTGTACTGTATTATTACTTCCATAATAAAGAGGATTTATTCCGAAAGTTAGTTGAGTCCATTGTTAAACAACTTTTAGAAAAAATGATGCATATAAAACAAAACTATTCTGATACCATTGGAAAACTAAAGGCTATTATTCGTGCCACATTTGAAATGGCTGAGAATGACCTGCAATCCGTTCGTCTTATCTTACATGTATATTTCGCTCCTATTCGCTCCGCCCCTCCTATACGCGGAAGTGAAATTGGAAGGCAAAGATTTAGAATTATCGAGTCTATTATGAAAGAAGGGTTAGAAAAAGCTGATTTATCAGGGGGTGATGCAAGAGCTCTTACTCTGGTATTCCTTGGAATTATGGACATGCATGTTATGGCAAAGTCCGAGCGTCCAGAACTTCATCTAACCCCTGAATTAGCCGAAGGTTTGGTTGATTTATTTTTCTATGGTGCTTGTTATAAACCCAATCCACCTTTTTCTCTTGTTAGTCCGTATGTCTATGTATAAATAACTACAACTACTCTTCTCTAACAGGAAATAGTAATGACCAAATTTGACCTTGCTTTTTTTAGTTCAAAAAAAGTTAAAAATTATGATTCGCAATTACCCCGAAATCCCTCAACAAAAATATTAAAAGGGGCTGAACCTTTAGAATTAGGAAATCAATATTCCGATACCGCAATATTAATGGTTCACGGATTTGCAGGTTGCCCAAACAATTTTGAAAATTTACCCCAAAAACTCGCAGAATTAGATATTTTTGTTAAAGCCATTCTACTACCCGGACACGGGACCACACCATTAGACTTTGAAAAAGTATCCGTAGACATTCTTTTAGAATCAGTAGTAGACAATATCATAGAACTAAAAAAATACTATAAAACAGTATTCGTATTAGGACATTCTATGGGTGGGGCTTTGGCTACTTTGTCCTATGTAAAAACAAACTTTGATGGCTTAATTCTTGCCAGCCCTTACTATGGAATTACATTTAACCCTAAATTAATCCTACCCCCTGAAAAATGGATTCAATATTTATCACCTCTTGTTCGATGGGTATATACCCCACCAGAACAGCAACCTATATTACGCAAAGATATCGCTACTCAAATCATATCCTATCACTGGATCCCTTCAAAGGCTGGTCTTGTAGCTATGGAAATAGCCGAAAGAGCAAGAAGAGATGCAATATTAGCGCAGATAACCTGCCCTACTCTCATAATTCATTCCAAACACGATAGCGTTGCATGTCCTAATGCTGTTGCCCAAGTTTTTGAAAAAATTAAATCCCCACGAAAAGAAATGGTTTGGTTAGAAAAATCAGACCATGTAATTTTTTGGGACTACGACCGTGATTTTGTAACCACAAAAATTAGCGAATTTATTACAGAATTAAAAATAGGAAAGAGTGTATAAAAACACTCTTTCCTTTCTATTTTCTTTTCTGAATATTATCCTACCGCTTGCTTCCAGAGTTCATATACCTTATCCCAATATACGACATTCCAAAATGCCGATATATACTCTGGACGCCGATTTTGATACTTCAAGTAATAGGCATGTTCCCATACATCTAAACCTAAAATGGGGATATGCCCCTGTAATATGGGAGAATCCTGATTTGCTGTACTGTAAATCTTTAATTCTTTCTTTTCATCTACAACAAGCCATGCCCAACCACTTCCAAATCGTGTCTTTGCTGAATTTTCAAATATTTCCTTGAATGATGGAAAACCACCAAATTGTTTCTCAATAGCCTTCAAAAGATCATCTTTGGGTTCTCCCCCACCTTTAGGGGACATAATTTCCCAGAACAAACTGTGATTAGCATGTCCACCACCATGATTAATTACAACTTGTCGCTTATCTTCAGGTACTTCTTTCACACGCTTTAATAAATCTTCAACTGATACATTAGCCAATTGAGGTAATGCTTCTAAGACCTTATTAACTGTATCTACATAGGTTCCATGATGTTTTTGATGATGTATCTCCATTGTTCTTGTATCAATATACGGTTCTAATGCATCATAAGCATACGGTAATGATGGTAATTGGTAAGGCATACTGCTTTCTCCTTTCTTTATGTTTCATGTTAAACTATTTATGATTGTGAAACGTTTGTAGAAAAAAACGACATTTATATTTTTTTTATTCCTTAATAATATAATTTAAGGCTTTTACTTAATGAATAAATCTTTTTCGGATAGAACCATTAGATTAATAGGAAAAAATAATTATGAAAAATTACAATCAGCCCATGTATCTATATTTGGACTGGGAGGAGTAGGCTCATATGCATTAGAAGCACTTGTTAGAGCAGGAATCGGTACAATCACAATAGTTGACTTCGACCAAATCGAAGAGTCAAATATAAATCGCCAAATTCTGGCTACATATCCCCATATAGGTAGATATAAAGTGGATATAGCAGAAGAACGAATGCTTAGTATCAATCCAAAAGTAATCATCCATAAATTTCCCGTATTTATTAATTCAGAAACATTGCCCAATATTGTCCAAAAAGGATTCCCTTTTGCTATTGATGCCATTGATACTCTTCGTTCAAAAGTGGACTTGCTCATATCTTTATATAAACAAAAAATTTTTACCGTCTCTTCTATGGGTGCAGGAATGAAACTTGACCCCTTAGCCATAAAAGTAGCTGATATCTCGAAAACACATACTTGTCCTCTAGCAAAAAATGTCCGAACGGAATTAAAAAAACAAGGTATTACACAGGGAATTATTTGTGTTTTTTCTACGGAAACACCAAAACACACACACCCGGCAACTAACAATATGAACCATTTATCAATAAATAACAATACAAAAAAACAAATAATTGGAAGTCTCTCTTATGTTCCCGGTATCTTCGGCTTAACTTCTGCTGGGGTCCTAATTCAGCATATTCTCTCTCAATAAAGGTCCTTTACTCATTATCTGGCAAATCCTCCGAATTACAATTTTCGTATCGCACTAAAAAAATCTGTGAAAAATCTTTCCCTTCTGACGAAAATTGTCTTACTCCCTTTTCATTGTAAGTTGGAGTGCACCGATTAAACGCCACATAATCCCCCTTTCTGGAAACCACCAAAGCATAAGGTTTATTTACTTTATATTTAGGTGTAATAAAAACTGTTTTCCCAAAATTTTCTCCTTCTTTAACACAGGTAGCAGTAATAGCACCTTCACTAATTGAAAATATCGTGTTACCTGAAGGATGCCACCTCAAATTATCTTCAACACCATTAGGTAAAAAGGTAACTTGATACGGAATAGAGTCTTTGAAGGTAGTATTTTTACCCTTATTGTTTGCCAATATCATAAAAATCTGCGTCTTCCCATTTTCATCTTTATTAAGATATGCAATTTTTTTCCCATCTTTTGAACTTCGAACAATACCTGAGCAATACACCTTAGCAATTTTATATACGTTGATACCTTCTGGAGGCATTGGATAATTTTCACAGTCTCCAGAACTTGAGGTCAGAATATTTACATCATCTTTTATTTCTACTACACACAAATAATCTACAAACATTCCTTTCTCTTTAACCGTTCCAATGAATACCCTCTCTTCTCCTTTGAGTCCAACCCATGAATCTCCTAAGGCTCTCACAAAATCCCCCTCTTGGGCTTTTTCCATCGGGACTACTTTAACAAGTATAGCGAAATAGTATTTTGATTCAGGGAGGAATTTCTCTGATTCTTCAAAATACCCTATTGTCCTGCCGTATTGAGGGAGTAAATGGTCATCATAGGTACATCCGATTCTTTTTCCATTAACTGAATATTCATGACGATGTGTTCCCCCTCTATGGGCACCGGGTGAAATACCCCTTTCACATAAAGTCGTCCGAAAATCAACCCAGTGTTTATTAAGCACTTGTAAATTATCATCCAATGTAATAATACAACCTCTTCTATTCGTCTTCGAATAAACATATTCCGATAGAAATTCTTGATATACATCTCGAATTTCAGGACCATGAATAAATACCAAAGAATATTGTTGAGGATGAAATGAAACGGCACCTATTCCAGGAGCAGGTTTTATTCCTAACTTTATTTTTGGCGGCTGATATATCTTAGTTTCTTTGCCCGTAGCAATTTCTACAACTTCAATACTTACACAATTTTCTATACCATAACCCAATGTCCCTCGCGTATCATAACATAAAAACTTATCATCAAAAGAAAAATTATCATTATTGTCTAACTCATGATTTTTTGATGAATAAGTCAATTGATATATAGGTAATATTTGAATATCCGTTTTTTGTATACACTGCTCTGTTACAGTAAAAACAACCAATATAGGAAATAGAAAAAAATTTACAATCATAAATTTACCCTAAAAAAATTATAACTGATTTCTATATAAATAAAGACTGCTGGACAACATATCCAGCAGTCTTTGTTATGAACCAATTTTTATTCTCAAATTACAGACTTTGCTTCTTTGCTTTCCTTCCAAGTCGCTGTGCAAAGTAAGCACCTATTATTGTAATTATCATAACAAGTGTAATATAACCAAATACATTACCCACAGGAATTTCGGGGGACACACTCAATCGTATCCGATTTGACACCTTTGTCTCGGGTTCATACTGTTGTGTTTGTTCATTCCATGTCTCTCCACTATCACTTACAACAACATAATAATCACCCGAATCAGTAACTTGAAGGTCATCCAGAGATAGTATGGAAGAATTGCCTCCGACTGTATACACAGTCTTTGTATGCAGGTCGTCATGTTGCCACAGGTAATGTAAAGGTGGGACACCACCACTGACAATCACTTCGAAGGTATAGGATTCACCTACTTTCTTCTCTATTTCAGGGTCACCTGCAATTAGAGGTGTTGACAGATGGTCATATATGTTCAACTGTAATGCAGATGTCCATATCGTGCCACGAGCATCCGTTATACTGCAGTAGTAGACACCGGAATCAGCAAGCGTAACATCATACAGGGTTAGGTAAGCAGTATAGGGGTCTGCATTGCTCAGAATAGGACTACCAATAGCATTTGAAGGACCTGTTCCGTTCTTATACCATTGATAAGTCCTTGTTCCTTTTCCACCTTGTGTGGTTACACTCAGTCGGACTTCTGCCGTATTCACATAGGCTTTACTGGGACCTCCCGTTTCTACTATTTCTAATGGGTCACCGACAATCAAATAGGCTTGATTTGAAATTACATATCCAGCAGAGTTCGTAATTACAACATCATAATAACCTTCATCACCTACTTGAGCACCAACAATCTGTAATGTGCTTGTAGAAGTGCCCGGCAATGAATTTTGAGTAGCACCAAATATACGCACACCATCACTCGTTAAATTAGAACCACCAAGACGCCATTGATATGTAACATTGGTCCCACTGTATGCAGTTACGGATAAAGTTATAGCACCGCCTTCATCTACCTGGGCATTCGAGGGATGTACTAATATTCTCGGTGGGTCATTGACTTTCAAATAGACTATAGCCGAGTTTACAAAGCCCATAGAATTGTCCACGCGGACATAATAATATCCTTCATTCGCTTCCTGAGCGCCTGGACCCACGGGGGGGCCAAAGATGTTATAAATGGCGTATGCAGGACCTGAACCTTGTCTTACTATGTTTCCCGGACACGGGAATGGCTCATTACATACTTCGGGTAGCGGTGGCATTGTTTCACCATCTAAATCTGCAGGGAAGAAGTACCAGGTATATGTTAAAACACCGGAACCACCTGCGGAAACCACAAAACTAACCGCCTGGCCTGGATTTACTGATTTGGATGTCGGTTGAATCATTATAGCAGGGTCACGAATTTCAAGATATGCCGCCTCAGTAGGAACACCTAATGTTGAGCCACCATTAAACACCCGGCAACGATAATATGCATTTTCTGTTACATCCAATACATTTGCAGTTATTGTATATCCCGGTGGGTCACCACTCGGAGATGTTCCAATTGGATAAGAACCTGTCATACCTGGCATATTAGACCAGGGACCTGTAGCACTCGGAGCTTTCTGCCATTGCCACCAAATGGGTAAAGCACCTGTAACCCGAGTCGAGAATGTCACATTTGCATGCGGTGGGGCCGATATACTTACTGGATGCTCTAAAATTCTAACTCCATCATACACATTTAACTTTGCAGGTTGAGACATTGCCTCACCGGCATCATTCATAACTTTAACTCGATACCAACCCTGATGTGATTCAGCCAAAGACGAAATTATATAAGTTTTTTCTCGTGCCTCAGGTCCTGGCAAATCTACAAAATTCGAATTAGGTGGAACTGTTTCCGGCGGCAATTCTGGAGGTTCTATTTGAGGTGCATACTGCCACTGATAGCCTCTACTTACAATGGTATAGTCAATAGTCGGGTTAATTCCCGGTGCAGGAGGTGGGTCAGTAGGTTTGAGTGTCTCTACATTAAACGACACCAACATGTTTGGAAATTCGTTTACATCTTGAGGATGTTGAGTAATAATGGGTGCCTCCAATACATTCAAGAATGCATCTCTTGAATATACATCTCCTGCATCGTTTCTTAATCTAACTCTATACCAACCTTGCAAAGCTTCTGGAACAGACAAAATTTCATAATAATCATTTGTCGCACCAATAATTTCACGGAAGGTGCCATCGGTATTACGGAACCACTGGTATTGAATGGATGATGAACTTTGAGCTACTACTGAAAATCGAGCATATCCTCCAGGCCATACTGCAACATCAGTAGGTTGTTGGGTAATTTGCGCTAATTGTAATAATGAAACTTGTGCATTATAAGGGACCGTTGTTGTCCAAATTTGATTGGGTTGTAACTCACCTGTCCCATTATTTATTGCTTTGGGAGATGCAGGAGGATTAAATGATGGATTATCCACTTTTAAGTATAACCCTGAAAATGTTTGCGTCGACTCATTAATAACAAAAATCTGGTCAAATTCTTTGAATGGACTCCAATTGTTTCCACCCCCATAATTCAACCGTTTCAAAACTACTCTTGGACTGCCCGGAGGAGCACCCGCAGGGATTATCCCACTCGGCGCAAGAACATTTACATAGCCTTCATTCCAATATGGAGATTGTAATGTCCCTTCTACATTAGGACCACCTAATAATTGTGGAATAAATGGGTGTTTAAAGTAGTGATTTGGGAACCGATTTTCGTCAGTATATGCACATTGTCCTTGTATGGCAGGATTAGTTGTAGAACCCCGAACCAAAGTAGGTGTGGAAAGACTGGTATTAGGTTGGTTTGCATTTAGCAGGTCATCATTCATGTTTGAGATTACAGTTAGTTTTCCGTTGTTGATGGGATCGCCATCTCTTGCACCACCTGCAGTTACTATTAGATTATTAGCAATAACTACAGAGCCATGCAATTTTACCATACCCGGTGTAGCATATCCGCCATTGCCACCAGAACCGCCATTGCCACCAACAGCGCCATTACCACCCGCACCTCCAAGGTTACCATTTCCACCTTTACCCCCATTTCCACCTCTAATAGTAAAAAGAATTAAATTAATGACCTCCCCAGGTTGACCAGATTGTCCAAAACCTCTTCCTGTTGAAGGATAGCCTAACTGCGGTCCACCCGGCTGACCCAGAGCAGGAGCAGAAGATCCTGAAGAACCTGTTGTTGGTGATGTACACGAAACATCCACTGTCATCAAAGATGGGACTCTCAGTAAGCCACGAGCAGAGAGTATAATGGAGCCTCCACCATTTGCACCATTTCCTCCATTCCCCCCACTTCCACCAATACCTCCATTTCCACCTTTTCCACCGTCACCCCCTTTTCCACTGGCACCACCATCACCACCATTTGCTCGGTCAAACAAATACTCACCTGCACCACCGCCACCACCACTTCCACCACTGGCGCCGCCACCGCCACCACCACCTTGCCCACCACCTTGCCCACCACCGCCACCACCGCCGCCACCACCACCAGAACCACCAAACAAATCTAATGTATTAACAGGAACATTAAATGTTCCACTAAAGCCATTTCCACCATTTAAACCATTTTCACCTTGTTGAGCATTTAAACCATTACTCCCAGGGAGTGACTCATTTGCACTTGTACCAGCACCACCAGGATTTCCATTAAATGCTCCTGTCGAACCTCCACTTCCTGCGGAACCAACAGCAGTAGAACCGTTACCATATCCACCACCACCACCACCTATAGTTCCACCCTGTCCTAATGAACCACCCGCAGGTCCCCCCTGTGTTCCAAAACCATAAGTACCGGGCTCACCTGCTCCACCATTTTGTCCTGCAGTTCCTGAGGCTCCAGCAGAACCATTTGTCCCTGCTACACCACCTTGTCCGGGTTGTCCTTGTTGCCAGAACGCATCTGCCCCTTCGCCGCCAGGTCGTCCAGCACCACCGGCACCGCCCTGTCCTGCTGTTGAACCACCGGGTCTTCCTGCACCTCCTGCACCTCCTGTACCTCCAATACCACCACCAGAGCGACCTGGAACTGAACCATTAACATTAAAAGATGACGCAATTGTCATATCGCGGTGGGCAGCCAAAGCTAATGGCCTTGACCCCATTACATTTATAGTTACACCTGCCGAAATATTGACATTTTTAAATCGATATACCGCCACTCCCCCTTCATTACTTGCACTATGACTGAAGGGAGTTGCACCATTCTGTCCCGTCATGGTCAACGCATCTGTATTAAATATCAGCGTTGAACCACTTGGAGCAATTAAATCGGGACCATTAGGGTCGCCGACATAATAAGATGATGAAGTCTGAGCATGTGTGTTTATTGGTAGTATTAACATACATATTGCAAATACTAACAATAAAACAACACTGCTTCTTGATAAATTTTTTTTCATTATCCTTCCTCCTTTGCTATATAGTTCAGCATTGTTATTATTTTTTATAACTCCTAATATAAATTCACATGTATATTTTATTATATCTTTTTTTTGCAATAAAATCAATAAAAAATCCTATTTAATTAATTATACCAGAAATTTATCCCCCTGGATTATATCCATCTTCTCCATTTGGATCACAATGATATCTACTTCCAGTGGAATTAAAAAATTGTATGAGTCTCAATAATTCATTTAATTCAATTTTCCATGATACAGGGCTATAATCGCTCTTATGCGGTTGACAATTTTGTAAACCAGCCCCAGGAGCATACCCATCTTCTGTAGTTGCATCACAATGATATTGATTTGAATTAAACAATTGGATAACTCTTAGTAATTCTGCAAGTATTATTGTCCAATCATGATTTGTATCAGCAGAATGATATGTACAAGGTTCTCCTTCTAAAACTCCTTCTGTCGCTCCTTCACCTTCAGGTGCCCCTTCAACAATTCCTTCCGATTGTCCTTCGCCTTCTGGTGTTCCCTCAATAACACCTTCGATTGTTCCTTCACCTTCAATTATTCCTTCAATAGTTCCTTCCCCTTCAATTTGACCTTCCCCTTCGCCGGGGATTGTATCAAGCACAATAATTTCAACATTCGTAATAGGATTCGTCGTTGGTATTAAAGTAGTCCACCGTGCTCCCACTGCAAGGTCACCCGTTCCAAAACCTATTGGCATAGGGTTATTATTTCCTACTTTTAAATATACTCTTGATAAATAAACTTCTCCCTGATTTATTAAAATAATATGATCAAATCCTTCAAAATATGAATCATAACCTGTAATTCTTCTTAATTCGACACCTCTCACTACTGTTTCTGGTTCGGTTGATTCGATAACACTTTCATAAAGCACATTATCATTTAAATATCCTTCAACATTTAACCCTGTTCTTAATTGCGGTATCAATGGAGTGTCCATTGTCGGGTTAAAAATATTAAAATCTCTCAAAACAGAGTTATTTAATGTCCAACCAATTAATGTGCCCGAATTTGTAAAATTGGGTAATCTGAAACCAAGAAGGTATTGAGACATATTGGTAATTAATGTAACTCTACCATTTGATTCTGCATACAAGTCTCCAGAGTAATTGGCTTTTATCGTAGGTCTCTGGATACCTGTTGGTAGATTAATAAGAGAACCCTGTAGTTTCAACATACCGGGTGTTCCATAGCCTCCTCTTCCTCCTGCACCTCCTCCTGTTCCCGGTGTTCCATTTTGTGGTAAACCAGCGGATATATCAATTGTAATATTACTTCCCAATGTTAACAAGCCTCTTGCTGCCAAGACTAATGCTCCTCCTCCTGTTCCTCCCTTACCTCCATCGCCTCCATTTTCTCCATAATCTTTAATAAACATTGAAACAATATCTTTGGATTCTAATGGATAGTTATCCCCACCGTTGCCTCCCATTGCGCCTGTCCCTCCATTTCCACCTTTACCGCCATCTCCACCTGCACCGCCCACAGAAGTACCTATGCCACCGCCTTCTCCTGATTTTTCCGTAGGTAGAATTAATGTAAACGCCCCACCCCCTCCACCACCGGAACCGCCACCACCGCCACCACCACCATCACCCGAACCACCTCTTCCGCCACCACCCCCCCCACCTCCTCCTCCACTACCTCCAGCTATAATCAATGAACTTGATGAAACATAACACTGTCCATTTTTCCCAACTTTTCCGTTTGCTCCACTTCCACCTTGAGGAATAAATTCACCTTCCCACATCCCTGGGATGGAATCATTTCCCTTTATTCCTGGGGTTCCTGCATAACCATTACTTGATTCATTATAACCAATGCCTCCTGCTCCACCATTCCCTCCGAAACCACCTTCAGCCCCCATTCCACTACCTGCTTTACCTCCTTCTCCCCCTTTTCCACCTTCGCCTCCAAAGGCTCCTCCTAATGTCCCTGGTGTTACTATTAGATTTGTATTAATAACCATATCCGTTGCAGATAATATTGCTAAAGGTCTTTTGCCTTGAATAGTCACATTTACATTGGGACCTAAATTAACATAACTAAAACGAAATACACATACACCATATATGTCTTCCCCATAACGAGTTGGGGTAATATCACCATATATCATCATTGAATCTGTATCAATTACAATATTTCCTGTTCGAGTTGCAAGATTTAATGGACGGTCTTGGTGTCCAGAGCCTTCATTAGCATTATAAAGAAGGTCGAACACATCTTGAGCATAAATAAAATTTGCTAAACTGAGTACTATGAATAAACATAAAAAACATATAAACTTGTTTTTCTTGTTATATGTGCTTACACTTACCATCTAAGTAACCTTTATTTTTTTAGTTCGAATTAATTAAATTATATATAAAATGATCTTATTATAAGTATAAACTAAAATGTTAAATAAAACAAATTTATATACCATATTTTTTAAGATTTCAAAAATCATAAAAAAATATTGTGTTAAAATTTTGTCATATTTAATTTATTTTGGATAATAGATTTGTTGTATAATAAAAATAGACATATAATATTTTTGTTAGAAAATAATAAAATATGATTTGGAGATATAATATGAAAATTAAAAGTTTCTTTATGGTAGTTCTAATAGGAATTTCATTGGTATATCCATTATTAGTAAGTGCAGACCGAATTGATGTGGATTATGATTATATCCTTTGGGCAGTTGACTATACTTTAGATGATATGGCCCCGGGGCGATTTGCCCATATTTATGGTGCTGACCGCGATGGGAATGGATTAAAAGAAGAAGATCATCTTGGTTTGTTGTCTGCTGTATTACTTAATAATTCTCCTCAAATTCCATTAGCAAGAGTAATTGCTATTCAGGAAGGATTCCGTGCCAATATGCAACAAGTGGAAAGAGACTTAAATATTACACTCAATGTATTGGGACAAACAATGCATTTCGATGTCATCAACGAACTTCGAAAGGAAGACCCCCTGCTTGCTTTTGCTGTTCAGTATTTTCTTGCTGGTTATATGACATGTGGGGATTCGGTGACATTTAATTTTCTCAATAACTTTTTGAAGGATTTGGTCCGATATTTTGCAGAACGAGAAGGATATGGATGGGCTTTGAGTTATATTAATTTGAATGATTATATAAATTTTGGACCGAGTCGCTATGTGACATTTGGTAACACTGGAACAAACTATTTGGGTGCAGGGGGAGATATTGATGGTAATGGACAAAGTAATATCCAGGCATATTCAGGGGCAGGAACACGGGAGGTGTGGTTTAATAGATGTAGTATTGTGCCTCCGCCAAGAATAGTGGGGATTTGGGCAAATCCCGGAGTTGTTGATACAGGTGATATGGCAACATTATCTGTCCAAGTCGTCGGTGGAGACGGGCCTCTTACTTTTCAGTGGTTAAGAACAGATTCAAATGGATATTCTTTCCCTTCCTCATTTGAACTTGTTGGTCCTAATTCTTCAACTTATATAATTCCTTATGCAACAATATTAGATAATGCTCGATTTTCCATAGCAGTATCGGACTCAGCATCTATTTACAATCCTTCTGCTCGTTTAGGAGGAAGACAATCCTGGGGTGTATATTTAGGTGTCAGGAAAGTTTCACTTCAAATACTTCTACAGCCCGTGGGTGGATTATACAATGTAGGGGAACAGGCAATTTTACAATTCAAAGTAAAAGGTGGAACAACTGTCCCTACTTATTATTGGAGTCATAATGGTGTTATTTCAGGACCTAATTCTTACCAATGGATTATTAATCCCATATCGGGTTCGAGTCAGGGTGTATATCAGTGTAGGGCTGTGTCTGGGAATGAACAGGTATTATCAAATGAGGTATATATTGATGTATTTGGTGCAGGCGAAGTGGTTCATTTTGACGATCCGAATTTAGAAGCAGCTGTAAAAGACGCTTTAGGTTATGAACAGACAAAGGATATATATGAGGGTGACCTTGTTATATTAAAAACACTCAATGCCAGTTCAAGAAATATTCAAAATCTTGCAGGTATTCATAAAATCAGGAATTTAGAAACTCTCATACTATGGAAAAATAATATCAGTAATGTTACACCATTAGGTTCGTTATTTGGACTCAAAGTGCTTAATTTAGGAAGAAATAATATATCTGATATAACCGCTTTGCAGAATCTTGAAAATTTAGAACAGTTGTTCTTATGGGATAACCAAATAAATGACCTGTTACCTTTACTGCAAAACCCAGGCTTGGGTGCAGGTGATGAAATTGGTCTGGAAGGGAATCCTCTTTCTGAATTGGTCTTGTGTGAACAAATTCCACTATTACAGGCAAAAGGGTGTTGGGTTGGTTATGACGGAATGTGTCCCAATATTACATTGGAAGGGACATTAGAAGGAGAGGAACCTGAAGGGGAAGGACAGGGAGAAGGAGAAGGGACACCTACCGAAGGAGAAGGAGAAATCCAATATCCCGATTGTGATATCGAGTTTAAAACAACTTATTTCTCTACTCTATTAGATCCAGGGAATAGTTATCTCCCATTAGATGTTCCTCTCTCGAGAATCATTCAAAATATTAGAGTAAAATTAAATGTTACTCATGCAGATGTAAGCCAGTTACGAATGAAACTTATTTCACCTCGTGGGACCGAAGTAATATTGTTTACTTCTGTTCCTCAGGGGGGGGCTAATATGATAAATACCGTTTTTTCTGATTCATCATCTCTATCTCTCAGTTTGAGTTCGAGCCCATATACTGGTGTTTTTGCACCCACAATGCCCTTATCAACTTTTGATGGTGAAAATATGTTTGGAAGGTGGACACTTCAAGTGGCTGACGCTGTTTCTGGAATACAAGGGCGTGTAGAACAATGGGCTTTAATATTCAATTCATGTGAAAGTGAAGGGACAACAGAAGGGTCATTAGAAGGGGTTGTTGAAGGACAGATTGAAGGGGAAGGTTCTGTAGAAGAGGGTGAAATCCTCCCGTATCATAATTGTGACACTAATGGGAATTGGAGAATAGAGTTAGTAGAACTTCTTCGGGTTATCCAGTTCTATAATGCAGGAGGTTATTCATGTAAGCAAGGGACTGAAGATGGATATGCTCCTATTCCTACGGGACCAAGAAATTGCACTAATCATTCTTCAGATTATAATCCACCTGATTTTCAAATTAATTTAGATGAAATTTTGAGAGTTATTCAGTTCTTCAACAGCCTTGGTTACCATCGAGACCCAACTACTGAAGATGGTTTTGCTCCAGGACCTGCATAAATAATTTTATAATGTAACAACATAGATTAAGCAACTGCTAAAAGATGTATTTCCCCCATAGCAAGGGCTATTTTGACAGGACCTTTAATATATTCTCGTGTTTGAAAAGTTTTATCCCCTATTTTAATAAAAACTTCGGGATATAGATGTTTCCTTGCAATTGCTTGAGGTAGCGATTTCTTCTTGGATTCATGTATTAATTCATTTATCTTCTTCTCTAATTCATCTATACTTTCTTTTATTGTTTTTGCTTGTTGAACAAGTTTTATATAAGCATTTTTTGCATCTAGGGGTAAAGACTGCCAACGACTCTGGAGAGGTTTTATTCCTTTTACTATTTTTTCTAAAAGTTCTTGCTTCTCTTTTTTTTCATCTTCAAAAGGTTTTATATATCTGGGTAAAAAGTAATCTTCTCCTAAAACTAATGTTGTCTTTATACATGCTTCACTCCCTAATTGATCAGCTTTAACTTCACCTAAAGCGACAATTTCTCCACCCACGATTCTCCCTCCCACAATTACAGGGCCTCGAGAATAAACCTGTGACTGGTCTATTTCTTTTCCTACGTAAATTCCTTCTTCAGATTCTACATACAGATTTAAGAAATATTTTGATGTTACTGACCCCTTTGCAATAATCTTTTTATTAAATCCACCTGTTATCCCTCCAAAGACTAATAATTTTCCCTTTGTAGAAATATCGGCTTGTTCAACATAACCTTTTATTTCTATATCCCCTTCAGCATGAACAATACTATCCGATTCCACATTTTTATTAATTACTAGATATCCTAAATGATGAATATTTCCCGTCTCTAAACCCACACTTCCTTGAATCTCTAAATAATTATCTACATGTACAACATCATCCTCTAAACGAAATCGTCCATCAATCAATGCAAAAAAATGGGTATTTGTATCGTCTGTTTTTACATTTCTACCTGCTCTTAAACGAATAGGTTTGGGCTTGGAAACAGGGATTGTTTTACCAAAGACATCAAACCCATCTTCTCCTTCTTTTGGAGAAATAATTACAGCCAATAGTTGCCCTTCTTTTACATTTAATTTAGCTTTAGGTTTTCGATAGTCCATCAAACCTGTTTCAGGGTCAATTTCATAACCCTGGGCAAAGAAATCTTGTTTCCATTCAATTCTACCCTCAACTGGTGGTATAGGTGGTTTTCCTTGTAAAAGAATTATATTGGTAAAAATCTTTTCCTGCTCGATAATTTCCAAAAAACGATTTTTTGCAGATTCTATTATATTTGGCTCTAAAATCTTTTCTTCCTTTATTATTTCTTCAAGATATTTTAAAAGTTCCTCTTTTCCCCAACCTCGAATGTCACCGCTGATAAGCAATTGCATTTTATCGTCTGAAACTCGAAGTAAAATAGGAACAGTTGGTTTATACTTAAAAGTTTCGTCTTTTTCTTTTTTTTCTATTTTATTTTCTATGTTTTCGATTTCATCTGACATTTTAGGACATATCCAAATAATATAGATTTATTCTAATTATTATTTTAGTCAATTTTTTATTAATAAACAAATAATTTTTCTTTATACACTCTTATATTTTTGTATTATTAATTCAGATGTAATTCTGCCCGATTCATATATTGTGGGCAATCCACTTCCTGGATGTGTTCCTCCGCCAACAAGATAGCACTTGTCAATTTCTTCGAATTTATTATGGGGACGAAAATATAGCATTTGCATGAGGTTATGCGCCAGATTGAAAGTAGCCCCATTAAATATTCCCATATTTTCCCAATCAAGGGGAGTTATACAATGTTCTTCCTTTATATGCGTTTCTATATCTTTCATTGAGGTTTGTTCTTTGATTCGTTTTAAAACTTTATCTCGATATTCATTTTTAATCTTGTTCCAATCAATATTTGATGTATTATTAGGAACAGGCACTAATATATAAAGAGCGGAGTGCCCTTTGGGTGCTAAAGTAGGGTCGTTTATACTTGCATTTCTAATATAAAATGAAAAGTCCTCTGACAAAACCTTTTTATGGGCAATTTCATCTGTATTTTTATGGTAATCTTCAGCAAAATAAATTGTATGATGAGGTTCATTATAAAGTTTATCCAGTCCAAGATATAACATAAATGTTGAGCAGGAATATTTTTTCTTTAATAGATTTTCTTTTGAATATTTTTTTAATAACCCTTTTTCAAAAAGTGTTGACATTGCATAAGCGAAATCGGCATTGATGATAATTTCATCACCTTCTATTTTTGTGCCATCTTCTAATATTATCCCTGTGGAAGTTTTATCTTTTACCGCAATTTTTTTAACCTTTGTGTTGGTGTGTATCTTTCCTCCTAATTCGGTAATAACCTTTGCCATAGCACATGAAATTTCGGATAATCCCCCTTGAACATGGTCAATCCCGAAATAATGTTCCACGAAGGCAATCATGGCAAAGGCTCCTGGACATTCCCACGGTGACATTCCTAAGTATTTGCTCTGAAAACAAAAGCAAATTTTCAAGTTTTCATCTTTGAAATAATCTGTAAGAACATCATTTACTGTTCTTCCGATAGCAAGATGAGGAAGAGCCTTTAATAAATCTTTCCCTACCATGTCTAGTATAGATAGATATGGTTTTTCCAAACATTTTTTCATATATTTAAATCGAAGTTCTTCTCTTTTCATAAAATTCTCAAAGCCTGATTTTGCATCGGGGAATAGTTTATCTATTCTTCGTGCCATTTCTTCATGATTATTTGTCACATCTAAGTAAAAATTTTTAAAGGATAAACGATACATAGGGTCTAAACGATTGATTTTCAAATAGTCGTGCACATTTTTACCCGCTAATTGGAAAACTTGTTCTAAAATATAGCTCATCATGAGGAAAGTAGGTCCTAAATCGAACTTATAATTTCCTAAAATGAGAGGTTTATTTCTTCCCCCTATTATTTCCTCCTTTTCAAAAATTGTTACCTGAAACCCTTTACTTGCAAGTATCATTCCTGCTGTTAATCCGCCAGGTCCTGCACCTATGATAATGATATGGGGCGTTTTCATATTTTTCCCTTCGATTTTATACTTTAATTATAGATTTTTTTCTCCCATAATAATACGCAGGACTATATTTGCCTGCAAATTTCCTACAATCCCAACACGAGGTGCCATTAATCCTATGCCGGGACCAGCAGAGTTTTCTTCATCACCGACAATATAAAGGTAAGGTGTTACTTTTCTTACTCTTAATAAATTAGAAGAAAAATATCCTGCCAGTCCTGAAGCACTTACTATGGGTTTATCTGGAAAATATTTGTGGAAATTTTCGATTAACATTCTTTTGCCTTCCGCAGTATCAAAAGCTTCAACAAGTATATCAACATTTTCGAAAAGACTTTTGATATTGTTCTGATTTATCTTTTCAGTATAAA
>CALLRP010000016.1 GCA_938014335.1 uncultured bacterium
AGTAGTATTTTTATTTTTGGCTCTTATTATAGGTAGCACAGGTTGTAAACCCCCCCCCGCAAATAAAGAACCCATTGCCCAATTTTCCGCTTCTCCCAGAGAAGGTAATGAACCTTTAATTGTTCAGTTTAACGACCTCTCTGTATCTGAAAATTCTCCGATTGTATCATGGTATTGGGATTTTGGAGATGGAGAAACCAGCAACTTACCTAATCCGAGAAAAACTTATTATCACAATCCCAAGGATGGGAATAATCCGAGTTTATATACAGTTCGGCTAATTATCACTACAGGTATAGGTATAACAGAAAAAAAAGAAATAAACTACATCCGTGTAAATCCAGGCACAACCTTCTCCGTTTTAGACCCTGCCTCCTCTTTATATAGCGGTATTGCCTCTGGTTATGGGGTGAAACTTACTATTCCAAAGGGTGCCCTTTCTGAGAAAACAACATTTAGTATTTATGAAATCAAAGAAACGAAGCAGTTTCGTTTTACAGAACCGATGGAATTAGTATCTTCTTTTTATCGGATCGCTCATAATTCAAAAACAGAAAGTCTTTTCGCAAAGGATAGTAATAATAAAATTGTATCTACCACATTAGAAATCCCCCTTTTCCCTGGTGAAGAAGGTCGGACAGATCGTCCCATAAACCGTTATTTAATTCTTGCCCTCATGGACAATGGTTCTATAGTCCCCATTTTAGGAGAAAGGCGAGGGAACTATGTTTTTGCTCAAATCACAGGGTTGCCTTATCAAGCAACTTATGTCGTTGGTTTCTTCCCGACCGCTTCCATTATTGATGTCCCTATAAAGCTTCCTGAGGATGCAAAATTGAATTATCCATGGAACCAGAAATGGAGTATTTTCGGTTCCATGCCAGTTATCAAACAACTGGTTGCATTAGAAAAAGGAAATATGGATAATCCTAATTCTTTCTATAATGAAAACTTTTCAGATTCAGTTATATCTGATACTCTATCCAAACTTGCGGGCAAAATAGCAGGCGTTTATGTGGAATATATAGCCTCTGGAATGAGAAACCCTATTCTGGTTGACCATAACGGTGCTTATGGGGTTGTATTTTTCAATATGAATACCCACTACACTTCCGAATACGAAGATTTCAATCAACTCACTATTGCAAATCGAAGATTTGGAAATATCGTTATTGATCCTAAACAACTTTTAATGGTATCTATTCACAATGCGTTAACAGCGTTAAATGACAGTACAAACAAAGATATAAAACAAAAACTTACACCTTATAACATTTTTTCCCAATACCTATTTTATTCTTGTTTTGATAATTATAGATTCCCTGATGTAACAATTCCCGATCCGTCAAATATAGATATTTCTGGAAAACCCCAAATGGTATCCTACTTTAGTGGACTTCGTGAATCTATTGCTATTTACTTAGGGCAAAGAGCAGACCGTGTTGTGGAAGAAATTGAAGAGAAATCTGCGAAAGCAGATTCTATTCAAACATGGGCTCGTTCTTTTGAAAACAATGAATATCTCGATTTGTCACAAACTCTTTTCCAACCTGTCTCAACGAAAACTAAAAATTATTACAATGCGAGCCATGAGTTTTGGGTGTATCTTGAAAGAAAACTTACCGATGTCCCCATAATTGCATTAATTGGAGCTTCGGGCGATCCTTATGGTGGATTCCTTCAAGAATTAGAAAAAGTTTTTAAGGATAAAGTAAAGCCTCAACAGGTGATAACTTATGAATTAGCCACTACATTAACTTACGCTACTTTAGATGCAATAATTCACGCTGCGACAGATGAGAAAGAGAGATTATCTGAATTGTATTGGTATTATGCACGAGGTAGATCTGCAGAAAAATTTGAAGAAACGGTTCTGCGAAATTCCGATAATACAAATAAACCCTTTATATTTAATGATAATCGTTTTGCTACTGTTGGAGTCCCTTCCCAAGAGTGTCCTGCCCCAACAGATAAAATAATTATTAGTCAATCTTCCATCCCCGAATTAGCATCCATATTGCCCTTCTCTTCTCGTGCTGTAAAAATTAACATTAATCCTCTTTCGGCTACAGCACAAATTGTGTTCAATCCGACGGAATGGAAAGCGGACGACAATGGTTATAGCCTTAAATTCGCAGTTTATCAACCATTAAGAAAGAAAGTTTTTACATTAGAGCAGGATGGAGTAGATACAAATAGTGATGGTCTTCAAGATACTATATATATTCAAAACTTCCGCCCCACAGAAGATAAATGTTTTGATTATGTATATCTTTTAGTTAGCAATGTTAGTTTGAAAACAATTAGTCCTGTAAGCGTAGCATTACAAACAAAAGCGTCCAGTTCTGTTCCCGAAAATCAGATATTGAAAAAGTTTGTCCAGATTTGTGACCCCTACTATGATTATGAATTATTAAGAACGGCTACATTCCCTTCCTTTGGAATTTCTTCTTATGTAATCGAAATGATCTCGGGGATGTGGAGAGGTTCACAAGAATTGTATAACGCCCAACCTTGGAGACATTATCTCACTATTATAGAACCTTCTATTGTATTGCATGATAAGGCTATATTGTTAGTTACTGGAGGAACAACCGGAAGCGAACCGGATATTACAGACCAGGCAAAAATGGTATTACCTTTTGTAAATGCTACGGGGACTATAGCGGTAATACTAAAAGCAGTTCCCAATCAACCTTTACAATTTACTGATGACACCAAGAAAAGAGTAGAAGACGGGATTATTGCATATAGTTTTGATAAATACATGGATGGGTATAAAGCACGAGAGACGGATATTACCTGGCCAGCTCTTTTACCCATGGTTCGTTCTGCAGTCCGTGCTATGGATACTGTCCAAAAATTCGTCAAAGAAGAAAAGCCTGGGCGGAGATACGAAATCAATCAATTTGTTGTCACCGGGGCTTCCAAACGCGGTTGGACAACCTGGTTAACTTCTGCTGTTGACCCACGCGTTTGTTCTGCTATGCCTATTGTAATTGACGTCCTGAATATGCCTTATCAGATAGAACATCATTACTATTCCTACGGGAAAAAGTTTTCACCCGCTTTGATTGATTATGTTACATTTGGTATTTTTGACCGTTTAGGTACTCCCGAAGGCAACTCTTTATGGAAAATAGTTGACCCGATAAATTATATTGATTCATTGACCATGCCAAAGTTTATATTAAACTCAACGGGAGACCAGTTTTTCCTTCCAGACTCAGCAAAGTTCTATTACAATATGCTGAAACCTAACTCCACACTTCCGAATGGTGTTATATATCCTGACAATGCATATCTATACTATGCTCCCAATACAGACCATGGGTTAGTTTCTTCAAATGCCCTTGATTTAGATGAAAACTCGTATAGAGCCTTATTAGCCTTTTATCTCTCTGTGATAAATAATCGTGAAAGACCTAAGTTTGTATGGTGGGTTGAAGAAGATACTACCGAAACGGATATAAATAAACGAGCTTTTCGTATTCGTCTCGATTGTATTACCAAGCCCAAAGAGGTTTTGTTATGGCAAGCAAACAATAAAAAGACACGGGACTTCCGTTTAGGAACTATTGGCCTCGGATGGTCAAGTAGTAAGTTAAAACCTTTCTGTGAAGAATGTGGAGGTGATCCCGGTTATGACCCTGAAGCCATTATTGATAACACAACTATAAATGAGAAATCGTATATTTTTAATTCAGAAAATAGGGATAGTGCAAAGGCTATACTTGCTAAAATTCAAAATAGCAATGAACAAAAAATACTTTATCTCGAAGGGACACCCTACCAAATGGGGCTTCAATATGGAACCGTTATGAAAGATGGGATTAGCAAACTCATACAAGAAGAGAATCTTTCATCACTTACACCTGAAGTCGCACAGGCTATAACGCAATTAAAGAAAAACATGCCTGTTTTATGGACAGAAATCGTTCAGGGTATTGCAGAAGGGTCAGGGATTCCCTTAGAACAATTATTAAGTGCTTATATCAAATGGTGGAAATTAACTAATGTAAGTAATAATACAGATGGAATCTCAATTGTTTCATCTGTGAATGGAAGTAATAAAGAACAAAATTCATTATTATTAACAATATGGAAACCAGAGGGGCAAGAGCCTTTTATAACAATAGACCCTGTCGGTTTATTTGTGATGAATTTAGTTATCAAAAACACCGGAGAAACTATTGCTACTGTCAATAATTCGACGGACCAATTAGTTGATAACATTAATAAAACACAATTTGTACTAAATTGGTTAAATATCCCTATAGCGATAAACCCTGTTGTTGAGCAGAATGCATCTGATATCGATTTGATTTATGCGGACAGGAACAATTTATATGGATTTGTATTGGATGGAGCCAATTTAAAATCAATAACTATTCCTAATAATATACTTCCTATCCAGAGTAACTGGTTGGCTAAATTTACACCTTCTAACAATACGATTTCTTTCCCGTCTAACGATAATACAGACAATACTCTTACACTGGCTTCTATTTTTGATGTATTAAATAGTCTTGTTATTTACGGGAATAATTCTCAAACGACGATTCAGCAAAATACTTCAATACAAATATTAAAGACCAATACTACTACCGCAGCAAAATCCTATATTACAGCAGAAGGAGAAGGGGAAGAAGAGCCTCCATGTATTTGTGAATTTGATGATAATGAAATTATTCCTTATATAGGAACTGTTCAAGTTCCAGAAGAGGGATGGACTGCATTCTTTATCCAGGTTCGATTCCCCGGTCCTGAACCGTATGTTCCTGAACTTAAAGACTTAGATTACGTGTTCAGCACGCGGATTGTTGTTGTTCCTGACACTTACCCCAATTGAGAGTTTTACAAAATTAATAATAGTTAGTCCTGCTGGATAAATATCCCAACCCTAAAGAGTCAGATATATAAAATGATTCTCTCTCGCCCGCAACATATACAAATCTAAAATATATTAATAACAAAAAGATTTTTTGTTTGTAAAATAAGTCATTACCGTATATCCGCGTCAAACCACTTCAAAACAGCCATAAGTCCACGGGCTCTACGAAGCATTGTGGCTTTTAATCCCTTTTGACGAAGTTTTACCTTTGCTTCCTGGCGGTTTTTGGCAATTACAACTCCACCTATAAATGACTTTTCATAGTCACCTTCCGCCCGTATGGCATGATATTCATAAATAGCCATACATTTCACTCCTTGTTTTTTGGGAGTTTGCTTAACATAATTGATTATAGCATAATTATTTTTGTTTGTCTACTTATTTTTGTTTGTCAATTTCTTCAACGCGTTTTAATACCTCTGGCAGGGTTTGACCAACAGGTCCCTCAATAAAGATATCCGTTACAGATTCAGTAAAAGGTGTTCTATGTACATTAAATTCTATAACATACGCTCCCCATTGTTTTGCAGTATAAGGCAAAGATGCAGCAGGATAAACTTGTGCAGATGTCCCTATAACCAGTATTACTTCACAACTCTTCGCTAATGTTTCTCCCATAAATAACGCCTGTGATGGAATAGGTTCTCCGAATAAAACTACATCAGGCTTCATATATCCACCACACTCACAGCGGGGGGCTCCATGGTCACGGTGAGATAAACTCATGGGCCTTTTCCGCCAACAAGCCGTGCAGGATAGTGTCTGTGCATTTCCATGATATTCAACTACAGTCTTGCTTCCTGCGGAATAATGTAAATTATCAATATTTTGAGTTACTACTGCAACCAGATGCCCTAATTCTTCCAATCTTGCAAGGGCAATATGAGCGGGATTGGGTTTTGCTTTTGAAATAGTTTCACCAATTTCATAAAACAACTCCCATACCTTGTCTGGGTTATCTATGAATGCTTGATAAGTAGCATATTCTTCGGGTGGAAATCGTGACCATAGCCCCCCTTCACTTCTAAAATCAGGAATCCCACTTTCCACAGAAATTCCAGCACCGGTTACAGCAACTACATTTTTAGAATTTGCAATCAATTCTGCTGATTTTTCAATAAGCTCATTCATAACTATGGTTCAATCCTTTCTGTTCCATGCATATAAGGTCTTAAAACTTCGGGAATAACAACCGAATGATCAGGTTGTTGATAATTTTCTAAAATAGCAACAGCAGTTCTTCCCACAGCAAGCCCCGACCCATTTAAGGTATGCACAAATTCGGGTTTCTTATCACGCTTAAAGCGAATATTGGCTCTTCTTGCTTGAAAATCCGTGAAATTGGAGCAGGAACTAATTTCACGATAACAGTTCTGTCCCGGTAACCATACTTCTAAATCATAAGTTTTAGACGCCGAAAAACCTAAATCTCCCGTGCATAGCGTTACTACCTGATAGGGGAGACCCAATAACTGTAAGATATGTTCCGCATCGTTTGTGAGTTTCTCTAATTCATCCCATGACTCCTCAGGTCGAGTAAATTTTACAAGTTCAACTTTATTGAATTGATGTTGCCGTATCATTCCGCGAGTATCTTTCCCATACGAACCCGCCTCACTGCGGAAACACGGCGTATATGCCACATATTGAATCGGTAACATATCATCAGACAATATTTCATCACGGTGAATGTTTGTAACAGGGACCTCTGCTGTGGGGATGAGCCACAAATCAAAATTTTCTATACGGAATAAATCTTCTGCAAATTTAGGTAATTGTCCTGTCCCCTGCATTGTTGTAGAATTAACAAGAAATGGAGGTAAAACTTCTTTATAACCGTGCTGTCTTGTATGAACATCTAACATGAAATTAATCAATGCCCGCTCTAATAAGGCGCCTGCTCCAGTAGACAGAGAAAACCGTGTCTTTGAAATCTTTACTGCTCGGTCAAAATCAAATATTTTTAAATGCTCCCCTAACTGAACATGGTCCCATGGCTCAAAGTCAAATTTCTTCGGTTCACCCCATTTCCTCTCCACTCGATTATCTGAAGAATCCTTTCCCACAGGCAAACTTTCATGAGGAAGGTTAGGAAGTGTTAACAATATCTGTTCAAGTTGTTCATCAAAAGATTTTAATTCTTCTTCTAATTGGGCAATATGTTGTTTAATTTGGCTCATTGCCGTTAGCAGTTCAGTTGTATCTTCTTTCTGCTTCTTTTTTTGAGCAATTGTTTCACCTGTACGGTTTTGTTCTGCTCTTAATTGTTCGCACTGGTATAACTTTTCTCTTCGGATACGGTCTATTTCTAATAATTCATTTAATCGAATTTCTTTCCCTCGCTTTTCTAATGCTTTTTGAACTTTCTCAGGCTCGGAACGAATAAGTTTAATATCTATCATAGAAAATCCTTTATGTAATTTATTTCACTCTATATTAATTCCTAATACCTCTAATATTCTCGATAACTCTTCATTTGAAAAATATGAAACTTCAATTTTCCCTTTTCCTGAATTCCCATGTTTAATACTAACCTTTGTGCCTAATTTTCTGCATAACTGCTGTTCTATCTCAATAACCTGCACATTCTTTACCTTTTTAACCGCAATAGGTTTCTTTTTCGTGGCGTCTTTTAATCGAGATACCAGTTGCTCCGTTTGACGAACAGATAGTCCCCGTTCTACAACTTGTTTTGCAACCTGAATAATCGCTTCAGGATGGGACAACCCTAATAATGCACGAGCATGTCCCATAGTCAAATTTCCCTCAATAACCATATTTTGCACTGTTGATGGGAGGGAAAGTAATCTCAATGCATTGGCTATTGTGGAACGGTCCTTTCCTACCGTTTCTGACAGTTGCTCTTGAGACCAATTAAATCGGTTTAATATCGACTGATATGCCTCTGCCTCTTCTATCGGATTCAAATCCTCCCGCTGAATATTTTCAATCAATCCTAATAAAATAGCCTCGTCATCTGATACATTTCTACAAATCACAGGAATTTCTTTCAAATCAGCAAGAATACATGCCCGTAGTCTTCGTTCCCCGCATACCAATTCATATTTATCCCCTGACTTGCGAACAATTACAGGTTCTTGCAATCCATGCTTTTTTATAGAGTCCGCTAATTTCTGTATGGATTCTTCTCGAAAAGTTTTTCGTGTCTGTACTTTACTGGGCATGATGTGTGTGGGATTTATAAGAAGAATTTGTTCTTCTGACAATTTTCCCTTATCGGATTCAAAAGTCTTTTCTATCTTTTCTTCCACCCGCATAGGACCTAATATGGCATCTAATCCTTTGCCTAATGCTTTCTTTTTACTGGGATTCACGGGATATAATCTCCTTCGTTAAGGCAATATACGCTTGAGCTCCAATTGATTTGCCATCATAATAAATTACAGGTTTCCCAAAACTGGGAGCCTCACTTAAAGTTACATTTCGGGGTATGATTGTTTGAAATACTCTACTTCCCAGATACTGTTGTACTTCACTAACAACCTGTCTCGAAAGATTGGTATGCTGAAACATAGTTAATAAGATTCCCAAAATTTCTAAATTAGGGTTGAAATTTTCCCGAATCCGCTTAACGGTTTGCAATAATTCCCCTAACCCTTCCAGAGCGTAATATTCACATTGTAGAGGAACGATTACTTTTCGAGCACACACCAACCCATTGATAGTTAATAATCCTAACGCAGGAGGACAATCAACAATAATAAACTCAAAATCATTGATTATTGGTTCTATAGTTGTTTTCAATCTATATTCTCTATTTTCCACCTCAATCAATTCCACTTCTGCCCCTGCTAATTCTCTATTTGACGGAACGATGAATACATTACTGTAGTCTGTATTTTTTATTATATTTTTTATAGGTATATCCAGAAGCAAAGTAGAATAGGTAGTATGTTCTAATGTATGTTTATTAAACCCAAGTCCCTGAGTAGCATTTCCTTGCGGGTCTAAATCAATAAGCAAAGTTTTATACCCTGACTGCCCGAGACAGGCAGAAATATTTACCGCACTTGTAGTCTTTCCTACACCGCCTTTTTGATTGGCAAAAGCAATAATTACACCCATAGCCTTATCTTTTAAAAAAAGGTAAAATCTCGCATTTATGAGATATAATATCAATTATAGAAATCGTATGACAAAGAAAGGCATTTTATCAAACCTTGACACTGAACAAATAAATATGCTTCATCCTTATTTTCCCTATACCGAACCTTTAAATGTAGGAGGACTTTTATGCCCTTCTGAACATATTATCTCGGCATTAGAACCATGGTTAACACAAGAACGAGTTGAAAAAATCGGAAAAGTCTTACAAAATAGGACCTACACCGTTTCACCCGTTTTAGATGGTTTGTATGATATTGGCAATATGAATGCTGTCCTGCGAACTTCCGAAGCCTTTGGTTTTCAAGCAGTGCATATTATCGAAACGAGTGTAAAATATCGTGAAGCCAATCGGGTCGCTCAAGGTGCGGAAAAGTGGCTGGATATTTTCCGATGGAAAAGTCCATTAGGTTGTGTATCTTATCTGAAAGAAAAGGGATATAAAATCTGTGCCACTTCATTAGATTCCCAGAAAACCATTAACGAAATAGATTTTTTGAGCCCTACCGCCATCGTTTTTGGGAATGAACATGAAGGCGTTTCAAAAGAAATGCTTAAACATGCAGATGAGAACATAATTATCCCAATGTTTGGCTTTACGCAGAGTTTCAACATTTCTGTAGCCGCATCCATTGTTCTCTATCATGCATTTCAAGAGCGTGTAAAGCAACTGCAAACCAATGGCGATTTGTATGAAAACGAGAGACAAATATTAAAGGCACTCTTTTACTGGAAATCTTTATCTCGTGCTAAAGAAATCGTATCCCATGCGTTGAAAAAAGACTTCATCATATAATTAGGGTTGAATATGAAACCTATAAATACGATAAACTATAAGTTTGAAAAAAATTTGATGGAGGAAAAAATTATGACTCGTTTATTGTTAAGTTTCATCGGTGTGGCATCCCTTGTCTGTGTTTTTATAATAATCTCGAGCTGTGGAAGCAAACCGCAGGAGACCCCACCTTCAACCCCTTCCCAACAACAGCAACAAGATACAACTGCCCCTTTGAAAAAAATTAAAGTGGCTTTTATCACCAATAATGCCTCCGATTTCTGGAAAATCGCAGAAGCAGGAACAAAAAAAGCCTCACAAGATTTTGGGGTAGATGTTATCTTCCGCATTCCCTCCGCAGGAACAGCAGAACAGCAACAACAAATTTTACAAGATTTAATTACTTTAGGTGTCGCAGGGATTGCCATCAGCCCTAAAGACCCAGAAAATCAAACAGAAATGTTAAATGAAGCAGCAAAGAAAACAAATCTTATAACACAAGACAGCGATGCTCCAAATAGCTTAAGAAAATGCTATATTGGAACCAATAATTTCGATGCAGGAGTCGAAGCGGGGAAATTAGTTCAAGCATGCACTCCCCCAGGGTCAAAAATAATTATTTGTGTTGGCACATTAGACGCACAAAATGCACGGGACCGATTAGAAGGTCTAAAAAAACAAATCGAATCAACTGGGCATCAGATTATAGACATCCGCACGGACGAAACCGACCGTGCCAAAGCGATTGCTAATGTCCAGGATGCCTTAGTTCGTTATCCTGATGTAGCATGTTTTGTAGGATTGTGGAGTTATAACGGTCCCGCCATATTAAACGGTGTTCGCGACTCGGGTAAATTAGGACAGGTTAAAATTGTTTGCTTTGATGAGGAAGATGAAACCTTACAGGGTGTAAAAGACGGACATATTTACGGAACCGTTGTGCAGAGACCATTTGAATTTGGTTATCAATCTGTTCGTGTATTAAAAGAATTAGCAGAAGGAAATACAAGCAGTATTCCAGAAAATAAACAAATCTTTATCCCAACACTATCCGTAATTAAAGAAAATGTAGATTCTTTCTGGTCTGAACTTAAACAAATTTTAGGTAAGTCATAGGATTATTTAGGTCAAGTAAGGGTAAATAAGAATGAGAAAAGCCTTAGGATTAGTTGGTCTTATAATTGTTTTGTGTATACTTGCATATTTATGGGAATGGTTACAATGGTATCGTCACGGAAAAGATTTAGGAATCCCCTTTTCCAGTAATTTCTTATCTTTAACAAATTTTAAAAATTTATTACCATGGGTTGGTTTATTCGGAATATTAGCACTCGCTCAATCTATTGTTATCATTACAGGGGGAATAGACCTTTCCATCGGCAGTGTTGTTTGTCTTGTTTCTGTTATTTCATGCATCCTTATCGATAAAGGACAGGGATGGTCTCCCTTCCTAATATTTCCTTTCGCTTTATGCATTGCAATCCTTATCGGTTTATGGCATGGAACGCTCATTTCATACTTCAACATACAACCTTTTGTAGTTACCCTCTGCGGTTTATTTGCATATCGTAGTTTTGCTCGTTTTTTTGCCGGGGATACAACACAAGGTTTTGGCAATGCATTACCCAACTGGAAATGGTTAGGAAGGGGAACTCTTTTAGATTGGTTCCCATCTCTACAACCCACCGGAGGAACTCCTTCTTCCACAATTGCTTTACTAATGGATTTAATCGCCGCCCCCCTGGTAATTATGTTAATTTTTACTATTATTGTCGGATTATTCCTCCATCTTTCCCCCATGGGAAGACATCTCTTTGCTTTAGGTGCTAACGAAGAATCAGCAAGATTCAGTGGTATTCAAACAAACCGTCTCAAATTATTAGCATATGTTATTTGCAGTTTTATAGCAGGTATGGGAGGGCTTTTGTTTGCATTTAAAGTTAATTCTGTTCAACCTTCAGATTTTGGCAGTTTCTATGAACTATATGCAGTGGCCGGTGCCGTATTAGGTGGGTGTAGTCTTCGAGGGGGGACAGGAAATGTTATGGGGGTGATTTTGGGTATTGCATTAATTATGGTTTTACGCAATCTGGTAAATATTTTAGGTATTCGTAGTGAGTTAGAATATGTTGTCATTGGAGGGGCAATTTTGGCAGGTGTCTGTGCAGATGAATTCTTTATGCGACGCTCACTCAAAAAAAGAACCATTGAGGCACAAAAAGAAACAAAATGACCATACGAAATGAATATTATATTTACAAAGGATTGTTAAACAAAATTAAAGAACCTCCAACCCCGGAGGAACTTAAGAAATGCGCCTGCATTACATTTTTCCCAGAAGATTTAATGAAATGGTCTATGGAAGACGACCCCGGGGAATTAGAGTGGAAAGGAATTCCTGCAAAGAAGATAATTGAGGAAACAGATGGAGAAAAAATATTCAAATGGACAGGAGATTTTACTTCCCTTCGAAGGCTAAACTTTTTAAAAGACATGGAAAAACCTAGTTTTTGGGTTCCTTTAAGTACGCGAACAAGTTTAGTCCCTCATTTTCCCATCGCACAAAATAAATATCCTATTGTAGAACTAACTTACCGTATGCAATATGGGAAAAGTCTACCCGCATGGACATGGTATTATACAACGGGACAATTCTTTGAATTTTTGGATATGGATTTCAAGTGGACTACCGTAGCAAGGGCATGGTGTTTTAACAGTTTCCCAAGAAAAATGGAAAATTTTGCTCTCCGTTTATATTCCTTTACAAGAACAAAAGAGACGATGTATATCCAAAACATTCGATTTCGTGAACCCACAGCAAGAGAAAAAGAACTCCTGAACACGAAAGATATTTTACAGTTGGAAAATGAAAAAACTATCCGTTACCCTTTACTTGATGAATTTTTCCCCATAGGTACTTATATCAATGCGAATACTGCAAGAAACATGTCCCATCTATTAAAAATAGACCTTGCCTCCTACCTGGATTTGCTATTCGAAGATATTTCCTTGCACTATCATAATGTTGCCTTCGTAGAAAAATTCTATGATTTCCTCCCAGGTGACCAGGAAGTTCTATTTGAAATATCCCGAAAACATAATGTCAAGTTAATCATTTCTTTAGAAGAAGAAAACATTCTACTGGAACCCTCAAAAACCAATTTATTCATAAAAGAAAAAGAACACACAATAAAAAGATATGCCTCTGAAGACAATCTATTTGGATGGGTAATTAAAGAAAATCCAAATGATGCCGAAGCAGATGCTTATATCCAAATTAAAAAGAAAATAGAACAAATAGATGAAAAACACCCCGTTATTTACCTTACAAGAGAAGCCAATGCATTCCCGCTGTATGCACAATTTTCATCTATTGCTGGGTTGAGCCATTGGAAATCCAATAACCCATGGGAATTGGGACAGGTGCTAAAAACACATATGAAATTTATCAATGGACAACATTTGTGGGCTATAGGGCCCACTTTTGTTTTTGGTTCCGGTGCACCAATATGGAATTCTGCCCCTGAAATACGGCTAATGATTAATTTAGCAATTTCCAGTGGTGCCCGCGGCTGGTTAAGTTATACATTTCATAATATCCCACTCTGGTCAGGAGGAGAGTGCCAGCGTTCCTTAACGGGTCCCTTCCTCACTTTCAGTGATGTCTGGCAGGAATTAGGGGGGAGGTTAGGACGATTTTATTCACTTGCATCTTTGGTTATGTCTGCTAAACCCACTTCTCCTCCAGACTTTGTGCCTGATATTCAGTCCCGAAAACACCCGCGTTCTCGATGCCCTGACAGTGTGGACATTGTAATAAGCACATGGATGAAAGGGGAAAACTTCTGGTTATTCTATCTTGTAAATCAAGATACCTCTGAAGTAACGGGAGTTAATATTAATTTTCGTTCTGCTTTGCCAGAGCAATATCGAGTTTACGATGCTACCCAATTTGTCCGTTCTTATCAGTGGGAGGAATTACCTCAGTCCTTCCATCGTGAAATGTTCCCCGGACAGGGACAAATTATGCTTATCGCTACACCCGATGAATGTCAGCGATGGGGCGAAATAATTATGAAACGAATTTTTGAATACTTGGAACAACAAATCTTTATAGACATTGAACTTTTAAGACCCTATTTATCATCTACTGAAAAAATCACAGATAAAGTCAAAGATTTAAAAGAGAAACAATCTATAAACACATTGCAAAAGATGGTAGAAATAAAAAATCAAATAACGAATACCATATATGCTACTGAAGATCTTTATAAAATCCGTGGGAAACTTTTTGAAGTCGGGGCTATTTTATGTGCTTGTGATGGCGTCTTATGTCGTTTACTAAGTGAATCAAAAACGACTATTATAGATCAATATAAAGAAGAAATATTAAAATTAGCCGGTGAGTTTATTGAATATCGTTTAGGGGTTCGAGAAGGAAAAGGGAAAAAATTCTTAACCCCTATTAAAAAACTTTCCGAACGACTATATACAATTTTACAAGAATTACGCCAAAATGTAAGTACTTAAAAGACAAATATCACCCTTCTATTTTAGTCCCAATCCTTTTGAAGGACGGAGCAATAGCTCTATACACTGATTTGTATTCCTCATACCAGAAATCATATTCACCACTAATATTCATATTAGGCTCAACCCGGTTTATTTCTTTAATAATGCTATCACATGCCTCTGACAATGAAGAGAACATCCCTGCTGGAATACTTGCCAACAAACCCGCACCAAATGCAGGACCTTCATCAATATTAATAACTACCATTGGCACTTTACATATATCTGCCATAATTTGTCGCCATAATTTACTTCTTGCTCCCCCCCCTGAGATACGAACCTCATTAATAGGTATGTCCATACCCTTCATTATCTCTATACTATCCCGCATGCCAAACGCCACCCCTTCCAATACCGACCTTGCCATTTCTGCTTTACCATGCATTAAAGATAGTCCTATAAAAGCACCTCTGGCATACGGATCCTTATGAGGAGTGCGTTCCCCAGTTAAATAGGGAAGAAAAATGAGCCCATTAGAACCTACAGGTACTTTCTCAGCGGGTCCTGTTATATATTCATAAGCATCAACTCCTGTCTCCTTTGACTTTTCAACTTCTTCGCTACAAAGTTTATTCCGAAACCATTGGAGTGAGCCACCCGCACTTAACATTACACCCATTACATGCCATGCCCCGGGTACAGAATGACAGAAAGTATGTACTCGTCCCTCTGGGTCGGTATGAACATGCTCTGCAAATGCGAAAACCACCCCACTCGTTCCTAACGAAGCAGAGACAACACCCGAACGAACAACCCCACAACCCACTCCTCCTGCTGCTTGGTCTCCGCCTCCTGCAACCACAACTATTTCTTTAGATAAACCCAATTGTTCAGCAACAGAAGGTTTCATCTTTCCTGTAACCTCTGTCCCTTCATAAACTTTCGGTAACCATCCTATTGGAATCTCAAGTTTATTCAGTAATTCCTCATGCCAGCATCTTTTATTTACATTAAAAAGCAATGTTCCCGATGCATCCGCCACATCCGAAGCAAACTCCCCCGTGAGTTCATAACGAATATAATCTTTGGGTAACAAAACATGCTTTACCTTTTTATATATCGCTGGCTCTTCATCTCTTAACCATAAAATTTTAGGTGCTGTAAATCCTGTCAGTGCAGGATTGGATACCATTTCTAAAAGGTTCTTTTCTCCAACAATTTCATTTATCTTCTCACATTGTTTTGCCGTTCGCTGGTCACACCACAAAATAGCAGGATATAAAACCTCGCCTTTCTCATCTAAGAAAACAGAACCATGCATTTGTCCTGTTAAACCAATTGCACGAACTTCATATCCATTAATTTGAGTGCAGATTTCCCGAAGTCCATCAAATACCGCTTGTTTCCAATCCTGTGGATTTTGTTGTGCCCAACCCGGCTTCGGACTCTGCAAATCATAACTTTTTGTAACAGAGGCAATGACCTTTCCTCCTTCATTAATAGCAACGATTTTTGTTCCACTTGTTCCTACATCAATACCTATCACATAACTCATAATCCGTTCCCTTCATATCTTGTCATTTAAATTAACCCTATCTGCCTGACTTGTCTGATCTGTTCGACTCGTCCGACAAAAAATATACACCAATTATTTATCATAAACCATTATTCAATTGCATGCAAATAGAATGGAGAAGATATTAAATTCGCTTCAAAGCAGTAATAAGTTTCCATGTTGTTTGTTCCCATGTATATTCTACAACGCGTAACCTGCCTAACCGTATCCGTTCTTTACGTTCTTCTGGAGAAAGATTTACAATTCGGTGAAGCACAGTATTGATTGAAGAAATATTTTCCGAGTGATAATAAAAAGGCAATTCGCCACATCGTTCTTCCATTGCAGGAGTCATAGGAGTAACAACACAAGTCCCTGCTTGCATAGCTTCAATAGGTCGTAAAGCACTCCCATCGTGAATGGCGGGATATATAAAAGCCGTTGTATTCTGAAACAAACCAGCTAAAGTGCGGTCAGGGCATTCTTCAATACGAAAAACATTATCCCCCCAACTTGAAGGTTCTTTAAAGTGCTTTTTGCCAAGTAAAACAATTGTGTGAGGTTTTTCTTTACAAAAATATTGTATTACCTCCAATATTTCAGACAAATGATTTATGGTCGCATCATCTATAACAGAAACCAAATAGGGAGGGGCAATGAGTGGTGATGACGGTTGTGAAAGTATAGGTTCTACACCGGCGGGTATAGTTACAATTTTATTCAAAGGAATTTTCCACACATCTAAACAACATCTTCGTGTATATTCGGATGCAGTTAACCACAAAGGACTTTCGTAAAATATCCTCTTTATATCACGCTTCCGAAAAAAATCTTCTTTTAATATTCCACGATACCAATTTTCAGCGTGAATAATTAAAGGAATACATGGAACACTTGTAATAAAATGAGCCGTTTCCAACGGTGTGATTACCGCCTCAATTTTGAATTTCTTAATAAGAGGGTCTAACACAGAACCCCGAAGTGTAATAGAAGAGAAAAAACCTTCAGGTTTATTCACGTCTTTAATTACAGGCCAGCCTGCCCACTGTTCATATCCCATGTCTTGATTTATTAGAATAAAAAACTCTGTCGTTTCCTGTAACTTTGTAGAGTAGGAAAGACATTTATATAAAAACCGACAAATGAGGTCATCCGGCTCAAAGTCATCCGAAGCAAACAGATTTATCCCTACTTTCATGAATTCCCTCTTCTCATATGTTTTGCCACATTATTTTTCCCTTATCCATTTTGTGCCCAATTCATTAGAACAGCGGCAACCTCTTTTCGTGTAAATTCTTCAGGTAGCGTTTCCCCTTTTTTCAACATCTCTCTAACCTTTGTCCCACTTAATACTACATGTGTATTAGCATCGTGAGGACAGGTTTTTATTGATGCCATATTACCACATGCACGGCAATAGAAAGTATGATCAAAAAATAAAGGAGTAATTTTTAGTTCTTCAGGATTGAAATTATCAAAAATCTTTTGTGCATCATAAGTTCCATAATAATTCCCCACCCCTGCATGGTCCCTACCAACAATAAAATGAGTGCAACCATAATTTTTACGAACAATCGCATGCATAACGGCTTCTTTGGGACCCGCATATCGCATATTCACTGGCATTATACTTAATAAAACATGGTTTTGGGGATAATAATTATTAATCAATGCTTTATAACACTCCATACGAACATTGCCTGGAATATCATCACTCTTTGTCGTTCCCATTAAAGGATGTATTAACAAACCATCACAAATTTCCAGGGCACATTTCGTTAAATATTCATGAGCTCTATGTATTGGATTCCTTGTCTGAAATGCTACAATTCGCTTCCATCCACGTTCCTCAAAAATAGCTCGTGTTTGTTGAGGAGGCAAATTGTATTCCTCAAAATCAATCACCTTTTTATCAAATACTTCTACAGGACCTGCAATAAAAATATCTTCTAAACCATAGGTTCGCTTTACACCAGGGTGATTATCATCTGTTGTGCCATACACTTTTTCCGCAAGATACTTTTTATCCAATCGAAACTTTTCTCTTACCTCTATAGTTCCAACCAATCCATTATCCGCACTATATAACGCTACAACCTCCCCCATTTCAATCATATCCGCCTTATCCCGTGGAACATCCAGAAGAATGGGAATGGTCCATGGAATTGTTTTATGGATATGCATCGTCTCTAAACTTGATAGGGTTGCCTCTTCTCCCATGAATCCTTCCAGTGGACTAAATATCCCTTTTGCAATACAGTCCAGGTCAAAAGTTAAATATTCATCTAATAATATTTTCTTTAAATGACGGGCCTGTTCGATTTTTTTTTGTTTTTCAATTTCAGATACAAAACGATTTACTAATTTTCCACCATGCGGTTCAATACTCATAATATATCCTTAAATAAATCCTTTTAGTTAAAAATATTTGTTAAAAATTATACTTTAACTTTCTATAGAATTTCGAAAAGGTATTTTAAAATAAAAGTGCCGTCGGTTCTTTCGAACCGACGGCAAGGGTATATTTTATACCCTCTGCACTACCCTCTTTTTGGGGAGCGAAATGTAAGGGAAGATGAGATTTGGTTTGTTTTGGAAGCGGTAATGTAAGGGAGGGAAGGGAGGGATTTATAAAGCCAAAATACAGTTTTAAGAGCCCACTGGGGAGCAAGCCGCAGCCCTTGTTAAATTTCACTTGTTCCAGCGGGCTCTTTATTAAATAATTAGAACTCCACTCCTTCCTCAGGAGTCCCGCTCACTTTATTCAATTGTTGTATCTTATATATAGCAATATATATGCCATAATTATAACTTTTAAATAATTAGTTGATTTATAGTAACTTATAAAGAAATATGAAAATCTCAAAAATGGAAACAATATATGTGTTTCCCATTTTGGGAAACAATTGTTTCCCATTTTGGGAATAATAAAAAATTGCAATTTAATTTGCTTTGTAGTATTCTATTCATAAAAGAGTATTCAAATATGTCAATAAATAATAATGAAAAAAAAATAAAATTCATTATTACTGCCCGTTCTGGTTACATAAAGGGCAGTGCGTGGGTAATTCCGGAAGATGGAGAAATAGATATTGGTCGCGACCCGACATGTTCAATTATTATTGATGACCCTCTCATTTCAAGGCATCATTGCCAATTATTTATTTCCGATGATGAATTGATTATCCGTGATTTAGGGAGTAGTAATTCTACTTTTGTAAATGGACATCCTATTAAGGAAAAAGTTCTTCGTCCGGGTGATGATATCGGTGTTGGTAGCATTGTTTTTTCAGTTGGAACTGTGATTCCGGAGGGTAGTATCGCAGGAGATGAAACAAAAAAACTGCGCGCAACCCGACCTGTAAAAATAGGTGCTCCCGTTTTTATTGAAGGTTCTCCCCAAAACCTGTTCGAGGCTGGCAACCCTCGAACTGCTGAGGAACTTGCAGGTCTTTTTTCGCTTGCTCGACAGTTAAGCCAACTGTATAAAGTGGATGACATAATCAACCATGTATTAAAGGTAATTCAAGAGCGTTTTGATCCCAATATCTTTTGCTTAGTGCAGTTTACTCAAGACCCCTCTCAAAACTTCATTTATCCTAAAAGTGCTACCCAATCTATTATTTCAACTCCTCAATTGACACAACTCCTCTCTCAAATTCGAGAAATGCCGCGTGGTGTCCTTTATCCGGAACGGTTTTATAAAAATGGAGAAACCATTATTCGCAACACCGTTATTGCTCCGTTAATATTAGGAAAAGAAGTTATCGGGGCATTTGTAATGATGGCAGATACACCCCACCGTTTCTACGAAGAAGCAGATTTAGAATATCTTTTAGCAATGGCACACACTTTGGCTCCGTATCTTCGTGCCGCAGAACGAATGCAACAATTAGAATGGGAAAACCAACAATTAATTTCCGGCGGAATGAATTTTGACCCTCTCATTGGCAATAGTAAAGCAATACAGAAAGTGAGGTCTCTCGCCCGTGATTGTGCCCATTCAGATCTTTGCGTTTTAATTTTAGGCGAAACAGGAACAGGGAAAGAACTCGTGGCACGACTTATTCATAATCTTTCCTATCGGGCTCAAAAGAAACTTGTTGTTGTTAATTGTGCAGCCATTCCCGAAGAGTTATTTGAAAGTGAACTTTTTGGACATGAAAAAGGAGCCTTTACGGGGGCGCATACAACAAAGATAGGACTCATGGAAGAAGCCAACTATGGGACCTTATTCCTTGACGAAGTAGGAGACCTAAGCCTATCCCATCAGGCACGACTCCTTCGTGCTATTGAAACAGGAACCTTCCGTCGCGTTGGGGGAAATTCTGATATCCATGTTAATGTCCGTGTCCTTTCCGCAACCAACAAAGATTTACCATCTGAAGTGAATGCGGGTCGTTTCCGTCGTGATTTATTCCACCGACTCAATGCATTTGTAATAACGATTCCACCTCTGCGAGAACGTACCGAGGATATTTCATTACTTGCAGATTATTTCTTGCAACAAGTCCGACGAAAATTCCCTGTGCGTCCAACTCGATTTTCATCACAAGCATTAAGATGGCTCGAAAATCAACCCTGGCATGGAAATGTCCGCGAATTACGTAACTTGGTAGAACGCTCCGCTGTCGTAGCCAAAACAGATGAGATACAACCCCAAGATTTAGTTTCCGAATTGAATGTATACATGCCCGAAAAATTTCCTACCCTTGAAGAATTAGAAAAAACACACATTATTAAAGCTCTTCAGCACACACAAGGCAATGTCATCTCTGCTGCAGAATTGTTAGGTATTGGCAAAAGCACTCTCTATCGTAAAATCGCTGAATACCAAATTAACCCCTCTATTTATTTAACTCCTATTTCTATTCAGGAAAAAACTAAATAATTTGGAAATTATTCAAACAATGCAGTAATAAATCGTAAGGGTAATGTAATTGTTTTAACCGCAATCGAGAAAACTTGAAGAGGTAAATTTACAACAGATTCGACCCAATCTGTAATTACCTTTAAAGCGAGAACAAGGTCTTTTTTCATTTTGGGTTCCTCTTAATTCTTATGAATTTATATATCCAAAAGGGATTACTATAGCATACGATAAATAAAATATCTCAGGTTTATCAATAATCAATATTTATTCTCATATATAATTTTTATCTATTAGTGACTCTCTTTCTATTTTAACCAAAAATGATGCGAGATAACACGAATGTAATTTAAAAACACAAAAATGTATTTCATTGTTCAGTAAATTTTCATCCTTATTTATAGAAAATCTCTGAATAAATGTTAATTTGACATTGGACTATCAGTTAAAAAAATTGTAGATTTATATTATCAAGATAAATCTGTCTTTAAACCTTCTTTTAACTCCCCTAACCACAACCTATTGGAACAGGAGATTCATTATTAAAAATTTTAAGTGTGATATATTCCCATTGGGAATTTGAATTAACCTTTATAGTAAAAAATGGATAATCATTATAAGTCAGAAATAATACGAAAGAATATTCTGAATATAAACTCTCTTTGCATCCATTCTTTTGTTTTTTATTTCATGCAATAATTAATATAATAAATAACAATTCAAATAAAACAAGAGAATGATAATTCAAGGAAAATAGAATATGACACATCGGGAAAGGACACTGGCTGTTCTAAGATATGAACCATATGACCGTTTGCCTATTGTTCATTTTGGTTTCTGGAACGAGACATTACTAAAATGGGCGGATGAAGGATATATAACGAAAGAAGAAGCCCATGAGTGGGTAGATGGAAATCCTATTGATGCTATACTGAGTGAACGATTGGGTTTTGATTTCAATTACTATTCCGTATTTAAACCTAATTTTCATTTAGACCCCCTATTTGAGCGAAAGACCATCGAAGAATTACCGGATGGCTCTCGAAAAGTGCAAAATGAAGATGGTGTTATTGTTCTTGAAAAACCCGGCGCTGTGTCAATTCCTGCGGAATTTGACCATCTCTTAAAAACACGAAAAGACTGGGAAGAACATTATTTACCTCGATTGCAATATAATGAGGATAGAATCTTAAAAACGCTTGTCCGTGTGAATGATAAAATGATACCTTTTGGAGAAGGAGGCGAAGAATTTTTACAGAAAAATGAACGAGATTATCTCTATGGTTTACATTGTGGAAGTCTATTAGGCTCTTTGAGAAACATTACGGGCGTTGTCGGATTAAGTTATATCTATGCAGATGACCCCGATTTATTCAAGGAAATGATTGACACTTATGGAGAACTCGCCTACCAGAATACAAAACGAGCTTTACAAAACGGTGCCAAATACGATTTTGCTCATTTTTGGGAAGATATTTGCTTTAAAAATGGACCGCTGGTGATTCCTTCCGTATTCGATGAATTAGTTGGACCCCACTATAAACGCATTACAGAATTATGCAAAAAATATGGCTTGGATATTGTTTCGCTCGATTGCGATGGCTGTATTGATGCTCTTATCCCCACATGGTTTAATAATGGAGTGAATACCATGTTCCCAATGGAAGTGGGCACATGGAATGCAAGCATTGCCCCGTGGCGGAAAAAATACGGGAAAGATTTGCGAGGTGTCGGAGGAATGAATAAAGTTGTATTCATCCATGACAGAGATGCGGTCGACCATGAGATTGAACGGTTAAAGCCCCTTGTGGATTTGGGTGGTTTTATCCCCTGCCCCGACCACCGTATACCCCCTGATGCAAAATGGGACAATATCCGTTACTACTGCGACCGCATGAGAAAGATTTTTGGATAATTTTTTGATAACATTAAAATTAAAGAAAGTCAAACATATGAATCCAGAATAAAAGGATTTTCTTTTAACGAAGTTATTTTACAATATAAAAACCATTAAGGGAGGAGATTATTTTTAGCCATACACTTTATATATTCGTAAAAAATATTTATGTATCATAAAAAGTGTCGAATAAGACTATATCCCTCACAAAATACACATGTCCCTCTACTTAAGAATTTATACATTTACCCTACAATACTGAACTTTAATAAAGTAGTGAAGATTATAATTTTTCGTTTCTCATTTTCTCTATCCATTTTTTTTTAACTACTGTTATCTTTGTATGATATTTTTCCTTAACATTAAAAATATTGAGTATTTTACCAACAAACAGGATGAATCAAGAGAATCAAATTATTAGAATAATTTATGAATTGTCCTTCCTACCCTTTTGTTTTAGTACCTCCTCATCCCAGTGGAGGGGTATAGCGTCGTTCTGGAGCATCATTTGGAATTGTTCTAATAGGCCCGAATTACTTCTGACCTGACGGGGGAGAACATTTTTTTGTTTGCAGAAGGATAAAAGACAACCCACGGCCTCTCCCATATGCCATTCGACATGGTGAAGACGATACGCCCCATTAGTAATGTGAGTCGTTCCTATATTTTTAGCCACGGGGATGAGATTTTCAACTCTCTGAGGGATTAACGCACCTAAGGGAATTTGAAATGGTAAAGAATCCACATCGAAGTAATTCTTCCCATTCGTTCGAGGATGGAGGTCAATACGATAATAACCAATGCCCACTGTGTCTTTGAAAATTTCAGGTGTAATATACTCCTGATTTCTCAGGAAGTCTTTTCGTACATCTTTGCCAATATGTTGTTCACAGACAGTAAATTCTGCCTTGATACGTCGCGCCTCACGGATATAAGGTCGCATAGCAAACCCATCTTCGGAGCCTGTGACATCCGGCCTCAATCGAAGCCCTTTCCAGCCTGTTCCCCCATCCGGACGAGGAACCTCGGTTTGCAGCCAATAAAAGAGAGCAAAACTTAATTCTTTGGCTTTTCTTTCATGGTATAAATCTACTTCTTTTGTGGGGTTTTCAATAATATTCCCTAAAAAATAGTCATTTTGAGGCCAATTAACGAGAGTTATACTATAAGAGATTATATGGGTATCAAATAGATTTTTATCCAGGATTTGACGATAATTCCACCAACTTGTTTTAGTCTTTCCTGTCGGGTCAAAAGGCAGGGTGCGGTCTTTCAGTGTAACAGGGTGTGTTGCAGTAAGGCTCAATAGAGGGCCCGACCATGGCGGGTCTAATTGGGGAACAAAAGACCGCCAAAAATCATAATTTTCGGGTTTATCTATGCGATGGTCTCCATCTGGGTTATAGTCCATGGCGAAGCACCATGTACATGCTTGCATCCCTTTAGGGTCAGCCTCAGTAGGGGCATGAGGTTCCCCCGTTTCCTTCTGTGATTCCATGCCTGTTACATACTCCACCTTGCCTAATGGGAGTAGCTCACCGGTTTCGGTGGCATCAATGAAATAGGGTCCAGAAAGCCATATTTCATTCCCGGTTTCTAAAGAACGAACCTGCACAGCAGAGAAGTAATCTCCTTTTGTTTCGATAGATATAGGAATATGCCTTTTCAGGACCATTAGTTTTTTGCCCGAAATATAAGGTGAAAGTAAATTTTCAATAACTAATGCACTAACACGAGGCTCATGACATATTCGAGAGACATTTCCATTACCAGGATTAAGATTTGTATAGTTTTTATATTCTTCTCGGAGAGGGTAATTATTGCGATAAAAATCACGGAGCACATTTCGAAATTGTTTATATCGTGTCGTGGCGCCTTTATCTTCTACCCATGGATTTTCGTCCGGTGGAACTGCCTGCGAAGTCATCTGTCCCCCCAACCAGGAAGTTTCCTCTGTCATAATAACCGACAGCCCATGTTGTAAAGAGGATAAAGCACAGGCAACACCTCCTACTCCTCCACCTACTATAATTATATCTGCTTTCAGTTCAGCCTTTTTACTAAGGTTTTTATTGATTTTTGCCTTTGTGGCAATAGAACTTTTATCACCCCTTTTTGAAGATGCCAAATACAAAACGGGTGCTGTTCCCATCGAAAATAAAAACTCTCTTCGTTTCATGGATGAACTCCTTCTCTTTTTTCTAAAGGTGATTATATACTATTCCCTTCAAACAAGGTAGTTTTAGCATCCACCCTACCCCTATATATTCAGGCGAGATGACTGAAATACAATGGGAACAAGATACTACCATAAGCTTATAAATAACATTTTTATTTTTCTTCACTATTGAAAATCTGATAAGATATTGAAACCTTTAAGAGCCGAGATGAGTCATAACTTACTACAAAAAGAGTAATATCTTTTTTAATTAAAAACTTCAACAAAAAACAAAAAAATAAAGGAGATTCAATATGAAAAGAATTCTCATCAGTTCCGTCGTGGTAGTGTCTCTGGTTGCAATGCTTTCTGTTCTGGGTTGTGCTGGAATGGGGAAGGGTCCCTCCGATGAGGAATTAATTCGTGCTACCATAGATAAAGTCAAAGCAGCTTTAGAAGCGAAAAATATTGACATGCTCCTCCAAACCTTCGCGGATGATTTTGAACATCCGGAAGTCGGAGGAAAAGAAGAAGCCCGTCAAATGATGCAATTAGGCCTGGAATCGGGTTATGCCGATGAAGGTAAAGTAGATTTGTCTAATATGCAGATAAAAATTAATAATGACGGCACCGCTTCCGCTTATCCTATTGATTTAAGCAGTGTTGCTGGTTCTGTTTCTGTTGAACTTATTTTGAAGAAATATGAAACCACCAACGAAAAAGGCAAAAAAGTCCCTGCATGGTTAGTAAAGACTATTAATGTAGATGGTCTATAATCTCTATAATCTTTGAAGTTTTCGCATATATATATTTTATACTCTCTGCTTTTTCCCGATGGCTCGAAAGAGTCATCGGGTATACTTTTAAATAAATAAACCCTATAAAAACCATATGTGGGTAATTTGTAGAAAAAAAATATCTATATTTCTACACTTGGAGATAATTAATAAGCTCGAATACGATATGCATCACGATAGTTGAAAATACCTGTTTTTTGTGAATCGCGTGTTTTTTTAGGGATGGGATAATAGTCAATATAGTATTTTTCAGGAGAAATATAAATATCTAAGTAATCATCTATCCAATTAAGTTCTTCTTCTGTAAAGTAATTGTTCAACATTTCATTAAAATTATTTGGGTACACTCCATTTTGGAGAAAATATTGTTCCAGAAGCACTTTAATAATAGAACCATATATTGAGCATAATGAATAATTATATTTTATTAATACCCGACGAAATTCTTCTCCCGATGAAAACAACCAAAATTCATGAAAATAATCAGAAGATTTATGTTGAATGGATTTTATTTCATTTATAGCAGAAAAAACTTTCCCTTTTCCGTAGAAAATAGCATCTTCAATGTCATTCCAAGTAGATGTTTCAAACACCTCTTTCTGCTTATCCAAACTACGAGATATATTATTATAAGCAAGAAATATGGAGATACTTTTAGGAACACTGACATAAGGAGCAGAATATCTCAGGATATCCTGTCTGCGGGCGAAGGCATTTTCAAGATTGAATAATAAATATTGATATACGGTTTTAAATTCTAATGCTTTTATTTCCTTTTTCATTTCTAACAAACGATATAATAAATCCTCACAAAAAACATAGGGTAAGGAAGGATATGTTGCAATCATATCGATAACTCTTAATTGCTGTCCTATAGGTGAGGGCCCTTCATGATATATAGGTTCAATTTTCAAAACAAATTGATTCAGTGTATCTATCCAATCCAAAGCGGACGGGTAGTCTCCTTTTTGTAGTAGCAGAAGCACATTAACTAATTCGATAAGCATAATATTTGCATCTAAAACATTATAATAATCATAGGGATGACTCACATAAGGCAGGAAAAAAACTTTTTCATTGGCTTTTTTGAGGCTGTTTAATATCCCTGTTGAATTACGCTTAAACTCCTCTATCCAGTTCCCCTCAGGATATATACAAGAGCGTTTATAAACATTTATTGGGTCAGAAAAAGAATATTTTTGTTTCGTATATGCTTCCATTTCTTCCCCAAAAAGATTTTCTCTTATGAGAAACTTATAAATACTAAGATATATCTCCGGCGGCCATTTCTCTACTCTAAAAGTACCTTTAGAAAAAACAAAATTATCTGGATTGTCAGGAATATAACTTTTTAATGCCATTGAAAAATAACCGCAATTCATTCGTTTTGCAATATTATTCGCCCCACTGAAAAATATATATCCATTATCATCGGATTTTGCCTTTTCTATCCATTCCGGATATTCAGGGAATATAGGTGGTGCTGAAAAAAATGCTCTTGTAACAAATAGAATTAGTAGTGGAATAATTAAAATAATCACAAAGAGGACAAGTGTATTGCGAAAAGACCTTAAACCCCTTTTCTTTGACTTAAACATACAACTTTTCTATACTCCAATTTATACTTTTCTTAAATATTACATCTGAATTCATATTATAAAACAAAGTATCACTTATTTAGATTGAGAGAACAACCATTTGGATAATTCGGGATCATCATACGCCTTAATCCAACTGTTATGTTTCACTCCGGGATATTCAGTATAGCGAATTCGAATTCCCCCCGCATCTTTTATCTTTTGAACAAAACTACGGGAACAATCCGCAGGAACGACATCATCATCCGCACCATGAAATGCCCAGATAGGCATATTTCTTAATCGCTGAACCCGCTGTTCCACCTCTTGTGGGGTTTCATCGGGTATTTCCGGTCGTCCTAAACGCTGTTTAATAAACGCTAATTCTCCGCCACCACAAATGGGAACTAAACCTGCGAATAGGTCTGCATGTTTTGCTCCATAAATCCATGTGCCAAAGCCACCCATAGATAACCCCGTTAAATAAATGCGTTTTTTGTCAATATTATATTCTTTCAGGGTCTTTTCTATACACAAATCAATATCTTCTTCAATTTCATTATAAAATCGACTTGCAGGACATTGTGGGAATACAACAATTGCTTTCCACCGTTCTGGATGTCTTCGTATAGCAGTTCCAAGCCCTACTTCGGTCTGCAGAAGTCCGTTCTGACCTCGCTCGCCGGCTCCATGTAAGAAAATAATCATCGGTATTTCTTCCTGGGGTGTATATTCATACGGAACATAAACTACATATCGTTTCATTAATTTGCCATTATCGAGGGTTTTATTAATAAATCCTGTGCAAATTGGTTTCCCTGGTTTTTGTAGTGATATATCCGTTCTATTAGTTACATGAGCACAACCTACTGAAACGAAAATAAACACACTTAGCACGAGGAGTATAAAACCTCTATTTTTCAAAATATTTCCCTTACGCATACATCGGTTCCTTTCTTAAAAATATTTTTATTGTGGAGTTTACCGTTAAAAATAATCATAACGAAAAGCATATCATAAACTTCTATTTCGTTGAGAATGATTACTCAAATGATTTGCATATTATTTAAATTGAATTAAAAGAGGAATATTTGATACAATATTTTTGTGCGTCGAAGACAGCCGGCGGTTGTAAAAACCTTAATGTTGCCAGCCGAGAAGCACGAGACATAGAAATTACATATACTTTTAATTGAAAGTCTCTGTCCGTGTTGTCTTTTGACGACACGGATATTTTTTTAACGATATAAAACGACGAAAGGAGGTGAATACCTTGCCTACAAAGGAAAAAATTGAATCCGTAAAAGAAATTAGAGAGCGACTTGAATCCAACATGCTCGCCATTATGACCCAATATGTGGGTATCAATGTAGCACAGGTTACCGAATTACGAAAGAAACTCCGTGAGGCAGGTATCCAGTATAAAGTGTATAAGAACAATCTTGCACGGATTGCTTTGCGCGAAATGGGAGCAGAACCTGCGGCAGATTTCATGAACGGTCCTACAGCCTGGGCATTTAGTAATGACCCTGTAGCCTCTGCCAAGATATTGAAAGACTTTTCAAAAGAAGTGTCATTCATTCAAATCGTAGGGGGCGTGATGGAAGGGAAAGTCCTAACTAAAGAACAAGTAATAAGTCTTGCTAACCTACCACCGAAGGAGGTTTTACAGGCTCAGGTTATTGGAACAATCGCTGCTCCATTGCGGAATCTTGTTACAGTGCTTAATGCCATACCTACAAATCTGGTTAATGTGCTCAACCAGATTAAAAAACAGAAAGAAGAGGCACAACCCGCAGCATAGTTTTTAACATGAGACACAAAATAACAAATTTAATAAATTAACAAACATATAAGGAGATAAAACAATGTCAGACAAATTACAACCTATCATTGATGCGATTGCAGAGCTTAATGTTCTGGAATTGAGTGAATTGGTGAAGGCACTCGAAGAGAAATTCGGTGTGACCGCTTCTGCTCCTATGGCAATGGCAATGCCCATGATGATGCCCGGAGCGGGTGCCGGAGCCGGTGCAGAAGCAAAGGATGAAGGTCCTTCCGCTTACAATGTAATCCTAAAAGAACAAGGTTCCCAGAAGATTAATTTGATTAAGAAAGTGAAGGATTTATTAGGTTTGGGGCTGAAAGAAGCCAAAGATTTAGTAGATGCAGTTCCGAAGCCCATTAAAGAAAACGTCAGCGAGGAAGAAGCCAAGAAACTTAAGGAAGAATTGGAAAGCGTCGGAGCAGTTGTCGAACTTGTTGGCGTGTAATTAGATTAGAAAAGATTAGATGTTTTTTAGGCACTCGATAAGATGTCGGGTGCCTTTTTATTTTTTTATTAATTAAAATAGAAGTGTATTTCGTTTATAATAAAACAAATTCCCTTATATTTATTATTAGAAGAGAACTATTCATTATGGAACAAAAAGACAATCGGCAATACATCAAAGACTTATGTCTGCTTACTCTATGGGCAATCGTAATATTTGGAATTAACATTTGGGGTTATGATTTATGGTCACCAGATGAACCTCGGTATGCGGAAGTAGCACGAGAAATGCAAATTACAGGAAATTATCTTATTCCTCACGTAAATGGGAAGCCCTATCTTGAAAAGCCTCCTTTGTTAATGTGGTTGATGGTTGTATGTTCCTATCCTTTTGGAGAAGTAACTGAAATGCCCGCTCGATTGCCATCGGTTATTAGCGGTGTAATAGCAGTACTCCTCACTTATTCCCTTGCGAAAAAACTGGCAGGAAGAGAAATCGCATGGCTTTCTGCCCTTATTTTTATGACCATGCAAAGAGTATGGTGGCAGGCACGTTTCGGGCAAATTGATATGCTGTTAACGGCTCTGCTTTTAGGTGCTTTGTTCTGTTTTTACAGATGGTATTACTCAGAAAAAAAATTAAACATATCCCTATTCACTATGTATCTCTGTCTTTTAGGTGCCTTATTTGCAAAAGGGCCAGGAACTCTTGTTTTCCCTGTTTTGTTTTTTATTACATTTTACTGGAATGAAAAGAAAAAGATTTTTGATATACATCCTTTAAAAGGATTTATCTCAATTATCGCAATTTATGGAATATGGTATGCATACGCTCGTTGGGCAGGAGCATCTCAATTACAAGAAGCCCCCACTCAAATTATAGCCTCGGACCTGTTTAAACAGACTTTAGGTAGATTTGTTTATGGAGTTTCTCACCCACAACCACCGTGGTATTACTTTCTCACCTTACCTGTTGATATGTTTCCCTGGTCTTTATTCATACTATGGATAATCCCATGGGTCTGGAAAAACAGAAACGAAAATGAATCTATAAAGTTCCTTCTGTCATGGATAGTTCCTGCTTTTGTGTTTTTTTCCATTGCGGTAGGGAAAAGAGCTATTTACTTACTGCCCCTCTTTCCCGCTATTGCTATCTTATCCGCACTCAGTCTAAAATCTTTTGAAGAAGTATCTACCATGCGATGGAAAAAAGGGATACGGATGTTATGGGCTGTTGTATTGCTCTGTATGGCTATAATTCCTTTTGTTGTTCTTGGAACACAATTTGCGGGAATCTGGAATGTATTCTGGATTTTAATTAGTGTTGTTGCTCTTTTAGCAATTATAGATACACTTGTTGACTTTTTCCGTCATTCTGAGGCTCGTTCCTTGCTAAACCAGATCCCACAACATGTGTCTCTCTATCTTTTTTTTACCGCATTAATTGTTTTCCCATCTGTAAATACGGTCAAATCTGTTCGAAACTTTTGTGAGCCGATGAGAAATTTAAGTGAAAAGAAAATGGAGTATGAAGCATATAGTTTCGGATTTGAGGATGAAGAATATACCTTCTATGCTAAACATTTTATAAAAACATTTTTTGATGATAAAGAATTAGAACAAATAATTTTAAATCACTCCCAACCCTATGAGTTTCAAAAATATATCTCCGAAATACATAAGCAATATACCCGACAAGCAGGAAAAATAAAATTTACAAACTTGCTTACTCCCACTCCGGAAGAAACACAACAAATTCTTACCGCATTAGATAAAATCAAAGAAGAAGCTGAGAAACAAGGTAAACAAGATGTATTTCATAACATCGAGCAGTTACTTGATAGAAAAATAGATAATTTTTATACAATTTTAAATAAAGAAAAGCAAGTTTTTATTTTGATACGAGAAGAAGATTGGAAATGGGTCGTTGCAAGAAAAACTGAAATTGGGAAAAAAGTCTACCTCCTTAAAACAAGGGACGAATTTAATCGTCCCGTCCTGCTTATGTCTAATAAACCCTTGTAAATATTTATTTTTCCTTTTCGTTATAGTACCCATGCATTTTATCTGAATATTTTATACAGCTCAAAATGGTTATCTTATACTATAAGTAAAACAACAATATTACTTTATTCCCTTTCACGTTTCTTTTACATCATTCGCGATAAAAAAATGATTTGAATTTCTTTAAAGTCCCATATGGTTTCTGCCGATAGATAAGATAAAGGGATATAGAAATTATTTGCATGGAGGCAAAACACATGGGCACTGAAGTTAATCTCAACCCCTCGATTTACCAATCACTTCCCTCAATAGGATTAATCTCCAAAAGACAAGAAGGACTAACCCTCCCCAATCTAATTACGGGAAAAAAGAAAAGTGAGGAAAACATTTATCCGGAAACAAATAAAAATGCGATTGATGGAACTCCAACTTTATCCACTTACGAAATGAAAAATATCTCACTTGCAAGTAAAATTCAAGAAATTCAGTCACTACTTGGCAAAAAAACAACCAGCGGAGAAGCAGAGCAATTAGAGTTCGAATTTGTGTCTGAAAAAACAGAGGAATTTTTACTCCAATTCTCACAAAAGACAAAATCTGTCGAAAATAACCTATCTTCTGCTCAAAGAGAAACTTATTCAGAAATTCGTCAAAAGATAGCTCTTCAGTTCAAAATAGGGGGGAGTATAAGTGCAGATTCTTTGGTTGGGTTCAATAAATCGTCGGAAAAATTTCTGAATAGCCCTGAGCTACTTGATTCGTTTCTGAAAATCGCACAGGGTTTACTTGCAAATGGAGATATGGAGCAATGGAACGAGTTTTTTGAAGGATTAGCAGGTTTGTTGGGTGAGGAAAATAACAATACAGATGCTATAAATCAGTTTATCAATCGTTTTTTAGAACAATGGCTACAAAAAATGTTCCCAAATGCAGGGTTTGGGAATACCAATAATGTGGGAAATACCCCTAATTCTCTATCTATTCAACAGAACAATCAAACTTCCTTCCAATTCCAGTTCCAGATGGAGTTCCGATTTGAAATATCCATGGAAATTCAAATAGGAGTTCAGCAATTAGAACAAAAACAGGACCCGATTGTATTCGATTTAGACGGTGATGGAATAGAACTTACAGATGTAAAAAATGGTGTTCGTTTTGACATCACCGGGAGTGGAAAGCCTGTCCAAACTTCATGGGTCCGTGGGGGAGATGCTTTATTAGCATGGGACCGAAACGGAAACGGTAAAATTGACAATGGGTTAGAACTCTTTGGCGACCAATGGGGTTCTGCTAATGGATTTGAAGAATTAAGGAAATTAGATACCAACAACGATGGATTCATAGGGCCCGAAGATGTAAAATTCAAAGAATTAGTGTTGTGGCGTGATAATGGAGACGGTATCAGTTCCCAAGACGAATTATTCTCACTTTCTCAATTAGGAATCGAACGCATCGCATTAAACTACAAAAACACCAATATCACAGCAGATGGAAATAATACGATAACCCAAAAATCCTTTTTCATCCGCAAAGATAACACCGTGGGCCGCCTCGCTGATGTACAATTTAACTACCTCATTTAAATTTGCAATTTGATTTTTACTTTCATATTTTTTGGGAATAAAAATTTTTTGCAAATTTTTGGAAAATTTGGTATAATATTTATGAGACCTCCTAAGTGGTGGAGGGTACAGTGAGCAAAAGGTTGCTCATTTGTAAAAGCGGTAAAAATAAAAATCTGAAAAGTAAGGAGAAATGGTATGTTAAAAAATGTTTTTCTTTCCAAACGGTTCTTAGTAAGACTTTCTTCATTTTTAGCCGTTGTACTGTTTTCAGGTTTAACATTAAGTACTATTTTTATTAGTCATGTGGAAGGGCAGACGGTTAATAGTGTTCAAGGTCAGGTTATTAACAGTATCAGCAAGAAACCCATTGCGGGTGTGACGGTAGAAATAAGTGTTGCAGATAAGCAAAGCACTGCACCGGTATCAACTGATGAAAATGGAAGGTTCTCTTTCTCTAATTTAGGTACATTACGACCCCCATAT
>CALLRP010000017.1 GCA_938014335.1 uncultured bacterium
CCAGTTTCTTTTGGGAAAGAGGAGCGTAGAAAACCTCGGAATATGGCTTTGCCGAAGGGGAGTGGGCAAAGAGGGAATCAAACGGTTGTATCGCCCGAACAGGTCATTCCCCTGGATGATAATGATTTGAAAGAGTTCTAATCGTCGAAGGATACAAAATGTGCGAGTGCGATTTATTATTGCACTCGCACATAAAGTAAATATAATATGAGTATTCCTTCATTCTGATTGTAGTATAATGAGTAGATAGGATAAGGGTTAAATTTTGGAGAAAAATTATGCCTGAAATAAATATGGATGAGATAGTAGAGAAGCTCAGTGAGTTGTCGGTTTTTGCAGGTCCCGGTGATTTGCAAGAACTGGCACAGATGCATACTTATTTTATTAATGTACGAGATTGGGCAAAGGAACAAGGATACAAAAAGACAGCCATTGTTGCAGATAATAGTGCGGACTGGATAGAAAAAATTGTTCTACAAGAATTGTCTGATCCGGAAGAAGCATTAAAAGTTTTGGGTCAGGTTATTAGTTCTTTCCAGCAATTGGTGATAACCAGAACGGATGAGAAAGAAATTAACTATCCGGATGAATTACAGAAGTCTAAGACAGAAAGTATAATTATAGAGGGAACGGGGCAGGTAATTGAGTTACCCGAAAATGTCGATACGGAGATATTTCAACAGTTTATACAATCACAAGAATTAAATTTGGAAGAAATGGAATCTTTGTTATTGAGTTATAATACGAGTGAGGATAAAGGTAATATTATTGCGGAATTAAAGAGAAAAGTACATACTTTAAAGGGGGAATCGGGGATTCTGGGTTTGAATGATATACAGGAACTGTGCCATTTAGCAGAGGACCGTATAGAGCAAGGAGTAACACCCGATTTAATAGATCAACTATTTTTATTAAAAGATTGGCTAAAGAAGAAATTTGACGCATTTGCGGGGAAAGGGATTATGCCTCCATTCCCAAATGATTTAAAGCAAGAATTAATGAAAAAGCAAGGGGTAAAAGATAAAAAAGAAACAAAACCGACAATAGAAGTTAAGGGGTTTGAGCCTAAAGTTCTGGGAGGGGATTTGGATTTAGTTAGAGATTTTGTTCAGGAAGCAACGGAACATCTGGATAATTGTGATATTCATCTTTTGACTCTTGAAACAGACCCGGAAGAAAGCGATGCTTTGAATGCGGTGTTTCGAGCGTTTCATACAATTAAGGGGGTATCGGGTTTTTTAGGTCTGGATGAGATAAAACAAATTTCACATGAGGCAGAGAATTTATTAGATAAAGCACGAAAGAAAGAACTTTTACTCATAGGGGATGCGATTGATGTGGTTTTTGATGCGGTGGATGCGTTGAAAGAATGCGTAGAAGCAGTTAGAAAAGCCTTAACTACAGGAGAACCGGTTAACCCAAGGGAGAATTCTGGAGAGTTAATAGAAAATATCCGTCTCATACTACAAGGGCAGAAGATAGATAGTATTCCTCATGATAAATCGGCTAAACCTAAAACCAAATTGGGTGAGATAATGGTAAATTCCGAATTAGTTACGGAAGATAGTATACAACGAGCCATCACATTACAGAAACCATCACCAGAACTTACTAAAGTAGGCGAGATATTAGTTAAATACAATGTAATTTCTTCAAAACAATTGGAAAAAGTGTTGGAGATTCAAAAAAATGAATTTCCTGAAAAACCCATAGGAGAAATAGTTGTTGAATTAGGTTTTGCGACAGAAGAAGATATACAAAAAGCTTTAGAGAGACAGGCACAATCGTGTGAACCGCCTAAATTAGGGGAGTTATTGGTGCAAACGGGAGAAGCGAGTTCACGGGAGGTGGCGCAATCCCTTCGAACACAACGAGCCCAGTCCTTAATGCCCCAGGGCACCGTAACGGAGGCAATTAAAGTAGATGCGAATCGGTTAGACCAACTTGTGGATATGATAGGAGAATTGGTTATTGCGGAATCGATGGTGGTAAGAGAAGTAGAGTTACAGGGAGATTTATATACGGACCTGTCAAGGCATGTGGGGCAATTGGATAAGATAACGCGTGAATTACAACTCATGGCAATGTCTTTACGGATGATACCTATCAAGAGCACTTTTCAAAAAATGGCTCGATTGGTTCGGGATTTATCGAAAAAAACGGGAAAATTAATTGAATTTCACACCAGTGGAGAAGATACGGAACTGGATAAGACCGTTGTCGATAAGATTGGCGACCCGTTGGTACATATGGTTCGCAATTCGGTAGACCATGGGATAGAGAGCAGTCCCGAGGAACGAGTTAAAAAAGGAAAATCTCCTGTGGGAAATATCTATTTGAGGGCTTTTCACTCGGGAGGTAATATCCATATACAGGTAGAAGATGACGGAGCGGGACTTAATCGTGAGGCGATTGTAAAGAAAGCGATGGAAAAAGGATTAATTCGTTCTGAAGAGGGATTGACCGATTCGGAAATATGGAATCTTATTTTTGAGCCTGGATTTTCAACTGCAAAAGTGGTGACGGAGGTTTCGGGGCGAGGTGTAGGAATGGATGTTGTCAAGAAGAATATCGAAGCATTAAGAGGAAATGTCGAAATACAATCCACACCGGGGGAAGGAACCATTTTTACCATTCGATTGCCTTTAACATTGGCTATCATTGATGGCATGGTTGTTCGAGTGGGAGAAGAGCGTTATATCCTCCCAACGCTATCTATAATCATTTCAATTCGACCTACAGAAAAGGATGTAACCACCGTAGTGGGTAAGGGCGAAGTTTTGAAGTTCCATGGAAAACTTATCAATCTTTACCGATTAAATAGATTGTTTAACATACCCAATGCGGTTGAAAAATATACCGATGGGACTGTGGTCGTTGTGGAAACAGGAAATACGCAAATCGGTTTGTTAGTGGATGAGATTTTAGGGCAACAACAAATAGTTATCAAGTCCCTTGGGGAGGCATTGAAAGGGGTTCCAGGTATTGCTGGTGGAGCTATTATGCCCGATGGGAGAGTTGGGTTGATTTTAGATATTGCAGGCATTTTAAAGTTAGCAGAGGAATCTGCCACTTTTGTATAAATACAAAAATTATGTAAAATAAAATAAAACAAATAGAAGGAAGCCGAGTATGACAGACCAAGAAAAAATCACGAGTAAGCATGAATTAAAATCCCTTGCGGGGAAATATCTTACTTTTAAGCTTGCAAATGAGACTTACGGAATAGAGATACTCAAAGTGCAGGAGATTATTGGTTTGATGAGTATCACTTCTATTCCGAGAACACCTCATTTTGTTCGCGGGGTCATCAATTTAAGAGGGAAAGTAATACCTGTTATTGAACTTCGGAAAAAATTTGAAATGGAAGCGGTGGAAGATACGGACCATACCTGTATAATTGTGGTTCAAGTAATGGGCGTTAATGGACCCATAACTATGGGTGTTATCGTGGATGAAGTTTCAGAAGTAATTGATATTGCTGACAACCAAATTGAGCCTGCACCTTCTTTCGGTGCAACTATTGATACTGCTTTTATTATGGCGATGGGTAAGTTGGGCGAATCTGTTGTAATATTGTTAGATATTGATAAAGTTTTGTCAGCAAATGAAATACAAAGTTTAAGTTCACTATAAAAATATTATAAAAAAGAATACTCAAAAGGTAAGGGAGTTATGAAAGCGGAAAATATTAATCCATTTATTGAGAGTGTATATGATTTATTTACGACCATGTTAAATGCAAAGGCGGAACGAAAAAATGTGGGCATCGCAAAGAGCGCCAATCCGAGAGATATTATGGCTTTAATCGGTATAAGTGGAAGGGTCCGCGGTATGGTTGCTCTGGCTTTCCCGGTATCAACTGCACTCAATATGGTAAACAAGTTATTAAATGCGGAAATTAAAGTTATGGATGATACGGTTTCGGATGCTATTGCGGAAATGGTTAACATTGTAGCAGGAGGGGCAAAAGCCCGAATGAACACGGGGGATGAAAAGCCTCTGGATTTAAGTCTTCCGACAGTTGTCCGTGGAGGAGACTTCTCAGTAGATTATCCCACCAATTCCGTATGGTTAGAGATAAATTTTGATAGTGATTTAGGTCCCTTTACACTACGAGTTACATTTGAACCTGAAAAATAGAAACGAGGTGTAAGCAATGAGAGCATTGGTTGTTGATGATTCCGCTGTGATGAGAAAAGTATTAATAGGGGCATTAGGTCGGGCTAATATAAATGAGGTAGACCAGGCAGCTGATGGAGCAGAAGCCGTCCAGGCGGTCCAGCAAAATGAATATGATATTATTTTGATGGACTGGAATATGCCGAATATGTTAGGTATTGACGCGCTAAAGGCGATCCGAGAGATGGGTAAAACGATGCCCATCATTATGGTAACGACAGAAGCAGAAAAGAGTAGGGTTCTGGAAGCATTAAAAGCTGGTGCTACCAATTATGTTATTAAACCCTTTGAACCGAATACAATCGTAGGTAAAATTCAAGAGGTTTTAAATAAGAGTAAAGGGCAATAGATATAAAGAGGATTTAAATGTCAAACGAATTGACATCTTATCAGCAGGTTTTTATAGAGCCGGGCTATATATATCTCCCTACAGAACCCACAAATTTATATGCGGTTTTAGGTTCGTGTGTATCGGTTTGCATTTGGGATAAAAAATTAAAAATAGGTGGAATGAATCATTTTCTTTATCCAAGTGCACCATCAAGTAGCAAATCTACTTCGCAATATGGGAATGTTGCTACCGTTCGATTAATACAAATGTTAGAGAAAGCAGGAGCAAGGACGAGTTCTCTTTTTGCACAAATTATAGGAGGTGCCATTCCTCCTTTTCCCACAAAGAATAAAAACATTGGGGAAGAAAATGTAGAGATTGCACGAAAAATTTTGAAGAGGAAAGGTATTAAAGTTGTATCCGAAGATGTAGGTGGGACTATGGGTAGAAAAATTGTTTTCAATAGTTATACAGGTCATTTGATGGTTTTGAAGGTGTATCAAATACGGAAAGATGACTGGATATTAGAACTTCCGGAATAACAGAATAACATGGACAATGAACTGTTTAATAAATTTCGTGAATTGATATATGACACGAGTGGCATTCATTTAGGTGAGCAAAAAAAAGCTCTGGTAGTAGGAAGACTTTCGAAAAGAATTCGTGAGTTAGGAATAGAAGACTTAAAGCATTATTATGATTATGTTGTCAATGATAAATCGGGGCAAGAAATAGTTAAACTGATAGATTTCATTTCTACCAATGTAACCCACTTTTTCAGGGAAAATGACCATTTTGATTTTCTAAAAGAAAAATTACTGGAATGGAAAGAAGCGGGACAGACTAAATTCCGCATATGGTCTTCCGCATGTTCGACAGGCGAAGAACCCTATTCCATCGCCATAGTGACTATGGAAGTATTCCAAAATTCCTTCGTGGACTTAAAAATTCTTGCAACGGATATTTCAACTCGGGTTTTAGAACAATGTAAAAAAGGAGAATATTTTGAACACAAAGTAGATAATATCCCAAATCATCTGTTACAAAAGTATTTTGAGAAGAGAAAAGTCAATAATGAGTGGGTATATGTTGCTTCTGAACGTATAAAAAAGCTTATTACATTTTCACGGTTAAATTTGATAGAAACTCCATATCCCATGAAGGGACCTTTTGACATCATTTTTTGTAGAAATGTAATGATATACTTCGATGAGAAGGTCAGAAATAAGTTAGTATCTGAAATATATCGATTATTAAAACCAAAAGGATATCTAATGGTAGGACATTCTGAAAGTATAACCTCAACACAAACAGGTTTTCGTATAGTGCGACCGTCCATTTATTTTAAACCATAGATTGAACATAGCATGGTGTTGTAAATGCTGATTACAGTTAATATATCTGATATGAAAGTATCCAATAATCCGGACGATATATTAGTAACTTATTCCCTGGGTTCATGTGTAGGTGTTGTTCTTTATGACCCTCTTCAAAAAATTGGGGGGCTTATCCACTGTATGCTTCCTCTGTCAAAAGTTGACCCTGAAAGAGCTAATGAAACTCCTTATATGTTTGTGGACACAGGTCTCCCTGTAATGATGCAGACATTGCTAAATATGGGAGCTGATAAGAAGAGACTCATAGCAAAAGTAGCTGGAGGCGCTGTATTATTGGACGACAACGGTATGTTCCGAATTGGAGAACGAAATCATATAGTAGTAAGAAAACTTTTATGGAAAAATAATATACTTATCTCGTCCGAAGATGTAGGTGGGACAATAGCCCGAACGATGTATCTTCACATAAATGATGGTAGAACAATCATAAAAAGTGCTGGGAAAGAATATGAACTGAAATAGGAACGATAAAAAAATGAGTGTCCGCGATAAAATAGTAGAAAAGATTAAGGAAGTTCCTGCATTTCCTACGAATTCTACACGGGTTTTAAATACGATAAACAATTCCGATACACATATTTCAGATATAGCTAAAGAAATCGAGACAGACCCGACCTTAACAGCAAATGTATTAAAATTGGCTAACTCTGCTTATTTTGCGGGTCCTAAAACGATTAGTACGATACGAGAGGCTATTGTTTTGTTAGGAGTGAATAGAATCCAACAAATTATAATAACGTCGTCAATATTCCCAATTGCATTAAAACCCCTTCGTGGTTATGACCTTCCTGCTGGAGAACTTATTAAACATTTGATTGGAACTGCTATCGCCAGTGAACTATTAGGAAAAGAATTACAAAGAGATTTACCTCCCTATACTTTTACAGTAGGATTACTTCACGATATTGGGAAAATTGTATTAGGTACCTTCATCGAAATCGATGCTGAACCTATAATAAAAAAAGCCTATGAGGAAAAGTTATCTTTTGAAAGAGCGGAAAAAGAAATCCTCGGAATTGACCACGCTGAAGTAGGTGCTTTGTTAATGACAGAGTGGCATTTCCCTAATAATTTGATTCAGCCTGTTTTATTTCACCATGAACCAGATAAGGTCCCCCAAGAGTACCAATTAGTAACCGATGTTGTTCATATTGCGAGTAATTTATGTCTGGAATGTGGAATTGGGGCAGGCATAGACGGGTTGAATTATTCAAATAATGAGAATTCTATCGAAAGATTAAATATAGATATGCGAATAGTAGAAACTGTTTTATGTAAACTTATTGGGGAGGTAAATAATTTGATGGAAACTATCAAAACAGGAGAGATAAAATGAGTGTTAATATTCTCATAGTTGATGATTCAAAAACCGTTCGAGCTGTTATCGAGAAAACTTTACAACTGTCCGGTATACAAATAGGGAACATATTTCATGCGGGTAATGGGAAGGAGGCATTAGAAATTTTAAATAATAATTGGATAGACCTTGTATTGACTGATATTAACATGCCTGTGATGAATGGGATAGAACTAATAAATGAAATGAATAAGAATGAAATATTTAAGACGATACCGATTGCAATTGTATCAACAGAGGGGAGTCAAACCCGTGTAGAAGAATTAAAGACAAAAGGAGTTAAAGCATATCTAAGGAAGCCCTTCACCCCTGAGTCTTTAAGAAATTTAATTATTGAAATATTAGGAGTTACCGGTAATGAATGAAATGGATAAAAAATTAATCACAAAAGTGCTGACAGATGTTGCAAAAGAGTTTGCGTTTATGTTTGCAGACCAAATATTAGAGGAAATGGAAACGGTTCCACCTTATATTCGCGCGGAGATGAGTTTTTCTGGTTATTATAGCGGTAAGGTATCGATGGTCTGTCCAGAAGAATTATGTGAATCCATGATGAACAATGTTTTAGGCATTGACGAAGAAGAAACGGATATTGAAGTAGAACCTAAGGATGCCCTTTGCGAATTTTTAAATATATTTTGTGGAAATTTTCTAACCGCATTAGCAGGTGTAGAACCTATTTTTGAACTTAACCCTCCTTTTGCAGAGGATATTTCAGCAGAAGAATGGGAAAAATTAAAACAGGATGCAAATTTTTTAGAATTGAGTTTGGATGATTATCCTATTTTTATATCCGTAGAATATAAACAAGAATGAAATAAAGAGGTAAAATGGTTATATGGGAGATAGAAATATCGTAGGCATAGAAATTCCCGGTATAACAAGACCGATTAAAGTCCTTATTGTAGATGATTCGGCAATGGTTAGAAATATTCTACAAAAAGAACTTTCAAAAGACCCTGACATTGAAGTTATTGGGACCGCACCTGACCCGTATGTGGCAAGAGATAAAATTGTTCAACTCAAACCTGATGTTATCACTCTGGATATAGAAATGCCACGCATGGACGGGATAACTTTCTTAAGAAAACTAATGCAATATTACCCGCTACCTGTCATTATCGTGTCTTCGCTTACCCCCAAAGGGGGCGAATTGGCTATGGAGGCTCTCGAAGCCGGTGCGGTTGAAGTTTTGTGTAAACCCGGCGCTGCTTATACTGTCGGTGATATGAGTGTAGAACTTATAGATAAAATAAAAGCCTCCGCAAGGGTCAGAGTTCAAAAAAGAGAATCCAAAACGACTGCCTCTTCTTCATACAAAAAATTATCCCTTACAAAGACTACAAATAAAGTAGTTGTAATCGGTTCATCTACAGGAGGGACAGAAGCATTAACAAGAGTATTGAGAGTTCTTCCACCTAATTCACCCGGTATTGCAATAGTTCAACATATGCCGGAACATTTTACTCGTTCCTTTGCAGACCGACTTAATGGACTATGTGATATAGAAGTTAAAGAAGCAGAAAATGGAGACTCTGTAATACCGGGACGAGCCTTAATTGCTCCCGGTAATTATCATATGTTATTGAAACGCTCCGGGGCTAATTACTATGTGGAAGTAAAATCAGGGCCGTTAGTTTCCCGACATCGTCCCTCAGTGGATGTGCTATTCAAATCTGCGGCTCAATACGGGGGGAAGAATGTAATAGGTGTAATTATGACCGGAATGGGAAAGGATGGGGCAGAGGGGATGAAACTCATGCATGAACAAGGAGCAAAAAACATAGCTCAAGATGAGGCTACCTGTGTTGTATTCGGTATGCCTAAAGAGGCTATCGCCTTGAATGCTGTAGATTATGTATTACCCTTAGATAAAATCCCACAAAAAATTTTAGAACTTGCAACAGAGTAATATTGTATATTAAAATAGGTCGACAAAATTAAAAACACTAAATTTAAGGAAGGAGGTGAAAAAAGACGGGACTAATGTTTAGGGAAGTACGGTGCAAATCCGTCGCAGACGCGCTGCTGTAACCGGGGACGAACATCACAAAAGCCACTGCATATGCGGGAAGGTGTGATAAGTAGGACGATCCGGAAGCCAGAAGACCTGCATTAGTTCGAAAAGTAACTGTAACAACTCGCGGAAAGGTTGTTGTAGGATGGCATTTCTCCTTCTTTGAAAGCCTACCTGCCTGCTTTTCCTCCCTTTAACACAAAATCAATTCAGTAAAGTTCTTTACAAACCAGAAGGAGGAAAATTATGTTTTATCGTATTTCTTTTTATGCCCTTTTTATTTTTTGCATATTTTTATCTATTTCTGAAACGATTGCTGAAGCAATTATTCCTTTACCCAATATACCGCAACCAGCAGAAGGTTCTTATTTCGTCACTTCTGCTCCTCTTAGTGATGGCACTTTTTTAATCTGGAATGGGAATCAGGTGTATAAACAAAATGCTCCACAAGCAGACACATATACATTAATTGCAGAAGGCTATCTGGGTGACCCTGGTTTTATTGCCATCAGACCTGATGGACAAAAAGCTATATTGGGACAAGGCTATATGGGTGATTTGTATTTACTTGATTTAATAAATCCTCAGAATTTTACCCCTTCATCAATTATTGCGAATATTAGCCATTATTATGGAATTTTCTTAACTTCAGATCTTCTCTTATTGGATATTACAAAACCTGATTTTTCAGGTAGTGAAATTCATATTTTATCTGTAAGTACAAAAAATAGAGACCAAACACAATTTGTCTTATCAAAACCTGCTAAAAAAGAAAAAGATATGGTTATTGATAAACCTCCCTATGCATACGCAGCTACATTAGCAAAAAATGGAGATTGGGTATATATAATGGATGGAAATACTCGAGAAATAAGAAAGTTCCTTATAACTTCATTAATAAATGCATACAATTCACATACAACACTTGATTGGGAAAATGATGGAATCCTTGTTGGTTCTCCGGGCATGTATTTCACGGGGGGTATTTCAGGAATAAGTGTAGATAACTTATTAATTATCTCTGGCTCTGAGGGTTTTATGTTACCTGGGGGAATACAGGAAGTTAACCCATTAACAGGTGAGATAGTTCAAATATGGGACCCCGCAAACAATCAGGGATATTACTCTGCTTTTTATAACCCTATTTCAGATACGATTTTAGCAATAGTATATAATTCAGGATACTTAATTATAAGAAGTGAACAAGAGTCATGTCCTGATTGTATCTCTCAAAGGAAATCTATTTACTGTGCAGGTAGTGATATATGCCTCGATATAACGGGTGTAGAAATCCCAGAGGATTCTCATTTTTCCTGGAGTAAGGTCAATGCAGATATAAGTACCAATCCAAGAATTTCAGGTATAAATTGCAGGAAGTTACTTATTCGTAATGCACAACCCGAAGATAGTGGTGTATATGTATGTAATTATGGTAATGAAAAGGCACTATATACAGTTTATGTTAATGTTAAAGAAGGAACGCTTCCAGTTAGTAACTATGTAATGCTTATAAGTGTTATTAGTTTACTTATGGGGTTTGCTGTCTTCAGATTAATGAAGACCACAATGGTTCGCTAATATCAATAACATCAACAAAATCAAAAATAAAAATAGATGAAGAAGAGAGGAGTTTTGTAACTTTTTCTCTTCTTCTTTTTCTTTATAGTCGCTATCTGTAAATAGACCTTAATCTTTTGATAAAATCTATATACCTCACACTACATAACCCTTCAAAAATATTATGGAGAAATCATCGTGAAAAGTTATGAGATTCGTGAAAGTTTTTTAGAATTTTTTAAAGACCGAGGTCATGTTATTGAAAAAAGTGACACCTTAATACCTAAAAATGACCCTACTTTGTTGTTTACAAGTGCTGGAATGGTACAGTTTAAGCCTTATTATACAGGCGAAATACCTGTCCCATACCGTAGAGCTTCAACAGTTCAAAAATGTTTAAGAGCAGGTGGTAAAGCAAATGATTTAGAAGAAGTAGGGAAAACTTCTCGTCATTTAACTTTTTTTGAAATGCTTGGAAATTTTTCTTTCGGTGATTACTTCAAAAGGGAGGCTATTCATTGGGCATGGGAATATTCAACACAAATAATGAAAATAAAACCGGAACAAATATGGATTTCTGTATACGAGGAAGATGATGAAGCATTTGATATTTGGAATAAAGAAATTGGCGTTCCGGAAAAGAGAATTGTCCGTTTAGGCGCAAAAGATAATTTTTGGGGGCCTGCGGGTGACTCTGGAGCTTGCGGTCCCTGCTCAGAACTTTTATTTGATAGGGGAGAGGATATAGATCCAAATGCAACACCTGAAAATGACCCTCATGAGCGTTTTTTAGAGTTTTGGAATTTAGTTTTTCCTCAATACGACCAACAGATAGATGGGACACGACTTCCTCTAAAAAATAGGGGCATAGACACAGGCATGGGATTAGAACGAATGTGCTTATTACTTCAAAATAAAGCCACTGTCTTTGATACAGATGTGCTATTTCCTATTATAGAAGCAACGCAAGAAATTGCAACCTGTTCTTATGATAAAAACCTTGTTCCTTTCCGTGTTATAGCAGACCATATTCGTGCTTTATCTTTTATGACAGCGGATGGAATTTTGCCTGCTAACGAGGGAAGAGGTTATGTCTGGAGAAGAATATTGCGACGAGCTGCAAGATTTGGAAGAGAAATCGGATTGGTTAAACCTTTTTTGCACCAAATATCAAAGGTAGTCATCCAAAATATGGGAAAATATTATCCCGAACTAATAGAGACACAAACTCAAATAGAAAAAATAATTCTTTTAGAAGAGGAACGATTTGGTAGTACTCTATCACGAGGAATGGATTTATTAAAAGAAATTTTTGAAGATATGGTTAGTAAAGGGGAAAGACTTATCCCCGGGGATGTTTTGTTTAAACTCCATGATACTTATGGTTTTCCTCTTGACATTGTAAAAGATATGGCAGAGGAAAAAGACTTTGAATTAGATGAAGTGGGATATACTGAGGCTAAAGAGAAGCAAAGAGAGTTAACAAGAAAAACATGGATAGGGAGTGGACAACAAGAAATATCTCCCATATATCACCAAATTTTAGCCCAACATGGAGAAACGAAATTTATAGGTTATGAACAGCATACAGCGATATGTAAAATTTTAGGAATTATGAGGGATAATAATCTTTTAAGTGAATTAGGCGAAGGGGAAGAAGGTTGTATAATTCTTGATAAAACTCCCTTCTATGCTGAAAGTGGAGGGCAGGTAGGTGACATTGGAACTTTAACAGGATTCGATGGAAAAACCCTTGTTGAGATAACGGATACTAAAAAAGTTCTCGATAAACTATTTGTTCACTATGCCAAGGTAATTAATGGTAAGGTTAAAATAGGTGAAGAAATAAACGCTATTATTGACTACAAAAGAAGATTAACCATTCAAAATCATCATACTGCTACTCATTTACTGCAATCTGCGTTACGCGATGTCCTTGGAGAACATGTTCACCAATGCGGTTCTTTAGTGTCAGAAGAAAGACTTCGATTTGACTTTACACATTTTGAAGCCGTTGGTTATGACCGTATCTTAGATATAGAAAAATGGGTAAATGAAAAAATTCGTAAGGATTATGATGTCGAAATTTTATATTTACCTATTGAAGAAGCACGAAAATTAGGTGCCATGGCTTTGTTTGGAGAGAAATACGGAGATATTGTTAGAGTAGTTAAAATTGATGGCATCAGTACAGAATTCTGCGGAGGGTGTCATGTATCAAAAACAGGGGTTATAGGCGGATTTAAAATATTATCAGAATCTTCTGTGTCAGCAGGTGTAAGGAGAATAGAAGCAATCTGTGGAGAACCATTTATACAATGGATTCAAAAAACAGAGAGAATGATAAAAGAACTGTCTGAAACACTTAATACATCTCCAGAAACTTTACCCGAAAGGGTACTCCAAATAATTGAGGAGAACAAAAAACTGTATAAAGAAGTAGAAAAATGGAAAAGGCATGCATTATTAGGGGAAGGGAAAGATTTATTAAAAAATGTAAAATCTGTTGATGGAATTAACTTTATAACGTTAGAATTAGAAAATGAGGATATCAATCAAGTTCGTGTAATGGTAGACTATTTGAAAGACAAAATTAAGTCAGGTATTGTGGTAGTGGGAATTAAATATGAGGATAAAGCCACATTTTGTGTAGGTGTCACAAAAGACTTAATAAATCAATTTAGTTCATCAGATATAGTAAATCAATTGGCACAAATTGTAGGTGGAAAAGGAGGGGGCCGAAAAGATTTTGCTCAAGCAGGAGGAAAGGACATTGAAAAATTCAATGAGGCAATCGAAAATGTTCCCAATATTATCAGAAAATATATTAAAACTGAAACTATATAATATTTCAGGGATAATAATACTCTGTCTAATTTTAATTTCAACTATATGTTTAGGAGAAACTTTTGTCTGTGCACATAGAGGTGATGTAAAAAAAGCCCCAGAAAATACACTTCCTTCATTTAAATCTGCAATTAAAAAAGGCGTGCACATGATTGAATTCGATGTCCGAATGACCAAAGATGGACATTTAGTTATTATGCACGACGAAAAAGTAGACAGAACAACAAATGGAAAAGGAAAGGTACAAGATTTACTTAGTGAAGAAATATATAAATTAGATGCTGGGAAATGGTTTGATGAAACATTTGCAGGGACAAAGGTCCCATCATTATATGAAGTTATGAATATAATTCCCTATGGAATTCTATGTAATGTACATGTCTATGGGGATGAATTTGTTACAGAAGTAGTCGCCATAACACTAAAAGAAACAGGACAAATGGGAAGATGTTTTATTGCCTGTAATAATGAAAAACAACTGGAAGCGGTAAGAAGAAAAGTTCCGGAAATGAAAGTATGTTTACTACCTGAAAAATTAGAAAAAAGGCGAGACTTTATAGAAAGAGCGATACGATTAAAAGTTTCTTATGTGCAGGTAAGTTTTACGCAAGGATTTGATAGATTAAAAGAAGATGTCGAACTTGCTCATCAAAATGGGATAAAGGTCAATTTCTTCAGTGCTCAGGACCGTGAAACAATAAAATTACTTGCCGAGATGGGAATTGATTACATTCTTACGGATGATGTAGACCTATGTTTTGATGTGTTGAAAGAATATGGAACAAAACCATTAATAATTGATAACTCTAACAAAAATATAGAACGCACCAATATCATATCTAAAATTCTGGAGAAGTAACACACCAAAAAGGAAAAGTTATGCCATATCCTTTATTTAACCGATTTAAGATAAAGTTCAAACCATTAAGTCAAAGAAAAGACAAAGTTTATATTGAAAAAGATGCAGTTTATCCTGAACACGAGCCTAAAACTCAATTAAACGATTTATCCAAAAAAATTATACATCAGACAATTGAACGATTAATTATAGCAAAAGAAAAAAATTGTTCTCGTATGCTTGTTTTTGGTGCTCATTCAATAAAAAATGGTTTAGCACCTGTAATAATGTGGCTTATTGAAAATAATTGGGTAACCCATCTGGCTACAAATGGAGCGGGAATCATTCATGATTGGGAATTTAGCTTTCAGGGACACAGCAGTGAGGATGTGAGAACGAATGTAAGTAGGGGAGAGTTTGGTATCTGGCAAGAAACGGGTTTTTATTTAAATTTATCATTAGTGGTAGGAAGTTATGAAGGTAGAGGTTATGGAGAGTCGGTAGGTTCTTTTGTTGAAAATGAAGGACTAAATATTCCGTCAAAAGAAAAATTAATAGAAAAACTGACCAATTCCATAAAAGAAAATCCAGAAGAGAGTTCAGCAATATGTGACCTTATTCAAAAAATAAATGAATTTTCGTTAGAGGAGGGTTTTTTATCTGTAAAACATCCTTACAAACAGTTTGGACTACAAGCCTGTGCATACCGTCATAAAATTCCTTTTACCGCACACCCTATGATTGGACACGATATTATATACACCCATCCGATGAATAGTTGTTCCGCCATAGGACGAACAGCTCAGAGAGATTTTTTAACATTTGCACATTCTGTATCTAATTTAGAAGAGGGTGTATATATAAGCATAGGCTCGGCTGTTATGTCACCTATGGTTTTCGAAAAATCACTATCTATGTCCCAAAATATTGCTCTCCAACATGGCAAATCTATTACAAATCACTTTATAGTTGTCGTAGACTTACAAGAATCGAACTGGGACTGGTCTCAGGGCGAACCACCTATGGATAGGCCGGAATATTATCTACGCTTTAACAAATCATTTGCTCGAATGGGGGGGACTTTCCATTATTTAACAATGGATAACAGAGATTTTCTTCTACATTTAGTCCATGAGTTAAAAAAAGTATAAGGGCAAATTCAATTCTTAAAAAGATTTCACGACCCCTTATTTTTACACTCTAACAATAAAAAAATAAATATTAACATATAATATTAAAATTATAAATTATTATTTAATAGATATTTATATAATAAATATAACATTATTAATTATATATTTATTTGACAAGACATTTATTATAGCAACCGTGAAATTATAATTCTCGACATATTTATGAAACATAATATATATTATCAGACATTATATAGGATTTAATTATTTTTATTACCTAAACATCTTTTTTACTTTATATCTAAATGCCCTTCTATTTTCTTTATTATCCCTTCCACCTTTTCTATTGCTATTTTATATTGTTCCTCAATTTCTTTCTCTCTTTTTTTTATTTTTTCTCGTTCTTCTTCAAGATACATCATACATTCATAAGCTACACGAAGGGCAAAAGTTTGGGTCCTTGTAATTTGATAATGCTTTGTTAACTCATCCATTCTATCTTCAATTTGTTTAATAATTTCTTCTGTTTTTTGTCGATTAATAAATAAAGGAACTTCTACTTCTGTATTTGCAATTTTTACTTTAATAAATTCTATTGACATGTTTTTCACTTATAAAACTCACTTTCTATATTTTTTATTATTTCTTCTAATTTGTCAATCCTATCTATTATTTCTTTTAATGTAGTATGAATTATTTTATCCTTTTCTTGAATCTTTTCCAATTGTTGTAAATTTAACTGTAAGAGAGTAATATCTGATTTTGCAGACCATAACTTTTTAAGGACATCATTATATTTTTCTTCTAAATTATCATAAGTGTTTATAAAAGAGTTAATGACATCCTCTAACTTTCTACAGGATTGGTTAAACTTAAGGATAGTATCTTCCAATCCCATAATATTTACCTGATTTGGGCATCAAATTGTTTTTGTAGTCTATTTATTATTTCATTTACCAAAGCGTCTATTTCTGTATCTGTAAGAGTTTTTTCATTAGAACAAAATGTAAAGCCCAATGCAATGCTCTTTTTATCTTTAGGCACTTGTTCTCCGGTATATACATCAAAAATTTCTATTTTTTGAAGTATCCCCTCCCCTATTGTTTTAAGAGAAGTATAAATATCAGCAACAGGAATTATTCTATCTACAAGAATTGCTAAATCTCGAGAAGTAGATGGAAACTCTGAAATAGTCTTATAGACTTTTTTCTTTAAAGGTATATTTAATAAATCATTAAGATTTAGTTCACCAATAAATGTATTTTCATTTATCTCTAATTCATGTGCAACTTTTGGGCTGATTTTCCCTAAATATCCAAGTTCTTTATTCTGATTTTTAATTTTTAGCGACTGTCCCGGATGAAATAAAGGAAATTCAGACCCTTCTATTCGATATGTAATAGATAACATATTCAAAATATCTTCAACAATACCTTTCAAATCAAAGAAATCGTAATGTTTACGTTCGTTATAGCACCATAATCTCGGATTTGCATAACCTGATAATAGAATGCCAATTTTTTGTTTTTCTTCGGGGAGTATATTTTTATCATCAGGAATAAAAACAGGTCCGATCTCAAATATTGAAATTGTATCCTCAAGATGATTTTTCTGTGCAGTAGCAAGTAAATTGGGAATAATGGATGTTCTCATTGTAGATAAGTTTTTTGATAATGGATTTTGTAAAACTACCATATTAAGATAGTTATCCGGAAATTTCAATTGTTGCATAATTTCTGGATTAGAAAAAGTCCAAGAATAACATTCTGTAAGTCCTTTATGAACGAGTAAAGTTCTAATGTTATGTATTTTTTTAAAGGAAGCGTCAAAAACAGCAGATGATTGTCTAATCTTTGGAAGTGTATTAGGAACTTTATCATATCCATAAAAACGTGCAATTTCTTCAATTAAATCTTCTTCTAATGTGACATCGTGCCTCCATGAAGGAACTATAAAATTAACTTCTCTTTCGGTCTCGTCTTTAGCTGCAAAACCTAAATTTATCAGTATTGATTTTTGAAAATTCTGTTCAATATTTATACCTAATCGTTTTCCTGTCCTTTCATATCTTAATTTTACGAATTTTCTTTCTATTTTTTGTGGATATTCATCTAATATACCTTGTAAAACTTCGCCTCCCGCTAATTCCTGAATAAGAGCAGTTGCCCTATTAATAGCCCAAAGTACCATTTCAGGGTCAGCACCTCTTTGAAAATGTTGTGCTGCTTCTGTTAACAAATTATGAGCACGGGCAGTCCGACGAATAGATATAGGATCAAAATAGGCACTTTCTAAAAACACGTTTATGGTATTATCATCAACTTCGCTATCAGCTCCGCCCATAATTCCTGCTAAAGCCTGTGGTTTAATGGCATCTGCGATGACCATTTGGTTTGCTTTTAATTTTCGAAGTTCACCATCTAAAGTTTTTATTTCTTCATTTTCTTTTGCAAGCCGAACAATAATCCTGTTTTCGTTTAATTTGTTAAAATCAAAAGCATGTAGAGGATGTCCTATTTCTAAAAGTACAAAATTGGTTATATCTACAATATTATTAATAGGTCTTTGACCTGCACTAAGTAATTTTCTTACTAACCAATCCGGGGAAGGGGCTACTTTGACATTTTGTATAACTCTCCCTGCATATCTTGGACAATAATCAGGACATTCAATAGTTACGCTTGATACTGATGATACTGATTTTTCCACTTCTTTAATTTGGATTTGTGGTAGTGTTATAGGAATATTGTAGTATGCCGACAATTCCCGGGCAAGACCTATATAACTTGCCCAGTCTCCCCTATTTGGGGTTATTTCTATGTCAAATATAACATCATCCAATCCTAAAACTTTTTTTATATCTTCACCTATAGGTGTTTCGGGTGGTAAAATAAGTAAACCTTCTGAATCTTCTTCTACTTTTAGTTCTGCCCCTGAACACATCATTCCAAAAGAGTCAATACCTCGCATTTTTCTGCGGGTTATCTTCAAACCTCCTGGTAATATCGCTCCGTCTATAGCGGTTGGTACTTTATCCCCCGCTTTCATATTTTTTGCACCACATATTATCTGTAAAGGTTCTCCTTTTCCTATATCTGTTTTGCATATTACAAGTTTATCCGCTTGCGGATGGGGCTGAATATCCAGAATTTTTCCTACAAAAACATTTTCTATTTCTTTTCCGGGTTCCTCCATGGACTCTATTTCAAGCCCTAACATCGTCATCTGTTCTGCTAACTCTTTTGCACTCACAGGAATATTGCAATATTCTTTTAGCCAATTTAATGAAATCTTCATATTAGAACTGCTCCAAAAACTTTAAGTTATTATCAAATAATAAATTGATGGAAGGGATAGAAAATTTCAGCATAGCCATTCGGTCTATACCGAAGCCAAAGGCATATCCCTGATATTTTTCATTGTCATAACCTGCGTATTGGAAAACTCTGGGATGTACCATCCCACATCCCAAAATTTCAAGCCATCCACTATTTTTACAGACTCTACATCCCTTTCCTTTACAAACTGTGCATGAAATATCCATTTCTGCGGAAGGCTCCGTAAAAGGGAAATAATGAGGGCGAAAACGAACAGCCGTTTCTTCTCCAAAGAATTTATGAACAAAATACATTAAAGTACCTTTGAGGTCAGCAAAAGTAATATCTTCATCTACTAATAATCCCTCCATCTGGTTGAACATAGGACTGTGACTGGCGTCATTATCCACACGATATACTCTTCCGGGAACAATAACAGCGACAGGAGGTTTTGTTTTCTCCATCACCCTCATCTGTACAGGAGAAGTATGTGTCCTTAATACAACTCCCGGTTTGACATAGAAGGTATCGTGTACATCACGAGCAGGATGGTCATCGGGAGTATTTAAACTTTCAAAGTTATAGTATTCTGTTTCAACCTCAGGTCCACTTGCTATTTGGAAGCCCATTTGAATAAATATGTCTGTAATTTCACTCATAACCTGGTTTATAACATGCATGTGCCCAATGCCACATGTTCTTCCAGGAAGAGTAATATCTATTTTTTCCTCCTCTATCTTTTTCTGTATTTCTTTTTCTAAAATAATCTGATACTGTTCTTGGATACTATTTGTTATAATTTCCTTTATTTCATTAGCAATACTACCCATCTTTGGTCTTTCTTCTGCAGGTAAAGTTCCTAATTTCTTTAGGACTTCTGTTATTTTTCCTTTTTTCCCGAGAAACTCTACTCGTATCTGTTCAAGTAGGTCAGTCGATTGGGCTTCTTCTATTTTCTTTATAGCCTGTTCTTTAATTTTTTCTAATTCTTTTATCATTTATTTAATTCCTATATCAAAATGTGTATTATTCATAGATTTATTCATCCAAATATGGCTCTACCTAAACGAATTTCCGTTGCTCCTTCTTCAATGGCAATTTCATAATCATCCGTCATTCCCATTGAAAGAGTCTTTAGTTTGTATGTTTCAGCAATATTTCTCAATGTACTAAAAATATATCGTAATGTTTTTTCATCCGCTTTTATAGGAGCGATCGTCATTAATCCACGAATATGTATTGTTTCAATAATTTGAAGTTTTTCATATACTTCCTGAAACTCTTTTAGAGAAAAACCATGTTTCGTTTCTTCTTCGGAAATATTAAGTTGTATAAGAACGGGTATTTTTTCCGTTGTAATCTTTTTTACTCTTTTATTGATAGTTTCTGCGATTTCTAACCGATCTAAAGAATCTATATATTTACAATGCTGAAGAATAAGTGGCATTTTTCTTCTTTGAATCGTTCCTATCATGTGCCACTGGACATCTGCAGGAGATTTTTTAATTTTTTCTATAGCCTGTTCTATTCTATTTTCTCCGAAGTGTCTTATTCCTAAATCGTAAGCGATTTGAATATCTTCAACAGTTGCTGTTTTTGTAACAGCTACTATTGTAACATCCTGTCCCGTAATAGAACTTTTTTTTCGTGCATTCTCAATTTTTTCTTTTATAATTAATAAATTTTTCTTTATTTTTTCGTAGATATTTTCTTTCATATTTTGTGAAAATTAACCTGAATTAGGAATATCTTCGGGCATTCCCTGACAACGATCCCCTTCTGATTTTCGTAACACCGATTTTTTCTCTGAGATAGTTAAAGGTAAGTTAGCTTCTTGCTTTATTTTAATTATTAAATCGGATGCTTCATCAAAATTACTCGGACTTTCCCACCTTGCTTTATCCAGCACAGCAATAGATTCAAGATAGCGTCCTTCATTATATAAATCCATTGCATCCATTAATAATAAGCGATAGTCTCCATACGGGTCGCTTTCTTCGCTACTTAATTTTTTCCATATTTCTTTTGCCTGTTTTTTTAAATTGTTTGCCTCTGTAATTTTTTCTGTTTTTAGTTGTTCATCGTTTATTTCTTCTGCCTCTTTTATTAATTCCTGTGCTTTTTTTTCATATATTTTCCCTTGATTTCTTAGAATAAAACGGGGTGCTACAGGGTTATCTGGAAATCTTTTTTTATAGTCTTCCCAGCCTTGTAAAGCTTCTTCATATTGATCATTTAATTCCTGACATATATATAATTGTCTTCTTACCCATCGTTCATGAGGAACACGGACCGCTTCTGTTAAATAACGGACTGCGTTAGGATAATCATTCATTTTGTTCTTGTATATTGCAAAACCAAGGTCAAAATAAAGTTTATAATCTCTTGGATTGTGTCGAATTCCTTTCTTTAAAAAGTCAATTGCCAGGTAATAGAAAGTTTCTTTTTCACCAACGCAAGCTTTATATTTGGGATTCCATTTTTTTAGGTGTTGGGGTGTATCAATTAATTTTGCAGTTGCATTATATGCAAGATGCCACGCACCAATAAGGTACGCTTCCACAAAGTTAGGGTCTAATGTTACACAGGTTCTCATCAGAGGGACCATACGGTAAAGTAATCCCTGGTGCCAGTACCGGTCTACTTCGAGCCAGATTAAACTTGCAGCGATTTTTCGGAAGCCAAAAAATAAATTAAAAATATTTACACCACTTTCTTGTGCTTCTGCATAATTTATATTTCTACTAAATTCTATTTTATACTCTCTTAAACTCTTCAAAAATTCTTTTCTTAATTCATCCATCTCTTTTCTTAGTGTTAGTTTCCATATAATAGGATCATTAGAAATGTCTCCTATGATATTTGCAAAATTCTCTCTATATGAAAGAGTATTATCGATATTTCCTGGGACTCTTTCTTCTGATTGAAGTATCGGTATTGCTTTCTCTGAAACTCTATCAAATAGTTTTAAATCTACAAACTTCTCTGTTTTTTGTTCCCCCTCAGAAGTTTGAAAAAGCCTCTCTTGTGTCCCAATAGCCAGTATCCACCTGTAAAAGGCTTCACATTCTCGGTAAAACTCGACGCGTCTTCCTTGATAAGTACCCAAACCAGCAAATAAGACAAATAATATTAATAATAATATATTGATTTTTTTATCTGACATAAATGTATTTCTCTATACTTCTCTTTTTCTGAAAATCCAATATGCAAGTATATACCCACAAACTGCATAAATAAGACCGTATATAACTAATTGAGGAATTAATACATCTGTGGGCGGATCATTGGGTTGTGAATTTATAATTTGTGTTTTCAGACTAAATCTTTGTAAATTGGGCAAAACATTCCAAAGGATGTATGCTATATAACCAATTAGTGAATCTAACCACTCCCCTGTTTGGCCAGAACGATTATATACATCTTTAAGATATTCGGTTAAACTCCCTGTTATATAAATAAATAAACCTGCAATTGTCGGTAAAACAGAAGAACTTGATGCACATGCCACAGCAAAAGTTAGAGCAGAAACAATTAAAAATTCGAAATAGGTTAAAAAAACTGACCATAAAAGTAATGTTGGCAATATTTGTTGTTTAATATATAAAGCAATGAAGAAGAGGCCACCCATTAAGCATAGATTCATGATTATAATTAGTTGAATACCTAAAAATTTGCCAAAAAGATATTGAAACCGACGAACCGGTTTTGACAAAACAGTGTATATAACTCGGTTTTCTATCTCGGTTGGCACAACGGAAGCGGAAATAAATATTGTAATAAGTATGCCAAATATGGAAATAGTTGTTACGCAAATATCTTTTATTAACTTTAAATCCATATCTGTGGTAACATCACCTACGGTTGCCTGATTTATAAATGATGTCATAAATGTAGCACCGAAAATTACAAGGAGGCTCAGTATAAGAAACCCTACTAATGTTTTTCTTCTTAATCCTTCTCGCCATGTATAAACAGCAATATACCACGGACCTTTCACTGTATCAAGGAGACTTTTCATTTTATGAACTCCGTTCCTTTTTAGCTAAATCAATAACACTAATAAATAATTCTTCTAGAGTTTCCCTTCGGGGAGTTATCTTTATCAACTGCAAACCTACTGATTTTCCCAATTCAATAGCATTATATAATTCTTCATCACTTTTTACTTTAAGATAGACTCTATCTTTAATCTGGTCAACGACCTCCCCTCCTTTCTCTTTTATTTCTTGAACAACACCATTTTTAGCATTGGAAAATTCGATAATTCTATCTTTTGAAGTGAGCAATTCATCCAAAGTTCCTGAAACCCGCAGAATACCTTCATACAAAATACCTACACGATTTGAAATCATCTCCACTTCTAAGAGTTCATGGCTTGAAATTAATAAGGTTTTACCTTCATCTCTTAGACGAGATAAAATATCTCTAATTTCTTTTCGTGCAATAGGGTCAAGTCCTGTGGTGGGTTCGTCTAATATCAATATTTGGGGATCACTTATTAACGCTTGAGCCAGACCAATCCTCTGCCGCATACCTTTAGAATAACCTTTCAGCATTCTCTTACGGGCATGTTTCATTCCTACAAGTTCTAATACTTCATCTATTCTTTTATGAAGTTTTTTCCCTGTAAGGCCATAGAGTTGACCGTAGAAACGAAGTATTTCTTCCCCTTTCAAGAAGTCTGGATAATAGGAACCTTCGGGCAGATAACCAATATTTTTCTTTATATATGCGGAATAAATATCTGTCGTACCCATAATTTGAATAGAGCCGGAGGTCGGGAAGATAAGACCTAATAGAAGTTTAATCGTGGTGGTTTTTCCAGAACCATTGGGTCCTAAATAACCGAATATTTCGGATGGAAAAACCTCTAAATTTAAGTTTTTCAAAGCGGATACCTGCTCTCCCCTAAATCCAGTATCATAGACCTTTGTTAAATTTTCAGTTTTAATTATAGGGTCATGGCTATTGTTCATATAAAATAAGAACCCTTCGTTTTTCTGTGTAGATTTCAAATAAAATGGAATATTAGAGCATGTGATTATAATACTCTAAATAATTTATCTTTTTCAAAAACTATTGTTATTACAATATTTCAGTAATTCTTTCTAACCTATAAATATAAGTATTGCTGGTAAATATTGCTGGTTATTTTGTGATTTCTGTGATTATTTCTTCTGGAGTTGGAAGGTCATAATCCCAATATTTAATTATCTTACCTTGTTTTAGATATACCAATCTGGGTGGTTCTTTTCCTATCAAACTAAGGAAGAATCTTACTTTATTACCTAAAGAATACATTGGGAATATAGGTTGCACTTTATTTATAAATTCTTCTTTTTCTTTTGGAGATTCTTCAAGGCATAACGCTATGATTTTAGGAAGACCGTTTATCAACATGTATTCGTTAATTTTAGGTGCTTCCTCAACACAATGGTCACAACCAAAACTTATAAGGACTATAAGATATTCCCCTTCTCCCAAATTATAGGAAATGCCCTCTATTTCAATTTTCATGTTTGAATAGGTGTTTGTATCATTAGTTTCTACATTTTCCGTTATAGGCTGTTCCGAGCGCAATTGTTGGATACAAAAAAATGAAGTAATAGCAATTAAAAAAATAAGGGGTAAATAGAACTTTACAAAATATGTATTTTTATTTTTCTTCTCGTCTATTAATGGTTTTACACCTAAAAAACATAAGATTGATATTATAATAAGGAAAATATTTTTTATTACAGACTCCGCTGGACCCATTTCAATTTTACCAAAACATCCACAATTTTTTAGGTCATTGAATATCCATGCATATATGATTAATATAGTAAAGGTAAGAAGGACTAAGAAATTGAGTCCCATAATAAGTTTTCGATATGGGAAAGAAAAGAGAAATAGAAAACCGAATGAAACCTCTATGAGGATGGTAATGGTTGCAATCCAGGGTAGAATTTCTTTTTGCGTTATAACACCGTATGCATAGATTTGAACACAAAAACGATTGATTTCGATGATTTTTAATACAGCACTTGTTATAAAAAGTATGCCAAGTGCAATTTCAAATAAACGAAGTATACTATATGTGTATGTATAGGGTTTACAAATAAACATATTACTATCACATGTATTTTTTTTACAACGTATAACAATTGAAATTCATTATAAATTCTTTGTGAGAGGTTCTCTGCTTATTTTTTCTGCTTCTTTCTCTTTTTCAGAGGTTGTGGATAAATATTGATATAGTGTATCACCCAGCCCAAAGCCTACATAAGCAAGCATGATGGGAAACAGGACAATTGCTACAGAAGTAGTCATTGCATAGTGAATAATGGCTATAACAAATGCAGTAATAGCAAGGGTAAGAAAAGCAGGCTTGGGAGCAAATATGAAGTATTTCAAACGATCTTTGGGATATTTCACGGCACTAACCATAAGTAAAGCAAGTATAACAGCCATAGGTCCTAATGCATAGTATGCGAATGGACCTAATCTGTGAAGTTCCAACCGAGGTTCAAAATAGTTTAAAAAAAGTACAAAAGCGGATAATGTTCCCCCTGCTGCGGGAGAAGGAAGTCCTCTAAAAGAATCGCGTTTTTCTGTTTCGTAGGTATTAAAACGGGCTAATCGTAATGCAGCACATATTACATAAATAATTGCCATATAGGAACCTGTCTTGCCTATAATTGATTCTGCTCTTGGAGATACAGGTAAATGTAATCCTTCGGGTAGGTAAGCCATAAATACCAGTATTCCTGGTGCTACTCCGAATGTAACTAAATCACTTAAACTGTCATATTGCTTACCAAATTCGGAAACACTATTTGTCATTTTGGCAATAGTCCCATCTAAAGAGTCGAAAATAATAGCGAGAAGGATAAAGTATGCTGCTTTGTCAAATTCGGAACCTATACTTGCGAAAATACTGGCAATACCCAAGTAAAGGCTAATGGTTGTAAATAAACTTGCTAAAACATTAATAGGATTTCGTTTTTTTACTTTTACATCTATTCTATGTTTCCTATTTTTGCCTTGTATCATATTATTTAAACCTTCCAATAATAGTTAGCCCAGCATATACCTTCTTTTTTTCTCTGACATATATTTCTGTATTTAAAGGTAAATATAACTCTACACGAGAACCAAATTTTATCATACCAAACTTCTGACCTTTTTTGAGAGAATCGCCTTTCTTTACGGGGCATACTATTCTTCGTGCTATTTTTCCTGCAATTTGTCGTAGGGTAATATTCCCTTTTTCTGTTTCTATAAAAATAGAGTTTGACTCATTATACTCGCTGGATTGGCTTTTCATAGCATTCATGAATTGCCCTTTTTTATAGATTATATTCTGTATAACTCCATCATAAGGGAACCGGTTAACATGTGCGTTAAAAACAGACATAAATATAGAAACTCTTATACATTTTCCTTCGTAGTATTCTTTTTTTTCTATTTCTTTTACCTCTACAACTGTTCCATCAGCAGGGGAAACTATTTCATCTTCTTTTGCAGAGATTGTTCTTGGAAAATCTCGGAAGAAAAAAAGAATAAAAATAGAGAGCACTAAAACAATTATCCCAACAACGAATATAGGTTTATAATATGCAATGCCTAAATACGATAGTAAAAATCCTAAAATCATACAAGGTAGATAATATTTCATTCCTATTATCCAAGCATTTATAGAGGTATTCATAACACTCCTCTTTCTTTTAAACTGATATATTTCCCGTCACCAAATATAACATGATCTAATAGTTGAATACCGAGAATATCTCCTGCATTTTTTAATTGTTTTGTAATTTCTATATCGGTTTGACTTGGCTCAGGATCTCCTGAGGGATGATTATGAGTAATAATAATATTAGGTGTACCAATGCGAACCGCGAGTTTGAAAACATCCATAGGGCTTGCAACTGTGCTATCAATACCTCCCTGAGATATTTTTTCAATTTTGATTACATCATTTCTAATGTTCATTAAAATACACATAAAACATTCTATCTCGTAATCTTTGTAGGTATTCATTAATAGATTTGCCACATCTGCTGGTTTTTGAATTCTCTTTGTAAAACTTTTTTGATGATTTACAAGTCGTTTTCCTAATTCTAAAGCGGCTTTTAATTCTATTGCTTTGACTTTACCCACACCTTTTACTTTTTGAATTTCCTCTATGCTTGCCTGTGAAAGTCTTCTTAAATCACCAAAGACTCTTAAAACATCTTCTGCTAATGCAACTGCATTCTTTTCTCTTGTTCCTGTTCTGAATAGAACGGCTATTAATTCTGCATCACGGAGTGCTTCCGGACCAAGTTTATCTAACCTTTCACGGGGTCTATCATCTGATGGCATATCCCGCATGGTTTTTGTATATTGATATTCTTCCATAGTAGTATATTTTTACTTTTTAGGGTTCCAATTTCCTTTTACAATGCGAGGTAATTTTTGTAGATCTAATATTGTATCTATATTATCATATTCATTTTTATAAAATATTTTTTCAACCAATTCATTTTGTTCCTCTCCAATTTCTAATAGAAGCCATCCTCCTTCTGTCAGGTAATTTTTTGCCTCTTTAATTATTTTATTTATAACGGCAGTACCCTCTTCCTCACAAAAAAGGGCTCGGGGATCTTCATAGTTTTTTACAGTGGGCGGTAAAGAATCGCGACATTTTTCTGAAATATAGGGTGGATTGGCTATTATAATGTCAAACATGTTTCTTTCATATATTGCAGAAAATAAATTACATATTATAGCATCGAAATTTACGTGATTTTTTTTTGCATTTTCTTTTGCAAGAAGAATTGCTTTTTCGTTGATGTCGGTAACAATACATTTCATTTTCTTTTTTGAATTTTTACATACAGATATAGCCACACAACCTGTTCCTGTGCATAATTCTAAAATATTTATTGTTTCTTTAGTAGATTGTTTGATAATTTTCAGAGATTCTTCTACAAGCAGTTCTGTCTCTGGGCGAGGTACAAATATTGGTGGAATTGTTTTAATTTTTAAGCCAAAAAACTCGGTATAACCAAGTATATATGCAATAGGCTCATGTTTCTTTCTTCGCTCTATCCAAAGGGGAATCTGGGAAGGGATATAAATTTCTTCTTTAACTCTACTTAATAGTTTCGCCCTTGTTATATTTAAGGCATGAGCAAGTAACAATTCTGCTTCAAAGCGTGGATTATCTGATACGATTTTTAATTCACTTGTAATATGGTTAAGTAAGACCCAAATGGGAGGCATGATGTTTATTGTTTATTAGAAATAGTTTCTGTTTCTGTAAGTTGGGCAAGTCTTTCTGCTTGGTCGGCGGTTATTAATGCATCAATAATAGGTTGTAACTCCCCATCTAAAACTTTATCCAGTGAATATAAGGTAAGTCCTATTCTATGTTCTGTAACGCGATTTTGTGGAAAATTGTAGGTTCTTATTCGTTCGCTTCTATCCCCTGAACCGACCTGGATTTTTCTGTGTTCTGACCTTGTTTTTTGCTCTTCATACATTTTTATATCTAAAAGTCGTGAACGGAGGACTTTAAGTGCTCGTGCTTTGTTTTTATGTTGGGAGCGTTCGTCCTGACAAGTAACTACAATCCCTGTAGGAATATGTGTAATACGCACTGCGGAGTCGGTGGTATTCACTCCTTGACCTCCATGTCCGGAGGAACGATAAACATCTATTTGGAGGTCTTTGGGGTCTATTTCTATATCTATTTCGTCGGCTTCTGGCAATACTGCAACAGTTACTGCTGAGGTGTGTATCCTTCCTTGTGCTTCTGTTTCAGGAACGCGCTGGACACGATGCACTCCACCTTCATATTTTAGTTGGCTATACACAGACTGTCCTGAAATCTGAAAACAAATTTCTTTATACCCACCGAGTTCTGTAGGATGTGAATCTAACAATTCGACTTTCCAGCCTTTCTTTTCTGCAAAGCGAATATACATTCTATATAAATCTGCTACAAATAAACCCGCCTCTTCTCCCCCCGTTCCTGCGCGTATTTCTATGATAGTATTTTTCTCATCATTGGGGTCTTTGGGCAAGAGTAAAATTCGAAGTTTTTTTTCCAATTCGGATAATTGTTCTTGTAAGGTATATTTTTCTTCTTGTGCAAGAGTGATAAGTTCTGGGTCTGTTTCCTCTTTTATGACTTCTTCTGTATGGGATAAGTGTTTTTCTTTAAGTTCAAACAACTGATATGTCTGAACAATATCTTCCATTTCCCTCTGTGTTTTAACAAGTTTTCGGTATGCTTCTGGATCACAAGCAATTTCAGGGGAAGCCATTTTCTCGTTCAGACGGTTATATTCATCAACTATAGCGCTTATTTTTTCGCGCAGGAGGGTGTCCATATATATTTTTTATTTTTGTTTAATTTGATGGAGTTTTAGACGTTGATTTTCTTGCGTATTTTTTCTGAAATCTTTCCACTCTACCCTCACTATCTACAAATTTTTGTCTTCCTGTAAAGAATGGATGACAATTAGAGCAGATTTCCACATTAATATTGGGTTTTGTGGCTCGTGTTTTGAATGTATTTCCACAGGCGCATTTTACTGTGGCTTCAACATAATTAGGATGAATTCCTTCTTTCACTTTTTTTCTCCTATAGTTTTTATGTGGTTTTCCCCTAAAAAATGAATATCAATTATATCATTGATAACATATATTTATCAAAAGTATATTTAGTATTAATGATTTTCTAAAGCATCTTTTATAGCAATAAACTTATTGACTGCATTTAAATATGCTTTTACCGCTGCTTCAACAATATCTGTGCTTGAACCGTTCCCTGTGATACTTTTACCATTAAATTTTACAACTACTGTAGCTTCACCTACTGCATCTTTTCCGGGGGTAGTAGCACGAATATCAAATTGTTCTAATTGTCCCAATACCCCTGTAATTCGTTCTATTGCTTTACATGCGGCGTCTACAGGTCCATCACCGATGGCAGTATCCATAAGTGTTTCTGTCCCTTTTCTCAACTTTACCAATGCGGTATAAGGATCATGTCCAGCAGTTCTAACTTGTTCTAAATGATAAGTTTCTAATTGTTCTTGATGCAATGATACAATCAACAGAATAATATCTTCATCATATATTTCTTTTTTCCGTTCAGCCAATGTCATAAACTTCTCATATAATTTCTCCAGTTCATCTTTTTCCAATTTATATCCTAAATCTTCACATCTTTTTGCTAATCCGGCTCTACCTGAATGTTTTCCCATCACAAGTGTTGAACGGACATTGCCAATCATTTCTGGAGTTATGATTTCGTAGGTTTTTGTGTTTGCAATTACACCATGTTGATGTATTCCTGATTCATGAGCAAAGGCATTTCTTCCTACAATGGGTTTATTGTAGGGAACTTTTAACCCTGTTAATTTACTTAATAAATTACTTGAAGGCATAATTTCTGTGGTAACAATATTACAATTATAGGGATAGATATCTTGTCTTGTATGGATTATCATAACCAGTTCTTCCATAGCAGTATTTCCTGCTCTTTCTCCTATTCCATTTATGGTGCATTCAATTTGCCTTGCTCCCCCTTCAAGAGCAGCTAATGCATTTGAAACGGCCAGACCTAAATCGTTGTGATTATGACAGGAGAAAATCACATCCTCAGGAGGCTGAACTTTTTCTATTACATAGGCAAACATTTCTCTTATTTCGCTGGGAGTTATATAGCCTACGGTATCGGGTAAATTAATTACATCGGCACCCGCATCAATAGCCACTTTGGTAAGTTCTACTAAAAAATCCCAATCGGACCGTGTAGCATCTTCAGCAGAGAACTCTACTCTGGGTATTAAACTTTTTGCAAGTTTAACAGCCTCTTTTGCTCTTTCTAATACTTGTTTGGGGGACATTTTTAATTTATATTCCATATGAATGGGTGAACTTGCAATGAAAGTGTGTAAGGTCGGTTTTTCTGCTGACTTTAATGCATCTGCAGCACATTTAATATCATCTTCTAATGCTCTGGCAAGTCCGGCAACTCGACATTTCTTTACTGCATTGGCAATTTTTTGAACTGCTTCAAATTCTTGTTTAGATGCAATGGGGAAACCTGCTTCTATGGTATCAACACAAAGTTTTTCCAACTGTAAAGCCATCTGAAATTTTTCCTGAACATTCATGCTGGCACCGGGTGATTGTTCGCCATCTCTCAAAGTAGTGTCAAATATCTCAAATTTAATACTCATTTATTTATACTCCTAAAATAATCAAGATTCGTTTTGTTTTTTGATAAAAGAGTTAAGGTGTAATTATATCACAAACAGGTTTAGTATTTCGTAAATAATAATTTATAGTTAAAACGAAGAAAATAAATATATCATTCCCGATTTTTCAAATAAATCTCTGCATTTCTCTTAATTCTATTAATTCCTGATTTTTTCATGGGTGTTTTATCAAAAAAACATTTGAAAGTAGTTTCATCCATATTCATTATGTCCTTTACATTAATTTTATTTAATATACATGCTTGCTCATTTCTTTGAATTTCTATATTTTGATTCCATGGACATACCAATTGACATATATCACATCCAAAAATAGTATGTTTTATTTGTCGTTGTATGTTCTGAGGTATGTTATCTTTATTTTCTATTGTGTGATAGGATATACATTTTCTACAATCTATATAGCCTTCTTCTTGAATAGCTCCAGTTGGGCATGATTTTACACATAGATTGCATTCTCCACATTGGTTTTCTAACTTTTCTGTATTATTTAAGTAAATATTAGTAACTAAAATTCCCAGAAGGAACAACGAACCTATTATAGGATTGATAATAAGTGAATTTTTCCCTTGCCAACCAATACCGGCACGAACTGCCCATGTTTTTTCATGAACAGGACTACTATCAACTGATATTTTAAATTTAAAATCTTCGATGTGTTTAGACAAATATAATGCGAGAGATTTTATTTTTTTATTTATTATTTTATGATAATCGTGTCCATGTGCATACATTGCTATTATGTGATTATTACATAAATGCCAGTAGGGGTATGCTAAAACTATTACAGATTTTGCTTCTGGATACCATCTGAGTATTTCAATTCGAGTCTCTATATTTTTTTCAAACCATTTCATATCTGCATGATAACCTGACTTAACCCATTGTTCTAAATGTAAAATCGTATTTTGTTGTAGAACTTTTGCTACTCCCCATGTAACAAATCCCATTTCTTTAATAATGGAATTTATTTTGTGCTTTATCTCATTTTGTACATTAACTGAATTGTTTATTTCTTTGAGCGTATACTTTTTCATTGGAAGATTCTTTTTTATCTTTTTGTTTTATTTTAATAAGAAAGGTATCCCATATGAAACCTATTGTAGTCTATGATGATACATGTGAAATGTGCACAAATTTTGTTAATTACTTGAAGAGAAAATCAAACTGTAAAAATAATACATTGGATTTTCTTCCTGCATCAGAATTACAGAATAAACAAGGCTTGATAGCGAATAATCAATTACAAAAGTCTGTACATTTTATTTTTAATGAAAAGGAGACTTTCTCCCAAGTGTATGCTATTCAAGAAATTTGTCGTTCGCTTCAAATTTTTCCATTTTTATACCGTATCAAATCTCCTTTTCTAATTTCTATATTAAATCTGCTTTACAGATTCGTTGCAAAATACAGAAAAATTTTCTTGTTTAAACTTTTGTCTCGAATAATATTCTAATTATTGATTGTAGTTCTTTTTCATTTATAATTGATGTACTTTTCTTTTGTTATTTTTAAGGGGATAAATTTATGGATTTAAAAAAATTACCTGTATATCCGTATTGTTTTGTTTGTGGACATAAAAATGAAGCGGGCTTGCAAGCCCAATTCTACATTCAAGAGCAATATACATTGCTGCCCGTGCGTTTTATAGAAAAACATACTGGATACCCTGGATTTGCGCATGGTGGGGTTGTATCTTCTGCAATGGATGAAACAATGGCATGGTCATCAGCAAGGTATTTTAAAAGAATGTGTGTTACAGCAGAATTTACAGTCCGTTTTTTAAAGAGGGTTCCTCTGAACAAAGACTTACTTGTGAAGACATGGGTAACAAAGGGACATCGTCTTTTAGCAAACACGGAAGGTGTATTATTAGATAGAGTAACAGAGGAAATTCTTGTTCGTTCCTGGGGTAAATTCATGCCTATATCAGAAGAAGAAACTCTTATTGTTGACCGTTACTTATTATATGATGACGATACAGAGAAAATTTTTAATAATTCATTCTATAAATGATAAAGAGAATAAATATGAGCCAACGTTTAAAACCTATTATCTGGGAAAATCGTAAACTTTATATCATAGACCAGACATTATTACCTAAAACTTTAACTCATGTCTCTATTGAGACATTAGAAGAAGCTGAAGAAGCCATCAAATTATTGAAAATTCGAGGTGCTCCTGCTCTTGGGATTTTTGCTGGATTTGCATTAGTTTGCATACTTATTAATAGAAAACCAAAAAATATAAATGATGCAATTGATATTCTTAAAAACTCAGCTATTGCAATAAAAAAAACAAGGCCTACCGCAGTTAATCTTTTCTGGGCAATAGACCGAATACTTAAAGTAGTTCATAATTCAAATTTTGAAAGTGTGAGTAGTCTCATTAACCTATTAGAACAGGAAGCAACGAATATATATCAGGAAGAAATAAATGCATGCAAACAAATAGGGATTTATGGGAATTCTCTCATTAAAAATAATTCAACAGTATTAACCCATTGTAATGCAGGAGCTCTTGCCACAGGTGAATATGGGACAGCCCTCTCCCCTATTTATATTGCTTCAGAAGAAGGGAAGAAGGTCCATATATATGCAGATGAAACACGACCCTTACTCCAAGGGGCACGATTAACCGCATGGGAACTACAATATGCAGGGATACCTGTAACACTGATTTGTGACAATATGGCAGGGCAGGTAATGAAAGAGAAAAAATTAGATATGGTTATTGTTGGTGCTGACCGAATTGCTAAAAATGGTGACACAGCCAATAAAATTGGCACTTATTCACTTTCTATTCTTGCAAGGTATCATGGAATACCATTCTATGTATGTGCTCCTTCTTCTACTTTTGATTTAAATATTTCGGATGGTTCTCAGATACCAATTGAAGAGAGAAATCCTGATGAAATTTGTTTTTTTAATAATAAAAGAAATGCACCTGAAGGTATTTCTATTTATAATCCTGCATTTGATGTGACACCGGCTGAGAATATTACGGCTTTTATTACTGAGAAAGGAATTATTTACCCACCTTTTGAAAAAAATATTTCTGAAATGATAGGCATCATATAGAATGAGAAAAAATAAAGTTTACATTACTCAAAACATTTGTCTCCCTTCTAATAAATTATTACTTATTGGAGGACCCTGTGTAATTGAAAGCGGGGAACATACTCTTTTCTTAGCTAAAGAATTAAAGAATATATGTGAGAATATAGATGTCCATTTTGTTTTTAAGGCTTCTTTTGATAAAGCAAATAGAAGTTATATAGATTCATATCGTGGTCCTGGGATAGAAGAAGGCTTGAAAATATTGAGGGAAGTCAAAGAAAAAGTTTCGGTTCCAGTTTTATCTGATATACATGAACCATGGCAGGCAAAAATAGTCGCAGATGTTCTGGATGTTATCCAAATACCTGCGTTTCTTTCTCGACAGACGGATTTATTGCTTTCAGCGGGATATACTCAAAAAGTGATTAATATCAAAAAAGGCCAATTTATTGCTCCCTGGAATATGAAAGAAGTAGTTGAAAAGGTTTTATCCACCGGGAATAGTAACATTATTCTAACAGAACGAGGAACCTGTTTTGGTTATAATCAATTAGTTATGGACTCCTGTTCGATACCTATTATGTCTGAATTAGGTTTTCCAGTTATTATCGATGCTACACACAGTACCCAGAAACCCGGAGGAGGGATAAAGGGTTCTAGTGGGAATCGAAAGTTAGCACCTTATATTGCAAATGCGGGTATTGCAGTAGGTGCAGATGGAGTATTTATAGAAGTCCATGAAAATCCGGAAAAGGCATTATCAGATAGTGCCAATTCTATTCGATTAGATGATTTGCCCGAGTTATTAAATAGGTGGAAAAAACTTTTTGAGTGCATCCATGGAGGAATATAATGAGAAATATTGGGAAAAGGGTTTTAAGTTTAGAAGCAGATGCTATTCAAAAAGCATCAGAACGATTAGGAGTGGAATTTGACCAGTGTGTTCATTTACTTCGTAACACAAAGGGTAGAATTATTGTGACAGGTTTAGGGAAATCGGGGCTTGTGGGTAAAAAAATTTCAGCGACATTTGCATCTTGTGGATATCCTTCCATTTTTATTCATGCTACGGATGCGGTTCATGGGGACCTTGGAAATATAACTGAGAATGATGTGGTCATGGCTATTTCTTATAGTGGTGAAACTATAGAGGTTATTAATTTAATTCAATTCATTAAGAGGATTGGGGCAAAATTGATAGGTGTGTGTGGAAATCTCAATTCACAATTAGCCAAATATAGTGATGTGGTCTTGGATATATCTGTTCATAAAGAAGCATGTCCCATTGGTTTAGTTCCAACTGCTTCTACAACTTTAACATTGGCTTTAGGTGACGCTCTTGCAGTTGCATTGATGGAAATAGATGGTTTTAATGAGGAAACCTATAGAAAGTATCATCCCGGGGGACAAATTGGGAAGAAACTACTGAAAGTAAAATATTTAATGCATACAGGACCAGAAGTTCCCACAGTCAATCCCCACATGTTAATGGAAGAAACTATAAGGGAAATGTCGAATAAGGGACTTGGAATGGTAGTTATAACTGATGAAACTAAAAAAGTGATGGGTATAATTACAGATGGAGACTTAAGAAGACTTTTACAGAGATATAGAAATTTTTTACAAATGGAAACTAAGGATTGTATGCATACTTCACCTATATGTATTTTCCCTGATACCTTGGCAACAGAAGCATTAAAAATAATGGAAACAAACCGAATTACATCTTTAATTGTTATAGATAAAGAGAATACACTATTAGGAGTTATTCACTTACATGATTTATGGAGAACAGAAATGTTTTAAATTTAAGATTTACTAATTTATTTTTTTATAATTATGAATAGAGAAAGTTAATAAAGGTTATTTTTTGAAAAAAAAGAAAGCCATTTTTTCGGGAGTTGGATTTGTGTCAAGCTTAACAGCATTGACTATATTATGATTCCTTTACTTAGTTTCATTTTAGTAGTTATTGGAATAATTTTTTTTCTGTTAGGTAAAGGAGGAACACAAAAAGGAATGACCTATACAAGCATAGGAATGTGTCTTATTGCTTTCGTTATGGATATGCTTTATTTTTATATCGTTT
>CALLRP010000018.1 GCA_938014335.1 uncultured bacterium
AAACTGCGTGCCGGTGCGGATAAAATCGGGTTGAGTGAAGAAGGAAAAGAATTTTTAGATGATTTAATTATTGAAAATGACCAGTGTTTTCGTGTAGCGGATATTCATTCCACAGTGTTATCAAACTTAATGGATGCACGGGCTTCTATTGTAAGTAATAACCTGAATGTATTGATGAAATTATTGAACATTATAACCATAGCCCTTATGGTACCTACTTTTATAGTTAGTTTATTCTCCATGAATGTACCCATACCTGCCCAACATTTTCAATATACTTTTTATGCGATTGTAGTTCTATGTGTAATATCCGCCATAGGTGTTCTCTGGGTTTTTTTCCGGTATCGAGAGATGTAAAGAGAATTAAGTTTCGCAGTTATAGAACTTCAGGATTTACAGCATTGGGGGGTATCTGTCCATTGAGTCGGGCAATGATGTTTTTCGCGGCGATTTCTGCCATTCGGGAGCGGGTCTCGACCGAGGCACTACCTAAGTGGGGTATTAATACTGCATTAGGGCAATTTAGCAAATCAGGGTGTATTTCCGGTTCTTTTTCAAAAACATCCAGTCCTGCGGAGAAAATCAAGCCTTCATTAAGAGCCTGAACCAGGGCTTCTTCATGGATGACAGGACCCCGAGATGTGTTGATTATACATGCAGTCCGCTTCATCTTTTTAAATTCTTCGATACCAAAAGCGTGATAGGTTGCACGGGTAAGAGGACAATGAATAGAAATGAAATCGGATTCTTTCAGGAGCGTCTCTTTATCTACTCGTGTAGCTTTAATATCTGGAGAAAGTTTTGGTTCGTTTATATCATAATAAATAATACGCATATTAAAACCTAAGGCTCTTCGTGCAACCGCCTGACCAATTCGTCCCATACCGAAAATACCCAAAGTTTTTCCATGCACATCCATACCTAAAAGTAAAGTGGGATTCCACCCTGCCCATTGGGAAGCCCGAACCAACCGTTCACCTTCGCCTAATCGGCGAGCAGAAGCCATCAATAATGCCCACGCTAAATCTGCCGTAGTTTCTGTTAAAACCCCGGGAGTATTGGTCACAATAATTTTCCTTCTCGTTGCTTCAGCTATATCTATGTTATCAAATCCAACCGCATAGTTTGCAATGATTTTTAATTGAGGACCTGCTTGCTCCATGATTTGAGCGTCAATTTTATCTGTTAATAAGCATAAAAGAGCGTCGATGCCAGAAACTTCTTGCAAAAGTTCTTCATAGGGGATTGGAGTTTCTCCTTCATAAATTTTTATATTCTCATCGCCAAAATTTTGATAAAGTAAGTTTAACCCTCTTTCAGGAAGATTACGTGTAATGAAAATTTTATGGTTATTCTTATTCATAAATTTTCTATCCTAATGCTACATCTAAAAACATCATGATAGCAAAGCCAAACATTACTCCAATTGTGGGTAGGTCTGTATCCCCTTCTTTTTGAGCTTCGGGAATTAATTCTTCAGCCACGACGAAAATCATTGCACCTGCGGCAAAGGCTAACGCAAAAGGCAATATGGGCCTTGCCACAAGAACAGCCATGGCACCTAAAACTCCTGCAATGGGTTCTACAATCCCGGATAGTTGTCCTATGAAAAAACTTTTCCACGGAGACAGGCCTTCTCTGCGGAGGGGCAAAGCCACAGCGGTCCCTTCAGGCAGGTTTTGCAAACCGATACCTACAGCAAGGGCAATAGCACCGGATAAAGATGCACCAGGTATGCCATAGGCAATTGCACCAAAAGCCACACCAACGGCCAATCCCTCCGGAATGTTATGCATGGTAATGGCCATAATGAGCAGGGTACTTCTCCGCCAATTGGTATGAATCCCTTCTGCGTTTTCTAATGCCAATCCTTGATGTAAATGGGGAAGAATACGGTCCATTGCCCACAAAGCAAATCCACCCAAAAGAAACCCAACCACTGCGGGCAACCAGGGAAGCCAGCCCAGTTCACTACTCATTTCGATAGATGGTTCTAACAATGACCAGAAAGATGCAGCAATCATAACTCCCGCTGCCATCCCCAGTGTACCATCCAAAAACTTTTGAGGAATGGGCTTTGCCCATAAAGCCGGCAAAGCCCCTAATAATGTCATGAACCATGTAAACAAAGTTGCGATTAAAGCAAGTATTGTAGGATGTAATTCGCTCATAAATTGGACTATACCACTTTATACTGTATAAGTAGAAGCAGAGGTTGTTCCACCTCGTCCGGTCCAATTTGTATGGAAAAATTCACCTCTGGGTTTGTCTACACGCTCATAGGTGTGGGCACCGAAATAGTCGCGTTGAGCTTGAAGCAAATTAGCAGGTAGCCAGGCACTGCGATAACCGTCGAAATAGCATAATGCAGAACTTATGGCAGGGACGGGAATCCCTAACTGGACAGCAGTAGAAACGACTCGACGCCAACTATCCTGGGTGTCATTAACAATACCGGCAAAGAATGGGTCTAATAATAGATTTTCAAGATTGGGATTTCTGTCAAAGGCTTCTTTAATTTTACCTAAGAAGACGGAGCGGATGATACACCCTCCACGCCACATTAAGGCAATGCCACCATAATTTAAATTCCAGTTATATGTTTTTGCTGCGGAACGCATAAGTTGATAACCTTGTGCATAGCTCACAATTTTTGACGCATACAGGGCTTTACGGAGGTCGCTAATAAACTGTTTTTTATCTCCACTAAAAGTAGTAACCTTCCCTTGTAAAGCTTGACTTGCCTTTACCCGTTCTTCCTTGATTGCAGATAGACAACGGGCAAATACGGCTTCCGCAATAGCGGTTAGAGGTTGTCCTTCATCCAAAGCAGAAATGACCGTCCACTTGCCCGTGCCTTTCTGTCCTGCGGTATCCAAGATAAGGTCAACGACATATTGCCCTTCCTCATTTTTATAACCAAGAATATCACGGGTAATTTCAATAAGGTATGAATTTAATTCCCCTTCATACCATTCCGAAAAGACTTGATGCATTTCTTCATTTGTCATCCCTAACCCTTGTTTCATCAAATGATATGTTTCACATATCATTTGCATATCACCATATTCAATCCCATTGTGCACCATTTTTACAAAGTGTCCTGCTCCATTTTCCCCTACCCAGTCACAACAAGGTTCCCCTTCCGGAGTTTTGGCACATATCGACTGGAAAATGTCCTTTACATGTTGCCATGCCTGTGGAGAACCACCGGGCATCATAGACGGTCCCTTTAATGCCCCTTCTTCTCCACCGGATACACCTGTGCCTATATACAACAATCCCTTACTTTCTAAATATTTGGTTCTACGAATGGTGTCCGGGAAATGACTATTCCCGCCATCGATAAGTATGTCTCCTGGGTCTAATAAGGGTATGAGTTGTTCGATAAAGTCATCCACCGCTTGGCCGGCTTTAACCATGAGCATAACTTTGCGTGGTTTTTTAAGGCTGTTTACGAGTTCTTGCAAAGAATGACAACCTTTAATATTTTTTCCTTTCCCACGACCGTTAATAAAATCATCTACTTTGGATACAGTACGATTATAAACCGCTACGCTAAAACCTTTGCTTTCCATATTCAATACGAGATTTTCACCCATCACCGCTAAACCGATTAATCCAATGTCTTTAAGTTCATTCATATAATTCTCCTTTTGTTTTGTTATTGTTATTAATAAATCATTATATCGAAAAAATTATTTTCTATGTCCCTGAGGGATATATGCCGGTAATTTTTTCTCAGCAAAAATCGGCTTAAATTGAGTAAAGCGTTGTCTACCGTTTACTAAGGGAACACTTGCCCATTCTTCACCTACTAATGGCATGGCATATTTTATAAAATCATCTGTTACATCAATTCTATTCGGTGCTATCCATGCTTCTGGGAATGTGCGTTCCGAGTTAGCCACTTTTTCTAATGGAACTTTATCATAATACACATGGTAAATAGACCCGGGAGTGCGTAAAATGGTTGCCATCCACCCATTTTCACCTTCTAAAGCAATTAACACAGCTTTTTGTGCCACATTATAGGCTTCATCTAAATCAACAACAGAAGCATAAATAGCAGAGGAACGCTGGTCTGTTCCCATGACCTGGCCCCGAGCGGAACCACGAACTGTTAAACCTTTTTCGTTGAGCAGATTTACTATTTTCTGACTTGCGGTGAGTTTTGCAGAACCAAATTGAGTGTGTCCGAAACTATCTTTTAATTCTCCAATCTCTCCAACTTCAAAACCTTCGCTTACCACAATGATACACCGGCCATCGCGTTTCAGTTGGTCATTAACAAGGTCATACATCTGTTCTGGTGTAACTTTTGACTCTGTCATGTATATTTGAAGCGGTATCTGTCGGTCAGGGTCGGCTAAACGGGCGGATGCAGGGATGAACCCTATTTTCCTGCCCATGGCTTGTAATACCAAAACCGGGTCGGCAGGGCATGAGCCGCGATTTTCCTCCTCTGCATTCTGAACCATACACATCCAATATCGTGCAACACTGCCATAACCGGGCGTATGGTCTATGAGTTTAAATTCGGAATCGCCCACATCATTATCTATAGTTTTGGGAATACCTACCGCTACTAAATCCAATCCCTGTTCTATTGCCAATTTACTTACTTTGTTGGCGGTATCCATAGAATCATTGCCACCAATGTAAAAGAAATATCCAATCTCGTGGGCTTTCATCACATCGATAATCCGCTGATAGTCCTCTTCTTGTCCTTTTTTTAACTTGTATCGGCATGTGCCAATAGAGCCTGCAGCGGGAGTATGCCGTAGAAGCGCTATTTCTTCTGGGCTTTGGTCAGATAGATTTAATAATTCTTCTTTAATAACTCCCTCAATACCGTGCCAGCCTGCATACACAGTGCCGAAGGTCTCGGGAAACATCTTGCAGGTTTCAATGACACCTCGAAGAGAATTATTTATCACAGGACTGGGTCCACCTGATTGAGCAACAATAACATTTTTAGGCATTCGTTTTTCTCCTTTCTGTAATTTATGTAGAGATATTTTAAAGAATTAGTTGGTCTGTAAAAAACTTAAATTTTATTGCTCTCTAACGCGGTAGAGGACTTCGCCGGCTTGTGGAACGAACAGGATTCCTTCTTCCTCACGATTTTTCCATTCCTCAATATTTATCGTGTCGGGGTCGCGATAGCCCAAATTGATCTCTTCGCATGTCTCTCGGGGGATAGATGTGGCTAAAGTTACTTTCACTCGAGGTTTCTCTACGCCATTCATATAAGTGCCGATACCTCGCACATGCGTAGAATGGGCTAATATGCCCCCGGGAATGTCTTGAAATTTATTCATCTGCGCAAGGAAGTAATCTCGAGTATGGTATCCAATTTTACGGATGAGGTGACCATGAGTAACGCTAATTTCTTTGATGTGGGGTCCATAAATTATCAATTCTCCATCATCAGCAACAACCGGTTCTAATTTATACATACACTTTCCTGCTGTCCATATTTCATCATACATAAGAGGTGACTCTGCCAGAACGGAATGGTAAGTGCGAGGCTTGTAAATAATATGCGTTTGAGCCGACAAATCTGCTGCAATATTCCATGCTTCTTCAGGCTTTCCAAAAAAGATAGCACGGGTCTTGTCATGTTCCACATTCAGAGCGAAACAATATTTTTCCTTCTGTATCATGGAACTTGCATAGTCAATCAATTGGCGGACAGGGGTATTTTTAACACCGTTAATTTTTATATTCGTAATCAACGCCCCTAACCAGTGGAACACATTCAGAAAATCGGGACCTGAAATTCCCGGAAAGAAATATTTATTCCCTCCACTAAATCCGACTACCTCATGAGGAAAAACAGGACCCACAATGAGGATAACATCATAATCAAGAATTACTCGGTTAATTTGAACAGGCACTTCTTGATTGAGCAACCCATTTGAAAATTCATAAACTTTTTCTTTAGAGATAACGCCTAAAAGATGTAATGTATCTGGGTCTTGCCATGCATGATTGATGATTTTTATATTTTTATATTTCGTTCGCATTTCTTCGGATGTAATACCTAATAATTTACAAATCATGCTTTCGGATAAGGGAGGATGTGTCCCTAATGCTATGATAAAGTCCAGATTTGCTATTTTGGTGGATAATGCTTCTGTTAAAGTATGAAACATAAGAGGCATGGGCATACTACGCGTTTGGTCTGGAATAATAACAAGGACTTTTTTCCCATGAACTTCTAGTTCAGAACAAACTTTATGAACGAATTGAGAAATCTCATCAGGCTTTAAAAAGTTTTTTTCTGCTACACATTTTTGAATCATTTCTAATCCCTTGTAACCTTGAAACCCAATTGCTTAAGTTGGTTTGCTAAAACTGGATTATCTTTATTAAAACGAATGGCCGTATTGTGGAATTCCCGCCGAATAGGGTAGTTTTTCCTCAATAGGTCAAAATAAGGACCTCGTTCACTTTCCACTTTATTTACTATTTTTCTTAATGCTTGGTCATCTGCTTTTATATTATATATCTTGTGAACTATAGAATGGAGGGTTAGGGGATTATCGTCAGTTATGGATATTTCCTTAAAAGGAGGGGCAGGTAGATTTTTCTTATAATCCCATGTGGGTTTTTGTTTTAGAAAATTGCATAAAGCCAGATACAATTGATAAGTTCCGTTTACCTTACCATCAAAAGAGTATCCTGCAATATGCGGTGTGCCGATAGTTACATAATTCAGGAGGTCGAGATTGATGTTAGGTTCATTCTCCCAGACATCAATTATGGAATGAGTAACAATCCCTCGTCTTATCGCATTTAATAAAGCATTTGTTTCTACCACTGCTCCGCGGGAGGTGTTAATGACAACTACGCTTTGTTTTATTTGAAAGAAGAAATCTTCATCTGCCATATGATAGGTGGGGTAGGGACCTGTTTTTTCTAAGGGAACATGGAAGGTAATAATATCACAATTTATAATGTTCTCAAAGGGTTCAAATAGGGGGTGATGGTTTATTTTTTCCGCCAGGGGTGGGTCATAAAGCACAGGTATTAAACCTAACGCAGGAACCTTTTTCGCAACCCGAGAGCCCACATTTCCTACACCCACAATTCCTATTTTCCTCCCCTGTAATTTATACTCATGATTTTGTTCTAATTCCAGTAGTCCCGAAACTACATACTCCGCAACACTATTTGCATTCGAGCCGGGGGCACTGGAAAAAGTTATACCTCGGGAATTCAGATAATCAATATCAATGTGGTCATAACCAATGGTAGCTGTTCCCACAAAACGGACAGGAGTCCCCTCTAAAAGGTCTGCATTTACTTTGGTAATAGACCGAACTAAAAGGACATCTGCATCTTTTAAAATATCTTTTGTGATTTTTCTACCATGAACCGTTATAACATCACCAAATTCTGCAAATCCTTCCTTAACATACGGTATATTTTCATCAGCAACAATTAACATATTTTTAATGAATGCTTACCTTTTCCAGGGTGGTGTTTCGGGCAGGTATTTTTCAAACTCTTTAATAAGTGCAGTTTCATATTCCCCTTCGTAGGTGCCATTGAAGAAGCGGTCTAACCCTTCTTCGTAAAGTCGTTGCCATGACTCATCTTCATATCCGGGATTAATAGGAAAAAATAGAGCGTTATTGGAACGAGCCGCCTTTAGGTCACCGTAAGCATCACCAATCATGAGAATATGATTTTTTTCATATCTGTTTTCCGATGCGAATTTAATATGCTCTGCTTTGGTTCCTATTTCCTGACCGCATATAACAAAGACATATTTAGCGAGGTCTTGTTCCTGCCATTCCCGCACTAAAGCTTCCGTGGGTGTCTGTGAACATACCATAATATCTGCTTTGCCCTGACATTTTTGGAGGCATTCTTCAACAAAGGGGAAAGGAGGTAACCCCCCTTTTACAATGTCTTCCACTGTTTTATTTACCGCTTTGCTCCATTGGAGGGTAATTTGCATGTCTTCCTGTTCGGGATGTTCTTTGCAGTAGGCTTCTAATGCGGGATTCCCTAATTTTGTTTCCGTTTCAATCCATTTTCGCAAGTTCGGTGTCTGTGGAATTTGGACTTTCCGCGCTTTGACCTTATCCCAATCCATAAGCAGGTCAAATACTTTTATAAGTGCAGGAAAACGATTGGCACCCCGCCATTTAGAATACAGGTTTACGAACTCACATGCTTCCCGTGCATATTTGGAAATAGGTTGTAGGTTCCAGTATTTGATTGTATTCGGAGTAAAACATTCTTTTTGTTTTAACTCCATGGTGTCAAAGGCACAACCGTCGGAGTCAATTGCGATGAGGAATGGTGCTGTCGGTTTGTGGTCTAATAATTTTTGAACATCTTCTTTCATGATTTATCCCTTCTTTATTTTTTCCTTTTTTCTATTTCTTCCTATTTATTAACTATTAAAATTTTTTATACGCCTGAAAATGCAGAGAATCCGCCATCTACCGGGACAATAATGCCTGTAACGAATTGAGATGCATCGCTGGCAAGCCATATGAGAGTCCCAATAAGGTCGGATGGGTCTCCGTATCGTCCCATAGGTGTATGTGCCAAAATGGTTTTTCCTCGTGCGGTAGGTTCTCCTGTTTTCTCATCAATGAGTAAGTAACGATTTTGTTCACTAAGGAAAAATCCGGGGGCTATGGCATTAACCCTTAATTTTGGATTGTATTCCTGTGCAAAATGAACAGCAAGCCATTGTGTAAAATTAGCAACGGCAGATTTTGCAGCACTATATCCCGGAATACGTGTTAGAGGTCGCAATGCGTTCATGGATGCAATGTTAATAATAGAACCCCCTTCTGAATTTTTAATCATGTATTTGCCAAAAACTTGCGAAGGAATAATTGCTCCACCTAACAAATTTAAGTTTACAACTTTCTGGAAAGCATCGGCAGATATGTCAAAGAAACTCAATTCAGGAGAGGTGGTCGCTTGTTTCATATTCCCACCTACACCGTTAACTAAAATGTCAATTTTCCCCCATTCTTTAATAATTGTATCAGCACATTTTTCAATCGTATCTTTATTAAAAGCATCCATATAAAGTGCGAGGGTTTTTCCCCCTTGTTTTTCAATCTTCTGTTTTAGTTCATTGGCTTTGTCTATCATTACATCGGCAATCGCAACGGAGGCTCCTGCTTGGATTAATCCTTCCACCATTGAAGTCCCGAGCACTCCGGCTCCTCCTGTGACTATGGCGGTTTTTCCAGTTAAATCAAAAAAAGAAATATTGCTACCCATGAAGAAATCCTTTGTATTGAGTTCGGAGTAAGGTAAGTTAGATATTAGATAAGGGAAATTATAACAAAAAATGGATAAGATGTTAAAAAGTTCTATTTTTCAACGCTTTGCTATGAGGAGGTATCCATCCTCATTATCCTGGTAGTATTGCACACTTAGATTTGCTCGGTCTAAAAGAAATTCAATTTCGTTTATCTCAGGTATAAAATGATTTGCGACAACACCTCCTATATTTTGATGAAATTCATTAATTTCCTTACGGGACCGCGAGTGACAAACAACCCATAGTCCTCCTTTTTTTAATATTCGACAATGTTCCTTTATGGCTTGTTCCTTATTTATCAGATGAGGAAATATTGAAAAACATATAACAACATTAACAATTTCAGTTTTTAAGGGAAGATAGTGTGCATCGGTAATTAGCCAGTGACAAGGTATATCTTTAAATTTCATTTTGCCATGTCGAACCATCTCTTGTGAAATATCCACTTCAATAAGTATCCCCTGATGTTTAAGACGACCCCATAAATAGGGAAGTAAAATTCCCGTTCCACAGCCTACATCAAGAACTGTATTATTATGCTTAATTTCAACTTTATCTAAGAGTTTTTGTGCCTTTTTCAGGTTATCTTCATCTGTGTATGAATCCCAATGCGGTGCATGATGGTCAAAGAATATATTTATTTCCTTCTGGTGGTTATGCATCTGTTTACAGGATGGAGTTTGCTTGTTATGCATTTGTTGTCCCCTTGACTTGTCTTTTTGGAGAGAAAATAGCCGATAGAATAAAAATAAGCGAAGAGATAAGTATAATCGTGGCTCCTGTCGGGAGATTGTATTTATATGACAAAGCAATTCCACCCCAGCAGGAGGTTATACCGAAGATTACAGAAAGTACGAGCATTGTTTTAAATCGATATGTTAACTGATGTGCAGAAGCGGAAGGATTTAGTAGTAAACTATAAATAAGCAGTCCCCCCACTGTTTGTAATGAAACCGCAATAGTTAGTCCTGTTGCAATTAAAAGCAAGTAAAAAATAAGAGCAGTTGGAATACCTACATACATTGCCACCTGACGATGGCATAAAACCGCATGAATTTCTTTGAAAAAAATAGTAAATAATAGTAATAAAGAAAGGGCAATCCCCGCTAAAATATAAATATCCAGCGGCGTTACGGTCAGGATATTTCCCCAGAATAAGCTTAAAGCACTGGCTTTGGACCCCGGAATTAAACCCAAAAATAGAAATGCTAACCCTAACATGGTGGAAAAGACAATCCCGGTAGATGTATCAGGGCTTAATTCTCCACGGTCTGCCAGAGGTCCTACGATTGCAGAAGCAATAAGACTAAATAAGATGGCTCCTGCCAGTGGGTTCCAGCCTATCCATAGACCAAATAATGCCCCTGTAAATGCGGAATGAGCAATACAAATCCCGAGGAAAGATAAATGCATCGTAACGATAAAAACGCCAACAATGCTACAGGCAATTCCGGAGAAAAATCCAGCAAGGATAGGTCTCCATAAATATTCAGGTATTCCTAATATTTCGTGCATAAGTTTTCAAGACTTTCAATGGTGTATATGATGAGCACTGAATTTTCCTGAACAACAGAATCCATTGCCACCATATAATTCCGTTAATTTTTCTTCCACTAATAATTCTTCGGGTTTGCCATCTGCCCACACTTTACCGTTTCGCAACATGACAATACGGTCACAGCGGTTAGGTATCATGGCTAATTCATGAGTAACATATAAAGTAGTGAATTGATGAATATTAATCTTATGCTCTATTAAATCCAGGATGTCTCTCTGAGCATTGGGGTCTATGGAAGCGGTAGGTTCATCGAGAAGTAAGATGGGAGCCTGTTGAACCAAAGCACGGGCAATAGATGTTTTTTGCCGTTCTCCACCGGAAATTTGTCCGAGAGGCTTATTCGCCAGATGTGAGATGCCTATCCATTCTAATGTGTTATCTACCAGTTCCCAATCTGCTTTGCTTAGTCGTCTGCCCAATCCGAGAACGCCTGCTCTACCTGTGGCTACCGATTCTCGAACTGTTATCGGTAGTTTGGGGTCAATAAACTCAACCTGTGCTACATGGGCGATTTTTCTGCGTAATAGAAAATTGTAAGAAGACGGAGACTGTCCCAAAGCTTTTACAGAACCTTTTTGAAATTTACATAGACCACATAACGCTTTTAATAGGGTGGTTTTTCCCGAACCATTCGGTCCTAAAATAACAGTAAATTCTCCTCGTCGGAATGATAGAGTAATATCGTCAAGAGCGGTATGACTGTTGTAATAAACGCTAACATTCTTTAAACTAACGATGTATTCAGAAAAAACATCTCTTGACATGAAGTTAATGAATTCGCTTAATGTATATTTTTTATTGTTTTCAACAAAATATCTATATTATTTTGCACGCTTGCCTCCCATGAATTGCAAGTTGGACAGGTGTAAGGGAAACCGGACAATACAACGGACTGAGCTTGTAATTCGGATGCTAATCTTTTTACAAGTTCGATTTCACCACTTTGTAGATTCTCAATAACAATTTTAATTTTCTCTATTTTCCCCTTATTCAGGAGTTCTCCCCATAGAGATAGATTAACTTCTTCTGCTCGCGGAAAGGTTGCCACTACTTTAAATCCTAACCAACTTACAAAATCGCTTTGAAAGATAGATGAAATCACCGTGATGGTTTCAGGATGGCTTTTATGAATGTTCGTTAACACTTGCTGTTCAAAATGGGAAATCTCTGTTTTTCTTTTTTCCAGTTGTTTTTTATAGTCTTCCTCGGTAAGTAATCCGGATTTTACTAAGGCCTCACCTACTTTTTCTAATCCGACTATGTAATTTTTGGGAACAAGCCAACCTCCTTCTAACTGGATATACACCACCTTTTCTCCCGGAGGATTTGTCCCTCGCAAGAGGCTTTTTATTGCGGGCAAGTCTTTCTGCCATGTATGCAAGATAATCAACTTTGCATTGATAAATTTTTCCACATCTCCGGGTTTTAGGTCAAAATGTCCGGGACAAAGGTCAGGTGGTACTACGACCGCGAGTTCAGTCTGTGTTCCACATAGGTCTTTCACTGCGGACTGAATAGCAGAGGTCCCTACAACGATAGGTGCCTCCGCATATATGTGGGGCAGTAATAAACCACCCCACATATAGCATAGCACTGCTAAAACGATTAGGAGCCTGAAAGAATTTATTTTCATGAATATTTTCCTATCCCATACCTTAATCTATTGTAATCCGAAATGTCCTACCTGTCTCGGAATCCCATAGTTGTGGTCTTTGTCATCAATTACAGGGAATTTTGTTGGATAGCGGATAAATTCTACATGTCCATCCATATAAAGCACATTACATCCACCCGGCATGTGATTAAATACCACACCTCCTGCAGTATTTGCAGAATCGTTAGGATTTCCAAAAGTATCAAACATAATAACAATTTCACTCTGTGCTTGTGCCGACGCGGCTGGGTTGTTTATATCTGTAATGGCGAACCGTTCAATTCCCTCGCGTAGACGAGCACAGTTATTCGTTGTTGCGTAGCCTTTACCTAAAATAGCCGTCCAGGGGAGTTTGGTGGAAACAGGAATATCACTATCAAAGTTCTTCCTCTTAACAGGGGCGGTAACTGGATTTACACCGATGATTGCACCCGGGGGAATAGTTTCGATTTCCGGGAGAGTTCCTGTTGCATTCCACATGCCATAAAATTCTTCAACATTAGTAATAGCAAAGCCATGATACCAATAAGAACGACCCAACGCAGCTGCACGAAAGTAACGGGCACTTAATCGGTCATTATTTTCTTCCGCAGTTTTGATATGGTCTTCGATAGAACCATCAGGTAACCGGGCGGACACAAATTGTCCTTGAGCGTCTACCCCTGTATCTGACGGGCACTTAGCCGTGTTCAGGTCATTCATGTATTCGGGAAAGAAACCTTCTGGGTCAGGGGCGGCAAATAGAGGAGCTCCATTAGGATTGGTAAAAGGCTGAAGGGGCGGGAACCGTTCGCCTTTGGTTTCGTTCGCATACATTTTGAAAGCCAGCCCAAATTGTTTTAGATTATTCTGACAACTGGATCGGCGTGCAGATTCTCTTGCCCTTGCTAATGCGGGTAGGAGAATAGCGGCTAAAATACCGATGATGGCAATGACGACGAGCAGTTCAATGAGCGTGAAACCTGTTTTTTTCATGTTAGCACCCTCCTATAGGTTCGGGATTAAAATTAGATATTGTTATTAGTATTACTAATTTATATAAAAGTAATACCATAATTTAATATCAGATGTCAAATCTGTTTTTTTTCTAAACTTAAATAACAAATGTGAATAAAGACATTAAATGGGAAAAGACAGCTTTGTGTTATTTAAGACCCCCAATTTTAGAGAGATTTAATAAAGTTTCTTGTCTTAGAAAATAGATGGGAGAAAAGGCATAAGATTAATTATGGGGTGAATTCAAAATGGTGGGGTCATTCATTCCATAAACAGTGATTATATCTCTTCCACTTTCTTTGTGTTTTGAAATACTCAATACATTATGGTCTTGACTTTTTATATTTTTCTCAATATATTCTTTTGCCGATGTTTCATCATCGAAAATCTCAATATTAATATTGTCATATTCATCATACTTAAAACGAAGTTCACGCGCTAACTCTTGTAATTTTTCTTTCGGACTTCCATAAGGTACCACCCCTATTATCCCTTTTATTGTTGGGGCATGGGCATTCATCTGTTTTACAACATCTGGATTCCTTCCCCATTCTTCTAAGATTTTAAAATAGAATTCTTGGGGTATTGTTAAAGGAGTATTTTCTTTTTTTGTATCTATATCAGGTGATGGTAAAGATGAAGGGACATTATCTCCCATAGGACTTCCTGGAATATATTTGGAAGAAGGATTTCGAGTTGTATCTTGAAAAAGAGGATTGATTCCATAATTTTGTAGAGTTGCTTTTAACTTTTGATTTTCTGCTTCAAGGTCAGCAATGACATGATTAACTAAATAGTCTAAGGTCTGTTGAATCTGCTGTAGAGAAAGTCTCATTTCTTGTAATTCGCGGAATAATCGTTCGTTGGGATTGATAACTAAAGTAGATGTCTGTTGTGTCTTATTATCTTTTACCTGGACTTCTATAGGCGAGACCTGTTGTATATCATTCGTTTTCTGTGCTTCCTGAACTTTTATACCATGAGATTGTTCTATATTATTTATATTTATACTTTCTTCTGAAAATGAAAAAAAGGATAATATAAATACCCAACATGCAAATAATGTCAAAACACAAGAAGATTTTAATTCCATGTGTTAAGTCCTTGTTTCTTGTTTATTGTATATGTTTGGAACGAGAGAAATGAACAGAATGAAGACAATAAATTAATAAAAAATTGGCAAACATAATGTAAATTCCCTTATAGTTAAGATAGCCACTGTAACTAATAAATATTATACTTATCCTATAATAATACTCAATATTTTGTTGATTATAAAATATTTATTTTTCGAGGTGTAAACATGTTTGATTATCTTCGAGGAGTTATAACAAAAATTCGCTCCAATGTATTGGTACTGGATATTCATGGAGTAGGGTACTTGTTAAATATGCCTATGAATCTATTAAATAAGGTGCGTTTAAATGAAGAAGCTATTTTCCCCGTGCATACAGTATGGCGTGAAGATTCAGTGGATATTTATGCCTTTGAAAGTGATGAACAGAAACTCCTTTTTCAAAGGCTCATTTCCATAAGCGGTATAGGTCCTAAAATGGCGATGGCAGTTCTATCCACCCTTTCCGTAAATGAATTTCGTCAAGCGATTATGGGAAATGACTATAATTTAATTGCAACTGCACCGGGTATCGGTAAAAAAACAGCCCAGCGATTGATTTTAGAATTTCGTAATAAAATGGGTGAGGACACAGAACTTTCTGCTTTATTAAGCCCGCCTGAGGAAAAAGTAGCCGATACTGACGAGGTATATCAAGCCATGTTATCTATGGGATGTTCTCATACCGAAGCAAAAAATGCAGTCTCTTTTGCTCGTAAGAAGTTGGGAGAAAATGCAAGTGTTGAGGATTTGATTCGGATCTCATTGCAATATCTAAAGGGAGGGAATAAACCATGAGTTCCGAACATATATTTGCTCCAGAGCCCATAGAAGATGAATCTATATTTGATGAGCAGATACGTCCTCAACGATTGCAAGATTTTCCGGGGCAGGAACCTGTAAAGGAAAAATTGTTAATTTCAATTTATGCGGCGAAACAAAGGAAAGAACCTTTGGACCATATATTGCTCTATGGTCCCCCTGGATTAGGGAAAACAACACTCGCCCGCATTTTAGCCAACGAAATGGGTGTTGCTATTCATCAAACTTCTGGGCCCGTATTAGAACGGCAGGCGGATTTGTCTGCGATTCTTACAGGACTTAATGAGTTTGATATTTTGTTTATTGATGAGATACATCGCATAAATCGTGCAGTGGAAGAAATTTTATATTCCGCAATGGAAGATTTTGAAATTGATATTATGTTGGGTAAAGGACCCACTGCTCGTTCTATTAAATTAGGATTAAAGCCCTTTACTCTTATCGGTGCTACAACCCGTGCCGGATTATTAACTCCACCGCTACGTGCACGATTTGGAGATTCATGTCGTCTTGATTTTTATTCTCCTCAAGAATTACAAACCATAGTACTTCGTTCTGCTCGTATCTTAAATGTACCCATTGATGAGGAAGCATCGTTAGAAATAGCAAGGCGTTCACGAGGAACTGCCCGCATTGCAAACCGATTACTACGCCGAGTTCGTGACTATGCTCAGGTAAAAGGTGATGGAACGATTACACTTTCTATTGCCGATTCCGCTCTTAAACTTCTTCGGATTGATGACCTGGGTTTGGATGATATGGACCGTATGCTTATAAAGACGATTATAGAAAAATTTTCAGGGGGTCCTGTAGGTTTGAATTCACTTGCCGTTGCAATTGGAGAAGAACGACAGACTATTGAAGAGGTGCATGAGCCTTATCTTATTCAGGTTGGCTTTATGAAAAGAACCCCCCAAGGCAGAGTGGCTACACCCTTAGCCTACAAGCATTTCGGATTAATTCCTCCTGATTCTTATGTCCCATCTCTTTTCCCTGAAAATAAATAAAATGATAAAAATATTTACATAATAACTTTCTACCGTTTAAAATAAGAATAAACTTAATAAACAAAAAATATTCAATGGAAACAAGTAATGTCTAATGTTAAACGAAAAGATATTATTCGATTATTAAAAAATTCATCTGTAAGTATTCTTGTTTGTTCGATGAATGGAACCATTGAATATTGTGACAAAAAAACAAAAAAAAGATTAATAGGTTCTTCACGAGGTACCCAATTAGAAGGAAAATTATTAAATGAATTCATCGAAGTATGCTATCCCCCAAAAAACGATGCTCTTCAAAAGACAGCTCATTGTTGGATACAGGTATGGAAGAAAAATACATCCTCAAAATCTCAAGAAGAGGATAATGAAAAGTTAAATGTTATAGGGATACAGGTTAAAAGTGATGAAGAAAATGCAGTTAAAATACTATATTTAGTTTATCCTTTTGAGGGATGTGTATTATCCCCCTCACCCATTAATGGAAATAATTTTCCCCTCAAAATATTGGAACAATTCTCTATATTGGTTATACAAATTGACCCCTCTGGTAATGTCCTTTTTATAAACGATTATATAAAAAAATTGACGGGATGGCTTCCATCAGAAGTAATAGGGAAAAATTGGTTCGATACCTTTATTCCAGATGAAATAAGGGAAGAGACTATACAATTTCTCCACACCAATTCATCAAAAACAGGGGATATTTTGTTTGAGGGAGAAATATTAACAAAACAAAAGGGAAGGTTATTAATGTTATGGGTATGTATGCCTATACAACAAGAGCAGGGAACAAACTATATACTGATGCTAGGACAAGAATTAAGTACACCCCATCGGGATAAATTGTTGATGCGAGGCATCCGAATTATAAAAAATCAATTTCAATGGTTATGTGAAAACCTTGTATATGGCATCCCGGAGGAAGAGGCGTTTTCAAAGATTTTACACAATGCCTTAGAGATAACCTCTATGGAAGCGGGGGTTGTGTTCAAGGTCGTTTCAAAAGAAGCTATTTTGATTGCCTCAGAAGGGTTAGAAGAAAAAATAACAAAAACCCTCCAAAGAATACCTATTAATAATTTAGTTATAGAAACGATACTATCCAATAATGATATAAAAGAAATTTCTTCACTTGTAGAGAGTTTTCCAGTTAATCTTCGAGAAAGAGGTTTCGCGAGAATGTTTGCTATCCCCGTGCGAACGGGAGAAACTGCCACAGGTTGTATCGTTTTAGCAACGACACGGAAAGACATGCTTGATGAAGAAATTCTTCCACTTTTACACTCTATATCATGTGAAATAGGGTGGTTATTCCTATGGTATGGTGTTCAAGAGTTACAAAGGCGACAAGGAAGACAGTATGAATTACTGGAAAGAATGTTACCTTATGCTCTAATTTCAGTGGACGAACGGGATAACATCATAGGTTGTAATCGGGGTGGATTTCAACTATTAGGTGCGAACTTTGAAGAAGAATTAACACAGTACAATATCCATCGGTTTATCCCGGAATGGGAAAAGTGGAAAACCCAATTGGGACAAACAGATGAAATGAAATCCGCAGATATTCAGGAATTGGAGATTATAAACTTAAAAGGGGAGACAATTCCGGCGGAGTTTATTTTAGGGCACTTTTCGCTTGCGAGTCGCTCTTTTTATTTGGTTTTTCTGAGAGATATTCGCTGGAGGAAACAAGCAATCGAAACTATCCAGAAAGCGGAGGAACGATTTAGAGAAATTTTTGAAAATGCAAATGATATTATATACACCCATGATTTAAATGGAAGATTTACTTCTTTGAATAAAGCAGGGCTTATTGTTACAGGTTATAGTAAAGATGATATACCGAGAATGAATGTATTTGATATCGTGCCTGAAGAATATCATGAAGAGGTGAAAGAAAAAATTCGGAAGAAATTAGAAGGAGCCCCGCCTACTAAATATGAATTAGAAATAATCGCAAAAGATGGACATCGTATACCCATAGAAGTTAGCACAAGAATTATTTATGAAAAGGGAAAACCTATTGGAATCCAAGGAATTGCCCGTGATATTACCGACCGCAAAAGAGCAGAAGAAGAACAAAAAAAGTTAGAACTTCAAATCCTTCATGCTCAAAAATTAGAAAGTTTAGGCGTCCTTGCAGGTGGGATTGCACACGATTTTAACAACATATTAGTCGGTATTATGGGAAATGTAGGCTTGGCTCTTTCAAGATTGCCAGAAGATTCGCCAGTGCGGTCTTATCTAAAAAGAATAGAAGAATCGTCCCATCGAGCAGCGGAATTGACAAAACAAATGTTAGCCTATTCTGGCAAAGGGGTTATCATGCCAAGACCACTGAATTTATCCCGACTTATTAACGAAATGCAACCTTTATTAACTGCAGTGGTTTCCAAAAAGGCGATTGTAGAATATAAGTGTCCTGATGATGTTCCAGCTATCTATGGTGATGCTATCCAACTCCACCAAGTTTTAATGAATTTAGTTACAAATGCATCCGAAGCATTAGGGGAAACCGCAGGAAAAATAATCATTCAAATCAGTGTTGTCGAGTTAACGCAAGAACATATGAAAGAATCCTATTTCTATGAACCCGTAAGTCCTGGGAAATATGTATGTCTGGAAGTTTCCGATACAGGGTGCGGGATGGATAAAGAAACTTTAACGAAAATTTTTGACCCATTCTTTTCGACCAAATTTGCAGGCAGGGGATTAGGATTAGCCTCTGTTCTTGGGATTGTCCGTGGACATAAGGGGACCGTAAATGTTTATAGTGAACCCAATAAAGGAACATGTTTCAAGGTTTATTTCCCTGTCTCCGAAGCAAGCAATAAAAGAGAAGTGTTTGGAAATAAAAACAAAAAGGAATTAGAAGAAACATTTATAAAAAGTCAAAATCCAAAGACCATATTACTGGTTAATGATGAGGAAGGACTGCTTGAAGTTGCCAATGAAACCTTATCACAATTTGGCTATAAAACAATTCTCGCAAGAAATGGGAAAGAAGCTCTGGAACTTTTCGAATTAAACAAAAATAACCTTTCTGCAATCGTGCTTGATTTAACCATGCCCGAATTGGATGGTTTGGAAGTTTTTCAGAAGATAAATAAAATAGATAAAAATATACCCATTATTCTATGTAGTGGTTTTCCTGAACAGAGCATTAGCCAGCAGTTTGGAAAATTAAAACCGTCGGGATTTATTCAAAAACCTTATCGGCCCATTGAGTTAGTAAAATTATTGGGAAATATTACAAGAAATAGTGTATAATATTATTATCATTTTAATAAATATAATAGAATAAATATTTAGAATTAGATATGTTCGGAATATGCAAATATAAAAATGGAGTGTTAATATATCAATGAAATTATTAAAATCTCAAATGGAAGAATGGATAAAACTGCTTAGAAAAAATTCGGATATTGGATTTGTTATATTAGACGGTGAGGGAAAAATTCTTACTGCAGACGAAAAACTCCTTTCTATTTGGGATTACCCTTTTGATGATAATAAAAAAACATCTATTATAGGAAAATATATTAATGATATCATCTGTCCAATAGGTTCATTTTCAGAGTTGTTATTAGAAATTAGAAAAACGGGATATATTTCTATTGACGAATTTCCTTTTAGGTCATACGCAAATTCTTCGAAATGGGCAATGTTAAAAGGCTGGTTACTGCAAGAGTCAGATGAAGATACAATAACGGGCTGGTCATGGGTAGATATAACTCCTGTGTGCGAGAGAACAAATAGTGATTATGTCAAGATGTTTGGTGATGTGTTGGATTTTATTTTCAAAAATATTCCTCTTATGTTCTTTTTCTGGGAAATCACAGAGGACTATCGCACAAAGATTTTGGGTGTCAACAAAGAAGGGGAGAAAATTTTGGGTTATTCATCTGAAGAAATAATTGGTAAGGATTATTTAGACTTTGCCATACCCAATACATGGCAAACAGCTGTGAAAAAGTATGTAAAAAATATGTGGGAAAATCCCAAGCCTTATTTGGGGGAACATCCCCTATTTACCAAAAATAGAGAGGAAATTTCTATCCGCTGGCTTGATATTCCTGTGGAATTACCCATGTTCAATCGTCTATGGATTGTATCCATTGGTGAAGATATCCGGGAACGGTTACAAATGGAACACCAATTACGAGAGAGTGAAGAGCGATACCGCCGAATGGTAGAAGCGATTACAGATTATTTTTATCATGTTCGGATAGAAGATGGGAAGGTAGTAGAAACCGTTCACTCTCCGGGGTGTGAAGCAGTAACGGGGTATACATCTGAGGAATTTTATCAGAATCCTTACCTCTGGTATTCCATGGTATATGATGAAGATAAAGAAACGGTAGTAAATTTTGCAAATGCCCTTACAAAAGGTGAAAATCCTGGACCTATTATTCATAGAATAATCCGCAAAGATGGACAGATTAGATGGATACGAAATACTTGCTTGCTTATTTTTGATAAAGAAGGAAAACTGACTGGATATGATAGCCTTATTCGTGATGTAACCGATGAAATTATAGCCCAAAATGCCCTGAAAAAAAGTGAACAATATTATCGTGGAATTATTGAGAATCTTGCCGAAGGATATTTGGAGATAGATTTAGAGGGAAACATAAAATTTGCAAATCCATCTTTATTGAAACTGTTGCGAAAAACAAAATTACAATCTTTATTAAATCGGAAATTGATGGAGTTTGTACCCGAGGAAGAACAATCAAAATTATTAAATTTGTTAAATGATATTAAGGAAAGTAAACAAAGCATAAATTTATGTGAATGGTCAATAAAAACAGATGATAATAGTGAAAGAAAGATAGTCGAAAGTTCATTCCTTCCTATCGTAAGTCATCAAGGTAAAGTAAAAGGTTTCTCTGGAATACTCCGTGATATTACAGAACGGAAAAAACAAGAGGAACATATCCATCAATTGCAAAAGTGGGAAAGTTTAGGGAATTTTGTGAGCGGTATTGCTCATGGATTTAATAATTTGTTAATGGCGATTCAGGGAAACTTAGATTTGGAGGAGATAGAATGTTACACCGATTCTACTTTTCCTTACGAAGTAGCTTTATATCACTCACAAATAAGAAACGCATTGGATAGGGCAAAAGAGTTATGTTGGCAATTAATGATTTATACTGGGAAAGGCTTTGCTATCCAAAAACAAAAATGTAATTTAAACCAAATAATTAAGGATATTTTACCGATACTGAAAACCACAGTAGGAGAAAAAATTGAACTTAATATCAATCTCTGTGAAGAAGATTCAAAAATAATATGTGATGAAATGCTAATTCGTCAGGTAATTGTAAGTCTTGTTACTAACTCTGTGGAAGCAATAAGAGATAGAAAGGGTACCATCAATATCTCAACCCGAGTTGTTAATTATAAGAAAGAGATGTTTTCCTCTTTTATCTTAGATGGGAAGAATTTGCCAGCAGGAAAATATGTTGAGATTGTAGTTGAAGATACAGGGTCAGGTATCAGACCCGAAGATTTAGAAAAAATATTTGATCCGTTTTATAGTAGTAAGTTTTTGGGAAGAGGTCTTGGGTTATCATCTGTTTTAGGAATTGTTAAGGGACATCAGGGGGGAATAAAAATTGAAAGCAAAGCAGGAGAAGGGACAAAAATGAGTATTGTTTTGCCTTTTATTTCCTCAGGTACTTCGGAAGGAAAGGATTCCGAAGAAAAAAAAGAAACAATACAAGATACAGAACGAAAAGTTATTCTTATCGTCGAACCAGATTTTATGTTGAGAGAGCTTACAAAAAGAGTACTATCCATGAAGGGATTTGATGTAATTGCTGTTGAAAATACAGAAAAAGCCATAGAAGTAATAACTTCATCAAAATATAAAGTGAAATTGATTGTTTTGAACATAACTATTCCGGACAAAAAAGAAAAAAAACTACTGGCAGACATGAAGGAAAAATCAATTAATATTCCCGTTGTCCTTTGTAGTACTGCTTTTTTGGAAAGTATTGCGGAAGAGTATAAAGATTTAGTAATATGTTCACTTCGTAAGCCGTATCTCCCTACTGAGATAATAAATATTGCTAAAAAACACTGCACAGAGAATAATTAAACTCTACTGTACCCTACAAGGAGTAGTCGAATGAAAATCCTCATATTTGGAGCAGGGGCATTAGGTTGTGTTGTCGGTGGTTTTATGAAAAAAGCTGGACACGAAGTTATCCTTGTAGGGAGATCGGAAATAGTAGAAGCCATTCAACGAGAGGGTTTATATATTTCAGGGATATGGGGCAATCATCATATTCCTAATTTACCTATTTTTAGTCAAATTTCTGATGATTGGAAGGGGCAATTCGATTTGGTCATTCTATCAGTTAAATCTTATGATACGGAATTAGCGATTCAAGAAATAGTACCTATTATTTCTGGGAATACATTAGTATGTTCTTACCAGAATGGATTGGGAAATGTGGAAAAGATAGCAGAAAGAGTGGGCATGACCAGGACAATACCTGCAAGAGTTATATTTGGTAGCAGAGTAATAAAACCCGGATTTGTTCAAGTCACAGTAATTGCCGAGCCGACCGCATTAGGAAGATTGAGTAATGGCCCTGATGAAGGGAAAGTACGGGAAATTGCAGAATTAATGAATAAGGCGGGAATTCCCACATTATATACAGACAATATAGAAGGGTTAATTTGGTCAAAAGTCGCATACAATTCCGCCCTTAACCCATTATCCGCTTTGTTAGATGTTCCCTATGGTAGATTAATGGATACAGAAGAAACACAAATGATAATGAAAAATGTAATTTATGAATTGTATGTAGTTGCTAAAACAAAAAATGTTCCTATGATTATTTCAACACCTGAAGAGTATATCCAACAATTGTTTTATAAATTAATCCCCCCCACCGCAGAGCATTATGCAAGTATGCGGGAGGACTTAAAACAAGGTAGAAAAACAGAAATAGATGCTCTTAATGGAGCGATAGTCAAAATAGGCAAAGAATTAAATATTAATTGCCCCACTAACATGCTTTTAACGAGTTTGATTAAAGCACGAGAAAAAATATCACTGAATAATCTACAAATATCTATTTCCCCTTAGAATATTTTTTATATATTAGAAGTGGAAATTAATATTTTTATCTTTTGTAAAATTTCCTGAGTGCCGAAGGGCTTTGTGAGGAACTCGTTAATTTTTAATTTAGGATCGAAACTATTTATACTATCTTCAGAATATCCTGTAGAAATAATTACAGGAACATTGGGTAAAATCGAACGAATTTCCCGTAATGTCTCAATACCATTCAATCCCGGCATTTTTATGTCCAAAATGATTAATTGTATCTGTTCCCGATATTTTTTTACTTTTTCAACACCTTCAATTCCATTAATTGCACTAATGACCTCGTATCCTTCTTTCTGAAGCACTACATTAAAAAATTTCCGCACATCTTCTTCATCATCTATAACTAAAATTTTTATTTTTTCGGATGAAATTCGTTCTTTATCCGTCCCAAAACATGGGAAGAAAAGTGTAAACGTAGAGCCGTGATTCGGTCTGCTCTCCACATGTATAGCCCCCTTATGAGAACGGACTACCCCAGAAACAGAGGCTAAACCCAACCCTCTCCCCAAAAATTTACTTGAAAAGAAGGGCTCAAAGATTCGTTCTCTTTCTTCTTCTTTTATGCCACAACCTGTATCAGACACAGAAACAAATACATACTCTCCGGGTTTGGCTTTGTCTGCAAATTGTAAATTTTGTAAATCTTTCTGACTGATTTTTTTCTTCCCTGTTTGGACCGTGATAGTCCCCCCTTCAGGAGGTAGTGCCTCTAAAGCGTTAACAAACAAATGAGAGATACTTTGATGTATTTGAGAAGAATCCCCCTCAATTAACGGTAGATTGGGTTGTATTTGTTGAAGTAAACGCACCCCTTTATGTAAAGACGGGTAGAAAATTTCTACAGTATGATTTACCATATCATTAAAATCAAATACTTGTGTGGATTCCCTTTCTTTACCGGAATAGGTAAGTAATTGTCTTGTTAATTTAGCTGCTCTTTCAGTAGCTTTGCGAATTTGTTCAAGATTTTCCTGAATGCGTTTAGGTAAATTGTCACCATTCATCAATGCAAGTTCTGCATGTCCCATAATACCCATCAAAATATTATTGAATTCGTGAGCAATTCCAGCTGCTAACACACCGATACTCTCCAATCTACGGACATGTTCCATCTGGGCTAATACTTTATCGCGTTCTTTTCGCTGTTGGAATTCTTCTGTGGTATCAATCTGAATACATAATACTTCATCCACTTTATCTTCACGAATAACAGGCATTAGTGTAAAATGTATCCACTTTTCTTCCCCTTTTTTATTCTTTATATCCCAGAGGAATAAACCATCTATCCTCTTACCATTAAATAATTGATTAAGATGAGTCTTTAAGGTCTCGATTTGATGAGAGTTATAGAAATTGATGAGGTCGTCAAGATTTTTTACTTCAGTCGCTTTAATGCCGTATAGACTCTCAGAATATCGATTCCAAATGATGATATTATAATCCCTGTCAAAACTCTGAATAGCAATTTTATTCACTGTATTCAAAATGGCTTCGAAGCGATTTAATGCCCACTCTAAATTAAGTTTTGTTTCTTTGAGTTCAGTAATATCCTGTAAAATAACTTGTATACAATCTTCTCGTAATTGCTCATCTTTTTTTAAAAATGAATAATGTAGAAACCATTTTTTGTTGCCTTGGATTGTTTCTAAAGGATATTCTAATGCCTTCAAAGAACCTTCTTCTTGGAGTCTTTTACGAACATAACCTTGCGGAAAAACATATTTTTGCAATTCAGATATATTTCTGCCTATAACTTCTTCAGGAGAAGAATACATATTATCTATTTCAAAAAGTTTTAATGCATTTTGGTCTATAAAAACAATCTCCCCATTCATCCGGTATTTTAAGAGACCTATAGACGCAAAACCCATTGCCTCTTTATATATTTGTACTAATTCCTCAGAGTCCATTATTACTTTTGCTCTTTTTCAACTGTCAACATCAATAATAAAACAATAAAAAGTCATCACTTATTCTTATTAGAATAAATTATCGTATTTTTTGAAAAGGATTGTTTTTGCCTTCAAACCCTTTAACCTCTATTAGACCAGTTAATAGCAATAATAGCATTATTTTTATAATTGTTTCAAGAATAGTAAAATTGTAACTACAAAAAACATGAACAGAACAAAAATTATGTTTCTTTGCATTTTAAAATAAATATTGATATACTGATGATGATTTGGGCATATTTTAGGCAACGAAAAGATGATATAAAGAGGAAAAAATGATGCAATATGACCTTGTAACTGTTGGTGTTGTTTGTGCTGATGTTATGGTGAAACCTGTAGATACTTTCCCGACAAAAGGGACATTGTCATTAGTGCCTCAATTAGAGATGCACTTAGGAGGACTTGCAGGAGTTACTGCCGTTGTATTCAGTAAATTGGGTGGAAAATCCGCGTTTATTGGGCAATTGGGTGAAGACCGTTTCGGGGACTTTATATTGAATGCTTTAACATCTGCGGGTGTAGATGTCCAGGGGGTTAAACGAACCGAAGAATACAATTCATCTGCAACTGTTGTTTTGATAAGTTCTAATGGCGAGAGAACATTTTTGCATCATGTAGGAACAAATGCAAGTGTGAGTGAAGAGGATTTGGATTTTAATGTTATTGCTTCTGCGAAGATTCTACACTGGGGAGGGAGTTCTATCACTCCTAAATTGGATGGCGCACCTATGGGTAGAATCTTCAAAAAAGCCCAATTATTGGGTGTCAAAACTTCCATAGATACCTGTTATGATGGAAAAGGTATTTGGTTACCTCATATTGAACCCGCATTGAAACACACTAATATTGTATTTTCCAGTTTAGAAGAAGCACGCCATTATACAGGGAAACAAGAGCCTTCGGAAATCGCGGACTTTTATTTAAGTTATGGGGTAGAAATTGCCGTGATTAAGATGGGTGAACAAGGAGTTTTAGTAAAAAGTAAGAACGAGTTTATAACTCTTCCTGCTTATTCTGTTCCAGTTGTAGATACAACCGGGGCAGGAGATGCTTCCTGTGGAGGATTTCTATATGGGTATGTCGCTGGGTATCCTCTAAAAAAATGTGCTCAGATGTCAAATGCAGTAGGGGCTTTAACAGTACAGGTTATGGGGGGAAGTAATGGTGTCCATTCATTAGAACAAGTGATGCAATTCATCGAAGAACATGGAGAAAACTTATGAAAAGACTTACAAAATATTATATTTTTTTTAGCTGTGTTATTTCTGTAATTTTCTTATTTGTTAGTTTAGTAAATGTTTATGGAAATGACGCTCAGAAATCGGACAAAGGGAAAAAAGAATCATCTCCATCAGTTTCAGTAGACAAGGATAAAAATACCAATATGGAAACGGGGAAAAAAGAACAAAAAACCTCAACCAAGCATGAAACTACCAAAAAGAAAGTCCCTGCTTTTTGGTTCTTATTGCCAGAAAAATAAAGGATTATTTGGAGAATTATGAAGTGAATATTTCTAAAATAAAAATTGGACGAATAGCAGTAGTTTTAATAATTTTTTATTTGAGCGGATTTGTCTATGGAGATAATGTATCGCAAAATAAGGAGGAAAAAAATAGAATAAATGGGGTTGAACAAAAATCTATCGAAGTAAATAATGCCGAATCCATAGAATCAAAACAACAAGACCCAGCTAAGAAGAATTTTAACAATTTGAAAAAAGAAAGACAGCCTGAGGAACAAAAGAAACCAGAGATTATTGGCACAAAAGTACGCCGGTATGCTCCTATAGAACAGGTTCGTGCCCCTATGACAGGAAAACCTTCTCTACATCCTATGATAGATTTAAAACCGCGCTCCCTTAGAGACGCTTTTACCCAACCTTTGACATTGGGTTCTGAAGCGGAGGGGTTTGTTGCTCCTGATTGGAAACAGCCTTTTAAGGATGTAAAAGCAGACCGAATGCAGAGAGAATTGGAAACGGGAAGAACAGTTTTGCAGGGGAATGTTCGTCTTCGTTTAGGGGAATTGTTGTTTGAATCAGACCATTTTTTATATGAGGGTGATGCGGAAAAGGTCGAAGCGGAGGGAAATGTGCGAATTATACAAAAAGATTCATTACTACAAGCGAATAAAGTAATATATCAAACTCCCCCAAAAGAAGAAATTATAAGTGCTCCTTCGATATTAAAACCTGTTTTAGATGAAGAAGAGTTGGCACGAAAACGATTGACAACAGGAAGGCTTTATGCAGAATTTCTTTCTATTAAAGACCCCTATCGTGATTTTTCTGCAGACCAGATTGAATATGATTTTTTAAAGAAAACGGGGGAAATGAAAAATGCTAAGGGTATGGTAGGTCCCTTTTATTTTCATGCGGGTGCTTTACATCTTCATGGGGAAGATTCTTTTACTGCGGAAGATGTCTGGTTAACAACATGCGATCACGACCCACCTCATTATCGGGTCAAAGTAAAGAAATTAGTTGTAGAAGAAAGTAAATTTAAAGAAGCAGAATTTCTTCGTTTACAAATAGGTAGAGTTACGACGCCCATATTTTTCCCTTTCTGGGGTGGAGAGGGATTTTTAAGTGGATTTGACATTGATATGGGAAGAGAATCCGGTATCGGTTCCTATTTGAATGTTGGTTATTTACGGAGCATTACAAACCGTGTTCAATTAGGTCCAAGAATGATGATCACAGAAAAAGAAGGGGTCGGTTTTGGAGGAGATGCATATTATGATTTTATGGAAGACCCTACTTCATTCTTTTACAGAACCAAGGGAGAAGTGCATGGCTTATATACTACAGAGGAACGGGGATATATTCATCTAAAACACAGGTTTGAGCCTAGCGATGATTTAACACTTCTTGCTCAGGTGGAACATTGGAGTGATGAAGAATTTTACAAAGATTTCTTTTATAAGACCTACCGTGACCGAACAGAACCTCGCTCATTTGTAAATGTTACTTATCGCCAACCTGAATATATTGCGACCGCAACGACAAGAGTAGGAACTCATGGTTGGGTCCATGAGACTGAAAGATTACCCGAAGCAACATTCCATTGGTTAGAACAACCTTTGTTCTCAAATGTTTATCTTTCTTTTGATACCCTAAATGGATACAACCGTCGGGAGCCGTATGATTATGAAGCATTTCGGACGGTAAATATCTTAAGGCTGACTTATGATGCCCCATCCTTAGGTCCTATTAAAGTTACCCCTTTTGCAGAGAGCCAGTTAACATGGTATTCCGAACAATCCAATGGAGATGAAAGCATTGGTGGATTATCAGAAAAATTGGGTGTAACTCTTCAAACACGATTGATTCGTGTATATGGTGGTTTTTTAGGTTTCTCAGCAATAAAGCATGTTGTCCTTCCTTCATTGACTTTATCCTATCGAACCCCATCTGCATATAACATTAGAGACCGATATTACTTCGATCCGTTAGATACCGTTACAGGACAAACTCGAATAGAGACAAAGTTAGATAATGTCTTTTATGGAAAAGATGAAGAATCACAAGAAGTTTGGCAAATTGCAAGATTAACCCTATATCAAGGTAATGATTTCTGGAATGAATATCATAAGTCAGATGATTATGAAATAGAAATGGATATAAGACCCCGCAAATGGTATGGATTACAACTTGTAGCAGAAAAACATGTTTCAGAAGAAATTAAGTGGTATAAACAAGAAAGAAAAGTGAATAGATTATCCATTTATGACTGGATGGAACGCTGGCTTGATGAAAAAGAAGGGAGATATTCCTCTTATCTTGAAATATCAGACTTAATTTCAGGAGATTACACCCGAGTTTTAGGAACATTATATTTTGATAATACCCTTGTGGGTGGGAGAGCCAATGGAAGAGTCGGTTTTATGCTGGCTGAAACAGAAAATGAGGTAGTGAATCGAGACATTTTATATGGTTTAGGGTATCGTTTAAGTGATAAATGGTCTGTTGCTTTTGAACATATTTATGATTTAGAAAATGACAATCTCCGACGGCAAATGTATGAGATTCGTAGGAATCTCCACTGTTGGGATATGGGTCTTCGCTGGACGGAACGGGAGCGAGGTACGGATATCAGTATCGAATTTAGTCTTACTGCTTTCCCAGGGACCCGTGTTCGATTTTAGTTACGAATTACATCAAGGAACCAAAAAGTAGACGAACTGTCCACTCTTTATCAATAGACCAAGGGTAAGTGCGACATTCGTATGTGGAGTAAAAAGAGATAGCAAAAAATACTATCCAAATAATCCAGAAAAGAAAGGTTCTTTGTCGGCTTTCTATATAAGGAATACTCATCATTATTAATAATGGCATACAGCCAATGTGCCAGCGAAAACCATAAGAAACTCCACCATAATTATTAGTAGATAAAACATAGTATATATTCAGGACGAAAAGGCTTATCAGGGAAAAGAGAGAAAGAGTTTTTAAATCCCTATGTAAATATTTCCATATCCAGGGTAGGTATATGCACAATCCAAAAATTAAAACAGGATAAAGTATAAACAACCCCTTTGCCCCTAATAGGATATTAAATACATATAAACCCTTTGAATGATGTAAAGCATCAGGACCTGCTGGATGTCTCCAATAGGAAGATTCAAACAGAAAAGGTCCTTTACTTATTTGTACAGGCAGTATGTTCCCTGTAATGTGATACATAATTGCAAAATGAATGATAAGAATAGGTATTGTTCCAATAATTATGCTGGGTAGTATTTTAATGCCCTTTTTCATCAGTAGAAGAAGAATAGCACAAGCCATAAATATCGTTAAGGGTAAATCAATAGTGTAAACAAGTGAGGTACATAGACCTATCAGTAAATAATACAACCATGGGACAGGCTCAGTTAATGAATAAGATTTCCATGTAAAATATAAACCGATAATCAAAAAAGATGTTGCAGGCACATGATTTGTAAAATGGGATGCAAAAGCAGACCATTGCGTTCCATAGAATAAACTTAGTAATGTAGCCATTCGAGTAAATGGAGCTACTTTTATCTCATGTAAAAATTTCCATAAAAGCGTTATAGCAATAAGGTAAGGAATAATCACATTCAAAAAAATCATGATACGAGCAATAGATTTATAATCCTGTTCTTTATCGAGTGAATATCCCATTTGTTTCATCACCAGATATTCCAGAGTCATAAATAATGACAATATAGGCGGTTTGCTTGAAATAATTCCATCTTTTCCCTGTACTTTATCAACAGTTCGAGTCTCAAAAGGATTAGGAGGTAATTCAGGAGAACGATTAATGTACCAAGTGTGATGATAGGTTAATGCATAAACGGTTGCAAGTCTGCTTGTAAGGGTATCTCCCAAAAAAACAGTCTTTAAACCACTGAAAACCCAAATTATTGCAAGTAAAATAATAATTATTTCAATTGTAAAAGATAAATTCTTTTTCATTTGATTCTTTAGGGTAGTAAATACTATTCCGTGCCCTATAATAGGCTAAAAAATCCATGAACGAATACGATTAAGCCATCCTTGTTTAGGTTCTTCAGCTTGTTCTTTTTGTATTTCTTCCTCTTTCAAAGGGACCCATGAATCCCCCACTTTTTTTTCAGTTTGTTCCGGAACAAATAAAGAACCAATTTTAGTCCAGCGACCATTTCTTAATTCATAAGTTAATATTCCTTTCCCACTACTACGAATAAAATTCGTATCTTCTTCTGCATCTCTTTTTGTTTTGTGTAATTTTGTATAGTACATTGTTTTCTCTAATTCAATTTTTGCAATATAGGGCTTGGATTTAGAATCTGTTTCTTGAATATTTATTTCAAAAGGACCTTCTACATTGTTATATACAGAATAATTCTTCCAAAAATAAGGTCGTTTACGGTAAACATAATTTTTATCTGTTGACATGGCAGATTTTATTTCATTTTTTACAATTTGTTGAAGGTCTTGGATATAATCCTCTTTTGTCGGGACATGAGTTATTTCTTGGGAAACCTCTTGCGTTTCCGTTTTTTTAGAATCACGAGAGACCCATCCTTTAACAGTAGCACATGAGAAACACATTAATAATAAAATACACATTACAAGAGCAGAAGTAATCTTTTTCATATTTTATCCTTTCGTTTTATTTATAAATCTGCTTTAACCTCACTCATTAACGAAATAGTTAATTTGCGAGGTCGTCCTTCATTAACTATCTTTGTGTCTTCAAGTCGGACACGTGAAGAAAGAATTTGTTTAACTAAAAATCTATCTTGAACAAGTTCTCCCTCAGAAACTGTTTGCTCCTTCAATTTAAAAGAAGGGTTACTAAAATGAAAAGTGGCCTTCTTGTTAACAGCATCAATTTGTGTAAGGGTTATCTTATATGCTGAAATCTCATCAATCACTTTCCGATAAAGGTCCTGTATTATAGGGTCATAATCTATTTTTATAACTTCCGAGCAAATACGAGATGCCTCCGCAATATCTAATGAACTGTAAGGTTCCTTTGTCAATAATGTGTTAATCTTTTCAACCAATTGCGATCTCACCTGCATCAGGATTTGTTTATCTTCATCTTTATTTGTGGTTTCAAATGCTTTTAATGCCTCTTGTAAAACCATTTCAATAGGTTCTCCATTCTGTAACATAAACAAAGCACGATTATCATATTCCACCACATTTTCGGGTTGTCCATAAAATAACGATTTTAATTGAGACCATGTGGAAGGACCAAAAAAATATGAGAATATGAGAAGTATGGTAATAATTCCGAATGTTAAAATCCATCGAGTAGGGTTAATATTTTGAACTCTATTAACCTGGGAACCTGTATTTGTTTTTTTATATTTCCCCCATAAATTCCATACAGTAGAGGGTTCTTCCTTGGGGGGAGGTTCCACAAGTTCTTTTCGAAATTCTTCAATTGCTTCCAATACTTCGGCAGATAATGTGTTTTTAGCAGTAGGAGTTTCTCCACCTAAATCCTCAACCGTAAAAGTTTCTACTTCCTTTTTAGGCCTACCCACAGTTTCCCCACAAAAGCGACAGCGAATAGCCCATACACTAATCGGCATTCGACACACGGGGCATAACCTCATCTTGTCTTTTGAAAACTGTGTTTCCTCACTCATTACTGAAACTCCATCTTTTGTTTAAGTATAATAAATACATATACCGCTCCACACATTAAAAAATAACGATTTTCAACTTATACATATTTACAATATATCAAAAATGATTAAGTATATTGTATGGATTTGAAGGATGTTTTTATCAAATGTTAAAAATGTAATTAATGAGTACGATTTAATATCTTCTAATGAAAAAATACTTGTAGCCGTTTCGGGTGGAGCCGACTCCATTGCTTTACTATATGCTTTATATGATTTAGGCTATCAATTAGAAGTTGCTCATGTTGATCATCAGACCCGACAGGGACAGAGTAAAAAAGATGCAGAATTTGTATCACTGGTAGCTCAAAAATTGGGATTGCCTTTTCACCTTATGACATGTCCAGTAGAAGAAGAAGCGATACATTTTGGGCGTTCCTTTGAAGAATACGCAAGAGAAATAAGGTACCGTTTTTTTAAAAAAACCGCTCAGTTGAGGGGATGTCCTGTTGTAGCTACAGCACATCATGCAGATGACCAAATAGAAACCGTATTAATGCGAATTATTCGAGGGACAACACCTTTAGGAATTACAGGTATTCCTGTCGTTCGGGTTGAAGAAGGAATTCGAATTGTACGCCCGTTATATTATTGTGATAAGGGAATGATAGAAACATGGCTAAAAGACCGGGGTGTTGATTGGTGTGTGGATGTTTCCAACTCTCAAAATGATTATTTCAGAAATAGAGTACGAAATCTCTTAATTCCTGAACTAAAAAACTATAATCAAAAAATTAAATCTGCAATACTTCATCTCGTAGAACTCCAACAATGTGAAAATGAGTATCTTTCCAAACAAGCAGAATTAGCCTTGTGTAATATTGTAGAAGGCGACAAGATTTCAAGGGGAAAATTCGCAGATTATCATGAAGCCATTCGACGGAGATGTTTGGTTTTATTACTTCAAAGGAAAAAGATAGAATGTAATTATGACCAAGTAGTTTCTGCTTCAAAATTTATTCTAACTGGCGGGACAGGACAAAAATTCGATTTAGGACAGGGAATGCTTTTGTATAATGGAAAAGAATGGACAGAATTTATTAATGCATCTGAAATCGAGAGTAAGCCAGTTCCTGCTATTCGCCTTAAAATACCCGGTAATACCTGTGCTTATGGGTACCATTTTAATGCTCGAATTGTGATGTTACCTAAAAATTCAGATTGGAAATCGTATTGCAAACCTTTCTTACAAGTTTTTGATGCCGATACGCTTTCCGATGGAGTATGGATTAGAACAAGACAAAATGGAGATCGATTTATCCCTTTTGGTATGGCAAATTCACGGAAATTAAGTGATTATTTCATTGATTTGGGCGTCCCTGTCCCAGAACGCGACCGCATTCCTATTTTATTTACTCCAAGAGGTATTATTTGGATAGTTGGGTATATGCCAAGTGCTATTGCTACAGTAGGTCCCTTAACACGAAGAATTTTAGAAATAGAGGTTAATCCGTGCAACTCGTCAACCCCCCATTAATTAAACGGGAACAAATTCAACAAAAAGTTTCACAACTGGCTAAGGAGATTTGTCGGAATATAGAGGTAGAAAATCTACATGTTATTGTTATACTTAAAGGGGCTGTATTTTTCGCGTCCGATTTATTGAGAGAATTTCCCCCAATCGCATCGCTTGATTTCATTAAAGTAGAAAGTTATCAAGGATGTAGCAGTAGTGGAGTAATTAAAATATATGATTCTAATTTGCCTGATGTCAAAGGAAAACATGTCCTGCTCATTGAAGATATTCTTGATACAGGTTTAACTACACAAACGATATTTGAGAAATTAAAAGAACAAAATCCAAAATCTATATATTTATGCGTATTGTTAGAAAAGAAGAAGCATCGCCGGGAAATTACTCTTTCTGCAAACTATGTGGGATTTCACATAGAAGACCATTTTGTTGTGGGTTATGGAATGGATTATAACGGAAAGTTTAGAAACCTCCCAGATATATATGCCCTTGACCTTGAATAGAAGTAATCTTTGAAAGGAGACAATATGCCTATTGTTTTGGGAATTAATACAGGCTTTGCTATAAATCGCTTTGTAGAACCTGATGACTGGACACGAATTGTTGCGGAAGAATTAGGTCTACATATTGTCCAATTTACAGCAGATTTGTTAAATCCATGGTATGAAGAGAAGATTGTCTACAGTCAGGCGGAAAAAATACTTAATTGTTGTAAAAAATATAATATTAAAATCACAACAACATTTACCTCACAATTTACAAGAGTTAACCATCTACTCCATCCAGATGAGGAGATTAGAAGGACATGGATAGAATGGTTTAAACGATTTTTTAAACTTTCGGTATTTTTAGGTGCCGAAGGCGGAGGAAGTCACTTTGGCATTATGACCGTTCGTGATAGTAATAACCCGGAAATCCGAAAGAAACGAATAATCCAAGGAGTAGAAGGTTGGCGAGAATTATCCGAATTTGGAGCAGAGATCGGAATGAAGTACCTAATATGGGAGCCGATGTCTATCTCAAGAGAAGTTGGAGAGACAATCGAGGAAACAGAAAAAATACAAAATTTATGTAAATTGAATTTTCCAATACCTCTGCTGTTATGTCTTGATGTTGATCACGGGGATGTTACTTCTCCCAATCCAGATAATACAAATCCCCATGCTTGGATTAGACACTTTAAGAAAGCAATAAAAGTAATTCACTTAAAACAAAGTTTACAGGACAAGGGAGGACACTACCCATTTACCCAAGAATATAATAGTCGTGGAAAAATCATTCCAAAAAAGATTTTACAAACAATACATGATTCAGGAATCGAAGATTGTTACCTTATCCTCGAAATTAGTCATAGGGAAAGGAATCCTTTTGAGAAGAAAGTCCTATCAGATTTGAAAGAATCAGTACTATATTGGAAAAATTATTTAGACAATACAAATTGTTAAGTTTTTTTAATTTATCACAAATGGTGTTTTATTATATAATTAAAATAATATAGCAATTTTGGTTTAATTTTGTAAATTATTTGAATTTATAAATTTTATTTGGAGATATGACTGTTCAACTTCAAGGGTTAGAAATAATTGCAGATGTTATTCGTAAGAATTATGACTTGGGGGAAGTAGGATTACCACGTCCTCTGGAAGGGGCACACCAACGACGGCATAGAAAAATGGTTGTGGAAACTTCAAAAGGAGTTTTTCTTGCTAAAACATATACCCGTAATCTTGTTGTTATTGATGCGTTAAACTTTCAACATCGCTTATCCGAACACTTATTTGCTAACAATTTGCCTGTTGCACGGATACAAAGAACGAAAATAGGGAAGGGATATGTCGAAGTTGATGATTGGATTTTGGAATTACAGGAATTTATAAAAGGGGAACCTATGACACTAACAACAAGAACCTTGCAGATTTCTGCAAAGGCTTTGGGAAAATTTCATAAAGTATGTTATGGACTCCCCGCCCCCCCTCGCGATGTAAATATGTGGCGGTTTAGTGAAGTGCCAAAAGACATTTTTCTCCATTTTTTTAAAATGGCAAGAGAAGAGAAGGATGAAGCGAGTTTAATGCCCTATTTTAATTATCTGGTGGAGTTTATTCGCCGTTCCGCTCAGGAATTATCCATTGAGAAACGTTCTGAATTTGAGGTAGGTCTCATTCATGGAGACTGGCATGGAGCAAATCTTCTGTTTTCAGGAGAGAAACTCCTTGCTATTATTGACCTTGAATTTGCAGGACAAGGTTGTTATCTTGAAGATATATCCTATGCTATTTCGAATCTTTGTATTCGGACAAGTGTCAATATAGATAAACTCAGGACGAGAACATTAACTCTTTTACAACAATATGAGAAACAAAGAACCCTATCTTATGCCGAATTGGTGGCATTATTCTATGCTGTAGGTGTGAAACATATAACAACTGTTTCGTATCAATCTAAAAATAGTCCAAATGTAGCTGGATTGTCACCCTCAAAATGGATGGAACGGCTTTCTTTCCAATGTCGCTGGTTAGAAGAACAATCCCGTAAAGCCCGTTGGGGTGAAAAATTATAACCATCAAATAAAGTACGGGGATTAGAAGTACAAAATCTTATCAACAAATGCGGGCATTTTTTTCATTCTCCCACATATCGGCATTTTTACCCATATATCTTTTTAAGGGATAAGTAATTTCGTTAAGAAGAGAGAAAACTTCTGGATCCAGGGGTTTTAAGAGTGCTCCGATATTACTTTCTAATTGAACTTTTGACCTACAACCTACAATAATGGAGGATACTCCTTTTTGCCATTTAAGCCAGGAGAGACTTAATGTTGCCATAGGAATTTCCAAATGCTGAGAAAGAGCATGTATAGCTTGCACAGTTTCTATTGTTAATCGTTCACAGCCTTCTTCACCATGACGAGTACCAGGCCTATTTTTTGAAAAATGTCGAGTTCGTCGTCTAAGTAAGGGAATTTCTTCTACACTCGACCAACATCCAGCCAATAATCCTTGCATTAAAGGCATATAAACAAGGACGCCAATGTTATTTTCTCGGCAAAAAGGGATTATTTCATATTCGGGTGAACGAAATAATAGATTATATCCAATTTGGTTAGAAACGGCTTCGCCTCCCCCTTCAAACCATTTTTGCATGTTATGAATTCCAAAATTTGATATGCCTATATAGCGAATCTTCCCTTGTTCTTGCAGTTTCTTCATTGTAAGAATGACTTCTTCAAAAGGGATATCTTTCGGAGGCCAATGGATTTGGTATAAATCAATATAATCTGTGTTTAATCTCTTTAAACTTTTTTCACACGATTGGATTAACTGTTCTTTTCGGCAATTTTGAGGACTCACTTTTGTTGCAATGACAACTTTCGAGCGTTTTTCCTTACTAATAATTTTCCCTAACTGAGTTTCCGAATCGCCTGACCCATACATTTCCGCAGTATCGAATAAGTTTATCCCTATATCTATTGCATAATCTATAACATTTTTTACCTCTTCTTCATCACTTTTCCCCCAAAAAGACGTGTCTCCTATCTGCCATGCACCGAAAGCGATTACGGATACCCTCAAATTGGATGAGCCTAAAAGCGTATATTCCATAATTAATATATTTCTAATTTATGTTCCATGTTTTTATAATTATACATTTTTATTTACATCAATTAAATCTATTTTAACAGCAGTCCCAATAATTTTATGAGCATGGTTTGCAATTTCATTCAGTTTATCTACTTTACCCTGGAGGCGTTGTATAAGTTCTTTTTGGGCTTTTTCCAGACGGTCCTCTTCTTCTACTAATTTTCGTATCTGATCATTGATTTGCATATTTAAAGTATCAAAATAATTTTGAAGCTCCGATATAAATTGATTTTTCTGTGTTTCCAGTTCAATCTTTGTTTTCTCTTTTAGTCCCTGAACCAAAATTTTCTCTATATAATCGCTAATTTTTTCAATCAATTTTTCCCTTCGGAGTTCATCTCCGCCCATGGAACGAGCAATGAGTCCTAAAATTCCTCCTAAGATTCCCCCAATACCACCTACAATGTAGGCAGATAGGTGAGGAATAATAGGTAGTGCAATACCTAAATAATCAGGCCAGGAAAATTGACTTAAGAAACCTTCTCCAATAATGGCTCCAGTAATGCCCCCTAAAAATATTCCCCCTACAAAGAACAAAAAGTAAGAGAGGGCAAGACTGGCATCAATAGCAACAATAGCACCTCTTTCTAAGTTGATTTTCGATGAATATGGAATTTCTAACGAATACCCGTTTTGTAAGAGACGGGTCTTAATAAAATTCTCGTATTGGTCTATGGACTGATTTAATTCTACTGATATAGATTTCAAGTAGTTATCCAATATTTCACCCAATTTTTCCTGTAAAGGAATGTATTTATTCTTTCTTGATTTAGTAAGATTATCTCCTGAGCATAACCATTGCCGAATAGGCTTAAAAATTTCATTTTCGATAGACTGTCGTGAAAATAAGCGATTGATTAAATGTTCTTGTCCTTCATATTTTTCATCATTAATATTTCCACCTTCAGAAAGTGTATTTAATAACTCGATAAGTTCTTCCATAAATTTAGAGTTTTTTTGAATTTCCTGGTAAAGTCGCTGTCGTTCTTTGCGTATCCGTTCTAATCTTGGATTTTGTTGGGCTAATTGTATCTTTACTTCAAGAGGTTTGGCATATCGATGGGCAAAATCACGAATGAAACGGCAAACAGAGGTTAAAATAGCACCTTCCCGATTCTCCGTATATAAATAATCTAATAATCTATTCTTGAATTGAAGAAATAAACTACGATTCATTAAATAATGGGCAATTTCCTCACCCGGATTGGGCATTTGTTCCAATTGGGTCCTTATATTATAAGGAATGTGAATTTTTTCGTTTCTATCAATGTCGTTTAGTGAGATGCTCCCACGCTTTAATTGAGAAGCATACAGTGCATAAAGAGCGGATACAAAGAATATTTCAGGGTTTTGAACGGTTCCTTCGAGACAGCGAAGTAAATCTTTTGCAGGTCCTCTCCTACCTTGGGGGTCTATTTCTTCTGGGTTTAATTGGTCTGATTTATTAATTACAAAAAATACTTTTCGTTGCCGTTCTTTAACTAATTTTGCTATGAAATCACGATTGTGCTCATTTCCCGCACTTTGGCTATCCAGTAAACAAACAACAAGATGACAATTAGGAATAATATCTTCTGTTACTTTACGATGAGTTTCGGTAATGCTATGAACACCGGGCGAATCCACAAACGCAATGTCTTCTTCTACACTGGGTTCAGGGATAATAGCAATCACTTCTTCTACCTGTTGTCGTAGTAATTTTAATTTAGGAAATTCTTCATCCGCTGTTAGAGTAACTATGGCACTAAGTGTTCTATACATATCTTCAGGATAACTCGATTTATAGTTAACTACCCAGTTGTTGTATGTTTCATCAGGATGCACTTCTGCTTCTATTCCTGCATAGGAAAGAAAATCTCTCAATACTTGAACGATTTCTACAGGGATGGGTTGTTGAGAGCGTAATATAACCTGCATGCTTTCCCCAACCATTACATAAGTAACCTTTGCGGTGCATTCTTCTAATACCATGGGAAGGTAGGTATCACCAAAAAAAGTATTAATAAGTGTAGTCTTCCCAACATTAAATTCCCCTAAGAAAACAACACGATATTTCCCATCTTTTAATTCTCTTTTCTTACCTTCAATTCGTGCTTTCTCAATTTCTTTCTCTCCCTCAAATTCAGGGTCGGAGATGAATTGTTCTAAAATCTGAAGGGCTTCAAATGCCCATAACCTATTTTCTTGGTGAACTTTTATAGACATATCTGATACTCCTTGTATAAATTTCGATACAAAAATAAATTAAATTATATATTTTTTAGGAAAGTATTTGCATAAACCTAATTATTTTGAATTAACCTATTTTGAATGGAGATTAAATCTTCGTTTTTAGGGATTTTTTCCAATCCTTGTTTTAATACAGAAATAGCCTCTTCTCTTTTTCCTTGTTTTTCGTAAGACAAAATGAGATTCACATACGTTTCAGATAGCGTATCATCATAGTTTAAAGCCTTATGCCACATTTCGCAAGCTTGGTCTTCTTTTCCTGAGAGAGATAATGCCAGTCCAAGATTGTTCCACACATTTGCATTCTCAGGGCATAATTCTAATGTTTTTTTGTAAACTTCTATGGCTTTGTCCAAATTTGACTGGGTAATGAAAATATTTCCGAGTAATAAATGTAACTGACAGTTATAGGGTTCATACTTTAAAGCGGTGTAAATGTGTTCTTCTGCGAGAGAAGAACGCCCTGTACGAATAAGTAGATTGGCATAATTGATCCTCGCGAGGACATAATCCAGTTTTATTTCCAGGCTTTTCCTATACGCTTTTTCCGCGTTTTCTTGTTTTCCCATTTGTTCATAGAGCCAACCTAAATTATTCCATGCAACATATAATTGTGGATTTAATCTCAGACATTTTTCATATAGAAGGATAGCCTCCGAGTATTTTTTATCGAATTCTGCAATGCGTGCTAACTGGAAATAGGGGATAGGATTGTTAGGCTGAAGGAGTGAGAGTATTTCATAGTGACATTTTGCGTCAATAAAATTGTATTGATTAAAGAAAAGATGGGCTATATTTGCATGTGCGAGAGTAAAAGAAGGATTTTTTACGATAGCTCGGGCATAAAAATTCTGTGCTTTTTCATAATCACCTATTAGCTCAAACAAGTATCCCAGAGCATTTAATTCGGGTGGGGAAGTGAGGGGTAAGGAAAAATTCTTTGTTAGGATATAAATGCCCTCCGAAGGTCTGCCTGTTCTTCCTAAAACTTGAGAATAATTTATTCTTGCAAAAAGATTGTTGGGGTCTGTATCTAACGCTTTTTGATAATAAAACTTTGCTTTTATTTCATTGCCTGCTAATGATGCAGATACACCGTTTCGGAAGAACCACACTGATTTTGATGGTATATAACCAGCAAAATTTATGTTTCCTATGGCAAAAAAGAGGAAAAATAAAGTAAGGATTAAAAAAAAATTAAGTTTATCTTTTCTTTGTATAACATTTATAAACTCACTTATTGAATAAGCGCCTGGAATTAAAATAAAGGGCATTATAGGTATTCGATATCTACTAGCAACGAAGAAGGGCAGCACCGAAAGGAAATAAACAAATACGATTAGTATAGATATATATAAAAAATTTTTTTTGAGATGACCATCCGATTCATATTTATGAAAATTTGAGATTAATAAAATGATTATCCCTGTAATAAATAGAGCAAAATATAAAGGAAAACCGGGAAGGAATTTCAGATTTTTTGATTCATATTTATCCCATGATGGAACTGTATCATTAGTTACTTCAACAGGGCCCCAGAAAAGTAGAACTTTTTTAACTGTTAATAAGAACCATTTGTGAGGGTGATTTACAATATTCCATATTGCGGATTTATAAAAATAGCGATTTGCTTCTGAAAAAGAAAGAGAAGGTATGCCTAAACTTTTACCCAAGCCCCGCACAATTGCGGGATAATCAAAACAAGACCATTCATCACATCCTATCCATTCGTTTAGTTCGGGGATTCGGGGTTCTGCACCATTTGATTTTGGATGATTTCCAACATATAAATTGAGTCCACCATAAGAAGATAAAAATACAAAATCACGGGCAACGATATAGTTTCGGACAAAGCAAGGAACTATTGGAACAGATAGTCCCAGTATAAATAGAAAAAACAGTGTGACGAAACGAGAAAGAGAGAGTTTCTTGGAAAAAAAATTAATGATAAGTAAAGAGAAATATAAAAGAGCTAAAAGCAATCCGTTGGGACGGAAAAGGGCTACTATTCCTAATGTAAGTCCTGATAGAAAAGAATAATTCTTCTTGTTAGATTTTTCTTGCCATTTTAGAAGAAGAGAGAACCAGATGAGAAGACAGGTTACTGCAAATACGGGATAAGTTAATTGTGACTCAAAATAGATAAATCCCCAAAAAGTTGCCATCAAGAAAGCGATTATATTGGCAAATCTCAAATCTACATATTTTTTCGCTAAAACCCATGCAATTATAATGTTTATGATACCGAATATATGTTGAATTATTCTTGGCGACCATGGATTTCTTCCGAAAATAAGATAAATAACAGATAGTAAATAAGGATAACCCGGAGGTCTACCATGAGGCGTTGTCCTTATTTCGGGGTCATTTACATAAGGCGGGAGGGTCCAATCTCCAGTCGCAATACCTTTCGCCCAATAATCATTGTATTGGGGGTCATAGAGTGGGTTTGTAAACCACGGAACTTCCTTTATTTCATATAAATATAAAATGCGTAGACAAATGCCCAAACATATTGCAAATAACAAAACCCACGGTATATTTCGTTCCTGCAACTTTTGCAAATAAAAATCCTTCCTACCTCATCTCTGCGAATTAATTAACGGAAGAAACGAAATCGCTCTGTAAAAAGCCTGGGGGAGTAGTGTAATCCCCCGTCCCATATGAGAGCCCAATTATTCCTGTAGCATTTGTATCTACATTCAAGTAGTTAATATTTATTTTCCCAGTAAAGTAAAATTCTATCTGGAATGTGTTTTTAACTTCACCATATTCATTTCGGAAAGTGGGAATATTTTCATAGTTAATTACTATTTTGTTTTGTAATTGAGCGTAGGATATAGAGCCCTGATTATTTATATTGTTTATGGGGAACAGTGAAATCCGAGGTGAATAGAAGTGCCTTTCTAATTCACTTTTAGTAGGTTCACTTTTTGTGTTTTGTGGAGCCTTTAAGAACTCTATCCATCCGAAACAGGAAATAAAAAGAGTATCATAACTCTGCCCGTAAAAAAGGATTTTCTTATCATCAGCAAGTTTTAGTTTGACTGCATTCATAAACAAAGAAAAAGTAATTTTGTATGTTTCATCAAGTTTTGTAGGGAATGCGGTAATATCTTTTATTGTGAGTTTGTAATAATTAAGGCTATCATCAGGGATAAAAGAAAGAGATTTATAAGCCAGGTCAATATTTTTGTCAAAAACTTCAGTAAAATAATTAGGAGCCGTTGTGACAGGTAGAGAAAGGGATTCAAAATAACTTTTGATATTCACATTTGCAGTGGCAAAATCAGGATACGATTTTTCTGTATGGGAATAAAGACGATTCAGATAAACCTGCACAGTTATCTTATCATTTTTCCCTAATATGGCTTCAGTAGGGGTAACTTCCAGCCATGGTTTGGAAGGATTTATTGTTAGAGCAATTTTTGTATCTGTGTTCCCATTATGAACTATTTCAAAATTTTTAAGATTTTCTTCCGGAGCAAAATGCATCGTTTTGGGAGTAATTGATAACTGTTTACAGCCACAGATAGAAATTAAAAAGAGTAATGAGAATAGTAGTTTTACTTTTCTAATGTTCATATAAAATGTAGCACTTATAAATTAAATTATGAGCCAATTATATCAAAAATATGAAAAGATACTAATCTTTAAATTTGACACATTCTATTTTAGTAAGTTTCACTTTGTAAAGAAAATCCATTTGTCGAATGGAAAAAGAATAGTCAGTTTCTGTGATAGCAGAAATGGCGTCTATAGGGACAATAACATCATAGTTATGTAATCGTGCGGAAGATACTGTGTGAAGGACACAGATATTGGCAACAGTTCCGACGATTACGAGATGTTTAATATTGTAAATTCTTAAAATATGGTCTAATGGTGTCCCGAAAAATGCATCATAACGAAGTTTTTCAATGACGATTTCTCTCTCTAACGGTTTTAATACATCAATAATCTGCCAACCCCAACTCCCTTTTACAACATGTTCACCCCATATAGGAAATTCTACTGGGTCCTCAGGAAAATGCGTATCCTGAGTATAAATCACTTTCACCCCTACTTTTCGTGCATTTTCTAATAACATTCTAATAGGTTTAATTATGCTTTGAGCATTTGGGGAGAATAATTTTCCCTCTGGATGCACAAAATCATTCTGCATATCCACAATGATCAATGCAGATAGATTTGTTGGAATTATTACTTCTGTAGGGTTACTTTCAGAATTCATAGTATTCCCTCAAATTTAATAATAATTTATATATTATACAAGAGGGAATAAGAATTGAAAATAGACGAATAATTGTAAGACATAAATTTAGGAAATACCAATTTCCATTGCTTTCGGCACTTCGATTAATTGTCCAGAACGAACGTCGTATATAAAACCATAAATAGGAATTTCTTTTGGGACTAACGGATGTTTTCTTATTCTTTCAACATCATCAACCACACTTTGTTCAAGGTTTTTGAATGTAAGCCAGTTAATATATTGTCCAAAAGAAGAACCATCCCCTTTTACTGGATTTCCCCATTGTTTTCCATCAAACTGGGCTGTATGAAGACTCTCCGACAACAACTCATGCATAATCTCATTTGTAAAAAGTTGCATCCCACAATCGGTATGATGAATTACAAACCATTCTTTTGTCCCCAAAAGTTTATGAGAAATAACCAGAGAACGAATAGCGTCATCACTTGCTCTTCCTCCTGCATTGCGAATGACATGAGCATCTCCTTCAGATAATCCAGCAAATTTAGCTGGGTCAAGCCGAGCATCCATACAGGTTAATATTGCGAACTGTCGGGCGGGTGGTATTGATAAAGAACCTTTATTAAATGTTTCAACATATTTTTTATTTGCTGAAATAACTTCATTAAATATTTTGCTCATAGTTATCTCCTTTCCAATTGCTTTTGTATCTAAACATAAAGCAAAATAAAGAATATTCCATAAGTTTGTTTAATATCTTTCTATTTTTTTGTGTGGTATAATTTATGGATATTTATAATTGTAGGAGGGCCTGACGATGATTTTGCTTTTAACAATTTTAGGAATTATTTTTTTTGTGGGTGCCTATTTCATTTATGGTGGTTTTCTCTCTCGTATATTTGACTTAAAGAAAGAACGAAAAACTCCCTCGGAAGAACAATATGATGGAGTTGATTATTGTCCTGCACATCCCTCTGTTTTGTTAGGGCATCATTTTGCATCTATTGCTGGAGCGGGACCTATTGTCGGGCCCATTACTGCGGGAGGTTGGTTTGGTTGGCTTCCTGTATATTTATGGATTGTTTTAGGTTCTATTTTTGTAGGGGGTGTTCATGATTTTGGTTCTTTAGTGGCATCAATGAGACATAAAGGTTTATCTATGGGAGAAGTAATAGACCACTGGGTCAGTCGAAAAGCAAAAATTTTATTTTTATGTTTTACATGGCTCGCATTAGTACTAGTAATTGCTGTCTTTCTCCAACTATCTGCAGATACCTTTGCTCAAGACCCTGCGGTAGCCTTTTCCGCAACATTGTATATTTTTCTTGCTCTTATTTTCGGTTTATTGGTTTATCGTTTCCGTATTCCATTACTCTATGGCTCTATAGTTGCTATCCCTATTGTTTTGATAGCAGTTTGGATAGGTAAAATGGATTTTATTCAAGAAAACTTCGTATTGTCCATGGAAAAATGGAGGTGGTTATTAATTGGATATATTTTCTTTGCATCTGTTTTACCAGTGTGGTTATTACTTCAACCAAGAGATTATCTTGCTTCCTATTTACTTTACTTTGCCGTTTCAATAGCAAGTATTGGTATATTATTTGGGGGCAGTTCGTTTGAAATATCTTTACCTGTTTTTAAATCATTTGCACCAGACCAAAATACCTATCTCTGGCCTATGTTATTTGTTACCGTTGCCTGTGGTGCCGTATCAGGTTTCCATTGTATGGTTGCCAGTGGGACTACCTCAAAACAGATAAGATGTGAGACCGATGCCAAGCCTATTGGTTATGGGGCTATGCTATTAGAGGGATTTGTTGCCATTATTGCGTTGAGCTGTATTATGTTAGTAGGCAAAATCCCAGAAAAGGGAGGACCTCTTGCTGTTTTTGGTGAAGGTTTTGCAAAGTTTGCAGGAATTATTCACATCAATCCCGATTTAGGAAAATCATTAGGTTTATTGGCAGTAAATTCCTTTATATTAACAACATTAGATACATCCACCCGGTTAGCACGCTATCAGTTGCAAGAACTTACTAAAATGAAATTAGATCGTTTCTCTGCAACAATTATCAGTGTTGTCACAGCAATGCTATTGCTCTTTGTCCGTACTGGCGATGTTCCTGCATGGAAAATAATATGGCCTATTTTCGGGGCATCTAATCAATTAGTTGCAGGAATTGCATTACTGGGAATTATGGTGTGGGTAGCAAGGGGGTTAGGCAAGAAATATCTCTTTGTTCAAATCCCTATGGTTTTTATGCTGATTACAACCCTCTCTGCATTAATACTATTTATAATAAATAATATTCATAATCATCAATACATATTAGTTGTTATTGCAGGGTTGTTGGTCCTTCTCGCTATTTTATTAATTTGGGAGACATGGACTGTATTTCGCCGATTTAAAAGAGAACATCAAAGTTGATTTTACTTTAAACAAGAAAAACACAGGTCTTCTAACTCTTTTCCCACATTCTCTGGAGCATGTTTAATTTGGATGGATTCACGGGCATTCTTACCCAATTGTTCACGAAGAGACGGAGATTTCATGAGAGTTATTACTGCTTGTATAAAAGCTTCTTCATCATTATCAGGAACTACTATTCCGTTAAAACCACTTTTTATTCCATAAGAAGAACTCTCACAACAAATAACAGGTTTCCCACTTGCCATAGCATTTAACAACTTAATCGGATAACCCGACCATGATATACGAGGTATAGCCATTATAGAGTCTTCTTCTAATAATTTCTTTAATGAATCAAATGTCCCAATATGTACCACTTCCGCACCTTGTATTTCTTTTTTTTCAAAAGTTCCTATTATGAGTCGTGACTCGGGAATATGCTTACGGACCCGCTCCATAACACGAAAAAGGAAATCGAGATTTTGATATTTATCTAAATTGCCTGTGTATAAGATAGGTGGAATTCCCTCGTTTTTTATTTGACTTATCGGGAAAGATGCACAATCCACAGGTGGTGGAATAATACGAAGTTTCTCTTTTTTTATTCCTTTCAGTATTAGATTTGCTCCAAGTCGTTCATGAGGGGCAATAACATAATCTGCCTTAGTTGGGAATTTTTTATCAATATAGTTACCTAACAAATAGAAAAAGGTTTTCCCTTTATTGAAATAATAAGGTAATTCATCACTCATTGCATTATGGGCATGGTAAATAATAGGTCGAAAGCCAGACATCAAAGAAATAATAAGCCCTTCATAGTTATGAGCAAATAATACCTGAATATTTTGTTCGCGACAAACTCTTTTTACTGTTTTAACCATTAGTAAGTCAAACCAGACTTTTTTTAAGGAAGGACCTGCTGATGTGCGATTTTCCCGGGGAATATTCGGACAACGATGTATCATAAAATTGTCAACAGAAGGACCTGCACCATAGCCATAAACGATTAAGTGAATATCATGTCCTCTTTTTTGCAGGGCAAGTGCATTTTCACGAATAAAAGCTTGGGACCCTTGAGGTACTGGATAAGGACAACCTGCTAACAGTGCTATCTTCAAACTCATTGCCAATAACCTATTGCTTTCATTTGTTGAATTAATAACCATTCTTCATAAGGGGTCAATTCTTTTTCATCATGGTCAGGAATTTGAAAATCATTATCTATTAAAACAGAACCTATCAATGGTTTCCCATCCAGGGGTGGAGCAGGTATTTGCATAACACCTGCTATAGTGCTTGCCACATCTTCTATATAGGCACTATTTACATTGATTTTCTCAGATATACAAAGTATACCTTCTCTTTTATGATGCCCATTCATTCCTTGGCTTTTTGCACCTTGGAATTCATCAACATTGAGGATACGGTATGTCTCCATCCCTTGGGAACGGACACAACAAGGGGATGCCCCCTTCTCTTCGGCTATTTCAAGTATAATGTCCGGAGCCTTTTCTATAAAGGGTCCCTTATATACATCCTCACGAAAATGGGCGTCCTTTATAAATTCCCATTTTTTTAGTTCATCACATAAGTGATATACAAACCCATAATATTCTTCTTCAGGAATAGTTCCAAGGGGTTCTCTCCCTTTTAAGTTAATACGCACAGAAGGAAAATAGTCTAACTCTTCAGAAAAAGCAGAGGTATGTTCCCAATCAATCCTTGAAAAACGAGATTTGCTTTCCAATTTTTCTACATAGCCCTTAAAATACCTGAATAGATTTGATTGCAAAGAGTAGGGGAACAGATTTAATGCGATATCCTTTAATAAAGGAGTTCGATGAGAATTAAAACAGAGATAACCCTTTTGAGCAAGCCAGTTATTGATATGTATTATTGTTTTACTTGCCGACTGAAAACCATGGTCCGATACAAGTAAGACCTGACAATCGCTATATTTTTTCTGAATCGTTCTTAATATCTTTAAAAACAGGTTATCAAGGTATTGGTATATAATAGGAATAGCCTCTTTATAACCGTTCTGATAACGAGGAGAAGATTCATCCCAAAATCTCCAGAAATGATGACTTACAGTATCTGTTTCATTAAACACCGCAATAAAAAGGTCCCATTCTTCATTCTCTAATAAATGTAAGGCAATCTGTCCTTTTTTCTTTAGTCGCTCCAAAAGTTGAGTGACTGCTTTTAAGTGCCAACCTTTTTTTATACTGCTTTCATTTATACCTCCATATCCCCAATCTTTAACAAATGGGAAAATTTCTCGTGGATATACTTGCTCAAGAGTTATTTTCCCAGGAAGGGGAGACACAAAACCTGAAACCATAATACCGGTTATCTCTTCTATGGGATAGGTTCCTGGGACCCCTATTACAACACTTTTTCCACCTACTTTTGAGAGCCAATTCCATACAGCGGGAAATTTACGGTAAGACCCATTTGTAAAGCGGACTTGATATCTCCCGTTTACAAGTTCTGTAAAATCAAAATAGCCATGTTTTCCAGGATTAACTCCGGTAAAGCAAGATGTCCATGCAGGAATGGTTGCAGGCGGAATGGTCGAAATAAGGTCTAAAAAAGTACCCTCAGAGATAAATGATTTCAGTGTAGGTAACCATCCTTCATGTATTCCTCGTTCTATTACTTGTCGGGTTGCCCCATCCCAACCTATGATAGCAACTTTTGTAACCATAGTAAATTAGTTATTATATAAGTGATTATAATCGAATTATGTAGGGTGCCAAAATCCACGCCCAACCGCCGATTCCTATACTTCCCACAATTCCTAAAAAAGCTAACCAAAAGATAAAGTGATTTAAAATCATAAGTGCAAAAGAAGAACTAAAATAGAGTTCTCTTTTGGTCTTAAGCCACCATGCACCTAAAAACCAACCAACGATTGGGAATATATTTAAAAAAGTAAGTAACGCTGTGTCTATTAACCAATTTATGAATGAAAGTATTTTTGTATCTCCAAATGATTGTGCCCTTACACCTTGTAAAGATGCCCAAAAAATACCCTGCATAAAGAGTGGCCAAAAAATCGCAAAGAATAAGGTTCCTTCTAATGAAACTGAAATCCAGTTTCTATTAATTGCTATCATAAGTCCCCACCAACCGATAAAAGGCATTCCTATGGAAAATAAAAATAAAAGAAGCCACAGGATTCGTTGGGTATATTCCCATATAACAGAGGGAGGGGGCTCGGGTTCTTTTGAAACTGCATGAGGTAAAGCATTCGCTTCTTCTGCCCATTGCATTATTTTTTCTTTTAACACCTTTGCTTTCTCATCGCGATACCGTGCTAATAACTCATCACAGAGAAGCATCGCATCAGCATAGTTCCCTAATCGTGCAAGACACATTGCCCGACCATAAGCAACTTTTTTCTCTCCGGGATTTTCTTGTTCAAGTTCATTTAATAATTTTAATGCTTCGGTATATTTCTTTTCCTCATATAAATTTTCAGCTTGCTTTAATTTTTGTTTGCTTGTTTGCATCTATGATGTTCCCCCGTCATCTTTTTCTTCTGGTTCGGTTGCCCTACTGGATAATAATTTTTTTAATTGTTCTTTTTCTGCAACCGGAAAAGTAGTGTATACTTTTTCTAATATTTCTTTCGACTTGTTTATCACCGTTTCATTATTTTGTCGTTTGTCTTTAATTTTGAGTTCCAGTTGAGTTATAAACTCATTTAATTGACGATTAAGTTTACTGATTTCTATTTGTGTAAATTCTATAGGTTTAGGTATTTGTGGGTTTTCCAACCATAGTGGGATTATTTTCTCATTTTTTTCTATTGCATACGATTGATAAACAGGGTCTTTCTCTAAACATTTTTGATATTGTTCTGAAAAGAATGAATACAAAGCCTCCATCCCTGCTATAGAAATTTTCGGCTTTTCATTCACTCTTTTTACAATCGCAAATAATATTTTTTGGTACTCATCTTTTCGATTATTTATTAATGCTTGGAAATGTATCCCGAACAAACTATTGTAATCTTTATTAGGGATACACTGTTTTAACAAAAATAAACGAAGTTCGGGTTCTTCTTGTTCTCCTCCCATACAATGAATGAGATAATCGATATCTGAACTTTTTTCAATTAATATTCCACAATATTCCAGGACTATTGAAATGTTTTCCTCACATTTGAGCGAGATTTCTTCTTCACTCCAATTATTCCGTTTCCCTACCTCTTTCGCTGATTGAATAGCTTCACGACATGCCCTAATGAGGGCCCGTGTATTAAGTGATCGGAATAAGTCAAAGGGATACTTTTTATTAGTGGTACGGGAATATTTCCCTCTATTGAGTGTTTCTGTTTGTCTCAACTCTTCAGATTGTGATAAAAGGTCCTGTATATATTCCCAATAATTGCGGATAGGTTGTTCAGGCATTCCCGGAGCAGGCATATTTGTTTGTAAAACAATAAACACAGTTATTAATGTCAATATATAAGTAAGCATAATCTGTTAAATTTGTAATGTAGTTAGTTTGTTTTTCAATTGCTTGTGCAATTAAAATTTTACTTTATTTTATTATAGACATATATAGGTAAAACAATTTAATGAATAGGAGAAAGGAAATGAAAGCAAATTATAAGCAGGGAACCATAATATTTTTTTGTTTATTTGCGGTATTTTACTGCTCCCTCACTTTAGGACAAGGTTTATTTACCCCGGCACTTCCCAGCGGATTGAAAGCATATGCTCCCGACCGATATTTTCAGGTGGTTCCTCGCATTGTTCCTGCGGACAAAGAAACTACAATTCAAATTATTTCACGTTTTGAATCTTTTCCTAAACCATTTCACACTTATCGTGTGACTTATACCCCCGTAGGTCGATATGCATCACAAACAGGTTGGACCAAAGCACAGGCAGAAGAAATCATCCCGCAAAATAACATTTTTACAATAAAAAAATATTTTGAAGCAGAACAGGAACATGTTTTTAGATTAGAGGAAATTACTCCGGATAATAAAGTTAAGGAGATAGGTAATTTCCATTTATATTCGTTGAAATCGGATTTATTTGCTCTTCGCCCATATAAAGGAGATTTTCACATGCACAGTTATCGGTCCGATGGAAGAGAATCTCCAGGGTATGTGGTAGGGGCATGTCGAAGAGCAGGACTTGATTTTATGGGACTATCAGACCATAGTAATTATGCAGGTTCCCTTGAGGCAATTAAAATGTTTGAAGGATTACCCATTGATTTGCGTCTCTATCCGGCCGAAGAGGTGCATCCCCCAGACAATCCTGTCCATTTTGTCAGTTTTGGTGCAAAAGAAGGAATTACAGAGTTATACCGTGCGGATGACAAAGTGTACCGCGAAGAAGTTCAAAATATTATAAATACACTCAGTGACATGCCCTACGGTGTGGATAAGTTTCAGTATGCTTCATGTATGTGGACGTTTCAGAAAATTAGAGAAAGAGGTGGGTTGGGAATTTTTGCTCATCCCTATTGGAGACCAGGCAATACAAATTATATTGCCAACGCTTTGGTAGATTATTTATTTGAAACCGGTATTTTTGATGCAGTAGAACTTATTAGTGGATTCGGTTGGGACGAATTACAAGAAATAGATGCAAATAATTTGCAATTAGCAAAATATATTGACGCAAAATCAAAAGGTAAAAAAGTTCCTGTCATAGGAATAAGCGATAGTCACAGTTGCGAAAATCACGATATGTTTGGACGGTATTATACAATTTGTTTTTCTCCCTCTCTCGAATTAAGTGATTTAATACAAGCAATTAAAGATGAAAATGCAGTTGCTGTCGAAACTCCGGGGGGAAAATTACCTCGTCCTTATGGTCCTTATCGTTTCGTTGCTTATACTCACTTTTTGCTACGTTATGTTTTACCTCTACATGATGAGATGTGTTTTGAAGAAGGGAGACTAATGATTGAATATGCAGGGGGAAATAAGGATGTTGTAGAAAATTTGAAACTCTTAAAAGGCCAGGTTCAAAAATATTATTCTATGATCTGGGCAAAAGAATAATTCTTAAAAAACAGAGAGTGAATAAGTTGGTAAATTTTATCTTTATAAAATTAAAAAGGAGAAATTATGTTTGTTGGAATGTTAACCGCACCTTTTGCAGACCAGCCTTTAAATAAAGTAATTGATTTTGCAGAAACCGCAAATATAACAGGATTGGAAGTTATCGCATATCCGGGAAGTTTTCATATTGACCCTATAAAATTAGATAAAAAGACAATAAAATCCATTCGAGACAAATTAGAGGATAGATGTTGTGTAATTACCTCACTTGCTTATTATGATGTAGGGATTACAGATCCTAAAAAATGTAAGGTGGTTCAGGAAACTGCTAAAAGAGTAATAGATTCCGCTGTGAAATTGGGAGTGGACACAGTTTGTATGTTGAGTGGGTTTCCTGCAACAGGTATGAGCAAAATAGAAACGATAAGAAAAGTCTTACCCAAAGCTTTTAATCCTATTTTATCCTATGCTCAAAAGAGAAAAATTCGAATTGCATTGGAAAATTGGTATCAAACAAATTTACAAGGATTGGATACTTTTGAAGAAATGTTCAAAAGCATACCGAATGATAATTTGGGGTTAAATTATGACCCTTCGCATTTAGTTCATCAAGAATGTGATTATTTATTTCCTGTGCGTGAATATAAAAACCGAATCTTTCATACACATGCCAAAGATACATTAATTGACTATGCAATGAAAGCAAAGACAGGTGTATATGGAGAAGGTTGGTGGCGATATGTATTACCGGGTTTGGGGATTATCAGATGGGGAGAATATATTAGCCACTTGAAACATAATGGATATGATGGTGTCTTGAGCATTGAACATGAGGATAGTACTCAGTCTCGGGAAGAGGGTTTTATAAAAGCAACATGGCATTTAGAAGCATTTTGCTGAAGAATTATGGAAGAAGAAAAAAATACAAATATACATCAAAAAGAAGAAATAGATGAATTTGAAATAAAAAGGAGGAAACTTTGGGAAAAAAGAGTCCAATTTGAAAAAAAATTCCATTTATATGAAGGAGATGAATTAAAAAAGATTAATCTATTTGAATATTTAAAGACAAAAACGATAACTCTTATATTACGAAGTGTGGGGCTTTATAACAGGGGACAACTGAATGCATCTAAAATTTCTCTCCGCAAAGTAAAGTTCGTTTTTCCTGATATTCCCAAAGAATTACATGGATTAAAAATTCTATTTATTGCAGATTTACACTTATCGCAATACTATCCATCTTGGTTTATTTCAGGTATGAGTGTTATCCAACAAATAAAAACACCCGTAGATTTAATATTATTAGGAGGAGATTACCGTTTTGGATATTTCGGCTCAGAAGATTTTGTTATTCCTATGATTAAAGAAATGTTAGAAAAAATTGAAGTCAAATATGGTATCTATGGGGTTCTAGGAAATCATGATATTAGTTCTGTAAAAGAAAAATTCCAAGAAGCAGGTATACATATCTTAGTTAATGAAGGAGTTGAAATAAATCATAATAGAGCAAAAATTTGGATTGGTGGTGTAGATGCTCAACATAAAATTGGATGTGCAGATGTTTCATTAGCGACAGTTAATGCCCCCGGAAATGCCTTTAAAATTATAGTCTCACATTCTCCAGAATTTGAATTGATAGAGGAATCATTACTATGGGGTGTTCATCTCTATTTATGCGGACACACCCACGGAGGACAAATTGGGCTTCCTATTATAGGACCTATCCATATTAATGCGAAATGTAAGAGAAAGTTCGCAATAGGAAAATGGGAATATCAAGATATGCAAGGGTATACAACAACGGGATTTGGGGTAACTGATGTCCCTGTCCGTTTTTGTGCCGAACCTGAAATAGTAATTATTGAGATATTAAAAATTCCCTTTCATATATAAAATAACGATTGTTTTATTTTGGTAAAAAATATTTTGAAAATGAATAAAATATTTGACAAATATGTTAAATATTTGTTAAAATGTACTCTGTACATCTCAAAAGATAGGAGTATTTATTGTTTTTTTTGAAAAAATTTTAAAATAATTTGCATTTTAGTAAAGGAATATGGTATATATGGTATATAAATTGTAGTTCGTACATATAACTAAATAAGGATGAAAAAAAGTTAATATATAACTCAACTAAATATGAGGAGTTTAGCAATGAACAAAAAGAATTTGTTAGCGCTGGTTTTAGTAACGCAAATCGTCCTGCTTTTGTCAGGATGTACCCCTAAAATTGGTGTAAGTCCTACTTCCATAGATTTTGGAACGGACTTAAAAGAAGCCAAAATTAAGGTGTGGAATGATAAATTTATCATTCTGAAAAAACTTGTATTTAAAGTAGAGAGTGATGTGGATTGGGTTACCGGAATTATGCCAACCCAAGATGTGAGTAAAAAGAGAAAAGATGTCAAAGAAGTTACTGTACTTGTTTCTCGAGTAGGATTATCTGCCGGTAAACATACAGGGAACTTAACTGTATCACAGGTTGATCCTAAGACAGGCAAAAAAATAGCACCTCCTGTAAAAATAACTATTAAGATTACAGCAGAAGGAGGTAAAGGTACACAGGAAGGTGAAAATTCCATGCAATCTGTTGAAAGTGTTTTAGAATCACTTGGTATAGGAGGAGGTGGTTCTAACTTTACATATAATGATGTTGTAAATAATTTAGAACAAATAAAAGCAAAATTACAAGAAATATTAGGCTTTAATATTAATATAGAATTGTTAAGAGAATGTAGCAATACAATTCCTGTAGATTACTTTATTAGACAGGTTCCTGTACCAGGAGGAATAATTACAAATAATGGAACATTATATTTGTATTTTTCATCAGGTCCCTGTGAAGGAGGCGAAGGCGTAGTGGAAGGTACCCCGGAAGGCACTCCTGAAGGTGTAGTGGAAGGCACTCCTGAAGGTGTAGTAGAAGGTACCCCTGAAGGTACCCCGGAAGGCACTCCTGAAGGTGAAGGTGAAGGTGAAGGTGTCATCGAACTAACTACAGTGCCTGATGTTATTGGATTAGAATTAACAGAAGCGACAGCCGAACTGCAGAGTGCATGGTTAACAGTTGGCGCAATAATAGAAGAATGTAATGATGATTATCCTGCAGGTACAGTGTTTGATCAAGATCCTACAGGTGGCAATACAGTAGAAGTTGGAACGATAGTTAATTTATGGGTTTCTACAGGACCTTGCCCAGAAGGCGAAGGTACTCCCGAAGGTGTAGTGGAGGGAGAAGGTACTCCTGAAGGTACACCAGAAGGTACTCCGGAAGGTGAAGGCACTCCCGAAGGTGTAGTGGAAGGTACCCCTGAAGGTACCCCGGAAGGTGTAGTGGAGGGAGAAGGCACTCCCGAAGGTACACCAGAAGGTGAAGGAGAAGGAACTCCAGAAAATGTAAACGTACCTTATGTCGTTGGACTTCCTCAATCTACTGCAAATTCGCAAATTTTAGATGCAGGTTTAACTATTGGAGATGTAGTTTCTGCATGTAGTGATGATTATCCAATACCAGGTACAGTAATTTCTCAGTCCCCAGTGGGCGGGAATACTGTACCGTTAGGTACTCCAGTCGATTTAGTAGTATCACTCGGTCCCTACACTACTATACCAGATGTAGTGGGAGAACAACTTACAAACGCTATAACAATATTAAGTACCTATGGCATATCGGTTGATAACATCATAACAGTGTGTGACAATACTGCCCCTCTTAATTCGGTTTTAGCACAGGATCCAGGACCGGTCACCAACACATGTGAGATTGGTCCAGTCACAGTTGATTTATACATAGCGATATGTTGCCAATATGTAACATTTCCATATGTAGTTGGGAATAGTGAATCGTTAGCTGTAAATATATTGACAACACAAGGATATACAGTTGATGACATTATTTATATCTGTGATGATATAGTGCCAGCCGGCTATGTAATAGACCAATATCCGCCGTCAGATTTGAATACTCCACCATTAATTAATACATGTAATCTTGATGTGGATCTGCTTATTTCAACGGGTCCGTGTAAATAAGTAAGATTACAGATAATTTTAGGTCTCTGACTTTGAAAAAGGTCAGAGACCTTCTTTATTTATAGTAAAAATTTTAAGAATATGTTATAATAAATAAAATACTTGAGGAAGGAAAATTATTATGATAAGTAAAATCTTACAAAGCAAAAGTCTTTTATTATTTTTCTTTATCTGTTTATTTTCAATGGGTTCGTTTTCTCAGGAAATTCAAGCAATTATAGCCTACTCAGACGGAACGATTACTCAATTGACAGAAGCGAACAAAAAGTCTATTTTTGGGGATGAAACAATCCAGGAGAAGGATCTATTTACTTCCTATGGGATTACATTCAATATAACATATCAAGATATTAATACAGGTTTTAATGATCCAACATTAGGTTTACAGAGAAAGGCCATATTACAAAATGCATTGGAATATGTAGCAAGTGTATTAAATACCCCCGGAGGAAAGATAGATATAAATGTGTCATCTGTTTATTTAGCAGGACAATATTTAGCCAATGCAGGTCCTATTGTTGTATGGAGTTTACCTTTAACACCCGGCATTAATAATGGTTGTGTGTTTCAACATTTATTAAATGGAAGTGTAGACCCTAATGGTCCCAGTTATCCGGATATGCAATTAACTGTAAACTGGAATTATAACTATTATTTAGGAACGGGAGAACCAGGACCCACACAATTTGATCTGTTATCGATACTTATTCATGAAATAACACATGGGATTGGTTTCTTAGCATCTATTGCTTATAATGACACCGTTTGTGGTGGTTCAAGACCCAATGGAACCGGTTGGACAGGAAGTCAACCGGATATTTACTCAGCCATGGATACTTTTTTAGTAACAGGAAATGGTAATTATTTTATAAATTCATCGTTTTATTATATCGGACAAAATAGTTATTTCCTGGGTGGTGATAACGGAGTTTATTGTGCAGGTCTCGAAGCTACTTCTGTATGGGGGACAAGACCTCGGATTTATGCACCCTCAACTTTTCAATGTGGAAGTAGCATTAGTCATTGGAATTCTTTAGGTGGCGTAATGGACCCATCCATAGCCCCCGGCATTAAAAAGAGGAATTATTTACCTTTTGAAGTAGCTTTTCTTCGGGATATAGGTTATATCAATGCAAGCATACCTACTGGCGAAGGAGAGGGAGTTTTAGAAGGTGAAGGGATAACAGAAGGCGAGGGGATAATTGAAGGAGAACCTTTTGAATGTAATTATATAACTGATTGTCCCGATTTTTATGGTGAAGGAAATCTTTTCTATGTAGAGTTATCAAATAGATTAGGCAATCCAACTATTAATTGGAATACCTCTGACCTGGACGGCACAGGTATTCCCGATTACTGGGAAATGGAGTTATTGAAAAAAGTTTTATGTCAGCCTAGTGTATATTGGCGATTAAGTGCTACTTGTGTATACTTAGAAAACTTAGCAAAACTAAGATTAGAACCTCAATATACATTGTGGTTGCAACCTTATGAACATGTTATTGCAGGTTTGCTTTCGATAAGTAGTGAGTTCCAATCTGTATTTGAGATACTTAATCTTGTAAATGTATATGAAACAATAAAAAGTGTAGAAAAAACATCTCATGAACTTTTATCCGGTTTAGGTGATGCTGATAGAGATGGTTACTCTAATCGAACAGAGTATAATAATTGCATCAATTTTGGGTTAGGACTAAATGATTATTTAATTGTCGTGTTACACCCTGATTTAAATGGAACAGAATCGCCCCACGAAGCTCTACCTATTACTCATATTGTATATATATTACCTATTTCCATATTTATTGCAGTAATAGGATTTATTATTTTACTAAAAAAACGAATTGTGTTTAATCAAAAATAAATTAACGAAAAGAAATCATTTTGTAGCGTAATTACGCAGAATAGTTAAAATTTCGTTGGCTGTGTTTTCCCATGTAAATAGTTTAGCTTTTTCCAATCCTTTGATTGATAATTCCTTTTGGAGGGTTTTACTTGATAGTATTTCATAAAGATTTTGGGAAATTTCATTTACATCATATGGATTAACAAGGACACCACAGTCTCCAACAATCTCAGGAATTGAGGAACAATTAGAGGCGAGTACAGGCGTTCCACAATTCATAGCCTCGATTACGGGAAGACCAAAACCCTCCCATAAAGAAACCAAAACAAGAACAGTAGCAGAACTTACCAGTGCAATTTTTTCTCCCTCATTTTCGAGGTAACCCAAGTAATGTATTTTGTGTGCATATTTACTATCTTGTATTTTCTTTAATATAGGTTCATATAACCATCCTAAACTTCCGACGATGACCAGATGATGGGGTAAATCCGTATGCTTATCACACAATTCCTCGTAAGCTTCGATAAGCCGAACAATATTTTTTCGGGGTTGAATCCTCCCTAAGTAAAGAATATATGGGGCTTGAAGTTTATATTTTTCCCTCGCTTTATTTTGTTCCTCTTCTGATGATTTTGATACTTTATCACTCACTCCTAAATAAACTCTATGCAATCTGTTTTTTATTTGGGGAAACAATTTAAGGATAGAGTTTCTCGACGACTCACTAATTGTTATAAATAGTTGATTTGTTCGGATTGCTAAATTCAATTGAAGTTTTGCTTTAATTCGAGCAAAGCATGTAAATTCATGTGGAAAATCATAATAGGCAATATCAAAAATAGTACATGCTTTAGGGCATTTACCCCAAAAAGGCGTTTGTAATGAAGGAGAATAAAAAATGTCGGGAGGATTAGAATTTAATTCTTTAGGTAATACCGTCTGTGTCCAGAATTTTTTGTTTTTTAAAACCTTTATTTCAATATTTTCCATCTCTTTTATCGGAAAGAAAGATTGAGGCGTGCGGTCTAAGTATATCCTTAATTTATCATTATTTAATAAAGGAACCATAGCTTTCAGTAGTTCGTAGCAGAATTGACCACTACCTACTTTATGCACGTCATTTGCTAATCTACCATCAAAACCAATAATCATTTTTATCTCTCAAAAAATATTTTATTTACTATAAAAAAAATGATACAATTTGAAATGCGAAAATTAATATTTGATATGAGTAAATTCTTTACAAATATAGCGATATTATAATATTATAATTATGACTATGTTATCAATTAATTTTGTGATCTAAATTATGATTTAAGAAGGGACTAAAATGCTAAGTTGGCGGAAAAGTTCAGAAACCGAGCTTACAAATGATGCAAAAGCAAAATCAACTACTGAAAAGAAGGTAGAGTCTCGAAGTAAAAGCCAAGAAACACATGAAACCCGTGGAGGAGTAGCACACAAAAGATTAGGTGACTTACTACTTGAGGAAAAGTTAATAACCCTCGAACAGTTAGCAGAGGCGTTAAAAATACAATCAGAAGAAGGCGGTTTTTTAGGTAGGATATTAGTTGATAAAGGTTTTATTAAACAAGAAGTGGTATCTGCTTGTTTAGCGAAACAATGTAAAATACCTCATATTAATCTTGTTGAATATGATATTTCACAAGAAGTTATAAAATTAGTACCGGAAGAACTCTGCAGAAAAAAGTATTTACTCCCTATAGATAAATTAGGGCGTATTCTGACCGTGGCCATGGTTGACCCATTAGATACGAATGCATTAGATGAAGTGAAAAGTTACTGCCCCGATTTAAGAATAAAGCCAATTTTGTGCAGTTGGGACGATTTAAACAGAGCTTTTGAAAAAGCATTCCGTAATAAGAATCAAAATAGTGATGTGATATCTGTTTTAGATTCAGAGTCTTTTCCCTCAAAAGAAATAGAAACGATATCGGAAGAGAAAGAAGGAACTGGCGAAGGAGAAACTCTTCTTCCTGAAAATGTATTAGAGGAAGTGGAAAAGATAGTAGAACAGAAAAAACTTCCCGATGATACTATTAGGACAGAGGGTATAAAAAAAGATAAGGGAATTAGACACATTGAGGAGCCAACTATTACTACTCCCATAGCAACGGAAGTCGTTATTGATACATCTGTAGTACAGGCAATCCGTGAACTACCCAAGATTCTTTCAGAATCTATTCGTGATTCCTTGACACAAGTGAATATAAATATTCCCTCTCCTTCTATTCCTTCTTCTCCTCCTGTTTCAGAGGAACGACTTACTGAATTAATTAGAGAATTAAACACTACATACAAAGAATCCATTACTCAGGTTGCTCAGAATATATATTCTAAAATAAATGAGGACATGTCACGAGGACAATCACAAATTACAGATGCTATAAAAGATAATATTGTAAATGTTTTTGAGCAAGCCATTTCTACAATGGTCCACCAACTAAAAGAAGAAATATCTATACGGGAGAAAAATTTTCAGACAAATGTGGAACAATTAGCAGGAGTAATACGAACTGGTATAAGCGAATTATCTAACCAATTATTTAGTTCTGTATCTAATGAGATACAAAACTCTACACAGATTATCGAACAAATCCCGGAAAAAGTATCTAAATCTATAGAAAAAGTTATCGAGAAAGTAGAAATTACCGATCAAAAACTCGCATCTCAAATAGCCACTCCTGAGAAAACACAAGAAATACTTTTTGCCGTAAGAGATTCCATTGTAAGTGGACTGCAAACGACACTGGAATCCTCAATAAATAAATTAGTTGAAGAGTTAAAGGAGAGTGCAGAAATAGGAGAACCTGACCCTACTCTATTAAATCTTACAGAAGCAATAAAAAAATTAGATGAAGCCATTATTGAAAATCGCCGAGCCCAGGAGTCGCAAGTAGAGAAGTTTACACAGATTACCGAGACTGTACTACAATCCATTCATCACACAACCACACAAGCCATTAAAGAAATTTTAAAAGATAGGGAGAAAGAACGTTTAGAGATAAAAGAAGAAAAACCCAAAACAGATCCATTGGTGCCAGAATTAAAAGAAGTAGTTAAACAACTCAAAGAGTCCGTACAAAAAACACAAGAAATACACGGTGCACAAACAGAAAAAATAGCCCGTTTAACAGAAACAACATTAGAATCCGTTCAACAAACCGCTCAATTAGTTGAGACATTAACAATTATGGAAGGGAAAAGAATAGAAACTATAGAGGAGAAAAAACGGCGATTATCTGCTGTTGCTCCTTTTGGAAATAGTTCAAGTGTTCCTCCAGAAGAAGTAGAAGAATCGGATAAGGAAGTCTGGAAAGCTCTTGAATCCGAACAGCCATTAGAAACGCTCACCTTTGATAATTTTTTCCCAGGTTCGGTGAATGCATTTACATTCAAACTGAGTAAAGCAGTGGCAGAAAATCCAGGGACGGAATATAATCCTTATTTTTTGTATGGAAATGTGGGAATTGGGAAAACCCATCTTATCAGTGCTATTGGTAATGGGATACTCAAAAAGCATCCCAAAATGAGAGTGGGTTATGTTTCAGCAAGTCATTTTTCGCGCAGATTGAACGAAGCCTTAAAAGAAGGGGCATTAGACCTATTTCGTGAAAATTATTGTCATTGGGATGTATTAATCCTCGATGATATCCAATTCTTAGGCGGAAAAGTAGAGGCGCAAGAAGAATTCTTCCATGTATTTAATGTGCTCCATCAGAGTAGAAGACAAATTATCATTGCCAGTGATAAAGCACCTGACCGTTTGGGTATGTTAGAACAGCGATTAGTTTCACGCTTTTCCAGTGGTATCGTTGCAGAATTGAAATCACCCGAATGGGAAACTCGAATGCAAATTTTACGAAATCAAATAAAAGAAGCAGGTGTGCAGGTTCCTGAAGAGGTCTTAGGTCTTATTGCTATGCGTGTTCCAAATGATGTCCGTAAAATGATGGGTTCATTAAAGAAAATTATCGCCTTTGCTAAATTGGTTGGACAAAACATTACCTGTGAAATGGCAGATGAAATATTAAGTCATTTAGGAGTCGTGGCGGCATAAAAAATAAAGAAATATAAAACGTGTCAATTTAGGTTATAATATATACATAAATAGAGTAAAAGTTGTATTTATTTAGGAGATTTTGCGTGAGAATAGCCAAAAAAAGATTACCTGAAATGCTTCTTGACTTAGGTGTAATTACAAAAGAGAAATTGAATGAATGTATAAAAATTCAGCAACAAACAGGTAAAAATCTTCAGGATATATTACTTGAAAAAAAATATATAACCGAAGAAGACCTTGTGATAACCCTGAGCGAACAACTTCAAATACCCCATATCCGTGTGTCCAATTACGCAATTCCTAAAGAAGTTCTTGCGGAAGTTCCGGTAAGTATTGCAAAACAATATCAAGTATTGCCTATTTCAGTTACGGGTGATATTTTAACCCTTGCAATGGCGAATCCATTAAATATCCTTGCTTTAGATGATATTCGAATGATTACAGGGAAAGAAATCGAACCTGTAATTGCTATGCCATCTGAATTACGAGAAGTTATAGAGAAAAACTATAGTGGAGATAGAACTTCAGAAATATACGCATCCTTACTGGCTGAACATGCTCAACAAGAAGAGCTTGAAGAATTTAAAGCATCGGTGGAAGAAGTCGAAGATGTTAGTAAAATTGAAGCTGTTGAAGAAGACGAACCCGTAAAAAAAATGGCTCGGCTGATTGTATTAGATGCTTTAGAAAGAGGAGCCTCCGATATTCACATTGAGCCTTTTGAAAAAATCATCCGTATTCGTTACCGTGTAGATGGTGTTCTTGAAGAAGCAAAATCTCCACCGAAAACAATGCAATCTAATCTTATTGCTCGTTTTAAAATCCTATCGGGGTGTCGTATTGATGAACATCGTCTCCCACAGGATGGTCGTTTCCGAATTAGATTCCGGGGTAGGGAGATAGATTTCCGCGTAGCCTTTCTTCCTTGTAAATATGGTGAAAAAATAGTATTGCGTGTATTAGATAAAAGCAATTTGGTGTTGAACCTTGAAGATATGGGTTTCGAACCCCAGCCATTAGAAGCTTTATATCATGCATTAAAATTGCCTCATGGTATGATACTTTTAACAGGACCCACTGGAAGTGGTAAAACTACAACACTATATAGTTGTCTAACCCGACTTAACACGATAGAGACCAATATTGTAACGGTAGAAGACCCCATAGAATATGAATTATTTGGAATTAATCAAGTACAGGTGCAATCTCGAATTGGTTTTACATTTGCTGAAGCGCTAAGGCAAATTTTGCGTCAAGACCCCAACATCGTTATGGTCGGTGAAATCCGCGATGGAGAGACGGCAGATATTGCAGTAAAAGCGGCATTAACAGGGCACCTTGTTTTAAGTACACTCCATACGAATGACGCGGCAGGTGTATTTCCCCGTTTGATTGATATGGGTATAGAACCTTTCCTTGTCCAGTCCTCTGTAGCATTAGCCGCTGCTCAGCGTTTATTAAAACGAGTTTGCAAAGAGTGTAAAGAAACCATATCTGTTGAACGCAGTGTTTTAGAAAGAATACAATTCCGTGGTTTCCCTCATATTCCTAACCCACAATTTGTTCGAGGGAGAGGTTGTCCCAAATGTAGGGAAACAGGATATAAGGGAAGAATCGCTTGCTTAGAAGCTATGCTAAACTGGCCTGAACTAAATAATCTTGTTCTAACTCGTGCGTCAGCTTATGAGATCAAAAAACAAGCGATCGTTTGTGGGATGAAAACACTGCGACAAAATGCCCTTGCACTCGCCGCAAAAGGTCTTACAACCATAGAGCAAGTCCTAGAACACACCATCGCTGATTAATATCCATTATTCAAGACACAAAAAGGCTATTGAAATGAAAAGGGAAAATTTCCACTTAAAAAGAGTAGTGTATTTTTTTTATATTTTTTTATGCCTCCTTTTTACTTCGTGCGAAGGCATGTATACAGTTCAGGGAAAGGTTCTTGCTATTAATGGTGACCCGCTTCCCGGAGTATGTGTCTCAAGCCCAGAAATTCTTAAGCATGATATAACAAATACAAAAGGAAATTTTGTCTTGCGTATTTCAAAACCAATAAGCAAATTGGAATTTATAAAGTCAGACTACCTTCCTTCTACAGTTTCTCTTTCCTTTATAGATAAAAAAAATATTACACTACCTGATATGATTCTTACACCGAAGCCCTCTATTCCAGGGGTTTATTTTCTTGATAAAGAGAAAAATAATTACATTTCATTAATAAAAGGAAAGATAGAAAAGACAGAAATAGGGAAACAAAATTCGGTCCCTTCTGTGAAATTAAATGAGATCGTTCAGGTAAAAAACCGTGTCCCATCAATTTATATATTTCGCTTACCTCAATATGATTTAACTATATACCAGATGAAAGAATATATCCTCAATAAAGATGAAGGTAAAGTAGATAAAACAGGAAAACAACCCACAGGACAAAATGTAAACGAAAAAACAGAGAAAAAAATATGGATACCTGATAAGCCTGTTTTAACACATACAGAGTTCTTGTCAGAGATGGATACAAGTTTGTTTGTATTAAAGCCTGTAAATGAACTAAAACCGGGGGTTTATTGTGTTAACTGGCGGGCATTTGAAGTACCTTTTCCCAGAATGAGTGATTGTTTTTTGTTCTCCATTGAAGAGGAAGCGAAAATAGAAAGTTCTCACGATGAATCAACTTCATACCAAAATTCAAACAAGAAAGAAGATGTAGAAAAAATGGTAAATGAAAAAAGAAATTAAGATATAAATAAACACTAAATTTATAGTTAAGTTTTAAATATTGAGGTAAAAGTATGTTATTATTTCCTCATTTACAAGGGAAATATAATACTCTAAGTATCTAGGCAAATAAGATGAAAGAAACGGATGCACAGGATAAAATAAACGATACATTGTCAAAAGATACCTTGAAACTGAAATTAGAACAATTCGAAGGTCCTTTTGAGATACTTCTTTATCTAATAAGAGAGCAAGAAATAGATATATTTGATATCCCTATTTTAAAGATTACCGAACAGTATCTTGAAATACTGGATTTAATGAAGGAAAGACAATTAGAAATAGCAGGGGATTTCCTTGTTATGGCGGCGACGCTTATACAGATAAAATCACGGCTACTCCTACCCCCAGATACGGATGAAGAAGAAGAGGTTGAAGAAGAAGACCCACGATTAGAGTTGGTGGAACGGCTTTTAGAATATAGAAAGTTTAAAGAATTAGGGAAGAAATTAGGTGGATTAGAAGAACAGCAATATGATTACATCCCTCGAAAATTTCCTTCCTATTTGGAACCCTCTGTTCAGGAGGAATGGGTAGAAGTAACCCTTGCAGATTTAATAAAAGCTATAAAACGCGTTCTACGCTATCTATTAGAGCCTTCTATTCAATGGATTGAACTAGAGAAATACACGGTCGAGGAAAAAATTAATGAAATATGGAATGTTTTATCAGAACAACAAAATATTTCTTCCACAGAATTGTTAAAAGAATGTAAAACAACAATAGAAAAGGTATGTGTTATATTGGCAATATTAGAGTTATGCCGACAAAGAAAAATTTCGTTTCATCAACAACAACCTTACGGACCGTTTTTTTTGTATATAAATAAGAACTATAATGAAACATCTATTGAAATAAGTGTTTGATTGGTTTCAAAAAATATTTTCATTAATTAGATTAGATAAAGAATATACTTCCAAAGAATTAGGTAAAGCGGGAGAAGATGAAGCCGTTCGATTGCTCAGGAATAAAGGATTAAAAATAATAGGAAGAAATGTACGAATAGGTAAATATGAAATTGATTTAATTGCTCAGGACGGAAAAGAAATTGTTTTCGTAGAGGTAAAGACTTATAAAGATAATAAATGGGGTTATCCTGAAGATAAAGTTGATTATAAAAAAAGGAAAAACTTAAAAAGGGCAGGTAACCAATATATCCTGCGTTATTCCCCAAAAACAAAATCGTACCGTTTTGATATTGTTGCTATAACCTGGGAACCTACTGTATCTGTTTACTGGATAAAAGATGCATTTTAATGGGTTTAATTACTCTTATCCCACGAGAGCCACTCAATTCCACCTTGAGAATCTACTTTAAATTTTCTTGCCCTTAAATTAGATGAGGGACCCTCTTCGTAATAGATGATGAGTATACTGTTATCTTTGAGAGTAACCATAGAAGGGTAAGCACCAATACAAGAATCCACTAATAAAGGCTCGTTCCATGTTACACCTTCATCGGTACTTACACTTAAACAAGTCCCTTTATTGGGATAACGAATACCCATAAATAAAACGCCTGAAGGTGCACGATGTAAATAAGGACAATGTCCTGGGAAAGGAAGTGCTTTGCTGATGCTCCATGTTTTACCCCCATCCACAGATATTGAAAATCCCATAGGAAAATTTCCACGACTTCGTTGTGCAATAAAAATACTATTATTTTTCAATTCGCATATATCTGGTTCTGCATCAAGTTTTAGAGTTCCATAATCAATATCAACAGGAGTAGTCCATGTTATCCCTTTATCTTTTGAAAGAGAGACCGCACCGCAACCTCCTTTCTGTTCATCTGCGTATAGACTTATTATGAGTGTCCCATCAGATAATGTTCGTATAGGGGAACTGCAATAATACTCTTTAAAAATTTGTTGAGGTTCAGACCATGTCTTACCCCCGTCTTCAGAAATTACCATCCATGTCCCTAATCCTTCCCATCGTTTATTTGAATCTTCAATTGGTTTTAGTGAAAAAAAATTACAAACCAATTTGTTCCCATCAATTACTGCAATAGAAGGATCGCGATCATCATAGGGTCCATCATACACAACAAAAGGATTTCCCCATGTTTTCCCTTCATCCTCCGAAAATATAGCAGAAATTCTTCCGCCTTTAGGGTGTGTTTCATTCGGTAATGACACATGCTCATAACCATCATAAAAAACACAGAGTAGCCTTCCATCTGGAATTCTGCATACATCCGGAAAAGCCTCATATGCACCTGCTCCACCGTCTTTGCATATTACAAGATAATCTTTGCCCTCTTGTAACGAAATAGATTTTTCCTGAGTATGAGCAATGGATATATAAAAAATCAGTAAAAAACATGCAACAATAAAAAGTTTTTTCATTTTATTCTCCTTATGTGATATGGTTACTTTAATATGTTATATTATTACATGAATAATTTATGCAAACAAGTATAAATATAAGGAGGGATAGTATGAATAACCTTTTACAAGTAATAAAAGAACGCAGAACAATTCGGAAGTATCAAAACAAACCTGTTTCAGACGAGTTACTAAACACCGTTTTAGAAGCAGGACGATGGGCTCAGTCATGGGCGAATACACAATGCTGGCATGTCATTGTTGTAAAGGATGAAAAATTAAAAAAAGACCTTCAACAAACGGTCCCTTCTGGTAATCCTTCTTATCAATCTGTGGTGGATGCACCTATTTTGTTGTGTCTATGTGCCCAGAAAAAAGTTTCAGGCTTTTATAAGGGAAATGCATGTACCCCTTTTGAAGATTGGTTGTTATTTGATATGGGTATTTTCGCCCAGAATATAGCCTTGTCTGCCCATTCATTAGGTTTAGGCACTGTTATTATAGGACTTTTAGACCATAATTCAGCCAAGAAGATTTTGAATCTTGGTGGCGATAAAGAATTAGTTGCATTGATGCCTCTCGGTTTCCCTGCAGATATTCCATCGGCACCGCCCCGCAAAGAAATAAAAGATTTCGTCCAGTATATTTAGTTTTCCATTTCCTCTTCGAGGAGACTACACTCTAAAACTTTTCTCTGTAAAGTGTCAATATATATAGTTTTTACTTCAAATCCATGGAAGGATATAGAGAAACTCAAATTGATATATGGAATATGAATATGGGTGTATTGTGGATTTCCTGTAGGCTCAAACAGTCGAATAATAAAACCCTCTCTATTTTCCGCTTTTTTGAATGCAGAAAGAACAATTGAAGGATTTTCGATTATAATTCCTTGTTTAAGAGGTTTCCCTTTTTGGGTGGGAGTAAAAGAAAGGAACATAGGTTTCTCATTATGGGTTAATGCTTCATTATCTATAGTCCGAAATCTTTCCTCAGCGGTACCACCTCTTATCCAGAAACGAAATATTCTTTCTCCCTGTTCCATTCGTGGTGAAAATCGGTCCTGAGGGACTAAGGGACGGTCCTTGAAAGGTAGCGATGAATAAGCAGGGGAATGAAGGAGTGTAAGGCGAATTGTATTATCGGCAAAATCAGAACCATAGATTCCATCATTAATAACGGTCAATGCTAAATGGTTAATAGGGCTATATCCTGCTACCCATTTTTGGGATACTACTTCGTATTGTTCCCCAGGTAATTTATCTTTACCATAAACAACCTGTCCTATATATTCTGTATCATCCCAGGGTAAGGGAATACAAAGTTTTAACATACGATCTTTTTCAAACCAAAAGACACGAACCTGAACTTCTATCTCATCAAAAATTTTAGGTATTTTATAATGGGTAACTATGTATGAATTGTTATATTTAAAAATAGCCTCAACAACAGTTCTCACTTGACCATCTTCAATAACACGAACCGGCGATAATTTTTCCTTTTTTATTCCACAAATTTTTGGAACTTCTGTTTCATCTAATAAAGTAAAACTCCCCTCTCTTTCTTTGTAATTTAAAACCTCACTTCCCCACGGATCCTCATTGTCTTTAATCACAATAGGTAAAAATGCAGAAGGTCTAATAAAATCAATTCCTCCGACACGGTAAAAATCCATCAGTCCTGTTTGAATATTAATGCGAGCACTTATATTGTCACCTTTAATTTCTATGATATTATTCTTTATTTTTATATCAGTTTCAGGTTTTTGAGGAAGTAGGGTGTCTGTCTTAATATCAATTTGCGTTACCTGCGAAGGGGACAAAGTTGTCATGAATACCATTCTTTTTCGCCAATCTACAGCCACATTTCCATGTTCTTTTTCCACTTGTGATGGGATAGGATTATCATTTATTAACAATTGAGGTAGGACAAAAGAGTCCTCAAAATTGAAATCAGGAAGGCAAAATTCTGCTTCAAATATTTGTGTTACAGGGAAAGGATGAGGATTATACGCAAAAAGAGCAACAACACCTTGAGGGGTATCTTCTTTTAATTTGCAAAGAGCAAAGAAACATTGTGCCTTTATATGAGAAACTATATTTAACCCATGGTCTAAAATTTGAAGTGCTGTTTCCTCAACAGGGGGAATAGATGAGCCAGGGAGTATATCGTGAAATTGAGCAAAAAGTAAATTTTCTAATGCTTCATGTAACTTTTCAAATGGGTATTCTATTAGCCCTTGAATTGCACATACACTTGCCATTTTTTCAGCCATAAATAAATCATTTTCTAATTTCTGATGCTTTTGTTTTACTCGAATTTGTGAGGTATAGCACCCCGGAGCCCATGGATTGAGGTCTCGCTCTATTTTAGGAAAAGTTTTTTGTTCCTTTTCTAATTCTTCAAAAAAACTTTCAGTAGTAGAGTGGAAAATTTCAATGTCATTAAAAGAGTGAATAAGTTCTCTCAAATCCTTACAATCTTTAAAAGAAGGCCCACCACCATGATTTCCCACTCCCCATAAAACCAAGCCTACATTATGGTCGGGATGGTCTGTTATCCATTGTTCTACTTTTTTACGGGCTTTACCTAAAGGGGCATTATACCAACCCATAAAACGATAGCCAATAATTTCAGAACCATCATAGCCCTTCCAGATAAAACCCTTCTCAGGCAAAGGAAATATTTCTGCATGAGGCCTACCAAAAAGATAGTATTTATAACCCGATTTTGCAAGGATTTGAACCAATCCTCGTGAATGTCCAAAAGGGTCAAAATTAATGGCTGTCTGAGGATCTACTCCAAATTTTTCTTTAAAATAATTTCTCCCAATAAGAACCTGACGAACAAAAGACTCGCCCGAGGGCATATTACAATCCGGTTGAAGAAACCATCCCCCCATAATGTTCCACTTACCATTTTGGACTTGCATCTGTATTCGCTTGAATAAATCAGGCGCAAATTGTTCTACCCATTTATAAAGAATAGCTTCATTATGATTAAAAATAAACTCTTCAAATTGCTCACATAATTCCACCGCCGTTTTAAAAGTAGAAAGCGTTTCACCGGCTCCCTCTTCCCACTCCCATAACCAACAAGGGTCTAAGTGGGCATTACATAAAAGATGTATCCGTTTTTTGTCCATAATAATAACCTCATTTTATATGTTTAAGAACTATTCGAATCATTAGAAGATTCTTTTAAATTCATTTCAAACTGTTTCCTCACAGTCTCAAGATGTCGTGTAATCAACAACTCTGCCAGATCCCCATCTTGTTGCTCAAAAGCTTCTAAAATCCGTTCTGCGAGTTTGTCTAATTCTTGTTTGCCAATTAAAAGAATATCTACCATTTCGTTAATTTTTAGAAAAGCATGCCACATTGTATTGTATAAAAGTTCATAAATTTGATTTCTTGTCGCTTGGGAGAAAAGACGAAAAAATCGTTCGTTTATTTTCTGCAATTCTTCAGGATTATACAATGTGGTTTTTCTTTTCTGGAACAAATATCGAAGTTCATCTAATTCTTCTTGTGTGTGTCTCTCCGCAGCAAGACGAACCACCTGACGAACCATGTTGTCCCTAAATTCAAGGATGTCTTTTAATAAGGGCAAATTAACTTTCCCTTCTTCATCACGGATTAAAGTATCAAACAGTTCAAGTCCACCAATCAGGTCAATATCCTGCACAACAATCCCAGACCCCTGACGAATTTTTACGAGACCTAAAGCTTCCAATCTTTTTAATGCTTCTCTTATGCTATGCCGTGTGGTTTTGAACTGCTCCGCTAATTCCCGTTCTGTAGGTAATTTTTCACCCGGTTTATAATTTTTGTTAACAATCTTCCGGCATAATTCATCCGCAATCCTTCTTGAACGAGTTGAAGCGATATTTTTAATCTCTTTTTTGTTTTCCATAATTGTTCCACCAATTATAGTTATTAACTTGACAAATAGTTTCAATTTTGATATATTATATAAATTGGTTCAACCAATTATAAAATTTAACACTTTTTAAGGAGAACAAAAAATGAAAAGAACAGGTTTTACGCTCATCGAATTATTAGTTGTTATTGCCATCATTGGTATCCTTGCTGCAATTTTACTTCCAGCTTTGGCTCGTGCTCGTGAAGCGGCACGTCGTTCTTCTTGTGCTAATAATTTAAAACAATGGGGACTCGTTTTTAAAATGTATGCTAACGAAGCTCCAGGTGGAAAATTCCCTCCTAGTCAGTTAGAATTGGGTTGTGGTCCTCGTCCCTGCATGGCATTTGGACCATTAATCAATGTGATATATCCAGAATATCTGACTGACCCAGCGATTATCTTTTGCCCTTCCGATGCGAAAGATAAGTTAGATAATTTTATAGACCCACAGACAAAAGAATTTACAATGACTCAAAAAATAGATGGAAATCGCCAACAGGGAGTAGAAGGAATTGATGCAAGCTATACCTATGCAGAATTTGTATTTGACCGTTGTGGAAGTGAATACCCGAAAAAATCAACCGCTGCGTTACAAGCATTATCACAAATAATTGGTAATCCTTTAGACCCTTCTATCACAGAAGGAGCGGCACAGTTTATAGAAGTGATGGAGGATATGATTGATAAACTAAGACCTTACTTCCTTGCAAATGATGCGAATGGATTTATGAGAGAAGCAGATAATGATAGAGAGGTTTCTCCAGGACTTGGTAATGGAGGTGGAACAATTGTATATCGTTTAAGAGAAGGAATAGAGCGGTTCTTAATTACAGACATTAATAACCCTGCGGCAAGTGCAAAAGCACAAAGTTCCATTTTCGTTATGTGGGATAATGTCTCTGACCAGGTAGCCAAATTTAATCATATTCCCGGCGGCAGTAATATTCTTTATATGGATGGTCATGTGTCTTTCGTTCGGTTCCCAGGAGAACCTCCTATGGTTGCAGAACTCGCTGCTATCATGCGGATTTTTGATGTTGCAGAATAAATAAGATTCAATCGGATTTTTTGGCAAAGCACGCAGAAGATTTTCTGCGTGCTATTTTTTTATCCAATGACCGGATTTCTTAAAGTTCCAATAGATGATATTTCAATTTCAACTATATCTCCGTTTACTAAAACTATTTTCGGAGAACGAGCCCAACCCACCCCGGAAGGAGTTCCAGTAAAAATTAAAGTACCTGCCTTTAAGGTAGTATCTTGACTTAAAAAAGCGACCAGTTCAAAAGGACTAAAAATCATATCCGAAGTATTTCCCGACTGAAGAATGTGCCCATTCACCTTTGTGGTAATCTGAAAGGAAATCGCATCCTTTACATCACTTATCGGTAAAACAAAAGGACCCACAGGAGCAAAAGTATCAAAACTCTTTCCTCGTACCCATTGCCCCCCACCTAATTCCATCTGCCATTTGCGTGCGGAAACATCATTCCCAATAGTAAATCCGGCGATATAATTACGAGCCTCGCTTACTTTTACATCTCTTGCATCGGATTTGATAATGATGACCAACTCTCCTTCATAATCTAACTCATTATTACAAACTTTCGGAATTTGTATAGGTTCAAGATGTCCTGTAAGTGCAGAAGGATTTTTCATAAAAACCACAGGATATTCAGGTATAGGTTTGTTCGTTTCCTTTGCATGTCCTTTATAATTGAGTCCAATACATAATATTGTTGGTGCATCAACAGGTGGAAGCCATTTCTGAGGTAAAATTAATGTATCTGTCATGAAAAATGAATTATCAAAAGGGGTTCCTTCAATTTCATATAAATTATTATCCTCTGCAATTGATACATAAGAAATATTTCCATGCTCATTAATTACTCTTCCCCATTTCATATTATTTCCTTTCTATTAAGAATCTTTATTTTATTTTCTAATTCGTTTGGGTTAGAATTATAAAATTAAGCAGTAATAAATGTGAAATAGGTGCTATTTAACCAAAACCAACCGTAAGGAGTTATAAAATGTCCTTAACAAGAAGAGGTTTTTTGACAATAACTGGAGCAAGTATAACAACTTCAGGATTATCTCGTTTATTATTTGGTGACGAAAAGAAAAATAATTATCCAATTGCTGCGTGTGATTGGTCTCTGTGGACAGAAGGTCCTTCTGCCCTTGATATTGGCAAACAAATAGGATTAGATGGAGTAGAAATTTCTGCTGGAAAACCCGAAGATAAAATTGCTATTGCGAATATAGAATTGCAAGAACAATACAAAGTGAAGATGAAAGAAACAGGGCTTCTGATTCCTTCTATTGCAATGGGACTTTTGAATGAGGCTCCCTTAGCTAGTGAGCCTCGGGCTGTGAACTGGATTCTGGATACCATTGATTCGGCAAAATCACTGGATGCAAAAGTAATACTACTCGCTTTCTTTGGGAAAGGAGACCTAAGAGACAAAGATGGATTAAAAGAAAAAGATGTGGCTGAAGTAGTAAGCCGATTAAAAGAATGTGCTCCCAAAGCAAAAGAGAAAGGGATTATATTAGGAATTGAAAATACTTTATCCGCTCAACAAAATATGGATATTTTAGAAAAAATTGGAAACGATGCATGTGAAGTATATTACGATGTAGGTAATTCGACCTATAATGGATATGATGTCCCCACGGAAATACGAATGCTAAAAAATAAAATCTGTCAGATACATTTCAAGGATGGTGCTTTCTATTTAGGTAAGGGTAAAGTAAAGATGGAGCCAATTGCAGAGGCTATAAAAGAGATTAATTATAAGGGGTGGTTTGTTTTGGAAACAGGGCTACCCACAATGAATAAAGTTAATGACTTTAAGAAAAATTTAGACTATATTCATCAACTATTGGGTTAACCATCAACAAAAAGGAAAATAAGAATGGACACAAAAAATTTCAACAACAGCTCAAGACGGGAATTTATTAAAACAGCAGTTTTAGGAACAGGTGCCATTACAATTTTATCTCCAAAAGTTGTTTTTGGAAGTGAAGCCAATGAAAAAATAAAAGTAGGTCTTATCGGTTGCGGAGGTAGAGGACGTTGGATAGCACGGTTATTTGAAAAAAATGCTCCTTTCAAAATAACAGCGGTTCATGATGTTTTCCGCAAACGTGCTATGCGTGTAGCGGAAGAATGTAATGTATCCGAATCCAATGTATTTGTGGGACTCGATGGCTATAAACAATTATTAGAAACCGATATTGAAGCAGTCGCTATTGAAAGTCCACCTTATTTTCATCCACAGCAAGTATTATCTGCTGTGGAAAAAGGAAAACATGTGTATTTAGCTAAGCCTATCGCTGTTGATGTCGCAGGATGTTTGTCTTTAATAGACATTGCCCAAAAATACCAAGATAAATTGTGTTTATTAGTTGATTTCCAAACGCGAAATTATGAGTTATTCAAAGAATGTGTAAAAAGAATTCATTCAGGAATGATTGGCGAGCCCGTTATCGGGCAATGTTATTACTATTGTAGTAGATTGGGAAAACAAGCAGAACCCGGAACGCCCGGAGCCCGATTAAAAAATTGGGTCTTTGACAAGGTTCTTTCGGGTGATATTATTGTGGAACAAAATATCCATGTGATTGATATGGCAAACTGGTATTTACAATCCCATCCTGTAAAAGCCTTCGGCACAGGTGGGAGAAAAGCACGGACCGATGTAGGTGATTGTTGGGACCATTTCTGTGTGCAGTTTACATATCCCAATGATGTTATTGTAGATTTTAGTAGCGGACAATTTACTTATGGTTACGATGATTTGTGTATGAGACTTTATGGTTCACTTGGAACCGCTGACACCCATTACGGAGGAGTTGTAACCATCGAAGGAAAATCAGATAGTTGGGAAGGAGGAAAAAGTTCGGATATCTATGAAGCAGGAGCAGTAAACAATATTAAAGATTTTTATGACGCTATAAAAAATCATACATATATCAATAACCTCAAAGAATCAGCTTATAGTAATTTAACAAGTATTTTGGGAAGAATGTCCGCATATCAAAATCGTACTATAACATGGGATGAAATGATAAGTTCCGTTGAAAAATTAGAGACTGAGATAGAAATTTCCGAAGAAATAATCAACTCATAATATCCTTCCATATCTAAAATTTATAATCCCCTTGATATTCTCAGGGGGATTATTTTATTAAAAATAAAAAATTTTAATAAAATTATTATTTTTAACTTGACAAAGTGGATTTTTAGTGATATTATATAGTAATCTATTAGTAATTTAATGTAATTTTATTGGAGTTTTATAGTGATTGTATATCAATCGGAACATCATGTCACATTAGATGATAAAAATAGAATACTTGTCCCTGCTTCTTTAAAATCCATTATGATAGACAATAATCACACGGTTTGGTATCTTACCCGTGGATTTGAGAATAATCTATTGTTGTTTCCTTCTCAGATATGGAACGAAATTACGGATAAATTAGAGCAACTTCCTGTATTAAATCCAAAGGCTCAACTTCTTCGTCGTCGGTTTATCGGAGGTTCTATTCAAGTTCGACCCGATGGACAATATCGCATAACCTTACCTGCTCCTTTCCGCAATTGGGCAGAGATTATGGATAATGCAGTAATTGCGGGATGTGGTATGTATCTTGAAATATGGAATGAAAAATCATGGGACAATTTCTTTAAAAACAATGATGTTCAAATAGACATGAAAAATTTTATGGAGGAATTATTTCCATTATCTAATGTGAAACAAAATTTAACATCATAGGAGAAAGTAGCTATGGACATGGAAAAAGTTAATGACGGGAATGTAATCCTCATTAGGATTTCTGGGAGTCTCGATGAGGAAAATGTATGTGATCTGCGACTTGCTGTCGCCGATTACATCAAACACAAAAAGAGTTACGTGGTGCTTAACCTTCAAGCAGTGGACATGATAGACCAGGTTTCAGCAGGCTATCTATTAGAGTGTTTACAAATGGCACGAAGAAAAGGTGGCGACTTAAAACTCGTCCAGCCGAGCACTTTCATTGAGCAACTATTTCGCTTTCTTGGGATATGGCATTATTTTGAAATATACCAGACGGAAATAGGTGCTATTAATGCATTTAAGTTAGCCGCATAACCCCTAACTCTTTTTTCCAGTAAGTTTCCTTACTGGAAATTTTTTCACTTGTTATGTCAAGAATTTATGACCAATGAAAACTATCATATTCCGGTAATGGCAAAGGAGGTAGTAAACCTCTTCAAAGAGAGAGAGAAGGGTATTTTTGTTGATGCAACCATAGGTGCCGGTGGTCATACTTCATGTATTCTTGAACACTTATCTCCCAAAATTGTAATCGGCATGGATAGAGACCCTAAAGCCATAGAAATTTGCACAAAAAAATTTGAAAAAAAGAAACATATAAAATTATTTCATGAAAACTATGCGAATATGGATAAAGTAGTAAAGACATTAGGAATACAAGAAGTGGATGCTATTCTAATTGATGCGGGGCTTTCAAGTTTTGCTCTCGATGATGAAGAAAGAGGATTTTCATTTCAAAAAGACGGTCCTTTGGATATGCGGATGAATACAAACGAGAAAGAGACTCTGAGTGATTTTTTAGATAGGACCGATGAGCATACACTTGCGAAAGTATTAAAAGAATATGGCGATCTTACTAAACCCTATCGCATTGCTAAAAAAATTATTACCTACAGAAAAGAAGGCAAAATAAAAAAAGTTTCAGATTTAGTTCAGGCAATACTGGAAGAATTTCATATAACAAATCGTATTCCCGACGAAGTTCGTCAGGTATTTCAAGCATTAAGAATCGCAGTTAATAATGAATTGTTTTTTTTAAGAAAAGGTCTTTGGGCAGGACTCAGAATATTAGCTATCAATGGGCGTTTTGTTGTTATTAGTTTTCACTCAGGTGAAGATAGAATTGTAAAATCCTTATTCCGATTTGTTTCCCAACCGATAAAAATTTTATCTCCGGAAGGTTTTCTGATAGAAGAAATTCCTCCCATAGCCAAGAATTTAACACCCAAACCTATACTTCCTTCTCCAGAAGAAGTGTGTCTAAATACACGAGCCAAAAGTGCAAAACTAAGAGCTATCGAAAAAATCTCTGATAAATATATCCATTATTATCTCGAGAAAGAGGGGGAAATTTATGACTAAAAAAGTTATACAAATAAGAAAAGAGGCTTTGTTTAAAGCATCGTTGTACCTCATCCCTGTATTTATTGTGTCAGGCGTCTTGGCGGTAGATTTATATATCAATGTCCAACGCTGGCGTTATGACTATTTAACCATTCAGACCAAAAAGAATATTACGCGTTGGGTTAAAAATGAAATAGAATTTAACAAACCCAGAAAATCTCAAGGAATAAGTAAGAAGGAAGAAGAAAATAAACCTGCAACAAATCGGTCCGAAAAACAAAACATTGAAAAGAAAAGTACAACATCCTTTTCAAAAATAGTAAATAAAATATTGTTTTTGGGAGAAACAGAAGAACAAAAGCAAACCCAAGAAGAGCAAAATATGCAAAAAGAAGAAGATATTAACTATGGGCTCCAAGCGATAATGGCGGAAATAGAAGCATTAAAAGTAGAAAAAGCAAAATTAGAGAACCTACAAAACTTAACACGGTTAGGCTACCAATTAGGACTGGTATCTCCAACACCGGAACAAGTTGTTCGAGTTACATATAGTAAAAATGAACGAGAACGATTAATACAAACTGCCACTTCTAATATTCCATTCCCCCAGAAACCTAAAAAAGTGGATATATCATCTCCAGAAATAAAATATGCAGAGGGAGAAAAAAGTATTAAGCAAAATATTTTTAAATTATTAAACAAAGCTGTAGATTCGTTTCAGGAAAAAATTCTTAACGAACTTACCACCCCAGTCAATGCGGAATCTAAAAACAATGTACAAGAAGAACCACAAGAAAATAAAACAATAAACAAGGATAAGAATAAAGAAAATTTACAGAAAGAAATGAAAGAATTTGTTGATATAGATTTATTGGAGGAATTCTTAATCGAAAAATTGTAATAAAAGAAAGAAACATCCCGTTATATGTATAAACAATCACCTTTTGAAATAGAGGTAGAAACTCATCCTAAAATTGAAATAAAACGATTGGCTCTTTTGCAATTTTTCCTATGGCTTTCGTTCTGCATTATTGTTGTTAGGCTTGTAATTGTTTTCTTCTTTCCCAAAGAAATTGTAAAGGATTTCGCAAATAAACATACAGGAATTATCAAACGCGAAAATCCACGGGGGACGATTTATGATAGGTCCCAAAACCCATTGGCATACTCTGTTTTAATGCCTTCTCTTTTTTGTTCCCCTGCGGATATTTTTTACCTTGATGAAATGGCTCAAAAAGTGGCTCAAAAAATAGGGTTGGATGTTCAGTTTGTGAAAAAAAGAATGACACTTACCAATAGTGAAGGGAAAAAATTACAGTATGTTTTACTCCAAAAAGGCATCGACAACATTCCAAAGGCAGAACTGGAAAATTTTGTATTCGAGATGAATAAATGGCAAAGGGAACAACTTAAAAAAACAAAAATAACCCAGGATAATAAAAAACAGTCTTATAAAGATATGCTGTTATCCTATTTTAGAGACAGTTTGGATAAAACAACTAAAAGTGACAAACCCAAAGGAAATCCTTTATTCATAAAATATGAGTGGTTTCGGCAATACCCACACCATGAAGTTGGTGGAAATATAATTGGCTTTGTAGCCATGAATAATGAAAATCGAGTTGGAGGCATGGATGGGATAGAAAAAGATTGGGACCGTTATCTTTATGCAGACCCCACAGAAATTTCAGGTAGAAAAAACAGTTCGGGTAATATTCTACCCTCTACTTCGAAAGAAAAAAATGGCCAATATCCGGGAGCCAATCTACATCTTACCATAGATTTAGAAATCCAACATATATTAGAAAAAGAATTAGACCGACGGATTGAAGAGTGCAATGCTGTTGATGGAATGGGCATTATCATGGACCCTTTCACGGGAGCCATTCTAGCAATGGCTTCGCGTCCTTCGTATGACCCCAATATCCCTGAGACAAGACAAGGAGATGCATTAAAAAACAAAGTTTTATATGAACTTATCGAACCCGGTTCCACTTTTAAGATAGTAACTGCAAGTGCAGGAATTGAGCAGGGTGGTTATAAAAAAGATACCATAATTAATTGTGAGGGAGGCCGCATCCAAATAGGTAGAAAAACCATCAAAGATGTTCACGGGATGGGTGCTGTACCTTTCTGGAAATGTTTCGAGCAATCCAGTAATGTCGCTATGGTAAAGGTTGGCAGAAGTGTAGGATTAGATATTTTGCGTGATTATGTAAAAAAATTTGGTTTTGGTTCAAAAACACTTCAAGATATTTCTACGGAACGAATTGGTGCTATCTCCACCAACCGAGCAGAAACAACCTTGAGTTCCATGTCTATCGGTTATGCGGTAATGGTTACTCCTATCCAATTAGCACGGGCTTATGCTGTCATTGCAAACGGAGGATATCTTGTAGAACCTTACCTTGTAGAAAAAGTAACCACTCCCAATGGAGAAGTTTTATACGAACATGGAAATAAAGAACCACAGAGAGTTATAAACCCTGAAACATCTGAGATTATGAGAACTTTATGCCATCAAGTTGTACTTAAAGGAACAGGAAAGTCAGCAAATATCCCAGGATATAAAGTTGGAGGGAAGACAGGAACAGCCCATTTAGCAAGGACACAAAAAGAAGGCGGAGGATATGACCCGGATAAAATAATCTCTGTTTTTGCAGGCTTTGCTCCTGTCACACATCCCAAAGTCGTTGCCGTTATTGTTATTCGTTACCCTATGTCTAAAATTCGATATGGCGGTTATGTCTGTGGACCTGTATTTAAAAATGTGGTATATTATGCACTCACTCGTCTCAAAGTCCCTCCTGACCCCAATATTTCTAATGATTTATTAAAGCAAGATGGCTTTATTGCAGAAGAAAGCATAGAAAAAGATAATGACTCACTATACTTTGAAGATATAGACCCTCTTTGGGTTCATGAATTACTAAACGAAGAACCCTTAAATGAAAATAAAACAGTGATGGTAGATGTAAAAGGAGAAAAAAAAAGTTATAAAGAAAAACAAAATAATGAAGAAAAAGGTACTCTAAAAAAACCTGTTTTTTGCCCATTACCCGAAGAAGAAATTATAAAAATGGCTCAACAAACTGAAACTTTACCTGACTTTTCGGGATTAACAAAAATGAAAGTCTTAAGAGTTTTAAATGCATTAAAAATAGATCATGAATGCCGTGGCTACGGAAGAGTAGTTTCACAATACCCATCAGCAGGTACCCCCTTAAAAGATGTAGATATATGTCAATTAGATTTTTCAGAAGACTTCTATTCAAAACCAGAAATGATTTCCATGAAAAGAGAGGAATAGTGAATGTATTTAAGAGAAATCGTTGAAAAGTGGAATTTAAATATCCCTACACCTATTCCGGATGAGCCTGTTTCGGGTATAACAGAAGATTCGCGGAATGTTCAAAAAGGTTTTATATTTACAGCTATTCCCGGAGAACATGCTCACGGCTGGAATTTTATTCCAGAGGCGATAGAAAAGGGTGCTATTGCTATTATTGGAGAGCCTCAACTAACAGATGATTATTTAACTCTATTAAAAGAAAAAAATATCCCTTATATTGCTCATGAGAATCCGCGTCATATATCAGGTGAAATAGCCCATTTCCTTGCTGGTGATCCTACACAATCTATGATTGTTATCGGAGTCACAGGGACTAATGGTAAAACAAGCACTACATTTTTAGTAGAAAGTATTTTCAAGGAAAGAGGATTTGCCACAGCACGGTTTGGGACCTTAGGTTATACCTTCGGAAATCAAGATATTGAAGCAGTTCACACAACCCCCTTTAATGAACAACTCGTTTCCCTATTTTCAAAGGCAAAAGAAGCAGGAATTACACATGTCATAATGGAAGTGAGTAGTCACTCCTTAGCTCAGGACCGTGTATCCGGAATTCATTTTACTGCCTCCGCTTTTACAAACCTAACTCAAGACCATCTCGATTTCCACAAAACAATGGAAGAATACTTAAAAGCGAAATTAAAACTTTTTGAAATGTTAACAGGTGAAAATACCTTCGGAGTTATTAACAAATCTGACCCTAATGCAGAACATTTTATTAAACATTGTAAGACCAGATATGTAACTTATGGAATGAAAGGGGACTATTGGGCAAGTGATATTGAAGTGACTATGAAAGATACAAAGTTTATATTACATTCGCCTATGGGGGAAATAGATATCAAAATTTCTCTAATCGGGAAACATAATGTCTTTAATGCCTTATGTGCCTCTGCTATTGCCGGAGAGATGGAGATTTCCCTTAAAGATATACAAAAAGGATTAAGAAATTTAAAATGTGTTCCCGGAAGATTCGAACTAATAGAAGAGGGACAGGAATTCGCTGTTGTAGTAGATTATGCTCACACAGATGATGGTTTAAATAATATTTTACAAACGGCGAGAAACTTAACTCGAGGTAAAGTCATCGTAGTATTTGGTTGTGGTGGTGACCGTGATAAAACAAAACGTCCCAAAATGGGTGCAGTCGCAGGGAAATGGGCAGACCTCATTATCTTAACTTCGGATAATCCCCGAACCGAAGACCCTAAACGAATCCTTTTAGATATCGAAGTAGGTATCCAAAAGATGGGCAGACATAAAGGAGATGATTATTTTGTCATTGAGAATAGGGAAGAAGCAATACAATTCGCTATGGACAAAGCAAAACCGAATGATATGGTTGTTATTGCTGGAAAAGGACATGAACCCTACCAGATTATAGGAACGCAGAAATTCCCATTTGATGACCGCAAAGTAGCCCGAAAATGTTTGAGAGGGAAACAATAAATGCCCTGGAAATACTATTTAAAAGATTTAACAAAGGCCATTTCAGGGAAGTTGAATGGAGGTGATGAATATATTGAATTTACAGGGGTTTCTATAGATACACGAACAATCCAACCGGGCGATGTTTTTTTTGCCCTACCTGGAACAAAAGTAGATGGACATCAATTTGTGCAAGAAGCATTAAGAAAAGGAGCCGTCGCGGTGGTCGTCTCCAAAAAGAGTGCGGTCCCATTTATTTATGTGAATGACACCTTGCAGGCAATTCAGCGATTTGCTCGCTGGCATCGAGCAAACTTAAAGTCCCAGGTATTTGGGATAACAGGTTCTTGTGGGAAAACGACAACAAAAGAATTAATTTCAGCGATATTAGCAAAAAAGTACAAAGTAGTAGCCTCAAAAGGGAATTTTAATAATGAGTTGGGTTGCCCTCTCTCCTTGTTACAAATGGATGAAGATACCGACTGGGGGATTATAGAAATGGGTGCAGGGAAAACAGGAGACATCGCCGAACTCTGTTCCATTGCATATCCCGAAGAATCTGCTATTACCACTATTGCCCCTGCTCATTTAGAAAGGTTAGGTAGTGTAGAAGGTATAGCGCAAGAAAAAGCCAATATAGCCAAATGCCTTCCCCCATGGGGATATTTTTATATAAATACAGACAATCCCCATTGTGTTTCTATCGGAAAACAAATTATCGCAAATAAAATCTATTACGGAAAGAAAGGGGATATACAATTAAAATCGGTTCGAAAAATTTCCCCAGAAAAGATGGAAGTCGAAATAGAACCCGTTGGGGCATTACAGTTACCTTTATGCTCTCCTTCTTCATTATCCAATTTTTTACTTGCAATTGCAGTATCGTTGAAGCATAAAATACCCATTGATGAACAAGTATTGACAGATACATACTACAAAACAGGCAGGATAAAAACTTATCAAATTGGACAATTTAACATTATTGAGGATTGTTACAACGCGAACCCTTCCAGTATGAAATCCGCATTAGAATATTTACAGATAATCGCACCAGAGGGTTATCGCTGTGCTGTCCTTGGAGATATGCTTGAATTGGGTGACAATAGTAAGAAGTACCACTACTTATTAGGTAAACAAACAGGTGAATATGGAGTAGATACTTTATTTATTTATGGAAACTTCACAAAAGAAGTGGAAAGAGGTGCATTGAAAACAGGAGTAAAAACAGTAAAAGTATGTTCAGAACACAAAGAAATAGCAGAAAAAATTATAGAGACACTTCATCCTCAAAACTGGATATTAATTAAAGGTTCTCGTGGAATGACCATGGAAAAAGTTATACAACACTTAAAAGAGAAGTTAATGAATGAATAGATAGATTTGATTTATAATTTTAAATTTTTATTGTAGAAGCAAAAACGATTTGTTGTGAGAGGTATAGATGCTATACTACATTGCCATTTTATTACTTCCCTATATCGGGTTAATAAATGTTCTAACTTACCACACAGTTAGAGCAGGGGGAGCTGTTTTTACATCTTTTTTCATTACCCTACTCATAGGTCCTTTTGTTATACACAAATTACAAGAAATGAAAATAGGACAATATATTAAAAAAGAATATGTGGCAGACCTGCATCAACTTCATAAAGGTAAAGCAGGGACACCTACCATGGGAGGTATTTTAATACTTATTTCCACTTTCTTGTCACTCTTAATTTGGGGACGCTTGACAAACCGTTTTCTGTGGCTTACAATGAGTGTCTTTTGTGCATTAGGTTTTTTAGGCTTTTTAGATGATTACATCAAGTTAAAGCGAAAACATAATGATGGTTTACGGGCACGAGATAAAATGATAGGACAAATTATCATAGGCATTTTATTCGGTGTATATTTATATTTTAATCCGATAACACCGGGTGCGATTTATCTAACAATATCCGATGTCAAAGACTGGCAAAATTTAAGAAACCAATTAATTCAAGGCTTAGAACAAAAGGGAAACCCTGAAATCGTTTATATTTGTTCACAAATTCCGACCTTATTAAAAGAACATCTCCTTCGATTAGACCTTAAAAAAGAACTAGAAGAAGAAGAACAACTATTACTTATTCGTAGCCTTAATCAGACGATAGAAAAAGACGAATGGCAATACAATTCTATATGGAAAGAAAAAAAATTACGCCCCGAGGTTCAAAAATATTTAAACAATGCAAATAAAAATAAACCTTTTCAAAAGCAAAGATTAGCACGATTATTAATGGAGTATTCATTCAAAAATTCCTTCTATATTTCTGATTCATCTCTCCACACAAAAGTAGGTGTTCCCGGATTCAAAAATCTCTTTATCCCATTAGGTATTTTATACATTGCATTCGTTGCTTTTATTATCGTGAGCGTCTCAAATGCAGTCAATCTAACGGATGGATTAGATGGATTAGCTATTGGGTCATCGATTATTTCTGTTATGGCTTATGCAGGTATTGCATATATCGTAAGCCGTGCAGACTGGAGCCGTTATTTATTCCTTACTTATGTGCCTGAAGCAAGCGAATTATTTGTGTTTGGTTCTGCTCTGTTGGGGGCTGGACTCGGTTTCCTTTGGTATAATGGCCATCCCGCAGAGGTGTTCATGGGAGATACAGGCTCGCTTTCACTGGGAGGGGCAATTGCATCACTTGCTGTTTTAACCAAACAAGAACTATTACTCCCATTAGTAGCAGGCATTTTTGTTCTTGAAGCAGGCAGTGTCTTATTACAGGTAGCCTCGTTTAAACTGACAGGCAAACGGATTTTTCGTATGGCTCCCTTACATCATCATTTCGAACTATTAGGCTGGACAGAGACAAAAGTAACCTTGCGTTTCTGGATAATTGCGCTGTTATTTGCATTATTAAGTTTAGGAGCACTTAAACTGCGATGAATATACCTGCTTTCAAACCGGATGAAATAAAATCCTTCAAACGAGCACTGATTATAGGTGCCGGAAAATCAGGTCTGGCTTCCGCTAAATTATTAAAAAAGCAGAAAAAGACGGTAATTGTTAATGATATTAAAAAAGAAGAGGAAATTCCAGATGTTGTAAAAACACTCAAAGAATTACAAATAGATTATGTTTTAGGACATCATTCTGAAGATTTATTAGCAAGTATCGATTTTATTATCGTTAGTCCAGGCGTTTCACCTAAAATCCCCATATTACAAACGGCACAGCAGAAAAACATACCCATCCTAGGGGAATTTGAATATGCTTATTATTTTACCAATGTCCCTGTCATTGCAGTAACAGGAACCAATGGAAAAACTACCGTAACTTGCTGGATACATCATACCTTAAGAGAACTGGGATTTAATAGTGTTTTAGCAGGGAATAACGATACCCCTTTATCAGATATAATCACAAACAATATTCAGAGCGATTTGATTGTAGCTGAATTGAGTAGTTATCAATTGGAATATAGTTATTATTTTCATCCCCGTGTAGCAGTTGTCCTCAATATTACCCCCGACCATATAACGCGTCATCCTACAATGAAAGAATATACAAATGTAAAAAATAAAATTTATCAAAATCAGGCAAAAGGCGATTTCGCAGTACTCAATAAAGATGATGAATGGGTCTCCTCAATGATTATTCCTCTCTATGTAAATAAATTTTATTTTTCATTAAATCGTAAAATAGATTCGGGAGCATGGATTCTTACCAGAGATGTGGATAAACGATATATATGTTTTGATGAAGAGATATTAGATGCTGTTGAATGTATACCTTTGAAAGGTTTGCATAATCTATCCAATGCCCTTGCCGTATTGACCTCTGTAAGTGCGGTGTATAATCATCCAAAGCAAGTGCTGAAAGCAATGGCCTCCTTCAAAGGAGTTCCTCATAGAATAGAATTTTTAGGAAATAAAAATGGAGTAGAGTTTTATAATGATTCCAAATCTACCAATGTAGAAAGCCTTCGCGTTGCTTTAGAAAGTTTCAATCAGCCCGTTATTCTAATTGCCGGGGGGCGAGGAAAAGGGGCAAGTTATCTCCCTTTGCGACCTCTTATAAAAGAAAAAGTTCATTTTCTTATTACTATTGGCGAAGATGCAGAAAAGATAGAAAAATCCTTTTCCGATTTAGTAAAAATAGAACGAGTTCAAACTATGGAAGAAGCTGTCCGCACTGCTTGGAGAAACGCTTTTCCCTCATCAGTTGTGTTGTTATCTCCAGCATGTGCCAGTTTTGATATGTATCCCAATTATGAGGTACGCGGAGAACATTTCAAGGGATGTGTCCAAAAATTGTTAACAGAGGAGTTATAAAGAATGCATCAAGATTCATCTGCAGTAATAGTTATTACTGTAATTCTTACGATACTTGGATTGATGGTAGGATACAGTGTAGAAGGATTAAAAAGTAATTTACAGTCCTTCTTAATAAAACAACTTATTTTAATATGTATTGGAGGGGGCTGTTTTATTACTTTACTATTCTCAGATTATCATAATCTTTTCAAACCTAAATATCTCTGGTTCATTTCTCTTATGGGTTTTTGGGGGTTGGTAGCCGTTTTAATCCTTGGTGAATCAAGAAATGGAGCCAAAAGATGGATGGACATTTTTGGTATCTTTTCGCTTCAGCCCTCTGAATTTGTAAAGATAGTCGTTCTTGTCAATATTACATGGTATTTAACTCGCTTCCATAATAAATTAAAAACATTTCACTATGCAATTGTTTTCCCTATCCTTCTCGCAGGATTCTATTGTTTTCTAATCTTCTTAGAAAATGATCAGGGAACACCTATGGTCATTATGGCTTCCGTCTTATGTATGATGTTCGTTGCAGGAATACAAAGAAAATATTTATTTATGGGAGGAGGGCTTTTAGGCACTGCTTTTAGCCTTGCTATTATCACAAAACCCCATCGGATTGACCGAATTATATACACATGGTTCCCCGAATGGGATCCCGCAGGAAAAGGATGGCATATTATTCAATCCCTGGTTTCATTTTATCAAGGTAATTTGTTAGGAGTAGGCATAGGGGCAGGTGAACAAAAATTAGACTATTTACCCGAAGCCCACCGCGATTTTCCTTTTTCAATTATAGGTGAAGAGATGGGTTTAGTCGGTACAATACTTGTAGTAATACTCTTTTTTCTTCTTATTTACTATGGTTTTGAGATAGCCAGAAAATCACCGGACTTTCAAGGCTCCATTCTTGCCATAGGTATAACCTGTATGATAGGGATTCAGGGGATTGTCATGATGTTAGTAAACACAGGTATACTTCCCGTGAAAGGAATGTGTTTACCTCTAATTAGTAGTGGGGGGTCTTCCTTCATCTCTACAATGATTATGTTAGGTTGTCTTATAAATATCGGGTTTCAAGAGGTTCGAACAGAATCAGCCTCTTACATGAAAGCAATCATATATACCAACCAAATCAACCCATCAAAGTAGCAATATGCTGTAAAAACATAATTTATGTTTACAGAAGAATTAAATTATATATTGCCTGAAGAAAAAATTGCTCAACATCCGATTAAACCTCGCGACTCAGCTCGTTTACTGGTTCTTAACAGGAATGATGGTTCAATACAAGAAGATATATTCAGGAATATATATCATTACTTACATCCAGGAGATGTTATCGTTTTAAACGATACTAAAGTAATTCCCGCACGATTATTAGGATACAAAGAAAAAACAGGGGGAAAAGTCGAAGTATTTTTATTAAAGCAAGTAAATGAATATGACTGGATAGCATTAGTGAAACCCTCAGCAAAAATTCACTTTGGGACCTGTGTAATTTTACATGAAAAAGTAAAAATTGAAATCCGCGATTTTTTAGGGGAAGGCAGAAGAATTATTCACTTTCCTCATGGGAATCTTCTTTCGATTATCCGAAAAATAGGTTTAGTCCCCCTACCCCCTTACATTCACAGAGAAACTCCCGAGCCCAATGACAAAATTCGTTATCAAACTATTTTTGCAAAGAAGTCAGGTTCAGTTGCCGCTCCAACCGCAGGTTTGCACTATACCCATCGTGTCTTTAAAAAAATAAAAGAAAAGGGGATAGATATCTGTTTTATAACCCTACATGTGGGATATGGAACATTCAAACCTATAACCACAGAAAAAGTGGAACAACATACCGTTGATGCAGAAGATTTTACTATCAGCGAAGAAACAGCAGATTTGTTGAATAAGAAAAAAAAAGAAGGCAAGCGAATAATTGCGGTAGGCACAACCGTTACAAGAGTTCTTGAAACTCAGTATATAAATGGGATATTCCATGCAGGTTTCGGCTCTACAGATAAATATATTTATCCCCCTTATTATTTCCACGCAGTAGATATACTTCAAACTAATTTCCATCTACCTCGTTCATCTCTATTGGCATTGGTATTTGCATTTGCTGGAAAAGAATTGATTATGAAAGCATATAATTATGCAATAGAACATCAATTCCGTTTCTATTCTTACGGCGACACCATGTTAATTTTATGAGATTTATAAATAGGGGGTGAATTTGTTGTAAGATAATATAAATTCTCTGAGAAAATTGAAAGACAAAATATATGAATAGTTTTATATTTGTGTTCATTCCTGTAATTCGTGGCTAAAAAATAAAAATCAATTTTAAATATAGAAAATTTGTGAGATGAAACCATGTTACAAATATCAAAATATATATATTTTGATTCTGCCCATAAAAATGAACATAAAGGCGGGAAATGGGCACAATTACATGGGCATACCTTTTTTGTGGAAATATTTGCAGAAGGTTCTTTACATTCTGCTCATGGCTGGATAGTAGACTTCAGTGAAATAAAAAAAAGCATTACTCCCATAATAAATATATTAGACCATTCCTACTTAAATGAAATCCCAGGTTTAGAAAAAGATGCAACAATTCCAGCAATTGAAAAATGGTTTTTAAAACAACTCAAAGAGAAACCATGGTGGTTCAAAGGTGTCCGCATAGGTATTATTGGTGACCTTGACTTTAAGCCCCGAATAATTCCTGCAGATGGCGTTTATCCCGAATTATGGCACTTTTCTTTCGAATCAGCACAATCATTACCTCAACTCCCCGATTCTCACCCCTGCCATCATTTACATGGACACAGTTATTTTGTGAAAGTTTCCTCAAATGATATGGAGAATCTCCCCTCAGCATTGCGAAAAATATATGACTTACTTGACCACCACTGGCTCAACGAAATAACCGGATTAGAGAAAGCAACCAGCGAAATTCTAACCCTTTGGATTGTTCAAAAACTTCGTGAATTAAACCACTCTCCCAAAATAGTAATCGTTCAAGAAACACCCTCTTCCTATTGCCTATGGAAAAGCGATGAGTAACAATTAGTAAGGAATTCCAGAATCAGTTCCTGTCCCTGTTGAATAGGTATTCTCAAATACTAAAATGGGCTGATTTTTAGAATTTCTGCTTTCATTGGCTGTTGTAACACGAATAGCAGCAGTATCCTGAAATACGCACGACCATTCACAAAAACCACAACCAATACATAAATCAGGGTCTACTTCAGGTTGTTTTATTTTTACTACGCTACCATCTCGAAGAGTAACATCGCGTTCTACCAGATAAATAGCTTTGGGGGAGAGGGGACAATGCTCTTCACATACAAGACATTCTCTACCATACGAATAGGGAATACATCTTCCTTTATCAAAAGTCGCCAGGCCAATCTTTGTTTTTTGTTTATCTAATAACTTAAGCGGTTGAATCGCTTGAGTAGGGCAAACCTGTCCACACATATTACAACCATATAAACAATATCCAATTTTAGGCACAATTTTAGGTGTCCAGAGTGCTTCCCATCCCCCTTCTATCCCCGCAGGCTGAATTGCATTCGTTGGACATACTCGCATACATGCCCCACACTGAATACACCGTTGTAAAAACTCCCTCTCGTTTCTTGAACCCGGTGGTCGGATAAGTGTTGCGGGGAAAGGTTGTCCCCCTTTTGATTGAGGTGCAATACGAAAACCCAGTAATCCCACAGTCCCTGTTGCCATTGCTGTCAGAACTGTCCTGCGAGGATAATCAAGTTTCCCTGTAGGAATCTTTTTCCCACCTAATATCTGAAACTGAAATGTAATCGAATCTGAACGACACGATGTTACACAATTCCAGCAGACGAAACACTCCGTAGGCAACCAGTTACCTCGCTGGTCGGGCTGGGCTCCTGCTGGACATTCTTTACTACATTGCCGACAATTCGAACAGGTGCTTTCATCATTGTAAAGTCTCAATAACGGCTTTTGTGAAATTAAACCTAACAATCCCCCTAAGGGGCATATATATCGACACCAGAATCGGGGTCGTACAAAATTTAGTCCAATAACAAACAGTAATGTGAAAGTAATGATAGTCCCCTCTGTGTAGAAAGTTTTCTGAGACATCCTAAAAACATGGGTTCGAAATTGTTTATATATAGGTTCCGAGATTTTCGCAACAGGAAAACCTAATATTTTAGGGTCTTCCTTATAGATAGCGGTGCTGGATTCTTCCACCGCTACATGAAACGCAGGAAATACTCCCGTTGCCAAAGACCGATAGAAAAAAGAAAAAGGGTCAAAAATTCCAAACCAATGCCCCCCAAAAAGACTCATACCTAACATCGCAAATAGGATAAAGTATTTAACACGGTGAGCGGAAGTGCGATTTTGATATTCTTTTTTCTTTTTCCCTAATTGGGCTATCCACGAAAAAAAATTATGAAGTGTGCCGAATGGACAAAACCAACCGCAAAAAACCCGTCCTAATAGAAGAGTAATTATTACAGTTATAATACAAAGTAATGACAACCCAGCAATAGCCCATGTAGAAAGAAATGTTAGAAGGAAAATCAACGGGTCGAGATGAAAAAAAATTTTATAAATTCCCGTTGCATTTTCATCATCCAAAAAGTGCAAGTTCCATGCAAGAATAATGAATAAGGCAAAAAATAGCAACTGACAAAAACGCCTTATCCATTGCGTCCATGAACGAGGTTTTTTGAACTTCATGATTTTATACTACAATTTCCTGATACTTTAATTTATTCTTGTAATCGATTTGTCCCAAACCTGCTTCGAATGCCTTTTTCACAGTTCCAATCTGGTTTGGGTTGTAATTCAATATTTCACTTCCAAAAGCATCCAAAGCCACAATATCTGTAGATATCGCAACCGTGTTCAATCTTTTCACATCCCCCAAATTACCCCCTTGAGGACCATTGGCTGTTAGTACGCGAATAGCGTCAAGGATTGAAATCTTTGGTTTCATATAGGCGGTTAAGTCTTTTATACATGTGGGCAAATCCTGATGAAACATCCTGCGATTTTCAATCACCCCCATATAGTTTTTCATTGCTAATGTCACTGTGGTTGCAGAATGATGTTTCGCTACGGGGACACTAATTACAATGTCCGATTCGATAATTTCAGGGTATAACGGAATCTTCTTAACCCGTTCCCCATTAATACCCATCTCCTTAAAACGGCTACGGTCAATATACACAAGTTCTGCTCCTGTCTCTTTTACCACTGCAGAAATTCCACTGGTTACATATGATTTTGTGGCATCATTGACAGTGTTGTCACCCACTTTGACAGTTTTTGCACCCGCATTAAAACAAAGTTCAATTAAAGTCCTTAATAAATCCGGATTCGTATTAGCCGCTTGTTCCGGGGTCCTATCCCATGCCATATTTGGCTTTATCCATACCACATCCCCTTTCTTTACAAATTTTTCTAAACCGCCGATAGCTTCAATCGCTTTTTTCATAAGTTTCTCCGCTATTTCACGAGTAGGTTCTTCAGGGATAGGGTCACCTTTCCACTTACAAACAACCATGTCCGGTGGAGTTGTATTTTGTGCTTTACCCATCATTGGTTGAAGGACTAATGCACCTGCACAACAACCGGTTTCAATCAAAAATTGTCTGCGTGTTTTTTTTCTCATAACTCATTCTCCTAATCTTATGTTTTAGCAGCTGTAATATGTAAAACATTATACTATATTTATTTCAACGGTTACTTACTCCAATTATTTAGACATATTCCTATGAATTATCAGTTTCAGTTTACCCTTCTATGGATTCAAATTTAATTTCTTAATAAACCACTTACCTAAATATTCAAAATCCTGTGACATTTCTTTCCAGATATGAGGAGCATTCTCTTTGATAATAAATTCACAATCCCATTGGGCTGTTTTTAATTTTTTATAAAAATTCTCGGAATGTAAAAAAGGCACAATCCTATCTTTTGTCCCGTGGAATAATAGTACGGATGGAGGAGTGTCTATCTTTTCAACATGAAAATAAATAGGTGATAGTTCTCTTAAACTCGTTTCAATCTCTTTCTCATCTAAATGGATTTCCTCTTCAAAAAATGTTTTTCTACGGGTAAGTCGTTTCAAAATTTCTTTTATATCAAATGGTAAAGAAGGTAGAGAATAAAATGATAATAAATCCGTTGGAGCACAAAATAAAGCGATAGTAGGAATATATTTATAAAAAGGCTTTTTCTCGGCTGGTGAACTGCCTATAAATTTAGGCTCCTGAAATAAAGCATTAATGGCTAAATGCCCACCCGCAGATATTCCCATTATCCCCAATCGTTTTTTACCAATTCCATACTGCTCCGCGTGAGACATTATATGTTGAATTCCTGCCTGCACATTATGCACCATTTGCATACCATTAAAAACCTGTAAAGAACCTGGCGATAAAGCAAAAACGCTATACCCCTGACTGCAAAGAACATCATAAACACCCAGTCCAATATGCTGTATTAATTGGTGCCGGTCAGAAAACCAACCATTAGAAACTACATCTATAATTCCAAACCCATTAGAATTTTCCAGAGGTTTGAATATATCCATAACCAATCCCACACCGTAGGCTTCTGCATATACAACATGAGGTTCATGTTTATATAACCCTAATGTTTTAGGTCTTATAGTAAGACGACTCGCAGGATTATATAATTCCTGAACAGGTCTTAATTGCACTAACGATTTCCCTTTATTTTCTTTTTCCATGCTTGATAATTCTTTTTCCATTTAATCAAATATTTGTCCAAAGTCCATATAGTTTATTAAAATATTCTCACTTTTTATAATTTAAATCAGAAACTAATAATAATGTTTACAAGTATCTCATTTTCAATTTGTCTTATTTCTTTTTTCTACACACAAACACAGGGTCCACCAGAAACAACTCTAACTTCTCCTTTAATTGCGGAGATTACGGTGGACCATCCCTTGTTTCTTTTTACTTGCAATGTTCTGACATCGGACATCACAAAAGTTAAAAATCAATGGGATTCTCTGAATAGTAACTTAAAACCATTTTCCGCACTATGGTTAGACTTAGGTCCGGATGTTATTGCAGACCCCGGCAGGACCGAAGATTTGTTGAATACTGCTTTTCAGGAATTCCAATATCCTTTCATTCTAAAAATTCCCCAAATTATGGACAAAAACATCTGCCCTGAACACGGAGAATTAGCATCATTATTCGCTCGGTTCCCTAATATGCTTGGAGTGTCAATCCATGACTTTACTATGAATATATATCCATCTAAACAATCTGGGATTACTCCGGATTATTCCCATGTCTTCTGGTTGTCGAAACTTGTGCAACTTCTTGCCTCCTATGGGAGGTTTTTATACTGGAGTATGGACTCCCTGGAATGGGCATATTTCTTCACAAATCCAGCGGGGGAACCTTTATTCCGCACAATGCAAAAATACCCAGATTATGTTATTCCTGCTTATCGTTACAATGGAGACAACGCTTTTGTCGGTCTGGGAGAAATGTTAGGTCTTTACACACTTAATATCGTTAATCGTTTTGGAATTGTTTGTCATCCCACATGGTATCACAAAAATTATATAATTGAACCTTGTTTGTTTGGGAAATCCCCAGAAGGTGCTATTAGTATTTATAGTCCACTATACCGTGCTATGATATTAAACGGTGTATTGGGAGGAGCCCTTGTTTATGCGTTTGAAGATGAAAATGCCCTTTGGACAGGAAAAGAACAAGTTCACTGGGATAAGGCAATACTACCTACCTTGCAAGAAATCATCTCAACAAATCTTATTCCCCAAAAAAATATAATTTCCCAGCGAATAAATACAAGTTTCCAATTTTTTCCCTCATCTGATCCCCTTGATTTTCAGCAAAACTTAAAAGAAATAGATTCCCAGAGAAATGAAGGAAAAATGATTCAAATCATTTACGGGGATATGTTTAATGGTAAACTACCTCTTCTAATCCCTGAAAAAGGAAGTTCCTATATAATTCCGATTTTACCCTCCTTCCTGACAAAAGAGGAAACAAATTTATTACCGAATATTATAGGTTATAGGGCTTCCCTTCCGGAATGGACATGGTCACAGGTACTTTCCAATACATCACAACCTGTTGGAGAAGGAACTGCTTTCATCTTAAGTATTGGAAAAAATATTTTTGTGTTTAATTCCAATCCATACGAATACAATCAACAAACATTTCAACTTTTAAATCTTCCGGCACCTGTCCGTAAATTCAGTGCTAATCGGAGTGCAGATGGAGTTGTATTGAAATGGCAATTTCGTGAGGGAGATATTTCATATCAAGTTTACCGTAGAATTCCACCCGAAACTTCCTTCCAATTATTAACCCGAGGTTTAGATGCAAGAGAATGGAAAGATACCTTTATTTTGCCTCAACAAACTGTTGCATATTCAATAACTGCACTCACATCTGAACAGGAACCTTTCTCTGGGACTGTAAATTGTGGAGAGTATCTAACTTTTAGTTCTGTGGAAAGTAGAATTGTGGAAGAGGTAGTTCTTGCTCCCGAAACTTTCGTTGCTGAGAGTGTTCCTATCATTCAGTCTACAGCTTTAACCACTGAACAAACTCAGTGCAATAACCCCGATGAAGGATTAGAGATAACCCAAAAAGAACAGACAAATCAAATAATAAGAACAATGGAAATGTTTGAATCCGCTGTTATAGGTAGAAATGTGGAATCAATCATAAATCTTTTTGATGTCTCTTGTAAAGATTCGGCAGGTAGAGGAGTAGATTATATAAGGGGAATCATGGAATTATTTTTATCTCAGTGCCAGTATCCCAAAATATTCTGGCGAATTCGCAGATGGCTTTTTATTACCACTCCCGAAAATCAAACACAGGTAAAAATGGTAGCCTTTTTAAGAATAAAAGGACACAACATTTCAGACAGTTTAGGTATCAAATCAAACATCCCCATCGAAATACTTGCAGGTGCCAATGGCGAAACCACCTTTACATGGGTTTTGCAGGATAATCAGTGGAAAATAATCCAAATAGAACCTTCTCTATTTGATTTCAGGCAACTTAATCACTTTTTCACTTCCCCCTATTCAGAATAATTTAATGTGGCATCCTAAAAATATAAAACACAAATGGAAAAAAACTTCAAAAAGTTTCTAAATTCTGAAGCCTAATGGGTAAATATTAAAAATTTTTAACTAATTTTTCTATTTCTGTATATTCTACAAGGGCATTATAATCAAACAAACAATTCATTGCTTTGGACACGACTTCAATGCCATTTTCTGCAAGGACAGCCACAGGATTTAATCCTGCAAGTATGAGAATCCCAGTTCTACCATTAGGAACAGGCATATCCAGCAGAGGTTGATTAGGTGTTCCAAAAGCAAGAATACCTCCCAGCAAACAATCTTCAATCTTCTTTGATAGCTCTTTAGCTTTATTTAGTGAAACCGAAGGTATCTCACGAAAACTAACACCAATAACTCCGTTCCCTGTTTTTGTCGCTTCCCATACATTGGTCATTCGTCCTCGTATAAAAATTTCGAGAGGATCTATTGTTGTTCCATCATAGTTTATGATTTGCGTAAATCGTTTAGGAGCCCCCTCTTGTAATTCTACAAGACTACCAAAGCGAGAAGTCATAGGAATCCCATGACGAAGAAATATCCCATTAAGACTTACACTACAAATAGTCCCAATTGCAACATAATTTCGGGGTACACGAAATGACCCTAATACATGTTCTTCATCAGCGAGAGTCAATAGTTTACCCATCCCTAAATTCTTTTCGTATACCTTACAAATTTTCTTTATATATTTGAACAAATACTCTTTTTTGAAGTAACTAATATTTAAAATTATCTTTCCTCGTTTTTTTTCAATGTCGAAATCCATACGAAAAGCTAAATCTTCCACTTTTGAAGAAACAAAACCTACCTTATCAACAACTAACTCCGTTTCAAGTTCTTCCCTCCCTCGTTGAGTGAGTATTCGTCCTTTTCTGCCTATACTTTGGGTCCAGCCCATTCGGTCTGTTAGTATTAAATAATCTCGAATAGCCCGATCTGTTAATTCTATCCCCGATAATCGTAATGTTTCAGAAATCCGTTCTCCCCCCATAGATTCTTCACTATTGGCTAACACTTGAAGAATTGCATGAAGTTGTCTCTTAATCTTTATATCACGAAAACTCTTCATATGAAATAATTACTTTAAACGGAAAAATTTCCGTCATAGATTGTTTTTATATATTTTAACCAAAATACAAGTAATTATCAAATTGCATTAAAGTAAAGTGAAAATATATTTGCAATATTTATTGTCTTTGTATTATAGTATTATGTATCGGAAGTGTGCTTCCGCTTTATTTCTTTAACTTCAAAACCCATTATATATAAGGAGCGTATCGCATGTCATACATTGATAATGTAATGGAACTCGTATTAAAAAGAAATCCTGCAGAACCTGAATTCCATCAAGCAGTAAAAGAAGTTTTAGACTCTATCAAACCTGCAGTAGACAGACACCCCGAATTCAAAGAAAATAAAATTTTAGAAAGACTCGTAGAGCCAGAACGCGTTATCATGTTCCGCGTTCCATGGATTGATGATAAAGGTAAGGTGCAGGTAAATCGTGGATTTCGTATCCAATTTAATAGTGCTATTGGTCCTTACAAGGGCGGTTTACGATTCCATCCCACAGTATATTTAGGTATATTAAAATTCCTGGCGTTTGAACAAATATTCAAAAATGCACTAACAACGCTTCCAATGGGTGGGGGAAAAGGGGGCTCCGATTTTGACCCTAAAGGAAAGTCTGACAATGAAGTGATGCGGTTTTGTCAATCTTTTATGAATGAATTATTCCGACATATCGGGCCCGATACAGATGTCCCAGCAGGTGATATAGGTGTGGGTGGTAGAGAAATCGGATACTTATTTGGACAATACAAGAAACTCAAGAATGAGTTTACCGGTGTTTTGACAGGAAAAGCACTCAATTGGGGTGGTTCACTGATCCGCCCTGAAGCAACCGGCTACGGTTGTGTTTACTTCGCTCAAAATATGCTAAAAACCCGTGGAGACAGTATTGAAGGAAAAACATGCTTAGTTTCTGGCTCTGGAAATGTAGCTCAATATACAGTTGAAAAACTAAATCAATTAGGTGCTAAAGCAGTTACTCTGTCTGACTCAGATGGAACCATCTACGACCCTGCTGGAATTGATGCGGAAAAGTTAGCATTTGTATTAGAACTAAAAAATGTTCGTCGTGGAAGAATTAAAGAATATGCAGAGAAATTTAAGGGTGTGCAATATCTTCCCGGTCAAAAACCGTGGAAAATTGCAAAATGCGATTGTGCCTTTCCCAGTGCAACTCAAAACGAAATTGATGCTGAAGATGCTCAAGCATTAGTTAAAAATGGATGCTTTCTTGTGGCAGAAGGTGCTAATATGCCCTCCACTCCATCCGCTGTTGATATATTCCATGAAAATGGTGTGTTATTTGCTCCGGGCAAAGCATCAAATGCAGGTGGCGTGGCAGTTTCAGGTTTAGAAATGGCCCAAAACGCCCAACATACAAACTGGCCCCGTGAAGAAGTAGATAGACGGTTGCAAGAAATTATGAACGCTATTCATCAACAGGCATATGAAACAGCAGATGAATATGGTTATCCGGGAAATTATGTGGTCGGAGCAAATATTGCTGGCTTCCTTAAGGTTGCCACTGCAATGTTAGACCAGGGAGTTGTCTAATCTTTTCTGTACACGAAAAACTAAAGTTAATAAAATAATTACAGGGGCGGATTTCTATACGCCCCTGAATTGTTCTATTCCTCAATATATCTATATCTATTAAAAAAGAGGTTCATCTTCATCATCTTCATTACTATCTAAATCTTCCCTATGTTCTTCCTCATGCTCCTCACCTTCTTCTACTTGAAACTCAATTTCACGACTTGCGATATCCATTACTTCCTCTGCCACATAGATTGGACAGCCCGTCCGTAAAGCAATAGCAATGCTATCACTCGGTCGAGCATCAATCTTCAATATTTGTTTATTTTGCCCTTCTGCATTTTTTTGTTCAATGTTCATGTGAGCAAAAAAAGTTTCATTTTCTAATTTATATATAGTGACTGATTGCAACCGTGCCCTCAAACCGGCCAATAAATTACATATCAAATCATGAGTTAAAGGTCGAATCGGTTTCTCTCCCATTTGTGCCATTTGAATCGAAACAGCCTCTGGAATTCCTACTACGATAGGCAAAATTCTTCCATCCGATTCCAATAGTACAAGAGCACCACCACTATCATTCGGTGTCTTTGTCACTGCAAGTACTCGAACTTCTATCATTAAACTATCCTTTTTAAATTACAAATTTAAATTACAAAGTGCATCCTTTCATTATAACATTTATTTTATTCGTATTATTAGAAAATTTATTTATTCCCTTTTGATTTTATTTTCTTATAACGGGAAACTCTATTTAGACTTTTGGCGAATTTCTTGAAAGAACTTAGTAAGAAGTGAACCACATTCATTAGCACAAATCCCAGATATCACAGTAGGCTGATGATTAAATCGCGTATCTATCAGAAGATTCATTAAAGTTCCACAGCAACCTGCTTTAGGGTCCATGGCACCAAAATATACTTCAGGAATTCGTGCTAATATAATAGCACCCGCACACATGGGACAGGGCTCCAATGTTACATACATCTTTGTATTTTCTAAACGCCAACTCCCCAGTGCAGACGCTGCAGATGTTATTGCCAGCATTTCTGCGTGTGCCGTTGGATCCTGCAATTTTTCGCGTTGGTTATATCCACGACCTATGATAGAATTTTCATACACGATTATACAACCCACAGGGACTTCACCTTCCTCGTATGCTTTCTGTGCTTCTGCAAGAGCTTGTCGCATATAATATTCATGAGACTTATCAAACATAATCTAATTAAAAATACTCCTTGAGTTTATCATAGAAATGAATTTTCATATTTTAACATAAAGATAGATGAATGAAATATTCACATCAGTTAGAATTCAATTTTAATGTCACAATAAATACCATAGAAGATAGATATTTAGCAAAAACTCATGAAACCCCAAAAGATACTACAAGAACACTTGCTACATTTACAAAAATACTTCAACAAGAATCCCTGATTCAAAACGTTTCAATAAAGGCTATAGACAAAAAAATTGAAATACAGGTTGCTCTTCCAGACAAAAAAAAGAAAATTTTCTGGGCTTTTCCTTCGATATTAGAAGCAAATTCTGAAGAAGTTGAAATTATAAAGAAAATATTTGCACAGGAAAGAGTTTTAACAGTTGATGCCAAGCCTATCATAAAAAAATATCATATCTCTCGCCCCTGCCACTGGAAACTGAAATGGACACCCCATGGAAATTACTATAATTTGGAACCGTATTTTAACAAACTCAATACAGAATATTTCGGAGATAAATTAAAAAACAAAATTTATTGGTTTCGTAAAAAACATATAATATGTAGAAAAAGAAAGAAACATTTCTGTTTAGGTTTTTTTTGTAAAGGGTGTTCCCAAATATTTATTAATCCCTTACTTGACAACGACAAAATACCCGAAACGGTTGTAGAAGTCATTGTATATCATGAGATGATACATGCCCACCTTTTAGAAACATATCTCCCTAATGAAAAATTACATGGTAAAAAATTTAAAGAAATTTATAGCAAACATCCCTATATGAATTCTGTAGAAAAATTTCTCCAAACGAGTGAAATGTATAAGATATTAAGTGAAGGATTACATAAAAGAGTCTCCTCCAAAGGTATCTTAAAAAATGAAATTTAAGTTAACATTAATTATTGTTATATTACTTTCAATGTTAGTTAGCGTGTATATAGGTTATAAGATTACCTACATCCTCTTTTCCAACTATGCAAAATCCCTTGCTATATCCGCCGATGAACTAAAAGATTATGAAGATTTATGGCTCTCTGTTTCCATCCTCTGTGATTTATTAACTGAATATGATAAACGAATGAAGGAAAAAGGGGATGTTTTCACAACAAAAGAGAGAAATTGGATTATTCAAGATGTCCAACCTACATTACAAAAAATAAAGCAACAACTCTTTGAAAAACAAGGACAAAAAAAGCAAAATTCAGAAAAAAAAGACCTGTTATTTCAAAAATTTCAATATTTATGTGAACGAATAAATACCATGTTCCAATTTCCCGACGATCAAGCACTAAAAAAGGCTGTTTACACAGATTTCTTTCAGTATCTTCAATTCTTGAACGAACATATTGAACAAAAGAATCTCCAACGGCTTATTCCATTAAGTAGAATTTTAGTAAGATTTCAAAAATTACTATAAATGATAGAAGTTCTTATTTGTAACGAATTTAAATGATAATTGTATCCATAAACAAGAAAATATATTGGAAATAAACCATGACAAATCCTTCAAATAATAAAACATCTCAGAACATTTCCCATTCATCCTACTCCGATGAAGCATTAATGGCACTTCTTACTCGCGGTGAGGAAATGGCATTAACAGAACTGGTGCAACGGTATCAGAATGAAGTATTCCGTTTCTGTTACCACTACCTACGAGACATCGAGATGGCTAAAGATGCCGTTCAGGAAGTCTTTCTTCGTCTCTACATCGCAAGAGACCGATATGACACAGAAAAAAGTTTTAAACCATGGATACTCTGTATCGCACGCAATTTATGCTTGAATGAAATAAAACGCCAAAAATTAATACATTTTGAAACATTTGAAGGATATATCGAAAATCAGAACCGTGAAGAAAAAGAAGAAAAAGAAGGTATAAATGCTCCAAAAACATTAACCCCTTTTGAACAACTTGTCATAAACGAAAAACAAAAAGTTTTATGGGAAGAACTTAATAATTTACCCGAAGAAGCCCGAGAAATTGTCGTTTTGAGATATTTTGAACGATTGCATGCAAGAGATATCGCAGAAATAATGGGCTCTACCGAGGGTGCAATACGAACAAGACTCCACCGTGTTTTGAAGTACTTAAAAGAGCGTCTGGATGCAAGGAAAGATTTTAATGAATAAAGATTGCGAAAAATATAAAAATTTAATATTAAGCCAGTTGGAAAACAACTGGGAGAGAGAAATCCTTGTTCCCGAACATGTGAAAAACTGCCTTTCTTGTTCAAATTTTTATAACGATATACAAAAGATACAGAATGATCTGGAATTATTAGGCTCTTTAATTAAAGAAAATATCCCCGAAATAGATATTCGTGAAAACATAAAAGATGAATTGAAAAAAATAAAAAGGGGTGAAACAGTAGTCCGAGAAATTGTAGAACGGGAAGATAGCATCCCTGAATTTATAGAATGGCATGCATTTATAGAAAACGAATTAGACGAAGTAGCCCGCTACCGTTGTGAATTAAGATTAGAAAAATCCCTCTATATAAAACACGAAATAGAAGAATTATCTAACATTCATTACGCAATAGATAACATAGGTAAGTTATGGAAAGGTCCCTCACTGGATGAAGATTTACTACTCCCAATAATGGAAAAAATCCGAAAATATAAGTTGTCCTCAGAGGAAAAGGACGATGAAATAGATGAAATAGAAAAAGAACTTTATAAACTTCCTCATGCGATTTCAAATTCTATCCAAAAAATTGACCTTACCTCCAAAATTACAAAAAAAGTAAAGGAAATATCACAGTCTTCCTCTGAAAAAGAAAAACCGCCTAAAAATATAGTTAGTATTCTATCCATAAGAAAAGAAAAAAAACATTCTTTTGTAAACTATGCCATTCCCATTGCAATTGCTGTTGTTTTATGTATCACTATCTTGGGTATTTATGCAAATAATTATCTTATTCAAATAGATAATATTAATCAGGTTCAAGTAGCAACCCATAAAGCACAAGGGAATGCTCAATCACCAAAGAACAGTGTATACGAGACAACTCAACCTTTTTATATGAATAACACGGTCTCCCCTTCCGATGAAAACGAACAAAATATAGAAAAGAAGACAAAAAATAGAAAAAATAACTATGCAGAAGGATTACTAAGCAACTGGGCCAAGCAGTTAAAAGACAACGCTTTATCCAATGCAGGCAAATTAATGCGGATGGGAGTGTGGGCGACACTAACACCTGATGAAGCCCGTGAATTGCTCCAAAAGTCAGGTCTCTCACCCGAAGCAGTTTTAGGTGCGGTTCAATTCCTTCCCCCAGATGAAGCCCGCGTGGTTCTTCAGGCAGCTATTGATAACAATCCTAATGATGCATATCTAAGATACGCAATGGTAGAAACATTGAAAAAAATGAATAATGTATCAGATGAGGAACTGTACGCACACTTAACATCATGGAGCCAATTAGACCCAGGTAATGCACTTCCTCATTTTGTAGAAGCAGAATTATATTTTCAAAATGGAGAAAAAGACAAAGCAATTACCTGTATTACGGATGCAGGGAATGCATCAAATTATAATTCCTATGCTATGGTAACAGCAAAAGCATATATGGAAGCACTATTAGCCAAAGGTATAGACCTTGAAACAGCAAAACTTTTAGCTTCAGCATCTATGGGACTTCGAGAAGTACAAACATTAGAAGAAATTGCCCAGACTTTAATGGAATACGGCAGAAGTTATGAAGAAGCAGGAGACTATAATACCGCATTATTAATATACGAAGCATTACGAAATTTAGGCATAAAAGTAGATATGAGTTCTGCTTTAATTCAAGAAAGATTAGCAGGTATACGCTATACACAAGAAGCAGTAAATGCTATGTTTCGGCTTATGAATACTACGAATTCATTCTCTGATACTCAATCTCTGATTGACTTTACACAAACTTTAAGTGAAATGATGACCAATTACAATCTAGCAATGGATAATTTCTACCGCCTTTTCGATACCACCGACCCCGCAGAAATTATCCGGTTGCTAAATATCTACCTTTCTAATGGGAATGCGCCTCTCCCAAACCATCAGGTCAAAAAATAGGTAAAATTTATATATTGGGATAACGTTCATTGGGACCTGTGTAAATCTGTCGAGGACGGTGTATCCGTGTATCGGGGTCATTTCTCATTTCCAACCAATGAGCAATCCAGCCCGGTATCCTACCCAATGAAAACAAAACAGTAAACATCTGTGTTGGAATACCCATCGCACGATATAATATACCACTATAAAAATCGATATTAGGATATAATTTTCTTTCAATAAAATAATCATCATTCAACGCAACTTCTTCAAGATTTTTTGCTATTTCCAATAGGGGGTCATTAATTCCCATTTCTGCAAAAATAGCATCCACTGCGCCCTTCAATAATTTAGCCCGTGGATCATAATTTTTATACACACGATGTCCAAAACCCATCAATCGGAAATCAGAGTCTTTCTTCTTTGCTAATTCAACATATTTCTTATAATTCGCCCCATCCTTATAAATCATTTCTAACATATTTAATACCGCTTCATTTGCCCCTCCATGCAAACGTCCCCACAATGCACTAATACCCGCAGAAATACTAACATAAAGATTTGCCATAGAACTGCCTACCATACGAACCGTAGAAGTACTACAATTCTGTTCATGGTCTACATGCAGAATAAGAAGTAAGTCCAATGCCTTTTCAAATACTTTCGGTACAACATACTCTTCTGCTGGAGAAGCAAACATCATGCGTAGAAAATTCGCACAATACGAATGGTCTGTTTTGGGATAGATATAAGGTTCTCCAATAGATTTTTTATACGAAAACGCCGCAATCGTTTTCGCCTGACCAATAATTCGAACAATTATATTGTTTATATCCTCTTTTTCATAATTAGGATAGAACGACGGCATCCCTGCAATCATAGAACTTAAAATACTCATCGGGTGCGCATCAAGAGGAAAAAACGAAAAGAAATTAACCATACCTTGATGAATAAAACTATTCAAAGTAAGTTGCCTTCTCCATTCCTTTGCTTGTTCAGGAGTAGGTAATTCACCGTAAATAAGTAAATAAGCAATCTGAGAAAAAGGAAACTTGCCAGCAAGACTTTCAATAGGATAGCCCCGATACCTCAATATCCCTTTATCTCCATCAATATAAGTAATGCCGCTCTTACACGACCCTGTATTACCATAACCCGGATCATACGTTAATGCCCCCGTAATATCCCTCAATTTCCGTATATCAATACCGATTTCGTTTTCTGTCCCTTCAAATACAGGAAGTTCATATTCCTTCCCTCTAAGTATCAATTTACATGTCTCTGCCATGGCTTTTCCCTTTATATTTGATTTTATAAATAACAAAATTTTTTATTATATTGAACAATAATTTATTTAATTTTAATTTTAAATTTTCGACTACATATCGTAATTATTTGTTTTATTTCTTTAATATTTAATGCCCAAGCCGAAACAATATATGTTAAAGAACAAGCCAACCCCAAAACAAAAATATATAAACTTAACTCTATCACTCCACTTACATTTTTTATATTAAAAAGTAAGTTTATCAAAAAGAATACACAAATTACAATTAAAATAGAAATCCCATATTTCAATATATTCAATAAATACTCTTTATTAACCAAATTCCCAACCTTAAAACTAATAAGGAAAAATAAAATAAAAAAATTTGTCCAGAAGGATATAGCGGTGGCTATAACCAATCCAAAATAATCGAAAGGCCTTACCAGAAGAAAGTTCAAAATGATATTCAGTATCATGCTGAATGAGGAAGTAAAAACCGGGATGGTTGTATTATTCATTGCATAAAAACCTTGAGTGAGGACTTTAACACCGGAGAAACCAATTACCCCAATCGAATAAATAAAAATAGCATTTGCTGTTTTCTGTGTTAATTCCCCGCTAAAATGTCCCCTTTCAAAGAGTAATTGAACTACAGGCTTCCCAAGAAACATTAAAAGAACCATAGCCGGGAGTATCATAAATAATGTTTGTAATAACCCTTCCTGTAACGCTTGCCGAATTTTTGGGGTTTCCTTATTTGAAAAGTAACGCGACAACTCAGGAAGGATAGATACCGAAACCGCTGTCCCGAAAATAGCCATAGGTAATTGAATAAGCCGATTAGCATAAAATAGAGCAGAGACGGTCCCTTCAGAAAGGGAATAAGAAAAGAAACTATCTACTAATTTATTGACCTCTCCTGCTGCCTGCCCAAAAATGACAGGAATTAACAAAATAAACGCTTTTTTTACCCCATGTTGATTCCAATCTGTAGTAAAATATACCCCCCCTAATTTTTTTCGTGCATCTATATATAAAACCCCTGCTTGAAGTATCCCCCCTAACCAGAGACCTATTACAAGAGCCCATATAATATTGATAGAAAATAGAGAGGGAATAAAAATAGAAACAATCAAAGCAACATTAAGTAGTGCGGGTGTTATACTCGGCGTTTTATAATCACCCAAAACAAAAAGGGGTGCCATCATAAAAACTGCAATTCCTATCCAAAATAGATAAGGAAAAGTCCACTGCAATACCCGTACCGTTAGTTGAAGTTGCTCTTCAGATTTTGGAATTTCCTGCGTGAAAGCACTTAAATGATTTATTAAGTGAGGGATAAAGGGCATAATTAAAACACCTAATAGGGAAACCACTACAAGGATTAGAAACATAATAGTAAAAAGAGAACAAACTAACTGTTTCATAGCCAATCTTCCCTGCGTTTCCTCACATTCCGAAAGGACAGGAACAAAAGATGCGTTTACCGCCCCCTCTCCTAAAACGTCTCTAAGTGTGTTGGGTAGCCGAAAGGCAAAAAGAAAAGTATCTCTATAAAAATCAGGAACGTACCATCCAATCAAAATATCTCTAACGAGACCTAAAATACGGCTAAATAGCGTTCCCCCTGCAAAAATGAGTGTATATTTCCATCTTAAAATAGATGTCTTTTCAGATTGTTCACGACGCATTTGTAATGTTTCTTTTCTTTCTTATTGGCATCGCTAAAATAAGATAAATAATAATCCCCATTAAACCTAATAATAAAGATATGAAATCAGGATTTATAAAAAATACAAGGTTAGACTGTTCAGGAACTCTGTAAATGCCCCCAGAACGCAATCGAACCCCTATATCCGGATAATTCGACATAGACTCATATACAAAAATCTGGTCTTTCCCTATGACCACATTCACAGGTAAAAAAGAACCGGTAGGTGTAAACAATCCCGATATACCTGTATTTGTACAATGCACTATGGGCAATCGTGTCTCAATGGCACGCATCCTGCATATTTCCAACTCTTGATTTAATGCATTTGTAGCACCAAACCATGATAAATTTGTCAGAACAGCCAATAGATTAGCCCCTTCTTTTCTTAAATGATGTGCCATATTAGGAAAAAGCACTTCAAAACAAATAAGAGGCCCTACAATTAATTCATTATCCAAATTAAATATTTTTTGTTCTTTCCCAGCACTTACATCATAGGGGAGAATACTTCGTAAGAAAGGGAAAAATTGAGATAAAGGCAAATATTCCCCAAACGGAGCTAAATGCACCTTATCGTAAAAATCCATTACCTTCCCTTCCGAATTTACCCAGATACATGAATTATAATCATTACCTTCTTGGTCTATTCGAGTTGTACCTGTAATAAGATGAACGGAATTCTCACGCGTAAAATTTTGTATCAGTGATAATATGTTTTTATTATTATAATCTGACATTATCAGTGCTTCAGGCCAAAAAACCACACGAACATTTTTATCTTTAATTAGATTGTTAGAATATTGAACAGTCCATCGAACCATATCTTCATACCATATCGGATCGAATTTCATCTCCTGTGGGAAGCAGGGTTGGATGATAGCAATTTGTAACTCTTTTTCTTTTTCCTTTTCTATATTTGTAAAAAGCAAAAAACCTATTAGATGAGGTAAAAACATAAGGATAATCGTATGTACAAGGTAGGTCCATCTCTTTTGTTTATTAACAATGGCAGAGGCAACAAACATATTTACTGTAATTATGAAAAAAGAAAGAAAAGGAACACTACCTATGGATACTAATTGGGAAAAATAAATATCAGGTCCCTGACTATACCCTAAATTACACCAACCAAAACCCGTTAGAGCATGTCCCTGTATCCATTCCATTCCTAACCAAAGTAATCCTAAAATGTAAATTCGAACTGTATCCGATATGTGCTTTCCACATTTAGACACAAGGTATCCATAAATTGCCCATAGCAAAGAAAGTCCTGCGGAAAGACACTGATAACCAATAAAAGCAGGACCTCCCACCCAGAACATATTCATTATAAGCCACTGGAGTGTTAACGAATGGAAAACCCATCCGCTAATAAAAAAATATAAAAATAATTTCAATGGTTTTTGCTCAGCTATAGAAGCGATAAATAGAGGAACAAACGCAAACCAGATTAAAAAATATAAATGAATTTTAGGAAAACAAAAAAAGAGAACAATTCCAGATAGAATAGAAAGAAAAAAAGGATTTCTAAATAATCTTTTAATAAACAATAAAATCATATTCATATTTTAATATACAGCTCTGATTTTTACATAAGATAAGTTTGTAATATACATATTATCAGAATAGATTTTGAATTTTCAGGCTGGAAAATTATAAGTCATCCTGCATGGCTCGAATTTCTTCTTCAATTCGTTCTTTGTTCTGCCATTTATCACCCCGTTTTTCCCAGAATCGGATAGCACTGGACCCCTCCTCAGACATGGTTCGTAAGTCAACTATTGTGGGTTGAACAAATATAAGAAGGTGCGTTATATCCGATTGTGTCCTTCGCGAGCGGAAAGGAATTCCTAACAGAGGGAATTTGCCAATTCCCGGAACACGGTTTTCTGATTTCCGTATATTTCGGCTGGAAAGTCCTCCAATAACCAATGTCTGACCATTCGGCACGATTACAAACCCCGTTTGAGACCGCTTTGAGAATACAGGTAAGTCAATCCCCCTAAGTCGGTCTATCCTGCTTATATCTGTCACATCCAACTGTTTGATTTCCAACTGAATCATATTATTAGGTAGTATCGTCGGAACTAACTCTAAATTTACTCCAATATCCCTCCATGCTACACACAAATTAGGGACTGCCGAGCTTTTCGTTACGGATTGATAAGGAATTTGTCCCCCTGCTTTGATGGTGGCAGGTGTCCCATTAATTACCAATATTTCAGGTTTAGAGATAAGGTCAACATCCGATTTCGTTTCCAACGCACGAAATACCCCATCCAATGTCCCATAGTCCCATGTTAGAATACTGAATGTTAATCCTCCCCCCTGGGGAGATTGTATTCCAGGAAGAGATGGATTATCATCCTCACGAATAGGTTGGTTGCTAAAATTAGGATTTCGGTAGGGCACAGAATAAGGTGGTTGTGGAGGATTCGGTGAAGGAGTAGGTAAAGTAACGGATGAAAAATCCTGAGAAAAATCGGTTGTATTTGTCGTTATTTGCGGAATTTTTAGTTGCTCATTTTCTCTTTCCCGATAAAAGCGAACAAAATTCAAGTTTGTTCCTAATCGTCTCAAACCATTCTCATTCGTTTCACTAATCCAAACCTGAACCTGTATCTGCCGTATATCAACAGGGGGAGGAGGAGTAGGGGGTGGGGGAGGAGTCGGTTGTTGCTCTTCCGGAGGAGGTGGTGGAGGTACAGGTTGTTGTGCATCTTGTGCAATAAGATTAGATGAAGACAAGAAAATAAGCGTTGCAATATAGAACATCCATAAAAAAAATATATGTATAAGATATTTTTTCCTCATTTCTTATTTTTCCCTTCGTCTAAATCAGAACCGATTCCATTTTCATCTTTTTTAATCTGAACTCCCGTTATCCCCTCTGCTATGCCTTCTGGAATTTCTTTCAAACCACCCAAAACATTAGTAATAATTTCCGTAGGAGAGATCTTAGTAGATTTTTTCTCTTCTTCTGATGTAAACCCATACTGGTCCGCTACCGTATACGATGGCCTCCATAATTCCGCTTTTAATAAAAATACAAGTTCTCTCCGCCCCTCATCCTTTTTCTTATTACCTACCCCTTGAGACAAAGGTATTTCAGGGGCTTTGAACGGTGTAACTCTCTGGATTAATCCATTGGCTAACTCTTCTCCTTGTATAAGCCATGGTACAGAAGAAGAGGTCCTTGTCCGAGTGTTCCGATATAGCCCCCCTAAGATTAAAACCTGCCCATGCCTTACCCAAACTGTAGTGGTTATACTACGGGAAATAAATTCAGGTACACTAATCGTATTTGCAGTGTTCCCGGCAATGGCTACATTTAATCGTTGTCCTTCTTCTGTTATCGCCGCAGTTATAGTTAATTGAATATAAATATCCTCTGTTGTCCGCGGGTCACCATCATCATCAATCACTTGATTTGCTTGAACGCTTAAATTAACACCTGTCGGCTTAAATTCTGTAATTTGTTGAGTGACTACTCCAACCACAATAGTATTTTCATAAGGGATTTCTTGAACAGTTTGAATTACTGTCGGCGCCGCCGCCCCTACAGGAACTAATGCCTTGGGACGAGACAAAATAAAAGCACGATTCTGGTTAACTAACGCCTGAAGAACCGCTTCAAAATCACCCCATTTACTGGTCATCCTATCTAAAAATACCGTTATCGTCGGAGATTGTGTCGTCGGAAATGTAAGATCTCCCGTCGTTATTGCTGGATTACCCAAAGAAACCCTACCATAAGGGCGAGGGTCCGTTTTTTGTCGAAAATAGCCGGATAAACCTGTTTCACTCCCAAGATGCGTCTGAAACTCAATTATTTTTACCGAGACATTTACTTGTTGAGGTGTGGGTTGTTGTGCAAAAGTCGAAGACACCAAAACAGAAAAGAAAATAGGAAAAAGAAAGAATACATTTCTATAAAATTTTAAATAAATCATATTCCTGGTAATATTAATTCGTGGGGATTTATTCATCATAATACGCCGTATAATCATAATGGTCTACATTTTCTATATTATCAAAGTTTACAAACTGAGCACTAAATGGTTTTATCTGTCCGGGACTTAAATTCCCGAGAGAAATAGTCCTTGTATCATATATCATACCACTAAAACCGTATATGGTTAATTGAACCGTTACATTTCGTAATGTCCTCGAACTACGATTTCGAACCTGTCCCGAGACATTATAAATATGATGCTTCAAATCGCTTGCCCATCCCAACGAGCGACCACTACGAAAAGAGGTTACATTAAAGAAAACAATCGGATTTTTTTCTGCTTCCCGTTTTAAGGCTTCTTCCGGTGTTAAAACTATTATCTCTCCATTTCCATCTTTTTCAAGCCTACTGGATATGATAGGATGGGACCAATAAGTTGCATTTAAAGATACAATATTTTTATATAAATTCCCCGCCTTAGTGAAATTCTGATTTATCCAATACCAATTAGCTAATTGTAGCATAACTTCTGTATTTTGGGGCTCTTGTTGTAATTTCTTCTCTAATGTTTGAATTTGATTTTCAATAGTATCCACTCTTTCAATTTGATTTAACGGAGACCCTATCAACTCCCTTATTTGTTTACGAGAATGTTCTGCATAAACACCTTGAGGTGCTAATTGTAAGTATTTAATATAATTAGTTAATGCATTTTGAGGACTTCCTAACTCTTGGTATACAATACCCAAAAAATAGTATACAGTGGCATCCTTTTCTCCACTTTCCATAACGGACAATAATTTTGGAAATGCTTGAGAGAACTCTCCCTTTTCAATCAATTGTTGAGCCAATTTTATCTCTGAAAAAGTCGTATTTATGTGATAAGACTTTCGATGACTTAAATTTAAAGTATCCTTATCCTGTTTTTTAAATAGATTACTCTGGCAATTACACAAATATAAAAGAAGGACTATTCCTAAAATTAATTTATAAGGATTTCCCATAGATAACCTTTTTCTTATTTCTTTCTACAATCTTACAATCAATATACAAGAAAAGTTTTAGTACATTTTTTTGTAAATTATCTCTTTGCAAGGCGTTCCAAAACTTTGGATGTAATATCTTCTGCTGGAATCTGCTCGCCCGTGTTTTGCCAATAATTAAACTCTGCCACAAGATCAAACTGGCTTTCCTGTGCCACTTCCTGTATTGTTTTTACTGCCCGTTCACTCGCTTTACTGAGCATTATCCAATATTTTGCAGTCCCTGCCTCTATTTTTCTCTCCTTAATTCCAGCAAATTCAGGAGTCGCCTGAATAACCTCTTCAAACTTCACCAGGCCAGGTTTAATAAATTTTGAGGCAGTCCCCCAAAATATTTTCTGCTCATCTACCTTATCCGGAGCCAGTGATAAGGGATCGGCTAATGCCCATAGATTACTGCACAGAAGGGCGAGGTTGATTAATAAAATGGTACTTACTCGCATATAATTCTCCTTTCCTTATGTGCAAGTTTTTACTTTCTACTTAATCCTGTTATTTTCCGATAACAAACTTATACTTAATTAATCTTTATTCCCATGTAAAAAGTTTCATTTCTTTTGGAAAAAAATTAAAAATTTTTTCAAAAAATACTATATATTGAGTATTTATCTAATTATAGTATATATGTTGTATATCTATTATTCAAACAAAAAATACAAAATTATGATAAAACAATTTTATTTTTATAAAAATTTACCTTGAAAAATTATTTATGAAGTGATTTATTGATAATTTATATTATCCATGTATTTTATTAACCACGAATAAAACAAAAGGTTACAAGATAAGCGAGATGCTACATTAAGTAGCGTCAGCATTCCTCGACAGGGAAGACAGGGAGCGAGATGCTTCCCAATACTTAAAGCCTTTGCCCGACAGAAAAGTGAGGACTATAATTAGCAATAGTGGATTTTATTAAATTTTTTTTATGGCATATAGTAAAATTCAAGTTAAACTTGGTAGGATTGTATAATATCTATTTGGTTTATTCGTTTAATGATAGTTATTTGTATTAAAATGGTGATAAATATTTAATAAATATTTGAATGTCAGAAAAAGGATGAAATATGCGTTGTAATATCTTTCGGTTTTTTGTATATGTTTTACTTGTCTGTTTAGTGTTTTGTAGTTTCTCCTCCCAATTTTCTTATGGCGAATCGGAAAATGAATATTCTGCTTTTCGACTATTAGATAGAAATATTACGCCGGGTAAAAATGTCTTATTGGATATTTCTTTCGGGAATATGATAGAAAAGGATGGGGAAAGATTTGTTCCACTTATATGTGAGATGGATGCCCGGCATAGTTATGCATATGTTATTACTTCTCTTGACATTTTTGAGGGGAAGAATAAGGAAACTCAAGTTCCTATCAACACGACCCAAACGGTTTCATTGGCGAAGGGTTATAATCGTAGCCTTTTCTTATTGCCATTGCAAAAATTGAAAGATGGTATATATTACGGCACTCTGCAGGTAAAATACACGAAAGAGGAAAAACCTGCTATTGTTGAATTCCAGATGGAGAAGATTTCTTCTAAAGGGTTAGAAAAACATTTAAATGCATTATCTCGTGAAGTAGAAAGTCTTTTAACCACAATAACAGAAAATCATGAAGATAGAACAGTAGAACTTAATTTGGTTCGAAATTTAATATCACAAGCTCACGATGAATTTAATAGCGGACACTGGGAGGATTTGTCAGATACTTTGAATATATTGCAAGAACAAATAATTGAAATAAAAACTTCACATGTTGGGAATGTAGTGGGAGTAACCTCAGGACAAAAAGATAATTACTCTTTGTCTATCACTCCAGAAGGAGTATTTTTAGAAAATAAACCCATTAATGTAGTGGGAATTTATTTGGACGAGCTTTCATTGGACAGTGCGAAGAAAGTGACAGATTATTCTATCCCTATAGTGGTTATTTCCATCGCATTAGATAGATTATTTCCAACAGAAATCGTTGATGACACACTTACTAAAGAAATTTCAGAGATACTGGATTATCTATTTCAGAATAAAGTCCATGTATTAATACAGTTAAATCAGGAAAAAGTCCCAACATGGTTAAGTGAGAAATATCCAGAAATACATAAGGAAGGATTTGTTGATTTATCTCAACGTCCTGTATGGGACCTAATAGAAAAGGCATATATAAAAATTATTAATTATTGTGGAACAAATTCATTCTTCTTAGGTGTGAATTTGTTGAATGAACCAAAATTTAAATTCGATGGCGATTTTATTCGTAAGTCTTTTATTGAATGGGTTAAAGTAAATTATCCTGATAGGCAAACATTAAATCAAATCTGGCATGCACATTTAGCGAATTATGACGAAATTACAATCTGGGATGAGGTGGCACCCAAATGGAGTTATCAAAATCGGCGGGCTTATCAATATGATTGGCAGAACTTCCACCGCGAGATGATTACAAATTTGTTGAAAGAGGTACTGGGACGATTTCGGCAATCTTCGGGGAATAGTCCTATCTCAATTACTTTCCCTTCAAAAGTTTTTGAACTGGATGAAACTAAGTTTACCCCTGATAGGGAACAAACTATTCCTCAACTTGATTTTGTGTCGGTAAGTGTTTCCTTTAATACCGAAGATTCAGTATATGCACAGGGTTACCCTGACCCGGTGGCAGATGTGGTGTGGTTGCGTTCTGTATCAAAAGCAAAACCTATCGTTATTTCCTGTGCTCATTTAAATTATAGAGAGGGGATGGAGAATACCGAGAAATATAAACATACACAGAGTTTCCTGTGGGAGATGGTATTAGCTGGGGCACAGATTATCGCGGTAAATATTACGGGTGATTTGCGAGATAATGTGGTGGTCTGGAAAGCCATTTCTGATACAAATGCCCTATTTTCAAAAATAAGTCCCGAACTAAGACAATTCCAATCTTCAAAGCCTGCTGTTCGGGTTTTATTTAGTGATTCTTCTAAGATATTAGACGGTGGAGTGCCCCATTTAAAATCGGCTCGGTTTGCCTATGAAGGGAGTTCCTTCTCAGGATATGATGTGTGCTTTGCGACAGAAAAAGAAATAAAAGCGGGTATATTACAGGATACAAAGGTTCTTATTATGCCTCAAACGCTTGCTCTTGAAGACGATGTTTTTAATATGATTACAGATTTTATTCGTAATGGAAATCATATTATTCGTGTAGGAACACAAATCCCGTATAACCCCAAGGGTATTTCCCGCCGGGATGTGGTTCAACCCACAAGCAATACGGTTTTGGTTCGTGGAATGAACCTTCCTACGGAATATCTTCATGGAATGGATGCGGTGATTTCTAAAAAGGCTTTAACCCCTCTCCCGCGACCTGTAAACAAAGTAGGATATCCGCTGGAAGGTGTTAAATCTCGATTTATCCCTACCACAGATGGAGGAGGATATTTATATCTGCTTAATTTGAGAAAAGAGAAAATACTTTGCAGGCTTACAGGGTATTTACAGAAAGGACATAGTTTGACAGATAATACAGAAATTGAGTTCCCAAAAGAAATCCAACCTCTGGAATTGATGCTTGTAAAGATGGTTCCACCTGACTATGAAAAAATAGTCCAAACAGAACAAATATCCGCTGAAAAAGAAAACAAGAAAAAACGCAAATAGAGAGGTGATTGCATTGACCGTATCAGAAGCAGGAATTACTTCGCCTTTTTCACAAAATGTCATTGCGATTGTGTGGGATTTTGACTTCACACTCTCTCCCCGAAACATGCAGGCCCCTCTTTTTACTGCCTACGGGGTGGATGAACAAAAATTCTGGAAAGAAGTGAATGTACTCCCCGAATACTACAAAAAAGCAGGAGTAAGAGTATCAGAAGAAACCGCTTATTTATGGCATATCATTTCCTATGTGCAAGCAGGAAAATTCCCCGATTTGACCAATCAGAAATTAAGAGAATTGGGGAGTAAAATAGAATTCTTTCCTGGCTTACCTGAGTTTTTCCCAATGATACAACAGTTGTTAGATAAAGATCCTTTTGTTGAATATGATTTAAAAGTGGAACATTATATTGTAAGTAGTGGTTTAACCGAAATGATACGCGGGTCAAAAATTGCCCCTTATATTTCAGGAATATGGGCTTGTGAATTTATTGAAGTTCCCGCAGGTCCCGATGAGGACTTTCAAAAGAAGCCGAAAAGTGGATTAATCAGTCAAGTAGGCTATATTATAGACCACACGACAAAAACACGAGCATTATTTGAAATCAACAAAGGTGTTAATAAAGTTGAAGGGATTAGCGTTAATGATACTATCCCCGAAAATGCAAGACGGGTACCCTTTAGAAACATGATATATATTGGAGATGGTCCCAGTGATATACCTTGCTTTTCGGTGGTGCAAAAACATGGTGGGCTGACTTATGCAGTGTATCCTCGGGCTAATGAAAATAAATATCGGCAGGTTATAGACCTTCTAGAAGCAAAGAGAATCCATGCATGTGGACCTGCTGATTACCGAAACGATAGTGAGACATTCTTCTGGTTGAGAGATAAAGTTTTGAATATTGCCCAGCGTATTGTAGAAGAAAAAAAGAGTGCTTTATATTCACAAATAAAATCAGGACCCCGACACACCAGTTAGGAAATCATCTTACTTCGTACTCCATACCCCCGGAATTAGTGTATAGCAATAAGGACATTTTCCATCGGTGAGTTTGTTTGACCAGACAGTAAATCCTGTGCGTTCGATGAGGAGTTCGTGGCAATGGGGACAATAGGTATTTTCCATTGTTTTGACCGAACCGGGACGGTTGCCTGCGTACACAAACTTCAAGCCCACTTCCTTTGCTATTTTGTATGCTTTTTCTAATTGACTTGGATGGGTAGGGAAACCATCATTCATTTTATAGTTAGGATAAAAACCCGTTACATGCCATGGAATATCAGGACTTATTTTAACAATGAATTTTGTTAAGTCTCTTAATTCTTCATCACTATCATTGAACCCGGGAACCAATAATGTAACAATTTCTACCCAGTAGTCCAGTTCCATAAGTTTTTCAATAGTTGAACACACTAAGGAAAGTTTCCCCCCTAATTTGTCGTAATTCTTTTGCTGAAATGTTTTCAAATCAACTTTGAATAGTTTCATGACAGGTCGCAGAAATTTTAATACTTTTTCAGAAGCATGTCCATTACTCACATAACCACAAATAATCCCCTTTTCTTTTGCTAAAGAGAAAATTTCATAAGCCCAATCACTTGTAATAAGAGGTTCATTATATGTGCTTACTATTACGGGGCAATGATGTTTAACTGCAAGTTCTATTAGGGTAGTAGGAGAAATAGGTTCGAAGCGGATAAGGGAATTCGGGTCACGAAGAGTTTGACTGCTTAACCAATTCTGGCAAAAGGGACAGTGAAAGTTACATCCTAACATACCGAAAGAAAGTGCGGTACCTCCGGGAATAACATGAAAGAATGGTTTCTTTTCAATGGGGTCTATTGCTAAGCCTGCGACATAACCATGAGGGGCATATAAAACACCTTCTTTATTAAATCGTAATTTACAAACACCTGTTTTCCCCGGAGCAATTAAACATTGATGCCCACATGAATAACAACGAACTTTATCTTTTTCGAATCGTTCATAGAGTTCCTGATTTGCAGGTCTTGAATATTTTTCTTTTAGTACCTTTTCTGCATTATCCATAAAAATCTATTCTAAGTTTATATATTTATTGTATATCTCCACTGCCCGGTTTTTCATCAAAAAATATAAATTTTTCTTCTATTTTAGAAAATTCCTCAGCTTCGGGCAAAGGCTTTTGGGGAATGGTTATTACAGGCCAGATTTTAGAGTATCTGGCGTTAAGTTCTATGTAGTGTTTCCATTTTTCAGGAACATTTTTTTCAGGATAAATCGCATGCACAGGACAGGGGTCGACACAGGCTCCACAGTCGATACAATCATCTGGATCAATGACCAACATATTTGCCCCTTCATGGAAACAAATGACGGGACAGTTGCGTAGACATTCCGTATATTTGCATTTAATACATGGCTCCGTTACTACATAAGTCATAATATCCCTTTCATCCTTTATGCTATATTATATAACGATATTTTGTTTTTTTAAATGTTAAATATTAATTAAAAGGAAGAGAGTATGGTTTTTCAAAAAACTCATGCAATAGAAACAAAAAAGTATGGACAGATGACAGACTTAACACCATGGGTACAGGCAACAGTGGAAGAATCACAAATAAAAAATGGGATTGTAAATGTTTTTAATGTGGGAAGCACTGCCTGTGTAGGTACCATAGAATTTGAGCCAGGACTAATGGCAGATTTGCCGGAACAACTTTCCCGATTATTTCCTCCCGGACACCATTATGCTCACGAACAAACATGGCATGATGGAAATGGACATTCACATTTGCAGGCTACATTGATGGGTCCAGCAATTACTATCCCATTAAAGGATGGAAAACTTCTATTGGGCGTGTGGCAGCAAATTTTCCATTTAGAATGTGATATTAAACCTCGAAAACGGAATGTTGTTATTACGGTGATTGGGGAATAATCTACATATCAAAAAATATAAAATATGTTTATTGTCCTTATCCCTTTTTTTTATATATAATTTTAACCTGTCGCCCCGATAGTTCAGTGGATAGAACAAATCCCTCCTAAGGATTAGACCCGCGTTCGATTCGCGGTCGGGGCGCCATATAAAACCTCTTATAAATAAATAATATAACATCATATTTAAGCGCTTAATTTATTCTTAACAATTTATTGAATTGGGTGCAGGGAAGATTAAATTTTTTATGAGATGGATTTGAATTGAGGGGAAATTCAATACTACAAAAATGTTTGTTTTACTTATTTTCTTATTACTAAAATGTAAGTTATTATTTGTAAATTTTCTGTTATTATGCCATTTTTTGTAAAAATGAACATAAATTTTACACTTTCCCATTATAAAAACAATGTTGGTATAATTTTTGATAATATTATCGCAAGTTTTAATAAAAATTGAGCAAAGAAAGAAAATGAAAAATGACAAAAAGATTACTCCCTATGTTTTTAGTTTTTTCCTGCTTATGCACTTTATCATACCCCGAATTGATCTCTGTTGAAGTTGGGGGAAAATTAGAGATATATGGTCTTTATTACCATGGTTTCGTTGAACCAACTGACCACGATAGGATTCCAGCCTGGGCTTTACCCGGAAGAAGTATAGGACCCGATGGAACATATTCCGCATATAGAACCGGAAAAGGTTCAACAGGGAGTGCGTATGTAGAACAAAGAACACGATTACATACTCGTGCTGTGATGACAGACAATGTCTTTGCATTTATTGAGATAGATTCAATAGACACATGGGGAGAAGATTTCCGTTCTCAAGATTATTTAACTGGAAGAGATAATAGGGGTGATAGTATTGATGATGTTGAATTATTTCAGGCATATATTCAATGCAAAGATATAGGGACAGAAGGTTTAACTTTTACAATAGGGAGACAGGCAATTGATTTAGGTTCTGGCTGGCTTGTTGGTTCCGATCCGGGCCCCAACCCATATGTAGGGTTGAGTTTTGATGCAATCAGGTTACAGTATGAACAAGATGCATATATGTTAGATGTGTTTTATGCAAAACTCCTTGAAAACATGGGCTCATTTAATCATAATGATGTTGATTTCGGAGGAGTTTATTTTACATGGAAAGAGATTGTTGAAGGAAGTGGTCTTGACATACATTATTTTTTGCTTAGAGATAATCGTAAAAGTGAAGTAACGGATGGAGACCTCTTGTTAGAAACATTCGAAAGAATTTTGGATAGAGATAATTCGTCAACTACATATATTCATACTGTAGGTATGAGGTTTTTTGGAGAGTATGACAAATTTGATTATGAAATAGAATTTGCATATCAATGGGGAGAGAGTTCTGCTTTCGGTAACTTATTTATCCCAATCGGTGGAATTTATGGTGATAGCGATGCAGATTGGGCTTTACCGGCGGGACACTTTGAAGTAGGATATACGATGTCAGAAATAAAATGGATACCGCGAGTTTATGTGGGTGGATGTTATTATGGGGCGGATGACAATCGTTCCCTCTCATTTACAGACTGGCTGTTTAGGATGGGAACAGGAAAAGCCAGTCCTTCATTTAATCGCTTATTTACCGCATATCGTGAAGATAGTTTTATCGATTTATCGGGCATGACTAATTTTTGGCAATTATGTTCTGGGGTAACAGTATCTCCAGTTGAAAAAATAGAAATAGGTTTTGAATTAGCGTATATGCAAACGGTATCTCCATTTGAAAAGCCATATTCTTTTAGTATAGGCGATATAGAATTTTATCCTTTAAGTCCTTTCCCCTTCTTGTCCAAAACGAACAGCAAAGATCTGGGTTGGCAAACATTATTTACGCTATCGTATCAATACAATGAAGACCTGAGTTTTGAAGTAGGTTGGTCTCATTTCTTTATAGGTGATGGATTGGTTGAAGGGAACTTCTTAGATAACTACGCCACTTCTTATATAGCTACCTTCAGTGATGACGATGCAGACTTTTTCTATGTCACAACTACAATTGAATTTTAATGTTTAAAAATTATCTTCAATAACGACTTCTTCATAAGGAAGTTGACCGGCACGAGGCCAGGCAGGTTTTATAGCCTTACCTACAGCAATCATCATAGAAATAACATGGTCAGACGGAAGGTTAATGAGTTTTCCAACCGCATCAAAATCAAAACCGACCATGGGGCAAGAATCATATCCCATTGCTTTTGCACATAACATTAATGTTTGCCCCGCAATACCACAGGAACGCATGGCTTCGTCCCTCTGGACAAGTTCTCTCCCACGGTAATACTGGTCTATTGCAGGAACAACAAAGTTCCGTATCTCTTCTGGGGCGTTTCGCCAATAACGCTCAGGTTGCTTCTCCCATGATTTTATATCTGCACATAATACGACAAGTAAAGAAGCATCTGTTACCTGTGATTGATTCCACGCTACCTCACGAATTTTTTTTCGCAATTCAGGGTTCTGAACCAATACAAAACGCCAATTCTGAATATTAAACGATGTGGGGGACAAAAGTACAGAAGACATCAATTTTTTTATTTCTTCGGCTGTCATTTTATGATTCGGGTCAAAATATTTTACTGCTCTTCGTTGTTCAACCGCTTCAAAAACATCCATAATTCACTCCTTTTACAAAGTTATAATTTTGCAGTCATTTTTATAACAAATCCGTTATTGTTTTTATTCTATTCGTATTTACCTGAATTTTGAAGATAATCCCAACACTTTTTTATCTTCTTTGCCATTAATGTAGAACGCTCATAGCCTCCGCGATAAATATTTAATGTTTGTTTTGCCAGATCTAAAGGGTTACTTCCCTCTAAATTATCTCTTTCAAATTTTGTAACAAGGGTAATGGGTTTTAAGTAAGGATTTAATTCTCCAAAAATTCGTATCTGTTCATCAATTTCTGTTAGTAATTTAACCTGTTCTCGGGCTTTCAAAATTTTATTATCTGCGATTATATTCTTTAATTGATCTGTTAGATGAATGCCCTGTTTATACTTTCCCGCCAATTCTTCAAAGACGTTTCGGAATTCTTTGTTCCATGTTAAAGTCGTCTTTGCATCGGGCACATTATAAAAGCGGAAAAATTTTTGGAGGTTTTCATTCTCTGTTTGTTTATTTGGATTTACATTAAGATGTTCTAACCACATGAGCCGATAAGCAAAACGAAGAAATTCTTTTTCCTCAATTTCACGACGGATAACGGGATAAAATTGCAAACATCCATCCGGCGCAAATTCGGAAATGTGGACATTTACACTATCCATATCCGGTGTAAGTTCATGTTGGATGAGATGTTTCTTTTCTCGCATGGTAAGGAGCCAATCAACCGCTTTCAAAACTTGTTCTGGCTGTATTTTATCTAAGGGATGAATATCCTGGGCTTTAGAAGATATATCCATCTTAAATGAGCGTTCTTTCAACTCAATAGCACAATTTCCAGTGCCATAAGGTCCTGTTTCTCGGAAGTGAACATAACCCACGGATACAAGCATTACCGGACATTTTACTGCAGAAGCCAAATGCATGGTCCCTGTATCATTGGTTACTAATAGATGGGATCGCTTTAACAAGCCAGCTAACTGGGGAATCGTTGTTTTCCCAAAAAGAGGAATAGCTAAACCGGGAACTTCTTTTTGGAACCTCTGTCCCAAATCTGCTTCCGAAGGAACACCGACGAGAAATATTCGTGCCTTATATTTTTCATGTAATTTCTTACCCAATTGTGCAAAATATTCTGCAGGCCAACGCTTATTCGTTTCGCTGGCTCCCAATTGCATACATACAACAAAATCTTCAGGTGTAATGTGGTATTCTGTAAATAGGTTATCCGTAAATTCCATAGCTTTGGGGCTTACCTCAAAGAAAAGTTCTTTAACAGGTTCTGTCAGAGGCTCATAAAGTTTGAAAATATCACATAGATTTAAATCGTTGTAATCTCTCGATAGAACACTCGTAAAAAAATAAACGGTCCAGGGACCTCTAAGTGTAAACTGCCAATCTTCCGATAAGTGAGCCCCAATAACTTTTGGGATTTGTGCTAATTTTAAAAGTAGGGCAGAAGAAGTGCTATGGGTTATATTATATGCCACATCAAAATTTCGTTCTCTTAAATCGAGGATTAATTTCTCTGCTTCCTTATATGCACTTAAATATCGTTCTGAGTCCCGAGCAATCATATCATTAAAAATAGGGTCTTCATGATAAACAATGTAATCATCTACATCAGGATTAGCTTTAATAACCTCTTCACTCATTTGTCGTATCATTACAGTAATATGAGCGTCAGGATATTTCAATCGGATTTGATGAAATAAAGGCGTTGTCTGGATAGTATCTCCGATTCGTGCAGTTTGCAAAACAAGTATTCTCACAACTATTTCTCCCTCAATAATTGCTCACCAAAAACGCGCACTTCGTTTAAATACCAGAATACTTGAACGGGAAATGGGGTATTGTTGTCTAATATTGGCAGATGTTTGTTAATTTCATCCTGCAAGAAAGGAGTATCTTTTGGTAAGGTAGCCAACCATTGTCCCAGAGGGGTCTCTTTACCGTAACGCTCCATAATTTCTCCCACGGTCCTTTGTATTCGCATGCCTTTCCTCATTATTTTCCCACCATAGTATTCTTTAATGTAATCCAACATCTGATTGGCACGATGTTCATAAGTATGTTCTTTTAACGCCCGTTGTTGTGCCTTTTTCGCTATTTGTTTTCTTTCTTCTTCATGTTTTAAGAAGTAATCAATCCGCTCTCGCAATGTTTTTAAATCGCTATAAGTAGGGATTTCTTTTTCTGTGTCGAAAAGACTATCTAATCCTTTACAGGGGTCACAAAGTTGAAATCCACCGGCGGATGCAATCTCAAACACTCGCGGATTAATAGCATCGGCTTCTGGGTCAACCCCTTCATGAATAACACTGGAATGAAGATTTAAGTTAATTTTTGAGCCCGCTACAATTTTCATATATTCTTCCGTATCGAAGCCTTTATTCCCCTCGACTATATGAGGAAGTAATTCGGTATCATTCCAATTTACACCCCAGATTTTTAAATTGTAATCGGTAAGGCCTCTGAGCATTTTGACGCGGTTATAATATCCCGCTCCTGCGAACGATATGTCACACTTATATTTTTTCTCCTCTTCTGGACTTAATGAAACAGGTGCATGAAGTTCGGGGTCACAAGCCGTTAAAATCGGAAAATGACAGTTACAACCAATTGCGTCTAACTTATTATCAAACTCACCGGGTTGGATATGGAAAAACAAATTATAAAAAGGTGCTATTTCTTTCCAGTAACTTAGATGCCGCCAATTTTCTACAAACCAGAAAGCAGTGACAATTCCTCGTTCATTGAGTCGGGAAACAAAAAGGGGGGTAACCGGTGCCTGAGCCATCACAATACATATTTCAGGCTGAAACTCTATTACTTGAGCCAAACACCACTCTGACATGAACTTTGTGAAAAAATCTTCTAATGAATGAGCGAACTTAGGAGTTTTTAAAGATTTCCCAATAGTATTAAAGACATTCCACGCTATTTCGGTATCCACTAATAGTGTCTGGTGTCCCAATCTCCGAAAAGCACGATTAAGGTATCTTGTGATAGGCAATGACCCTCCATACATAGGACCCACAATAGCAATGTTAAAATGCTGTCGATCAAGACATTCACGAGACATTCTTTTAATCAGTGTTTCACAAAATTCCGAGTAAACACGGTTTACAACCGGATGGAAAAAAGGCTGTGGAATTTTATCAAGAAATTCCTTAAAGAAAGCATCACCCAAAAGGTCATCCACTGTCTCGGGTATGGCAAGGAGAAGATTATCAGGTAATAAATCGTTTTGAATTGCGATAAAGGCAATATCTTTATCCGGTTCGACTGCAATAATATTATATTCTCTATTCATCAATTCCTGAATATGATACCCCATCCCACAACCAACTACAATAACAGGTCTTTTCTTATTCAATTCCGAAGCATCAATGAGTTTTTTAGCTTCTTCCACTGGATTATACTGACTGTGATAGAGAAGCCCTTCTATACGGATTGTCTTTATACCTTTCCGTTTTTCTATGAGTTCAATTCGCTCACTTCTGAAATTTTGGGGTATTTCTTCCCGCCATTCTGCAACTGCCTTAACCACACTCATAATTGAAACCTTTTACATCACATATTTTTTTGTAGTTCTAATTCTTTCAGTTCCTTTTCTAAATGTTCATTCATCCCAAATAATTCAATATATTCCCTTAACATCGTAATTGCTTCATCAACTCTATGTTGACGAATTAAAAATCTCGAATATTTCAAAATGAGAGAAATATCCCCCGGATAAAAGTCTATGAATGATTTAATTGTTGCCTCTATGGAATGGACATCTCCTATTTGCTCACCGACAAGAATATACAAGTCAAGTGCTTCGGGATAATCATAACTATTCGAAAATGCATAGTTGAAATGCTCATAGGATTTTGAAAAATTACCTGTCTGTAAATATCCCTGACCCATAGCCAGATGTAAGCGAATATTTCCCGGTTCTTCTGGATATACCTTGTTAAGTATATCTAAGGCTTGTTGAGGCTGATTCATGGCTAATAATATCAAACTGTATTCAATGAGTAGTTCGTTATTTCTTTCAATTCCTATAGCAGATAAATAACATTCTTGTGCCTTAAGGAGATTACCCGTATGAGCATATGCTTTTCCTTCAATGCTATATCTTTTCCATAAAGGCAAATCACTCTCTGTTTTTGCAAGTTCAAACAGTAAATCAGTTTGTCCTGCTTGTATCAATTTGCGGACTTGCTCGTTAATTTCATTTACATCCGAAGATATTTTCTGTGCAATGATAATATATTGAAATGTTCGAAAACATTCGTATTCTTCATCTAAAATTTTTTCTATCATAATTTTACCCATTTGCAAATTACCATTGGCGTCTCTCGGAAGTAAGTGTTCGGGTACTATTGAAAGAGGAAGAATCGAATTGATAAGAAGCCCAGATTTGCGGATAAATTGTTTTAATGTTTCTTTCGTATAAAACCTTAAATGGGTAATATCCTGAATCCCCGAGTCGCGGTATTCCCACCTTCCGATAGATAAATTAAGAATAACCCCCCAATACTGTATATTTGGGATGCTTATAATGACATGACCGTAAGGCTTTAAATATTGGGCTAATTTGCGTAATACCCTTTCCGGATACTCCATATGCTCTAAAACATCACAACATGTAATTACATCGAAGTAGTTCCGTTCTAATGGAAATTCATCCATTTCAACATTACCCAAAAATACTTTATCCAGTTTTTTCCGAGCAATTTCAGCAATTTCAGGGACTATTTCGATTCCCACTACCTCTTCGACACCTAATTCTCGTTTTAAGACTATTCCAAAGTTTCCCGTTGCACAGCCAATATCGAGAACTTTTTTTGTCCCAAGAGGAATATAATTTAGTATTTCCCTCCTTTCAGAAGAATAATAGTTTATAGGTTTAACTTCCAATCGTTTTGCTTGTATCGTATCAATTTTAAAGAATTCTTCAACAGTTCTCACTATTTTGTCACATCTATGATAATAAGTATGGTTTTGCAATACTTTTTGTTGACCTCGTTTTGCTATTTCTTCCCTTTCCTCTTCATGTTCTAAATAATATTTCATTTTCTCTATTAGTTCTTCCTCATTTTTATAAATAACAAAATCCCTCTCTTCTTCAAATAATTCGTTGATACTATCGGCTGGGTCAGTAATGAGCAATGCGCCCCCTGCCATCCCTTCAAATACCCGCATGTTCAAATCATAATTAATTGCAGAATTTACAACAATTTTACTTCTTGAGTAGACTTCTCCCATCTCGAGAGGCCATTTTTTCCCAATATAATTATTGGGGAATATCTCTGCAACTTTCATCAGTAGTTGCCTTCTTTTATCCCCTTCATCTGGAGATAAGCTCCCCACATATGAGACATCAATATCTCGAGGTAATGCTTCGGTAGGATACAATTCAGGACAGCATGCAAGCGGTAACCAGAACACATGTCTAATACCTTGTTCCTTAAATAACTTAACATGGCTTTGTTGGGCTAGGAACACAATATCAAAGTGTTTTGCCATTTCTAATCGTGTCTGGAAATCCAGATGCGTATCAATGAAATAAGCCACACGAGGTATATTTAAAATATCAATAAGTGGGTCAACAGTTTTAAGCCCAGAATCAACATAAATGTAAAAATCAAATGCATATCCTGAAGGAATCCCGGCAAGAAGTTGCTCCATTCTTTTTTCATCAAAAGAAGTGGGTATTCTTTGGGGAGGATAGGGAGGAGGTGCTTGAAATCCCCACTTATATAAAAGTTCCTCCGGACATCGAAAACCCGAAGTTATAACATGATGGTCTTTTTCAAAAGCAAATTCAAAATATCGGGCTGTTGTGTGAGGAGAGGTAACATAATCCAACAAGATATGATAATGTTTCTTTCCTGTTTCCGGTTTTGTAATTTGAATAGAAGTCGTTTCTTTTCCACTTTGTTTTAAGATGATTTTTTGCCAACTATCAACAAACCGAGATATAGGAAATTTTTGTTGAACCGTTTCTTTCCCTCGCGCACCTATTTCTTTTGCTAAAACAGGGTTTTCCAAAAGGAGTTCAAGATATTTTCGCAGTTGTGCAGGGTCGAAGGAAGTAAAACCATTAATACCATTTGTAATAGGTGATGACCTGTTACTTAAAGCAACCACAGGCATACCACATGCCATTGCTTCTAATGTAGAAAGATTGTATCCATCTTCAAATTCTTGTCGTGTTATGTGAAGTAAACAACGATTCAAACGATAAGCAGAGAGCAATTCTTCAAAATGAGTAGAAGGTTTTGAGTTCTCAACTCCTGGGTTTTCACCTACAATGATATTAGGTAATCCCTTACAAAGAGTCTCTTGTAATGGGAAGTCGAACATCCAATTTCGGACCTGCATATAATTGCCTACACGCAAGATAGCAGGGTTATTCCCTTCATATCCCCCATATTCCTCCACATCAATTCCTGGTAAAACTACATACCCGGGATAGCCATAATCATCTCTTTTCGATGGAGAAATAAACACAAATGTGAATAGCTCTGACAATATTTTTAGCATTTTTTCAAAATTTTCGTTAGCGGAAAAATCATTTTTAGGCAAAGTCGTTTTTAAGTAGGTCTTTCTATTGTGGCACACAAGAATTTTGGGACAGGGGGCCTCACGAATATCCCATGCATTCGTTTCGTTATGAGCTACAACAATATCGTAATACCTTTTTAAAAGTCGTTCTCTCCACTCAGTTTCAGGGATTTCATGTAAATTTTCAGGTATGGGTCGAAATTCCGGTTTCCATTTTCGTGCGAGTAGGCCCTCACTATATAATCCCAGATCCATTTCAAACCCCGTCTTTGCCATTAAACACATATAAGGCTCATGAAAATTAAAGGTCAATATTTTCAACTGTCCCATGTTTCCTTCCTGTGATTTTTTATCAATTGGGGAAAAATTATTTTGTTTTAGATATGTATTGGGAGACTAACTGTTTCAATTGATTAACAATTTCAGGCTCTTTTTCTGCGTGAGGAGCCAATTCATATTCCAACAAATCACCAAGACCAATACAATCCTTATTCTCAAGCGACTTATAGGCTTCTTCCAAAACACGATTTAACTCGTCGTGATGTTCCTTTATCATCTGAATAGTGGGATTCTCTTGAATTAAGTGAGGACTCAATACATTTACAATTATTGCTTCCCGCTTTTTTATTTCGCTCCATATTGCAGAAAGTTTCTGAAAAGGGTCAAAGCCTTCATCCGGATTTTCACTCTGAAAAACCTGGGCAATTCCGCGGCACAACTCGCTTAACTCCGGAGAATACAACTCCAAATCCGCAATGCTCTCCTCAATCAAATGTTGTACTGGATAGGTACTGATTTCTAATGTCCTGATGTTAGATACACTCATTTCCTGAATAGATTCCAGAGACCTGCCCGGATATACTTCCTGTTCATTAACTTTTAACTTTACCATTGCTAACTGTTGGGTATGAAGATAATTCATGATTTCATTCAATGCGGATTGTAGCGTATCTGGAGAAGTTGTGAAATCGAATCCTTTTACTCCATCAATGAGTACTTCCATTCTTGCTCTCTCCTTTTGGGGGTTGAAAAACAGGAATATCCTTTGGCGTTTCTACTCTTGAAGCCTCTTCATTTTCCGCTTTTATCGAAAGATACACCTCCTTTCGATGAACAGGAATAGAACGAGGTGCTTCTATACCAATCTTTACCTGATTCTCACGTAACTCCAGCACTTTGATTTCGATGTTATCACCAATCATTATGCTTTCATCTTCCTTACGCGTAAGCACAAGCATATTAGACCTCCTGTCTGTCAGTTGATGATTTATGTTGGGGTTGCGCAAGGAACCATTGGACAGGATAATCCGTTCTGTCCAAGACCATTTGCTTTGCTAACCTTGTCTTAGAATTTATAACAATCGGAGCTCTTAAATTGGTCCGAATTTTTGTTGGGTCTTCCGGAACAACAAGTAATGTATATATCGAAATCTCCTGAGACGAAGTAGCCTGTAATTCATACAAGTCCTGAGGAGTAAATGGAACTTGATAATCCGGCAAAACCTGTAATGGTTCTAATAATAAAAATGCTAATGTCCCATCCTCGATGGATTGAAGCCACCACAAAGGGCTATCTTTCGGTCCCGGCAACAAAATAAATTTTTGACAGTTTTGAAATCCTAAAATAGGCCTAACGAATATAAGAACTTGATTTTCATCAACTTCTATTTCACCAAATCGTGTAGTCTGGAGTTTCATATTATTTATTAAATTCCTTTTTTGTTTTTCAGTATGCAATATTTTATTTTATAATAGCAACTCCTTATTATATAAAGTTTGTATATTATATTAATATATACATATAATTTATATAAAAATACTGTATAAGTATAATAGACACTTATCTCCTAATTTATCGTCTTGTGAAGAAATGAAATTTTGGGATATTCGCTGGTTAATTTAGGAACTTGTTGAATGAATAAAGAATTTGTTGGAGGAAAAACACTTATGAATGAATATGATGCATTTAAACAATTCATCAAAAAAGAAATTTTAAAAGCGATTGATGAAGAAGATTACGAAAGGATGAAAATTCTATCATCAATTTTAGAGTTACTATCCCAAATGAAAAAAAAGATTGGATCTGTAGATGAACCAGAAAAAACACAAAAAGAAGTGCTACCAGAATCAATTCCAAAAACCGATTTATTGGGTAAAGAGAAAAAGGAAGAAGTAAAAACAAAAAAGACAAAAAAAATGGTTAAAGATACGGTAGATGAAATTAAGGGAAGTGTGGAAGTAGCAGAAGAAAATAAAAACACTACAATTGAAAACTCAGAAACAACAACGGAAGAAGAAAAAAAGTTAAACAGGAAAAGGCTTCCCTCTCAAGGGAAGTTAGTTAAAGGGTTGAAAACACCCGATAGGGCTTTTGTTTTTCCTATAGTAGATGCATTAATGGAATTTGGAGGTACTGCCCCTCGCATGAAAGTTGTAGAGAGGGTATATGAGAAGATGAAACATATATTAAATGTTTATGATTTATCGCCTATGCCGTATAACAAATATGTTCCCCGCTGGAAGGATACTTTACATTGGGTGAGATTAAATTTATTAGCAAGAGGAATTCTTGAGAGAGGTACAGAAAAAGGGATATGGTCTCTGACGGAATACGGTAAAGCCTACTATGCTATGCATAAAGAAAGAGAAGAGAATACCGAGAGCGAACAATCGCTTCCTTCAGAGTCCAATACGAAAGAAGCAGAAAATAATGTTAGTTCCCCGACAGAGATTTCCCTTCCCCAGATAGAGATGCAAGGACAAGCGAATATTTCAAATAATTCTGATTACCACACAGAAGAAAATATCAATACTTTTTAACACGAAGGAGATATAACTACAAATAAAAAACCCCTCACTAATACGAGGGGCTACTCTTATGGTGCCCGGGAGGAGAATTGAACTCCTACCCCATTTCTGGGACCAGATCCTTAGTCTGGCGCGTCTGCCATTTCCGCCACCCGGGCAATATCACTATAAAGTGTTTAAATTTTATAACAATTGATGGAAAAATTTAAAGTTGGTGTTTTTGTCCGACTTGTCCGATGCTATTCAAAACGTGGATTCATGTTTCCCTTTGCTGGGACCATTCGGATGTCGAAGACAAAAGAGTGTACTCATGCTGGCTATGGATGAAAAATTGCCCCACAATATTTACAATAATACACTATCGCCATAGACTCTCCCTTTCTTTAAATATTTATTAGATTTGAACGCCCTTTTCTCTGGCTACAAGTATATTGGAACGAAGCAATGCTTCAAAACTTCCACAATCTGCCCACCACCCCTCCAGAAATTCGTAGGTCATTGTTCCACGCTGTATGTATTCATTGTTTACATCCGTTATCTCCAACTCACCCCTCGCACTGGGTTTCAATCCTTTACATATCTCAAACACATCCCTATCATACATATATATCCCAATCACAGCATAATTCGTCGGTGGAACCGTAGGCTTTTCTATGATTTCTTTAACCTTCCCTCCCTCAACGACAGCCACACCAAATTCCTGAGGATTTGAAACTTCCTTTAAAAATATCTTTGCCCCACAGGGTTGTTTTTCAAAATCATCCACTGCCTTTTTGATGCTACTCTGGGTAAAATTATCTCCAAGGATGACCACTACTTTATCCTTTCCCACAAAAGGTTCTGCAAGAGCAAGCGCATGTGCTATCCCTCCTTCCGTCTTCTGATATGTATAATGAAGTTGCCTCAGACCAAAGTCCTCACCGTTTCCCAATAAACGAAGAAAATCCCCAGCATTATTACCCCCTGTAACTATCATGATATCTTTTATCCCTGCATCCACCAGTGTTTGAATTGGATAAAAAATCATGGGTTTATTATATACAGGCAATAAATGTTTGTTAGTAACGCGTGTTAATGGTAAAAGTCGTGTGCCTAAACCACCAGCCAATACAACTCCTTTCATACTTATACTCCTTGTTTCTAATTATGTAAATTGAATTGTGTTTATCTTATCATTATACAATCTTTTATTCATATTTAAAACTGATGATATTATTTAGTAAATTGGATATATAAAATAATTAACAGGAGAAACAAATATGAATACATTGAAAAATAGTGTAATGTCTCTAACTATTCTATTAATGCTTATAACTTTATTTTCCTGCTCTACAAATGGCACAGATGAGATTCAAAAGCGAGTCCCTATCGGGAAATGTACTCCTCCTCCGCAGGGAGAAGGTTGGCTAAAGTTATTTTCTCCCGAAAATCAAGCTAAATGGGAGAATGTAACATCAAGCAATAAAAAATCAGGCTTTGAATTCCTATCTGACAACATCTTTCATATCTTCGGTTCTAAATCGGGCGGTTATATCGCTTACATGGGTGAGGAAACAACCGATTTTGAATTGCACATAGAATTCAAATTAACCCCAAAAGCCAATAGTGGTGTTTTTTTTCGTTCCGACTTAAAAGACCCTGTTCAGAAAGGATTGGAAATACAGGTATTGGAAAATTATGGGGAACCACCTACAAAACAAGGCTGTGGTGCACTATATGATGTAGCAACCCCCATGTTTAACATGTGTCTCCCCCCAGGCGAATGGAATTCTTACGATATAACCTGCAAAGGGAGCCATCTCGTTGTTATTATGAATGGCTGGAAAGTAATTGATGTAGATTTATCTTTAATGACCATGCCCATCGGCAAGTTTGACACACCACTAGCACTATTACCACAAAAAGGATATTTTCAACTTCAAGACCATGGGGGAGAGGTGTGGTATCGAAACGCTTATTATAAAAATCTTGAAGGCAAATAACTTGGGAAGTAAATATGTGTTCGGAACAGCAAAAACAGTGGCTAACTCTTTTCTTAATACCGGGTATCGGTTCAACAACCTTTATAAAACTCATCGCTCGATTTGGCTCCCCCTCTGAAGTGCTTTCTGCTTCAGAAAAAGCATTATCTGAAGTTGTAGGCAAAACATTAGCCCATCGAATAGCCCATTATCGAGAGGTTGTTGATGTAGACACGGAATTAAAACTAATTGAGAAACATCAAGTAAAAATCATCACTTTGGATGACCCAGAATATCCTGTCTCTTTAGCTGAAATCTATGAACCACCTCTGATTTTATATTGTAAAGGAAATTTATTAAAGCGTGACCAATATTCTATTTCCATTGTTGGGACGCGAAAATACAGTCCTTATGGAAGTAAGGTAACCTGTTTTTTTGCACAAGGTTTGACAAATGCAGGATTCACAGTCATAAGTGGTCTTGCTGCAGGTATAGATACCATAGCCCATCAATCTGCGTTAGATAGTGGTGGTCGAACCATTGCATTTTTGGGTTGTGGAGTGGATGTAATTTATCCTAAGGAAAACAAAGAATTATATGAACGAATACAAAATCAAGGAGCCATTATCTCCACTTTTCCTATGCAGACAAAACCCTTAGGGACTAACTTCCCCGTGCGAAATCGTTTCATCAGCGGTTTCTCACTGGGAACTGTTGTAACAGAAGCAACACGAAATAGTGGTGCCTTAATTACTGCTCAACATGCTGTCGAACAAGGTAAGACTGTTTTTGCCATTCCAGGTCCTATCGGTTCACCAAATAGTGAAGGTCCGCACTGGCTTATTCGACAGGGGGCTAAATTGGCTGAAAAAATATCCGATATTACTGAAGAAATTCCCCAATATGCCCGTGAAGTCCTCAAAGAGGAAATGAAAAATATTGACAATAGATCTCAGTCTGAGAGGATAAACACTACACGAAGTGAACTACAACTTCCTATATCAATGTCAATAAAGCCTCCTGTTAGTATTATTCCCACTAAATCTGAAATACAAAATAAAAAAGAAGGGTACCATCAAGAAACAACATCCTTTATAGATTTATCTCGAACTTCTCTTGAACAAAAAATCCTTTCCATTTTAAGTCCAGAAGGTTCGTATGTAGATGAAGTGGCTATATCTTGTCAGATACCTATATCGGAGGCACTCTCAACGCTCACGTTAATGGAAATAAAAGGGTTGGTTAAACAATTTGCAGGAAAAAGATTTACAAAAGCATAAGAACGGAGTTAACATGATAAAAACAGAAAACCTGACTAAAAAATTTGGTGAAAAGATTGCTGTTAATAAACTTAGCATAGAAGTCCCGCAGGGGACTTTCTTCTGTTTTTTGGGACCTAATGGAGCAGGAAAAACAACTACAATTAAAATGCTTACGGGGCTCATGCGTCCCACAGAGGGTAGAGCATTTATTGCCGGGATTGATATACAAGAAGACCCTGTGAAAGCAAAAAAATACATAGGCTTTGTACCCGACCACCCTTTTCTATACGACAAATTGACAGGTAGAGAATTTTTAAAGTTTATTGCAGGGCTATATCAAATTTCCGAAAAAGAGTTTCAGAAACGGACAGAAGAATTAATAAGTTTATTCGGATTGACTTCCGTTGTTGACCAACTCATTGAAGATTATAGCCACGGCATGAGGCAAAAACTATCGTTTACTACATGTTTTCTACACAAACCCGAAATTGTTATTGTAGATGAACCCTGGGTAGGGCTTGACCCAAAAAATATCCGATTTGTAAAAGACTATCTAAAAGAAAAGACGAAGAAAGAAGGGTTAACCGTATTCATGTCTACTCATACATTAAGCATTGCAGAAGAGATTGCAGATGTAATTGGAATTATCCACCAGGGCAAACTATGTGCTTTCGGTTCGGTAAGAGATATTAAGTCTCTATCCAATACCCCCGGAAATCTGGAAGATGTATTTTTGGAACTAACAAAAGAAACCGATGAAGTATAAATAATATGAATCAAATCTCAGCTATTTTAGAAGCCAAACGGAATATCCTGAAACATCAAATATTAAGCATTCGTAAGGAATCCAAGTTAAAAGTTACAGTTATTACCTTCTCTGCAGTGGCTATCTGGCTGGGGATATTTTTCGGGCTATATGAAGGCTTTAATTGGTTATTAACATTTGGTTCCAGAGCCGGAATTGAGGTGAACTTCGGCGAATTACTCATGGCTCGAATGTTTATGATCCTTATGAGTGCCGTTTTCCTCTTCCTCATATTCTCAAATATATTGATAGCATTTTTTACTCTTTACAAGGCAGAAGAAATCCACTTTCTCATTCAAACTCCTATCCCTTTTAGCCATTTATTCATTGTTCGGTTTATTGAGTGTATTGCTTTCAGTTCCTGGTCCGTTGCCTTTTTAGGTGTCCCCCTCATACTCGCTTATGGATTAAGTTTAAAGACCCCTATTTTCTTTTATATAGCGTCCATTATTTTTTTTATACCCTTTATCGTAATCCCAGCAGGTTGGGGGAGTATTATAACTCAATTTTTAGTACTTATTTTCCCAAAGATAAAATTGAGAACCATGATTTTATTCGGAATATTAGCGGTTATATTTCTATTCTGGTATCTAACTACCATGCTAAAAGGCACACGAATTAATGAAGATACTATTCTCCCCGTATTCTTAAGTGCTACCTCCCGTGTCCAATCGCCCATTTTTCCCCCGTATTGGTTTACGGAGGGAGTATTGAAATCAAAAGATAAACAGTTTACAGAAGTGTTATTTTGGTTTATGCTCCTCGTATCCAATGCCATATTTTTTACATTCTTAGGATCTGCCATATCCAAATGGATTTTCTATCCCGGTTTCTCTGGTTTGCAGGGGAGTGGACAAAGAAGAATAAAACTTCCTAATAAAGGGATTTTAGGTCGGTTGGATACTTTATTAAAATTCATTCCTTATCCCTACCAACCTTTAATAGTAAAAGATGTCCGTTTATTCTGGCGGGACGCTACGCAGTGGTCTCAATTTATTATATTTTTCGGTATCATGGCAATATATATAGCAAACTTACGAAATACTACCAAATATTTCGAACAAGAAATGTGGCGCAGTTTTGTCGCCTGTATGAACATCGCCTCGTTAAGTCTTATTCTTGCTACGCTAACCAGTCGATTTATTTTCCCTCTTATCAGTTTAGAAGGACACCGCTTCTGGATTATAGGCCTCGCTCCCATTACCCTCCGTCAGATACTCTGGCAAAAATTCTGGCTCAGCGTTATGACTTCCGCCCCCTTCACAGTAACCCTGGCAATCCTATCGGGATATATGCTTCAATTAGCTCCCCTTTATTACTTCATGACCATTTTTAGCATCGTTCTCATGAATTTCGGACTTTCAGGACTCGCAGTAGGATTAGGAGCTCTTTATCCCAGTTTTGAAGAGGACAACCCCGCAAGAATAGTCTCTGGTCTTGGAGGAACGCTCAACTTATTATTGAGTATTTTTTACATCACGATTGTAGTGACAGCACAAACGGTTATTCTGCAATGGCGTGTGCTCGAACAATTTACACGACCGGGCTATTTCTGGTTCGCCCTCGTTTTTGTTATTATCCTCATACTCGCTTTAACAGGAACAGCAGTAGCACTACCCATGTCATTAGGTTTGAGAAACTTAAAATCATTGGAGTATTAAACAATGAAGACTTTTACAATTACAACATCTAAAAGAACCCAATTTATAAATTTAGACTCCTATGTTGAACAGGTTGTTCAAGAAACAGAAATAAAAAACGGAATAGTCTGTGTATATGTTCCTCATACTACCGCAGGTGTTACCATCAATGAAAATGCAGACCCCGATGTTTTATACGATATTGAACAGACTTTAGATAAACTAATTCCATGGAACGGAAATTACAGACATACAGAAGGCAATTCTCCCGCTCATGTAAAAGCCTCACTTATGGGTTCTTCCCTACAAATCATTGTTCACAACGGAAAATTAGCCCTCGGCACCTGGCAATCTATTTTCTTCTGCGAGTTTGATGGCCCTCGTACTCGAAAATTTTTCGTGCAAATTATCCCAGAAAAATAACTATCTTTCAAAAAGGTTTTATAAAAGAATTAACTTGCTCATAGCACTCTTCACATTTTGTATGAGTTAACGAGGGGGGTAGCATTTGATTTAATAGATTATACTTATTAATTGCATGTTCTAACTCTTCCCATTCCGTTTCCACCTTAATTTTTTTACACCATGAGCACATAGAAATAAGTTCTTTGGACCGTATTATTGTAGGAGCAAGAATATTTAAATAATCTTGGGAAAGGATTTCTTTCGCTTTTGATGTAAATTTTACAATATTTCTATTCTCAATCTTCATAGTCAACTGTAAAAATCTTTTACAAGTAGTAGCATCGCATCTAAAATCAATTAAAAGCACATTTCCCTTTCGAACTTTAGCAATAAGATCCAGATAAATTTGTTTTACTGTAATATTTGCGATAAAATCAAACAGATTTTTTCCTATGATTTTATCCGACGTAATTCCCTCACCATAATTATCCATTGCAAAACGATCCCATTCCTCATTTACAAAAATAATGTTATTCTTTTCATCAATTTGGTATTCAATGGCATTCATAACAAAATCCTTAAATGGCTGTAAAAAAAATCAAATTTACTTATATTTGAATTATGACACCTTTTCTGTGTAAAATTAAACTACCATGATAAAGGTGGCGGCATGGCGGCATGGCCAAGTGGTAAGGCAGAAGCCTGCAAAGCTTCCATTCCCCGGTTCGAATCCGGGTGCCGCCTCCATCGATTTTATCGTGGGCGAGTGGTGGAATAGGAATACACGACGGACTTAAAATCCGTTGGCCGTAAGGCCATGCGGGTTCGATTCCCGCCTCGCCCACTCTTTTTATTTTCACCTATCTTTTTATATAATCATTGACAGCAGGTTTACTGAAATAATTATGAAATTTGCAGTTCATAAGGATTTAATACGATGGCTGTATGTTTTTTTAATACTCTAAACCGTAAATTAGAACCATTTATACCCATAGAACCGCCGAAAGTAAAACTCTATACCTGTGGACCCACAGTATATAATTATGCCCATATTGGCAACTTCCGCGCTTATATCTTTGAAGACCTACTCAAGCGTTACTTAAAATTCCGTGAATATGATGTATTTCATGTTATGAACATTACCGATGTCGAAGACAAATTAATTCGTACCTGCCGTGAAACAGGAAAACCACTAAAAGAAATTACAGATTTTTACATAGATGCCTTTTTCAATGACCTTGATACCCTTCAAATTGAAAGAGCAGATGTTTACCCCCGAGCCACAGAACATATCCCTGAAATGGTAGAGATTATCAAAAAGTTAAAAGAAAAAGGACACACCTACGAGCATGAAGGAAGTATTTATTTCCGTTTAACTTCTTTCCCCGACTATGGAAAATTGAGCCACATGAATATAGATGAATTAAAAGTAGGTGCCAGTGGGAGAGTAGATACTGATGAATATGAAATGGAAGATGCACGCGATTTCGCTCTGTGGAAAGCATGGGAAGAAGAAGATGGGAATGTTTTCTGGGAAACCGAATTAGGGAAAGGTCGACCCGGCTGGCATATCGAGTGTTCTGCAATGAGTATGAAATACCTCGGAAAAAGTTTTGATATTCATTGCGGGGGGATAGACAATATGTTTCCCCACCATGAGAACGAAATTGCCCAATCTGAATGTGCTACGGGACAAACCTTCGTCAAATACTGGCTTCATTGTGCCCATCTCGTCGTGGACGGTAAAAAAATGTCAAAGTCATTAGGCAACTTTTTTACACTGAGAGACCTCCTGGAACGCGGATTAGAACCCCTTGCTATCCGCTGGGTCCTTCTTGCTACCCATTATAGACAACCCAATAATTTCACATTTGAAACCGTCGAATCCGCTTCCCAGAGTATTCGCCGTATCCGCGATTTTCGTCTGCGTCTTAAAGAAATAAGAGGTGACGGAGACGAGTTAACGGAGGAATGTGCCCGCTGTGAAAAAATGTTTGTGGATTCATTAGATGATGACCTGAACATATCCTCTGCATTAGGGGCTATTTTTGATTTTATTCGAGATGTTAACAAAAAAATAGATCACAACGAAGTAGGCGAAAAAGGAGCTCAAAACGCTATAAACCTATTGAACAAACTCAATCAGGTTACAGGACTTTTTAACCCGGATTTGGAAGAAGAAGTTCCCCCCGAAGTTATGGAAAAAGTCCTACAAAGACAGCAAGCACGTAGAGACAAAAACTTCGCTTTAGCTGACAGCATCCGCAATCAATTACTCGAACAAGGTTGGGTAATCGAAGATACCCCTCAGGGTCCTCGCGTAAAAAGAAAATAAAAAATTTTATCCCTCTTATAGGGAACTCCCCTCCGAATAGGGGTGTTTAATTTTATAAAAGGTAAAAACAGAGAAATGCGTTCCTTAGAGGATTGGGAATTGATTGCGTTAGCAAAACAAGGAAATCATGAAGCGTTCAACAGTCTTGTAGAACGATATAAGTCTCCTATCTATACCCTTTGCCTGTATTTAACCCGAAATATACAAAATGCGGAAGACCTTGTGCAAGAAACTTTTATCCGTTTATATAAAAATTTGCCTTATATCGAACCGCGGGCACAATTCAAAACTTTCATATTCGGCATTGCCCGAAACCTTGCCCTAAACCAGATTCGTAATGAGCAGAGGAAAAAAAGTTTTCTTACTCGTTTATTAGATTTTTGGAACTATAACCATAAAGAGCCAAGGTCAAATGTATCCTGGACATGGTCTCCCGAAGAAAAGAATGAACTCAATTCCATAATCCAACAATGTATGCTGGAATTAAGCCCTGAACACCGTGAAATATTATTATTAAGGGAAATGCAAGGACTTGATTATGAAAGCATCGCACAAGTTTTAGGTTGTCAGGTAGGTACCGTTCGTAGTCGTTTAGCCAGAGCAAGAGCACAACTGCGGAAGGTTATAAAGGAAAAAGGAGTATTAGTAAAATGAAACATTTAACAGATGAGCAAATATCAGAACTGCTCGATGGTTTGATTGTCCTAACTCCAAGGCAACAAGAGCATCTACACCATTGCCCCGAATGTAAAAAGAAATTAGAAGAATGGCAAAATATATCTCACCTTCTTCAGAAATTACCTCTTCAATCTGCCCCGGATAAAATCACAGCAAAAATATCCCATGAAATAAATTCTCTCAAACAACAACCCCAGAAAGTGTATTTCCCCTCTTTTAACTGGAACTTGAAATCACCTATTTTCGCTATGACAATTATTCTCTTCTTTATTTGCGGAATTTCAATTTTGTATTACATCTATGAAGATAAGAATACCACTGACACAACAAACATCCAATCCACCTCGACAGTAAGTCCCATTGCAACTAATAATAACTATAGCAACAATGTTTCTATAGTAGAAGAAGTTCCCATAGAAGAAAATATATTGAATAGGATTGGAGAACAATATATCCAATCGGAGCCTTTTGAAGAAGAATTACATGAAATTACCATTTCAGAACTCCTTTTATCCCTCGCTGAAGAAACAGAAGAGTATAATATTTCAGATGTTTCCTTATAATTTGAACAAAGATAAATATTGGAGAGTGATTTTATGAAAAAAAGTATAACAACTATTCTATTGTTGATGTTGCTTGTGTTATGCACTCATTTAGCAATGGCGCAACCACCTCAACCACCCACCCCGGTTTTTCAAGGTCCCCCACGCCCCGAAGGTTTCCAGCAAGGTCCCCCTTTGCCACCTCACGGAGAAGGAAATAGACCGATGCCTTATGTTCCCGTCATCCCTCCCGACCCGATGGGACCCCCTACGGAAGGGGATTTGCCCGCTCGTGAGGTATTAGAACAGGTACTTTTGGCAAAAGTTGCAAAGCAACTTAAACTGAATGACGAACAAACAGTTATATTAGTCCGTAAGTTCAATGAACAAAAAGAAGTTTTACTCCAAAAAACACAACAACGAAACAATTTAGCAAGTGAAATTCGCCGACTCATTCATGACAAAACAAAAGCAAATCCAAAAGAGTTAGAAGAAAAATTCTCACAACTTTTAAAGATGGATATGGAATTAGCAGAATTAAAACAAAAGTGGGTGGACAATCTTTCAATGGACCTGCCTTTAGATTCAAAAATCCAGTTATACCTTCTTTTTTCCGATTTTGAAAATGAAGTTCGTAAATTCTTGCGCAAAGCATACGATTGGAAACAAAATAGGTTTAACGAGGAAAAAGGGAGACCGCTCCCTCTCGAACAGCGTCGTGGGAAACCTCCAAAACCAATAGATAATCCCTCTGATATGATCAATGAATAACTATTAACCCAACCGATAACTTTTCTCTGTTTCAGTTTCTTCTCAGAACTTAAAGTATCTTATTAAGTAAAGAAGAGAAATATTATCTTTTTCACTTTATCTCCCGTGACGGATATCATCAAGACTTGTGTCTTTTATTACATTATGATTTTTAAGTGGGAGTACAAAATCACGAGGTGTAGGTGTCGGGTAATTATTATCGAAACAAGCAGTGCAAAAATGGCGTTTATCTCCAAAAGTGGCTTCAAGAATGGCTGGTATTGTCAAATAAGCAAGCGAATCTACCCCTAAATATTTGCGTATTTTTTCTATATCTACCTGTTTATCTTGTTTTGACATTTTGTAGGCAATTAACCGTTCCCGATTTGGGGTATCAATGCCATAATAACAAGAATTAATGATGGGAGGAGATGCAACACGATAATGGATTTCTTTTATTTTACATCTTCGAAGTAGCTTTATAATTTTACGAGAGGTTGTTCCACGGACAATACTATCATCTACCAGAACGATTCTTTTCCCCTTCACGGTATCCCTTGAAGGATTTAATTTAATTTTCACTCCAAAATCTCTCATTTTTTGATCAGGCTCTATGAAGGTCCTTCCAACATAATGATTTCGAATGAATCCCATATCAAAAGGTAAACCCGATTCATGAGCATATCCCAACGCCGCAGGATTAGATGAATCCGGCACCGCCATTACAAAATCCGCATCTACCGGTGCTATTCTCGCCAGAGCTCTACCTAATTCTTTACGAACTAAATCTACACTTTTTCCAAAAATAACACTGTCCGGACGAGCTACATATATATACTCAAAAATACATTGCTTTGGAACAACTTTACGAAATGGAAATAGGCTCGTCATCTGATTGTCTTTGATATGAACCACCTCTCCCGGTTCAACTTCGCGAATCCATTTAGCATCCACCAAATCCAATGCACAGGTTTCACTCGCAAAAACATAAGAACGCCCTTTTTTGCCGATCCACAAGGGACGAAAACCGTAAGGGTCCCTTACTGCAATCATTTCATTTTGGTTCATTACCAGAAGACAAAACGCCCCTTTTACCTGCTTTAATGCATCAATAACCGTATCTACAAATGTTTTCTTGCTGGAACGGGCAATAAGATGAATAATGACTTCTGTATCTGATGTGGACTGGAAAATAGCCCCTTTCTGTTCCAATTCATGTCTTAAATAAGCACCATTAACCAAATTCCCATTATGGCATATAGCAAGCGACCCATTGACATAATTAACTAAAAAAGGTTGGACATTACGCAAATTACTGGAGCCAAAAGTAGAATATCTTACATGCCCTATTCCAATATGCCCCTGAACTCGGGCAAGCTTATGCGCCGGAAACACATCATTCACAAGTCCCACACCCCGATGTGCGGTTAATGTTGTTCCATCCGAACAAACAATCCCTGCACCTTCTTGCCCACGATGTTGTAAGGCATATAGCCCCAAATATATCCAATTCGGAGCAGATTTATGATTGTAAATACCAAAAATACCACATTCTTCATGTAATTTATCCAATGTGATGTCAAACATACCTCTTATGTATTTTCCTTAGTTAAGTTTACTTTTTTATTTTGTAACTTCTACAAACCTATGGAAGATTTCTTCCCGTTAACCTTGTAAACGCTTCAAGATATTTTTCTCTTGTTTTTTCTACTATATCGGGTGGTAACGGTGGTGGGGGAGAATTCTTATCCCAATTCACCGATTCCAGATAATCGCGGATAAATTGCTTATCAAAACTGGGCTGACTTTTACCGGGTTCATATTGGTCAGCAGGCCAGAATCGCGATGAATCCGGTGTCAATATCTCGTCTGCCAAAACTAATTCATCATCAAGTAAACCAAATTCAAATTTGGTATCACACAAAATAATTCCTTTTGTTATGGCATATTCATTGGCTCTTTTATATATATCTATCGCTACCTGAGCCGCTTTCCAATTTAATTCTTTACCGATAATTTTTCCCGCTTCTTCTGGAGATATATTAATATCATGTCCCTCGTCCGCTTTTGTGCTGGGCGTATAAATAGGTTCGGGTAGTTTACTCCCTTCCACGAGTCCGTCTGGAAGTAAAATCCCGCAAACAGTTCCCTTTGTTCTATACTCTTTTAATCCGCTTCCGGCTAAATAACCGCGAACGATAAACTCCACAGGTAACATTTCACATTTACGAACATACATGGAACGGTCTTTGAACATTTCAGGATGTTTTCGAAATTCTTCCGGAAAATCTTCCAGTCGAGCAGAAATCAGATGATTGGGAACAATATCTTTCATCATCTCAAACCAAAACAAAGAAAGTTGCGTCAAAATTCTCCCTTTATCCGGTATCGGTGTCGGATTTACCCAGTCAAAGGCAGAAATTCGATCAGTAGCTACAAGAAAAAGTTTATCCCCAAGGTCATAAATATCCCTTACCTTACCACGACGAGTTGGTTCTTTTCCATTTAAATTCGTTTCAGATAGGACTGTCATATTTTTTTCCTTTTGCTTTTAGTTTTTTATTTATTAAAAAAGTTTTTTAAATAGGGTTTATTTATCTCCAATAATTCATTTAATAATTCTCTACATTTTTTTGCATCTGGCATCAAGGGATGACTTAACAATGCCTGAAAAGCAAGTTCACGGTCTCCTCTTACTGCTGCATGGACAGTAAGCGTTTCATAAGCCTTTATAAGTTGCATTAAACCGCGAATAGAAGGTTCCGGTGCTTTTTGGGAGATAGGATGTGCCCCATCTTTATCTATTATTGCGGAAATCTCCACCGATACATCATCATCAAAAGTAGGTATGGCTCCATTATTTCTGCAACAAACAATCTGCCTTGATTTTTTATCATTTTCAATAGCATCAATTACCATCAATGCAGCGGTCGAGTAATGAGCCCCTCCTCTTTTACTTAATTCTTCGGGTTTTTCTTTCAACTCAGGATTAGCATACCTCTCAAATAGTTTCTGTTCTATCCCTAAAACTTCTTCTCCTCGTGTTTTTTCCTTTTTCTTCAACTGATTTAAGACCGATTCTGTGGAATAATAGTATTGAAGGTAATAATTGCAGAACATATTCAGACTTTTCATCGCTTCTAACATATTATTGCGTGTGGTTTCATCTTCCCATTCTTCTTCTGCATGTTCCCAGAACTTTTGTAGTACTTCCTGAGTTATATCAATCCCTTGCTTCTTAAAACTACGAACCCAGGATAAGTGGTTTAATCCCACATAATCCAATTCTATCTCTTCCGGACTACCTCCTAAATGCTTCACAATCTGCATTATCATTCCAATCGGCACATTACAAAGCCCTATAGTCCGAATTTTACTATATTTTAGCACTGCTTCTGTGTTAATCCCCGCCGGATTTGTGAAATTGATAAGAAACGCATTTGGGCATACTTCTTCCATCTTATGTGCAATATCTAAGATAACCGGGATAGTTCGCAAAGCACAGGCAAAACCACCAATCCCCGTGGTTTCCTGCCCAATAATTCCATATTTTAGCCCTAATTTTTCATCACTAATACGGGCTTGCATCTGTCCTACGCGTATCTGTGTGAGCACATATCTCGCATCTTTTATTGCTTCTTCAGTTTTCGTTGTTTTATAAATCTTGCAAGATGTCCCATATCGTTCCGCTAACCTTTGTGAAAAGGAATGATTAATCCCTAATCTTTCCTCATTTTGGTCCATCAACCAGATCTCATCAAATAAAAATCTACCTTCCCTCGCAAATATACCATCTACCAATTCTGGAGTGTATGAACTTCCGCCACCAATTACTGCGAATTTCATATTTCAATCCCTTCATTATTCTGATGAGTGAGAATTATTATGTCGATTACAACTATTGAGTAAATTTTTGAATATAATATCGTATATGATAAGTTAGTTTAAAACATGATGTTCGAATAAAGATAAAGGACATACAAAGACACTATTAATGCAAAATCAAGATTTTATTTTCAGCCTGCAATGGGAACCTTCCGACATTATAAGTATTATATTATTAGGGTTCCTTTTCTTTTGGGGTGTTTTTTTGTTATATCAAAAATGGGCAAAAAACTATGATTACCCATTCTGGTTGGACTTGTTATCTCTAATTATTATGTTTACCATTTTAGGAGTTGAACTACTTCAATTAAGGGATTGGCTGAGAAACTATACCTTACTTTATATACTTTCTGCGTTAGGATTATTTATTACAGTCTCTGCTCTTTATTCTCATAGTTTCATTTCTCTTACTACTTTAATATTTTTAAGTATCATCCAACCCGGGGAAGAGTCCGCTCCTGATGTCCCGCGTTTTGGTCCTGCTGAAATATTAGAGCATAAAAATGATTGGAAAGGCGCTCTAAGTGAATACTTCGTATTGGCTCGCATTTATCCACATCATCCCTCTGTACATTTAAGAATTGCAAATGCTTATGTTAAGTTAAATCAACCCAAAGAAGCCTTACAATGGCTAAAAAAATCATTAAACTATCTTAAAAGAGAAGAAGATATATACATGATCATTGCTCGTTATTGTGATATTTCACAGGATATCGGTAAGATTGACTCTGCTATGGAAATAACAGATTACTACTTAAAACAATATCCAAATTCCCCTCATTCCAAATCCATTTTAGAAAGAAAAAAACGGATGAGCGTAGATATTACAAAAGAAAGATCTTCACTCCTTGTCCCTATGGAAGAAACTCCTGTGGATGAAAATCATATAGACGATGAAAAAGAACCTACCAGAGGTAAGTTAAAAATAGAAAAAATTCAAAACGAAAATGTAAATGAAGATATCCCAACAATAGAACAATCAAACAAAAAAAAATCTAACAATAATAAATCAACATTTTCCCGTTTAGAACCGATGTAAACTATTCAGAATTTTTTTCCTCTTCCGGAATCGTTGCTATTGAAAGTCCCGAATATCCTAATTGCAATGCCAGGTCAAATACCTTAACCGTAATACGGAAGGGGACCTCCGCATCAGCTTCCAATATCAATGAAGCGGATGGATTTTTAATCTTTATTTCTTTAAGTTTTTTTTCTAATTCCTCAATCGTAACAGGATTAGAAATATCCCCATTTTTCTCAGAAATATAAATATCACCTTTATGACCTATAACTACACGATATACATTATTTTCTTCAATCTTCTCACTCGTTTTGCTTTCCGGAAGCTTCAAAGAAAGTCCTAAATGGGGATTAAAAGTAGTAGTAATAACCAGAAAGATAAGAAGTAGAAACATTACATCAATCAAAGAGGTAATATTTATCAAGGGGAAATCTTTCTTCAAAGGTTTACCAAAAGGACCTTCTCGCATATTATCCATATCCATATTTTACAAATTCCCAATATACCACCTCCTTCTTTTGCTTTTCAATAGGTTAATAAGAGATTTTTAAAAAATTTGGCAAAATTTAAAAATTTCTGGTAAACTTATAGATGAAGGAGTGATGGAGGCAAGGAGTTTGATGTAAAAGAGGTATAAATGAAAAATATTAGAGTATGCGTCGCAGACGATAACAAGGACGAGGTTCTCATACTTTGTGAAAGTTTGAAATTACATAATTACGAAGCGGTTCCTGCCTTCTGCGGGATGGAAGCGATAGAACTATGTAAAAGTGGAAGTGTAGCCCTCTTGCTTTTAGACATAGAACTCCCTGATATTGACGGTATCGAGGTATGCAAACGACTAAAAGCAGACCCCGACACAAAAGATATCCCCATAATCTTTGTTACAGCAAGAGGCTCTTCTCAAGATGTCGCATTAGGCCATGAATTAGGCGCGGTTGATTACATTGCCAAACCTTACAATTTACCTATGGTGCTTGTCGCTGTCGAAATGGCTTTGCGGACATTACATACTTCTGCTTACATTGATAGCCCCGTAGAATTCTGGGACGACCCTATTTATACCGACCCACTAACAGGTCTAAGGAACTATCGCTACCTTATGGAACGATTAGATGAAGAAATCGTGCGTACAGACCGTCATAAAAGCCCTCTAAGTTGCATCGTTTTAGATTTTGCTGATTATAACCTTGAAGAGGAAGAAGCGGGAACAGCCGATTTAGTCGAAAACGATTCCTTTCTACAAGATGTTGCCTTAACACTGAAACAAAACTCTCGTGGCTGTGACATATTAACCCGACTTGAAGCCTCAAAATTTGTTATCGTGCTCCCTAATCAAAATCTTGATAGAGCCATAAAATATGCACAAAAAATATCAAGAGAACTAGAGAAAAACTTCTTAGAAGAAGAAAAAACCGTCTCTTTGCAATCCAAATTCGGAATTGTCAGCTGTAACGAAAAAAAAGTCCCTTCCGGAGAAGAACTTTTAGGTATCGCCATGAGAAATTTACTAAGAGCCTTTACCCGCCCCGGAATTACCATCGTCGGCAAGGACCTCACCGAAAAAAAAGAAGTCTACATTTAAAAAATTGATTTAAGCATCAGCATACTCCCCTTATTTTACTTTATCTAATTCTCTTATTTCCATAGGGTTAATTTCTCCCCATTTACAATTCCGATTTGTTAATACCTAAACAGTTAATCATCTTACTGTTGCTATTTTTTATCCAAATTGATAAAATTAATCCCCGTTATTAAAAATAAAACCCATTAAAACAATCAATAGTCTAAAAATAAATAAGTAAATAAACTTTGGTGGATATAAAGAGGTGTTACCTATGTTGAGCAAAAGATATTTTACCCTTGTTATATTATTCTTTCTTATTATCGCTTTTATCCTTCCTCTATCCGCATCCGCTAAAACTCCAAGAATCTTAATGGTAGGAGATAGCTGGGCGTGGTTTATGTACTTAAATCGTTCTCTTCGTGATGCTTTGGAAGATATGGCATTAGGTCAGTACGAAGAAGTGGGTATTTTTACCACTGTTCCCGGGAGCGAAGCCTCTCAATGGGTAAATCCAAAATGGTTAGAACAAGTAAAAAAAGAATTAGATAATTACCCTACTATTGATATTATTCATCTGAGTGTTGGAGGGAATGATTTCCTGAATAACTGGCGAATTGACATGCCTCCAGAGGCAAAAGAAGCCCTTTTCCAACAAGTCGTTCGCGATACAGAAATAATTATTCGTGCTTTATTAGATATGAGGCCTAACCTGCATGTTGCCTTGATTGAGTATGACTATATTAACAAAAGCAGAGGCAAAGCCCGATGCCAGGAACTAAATATGGCAGGGGCAGAACTATCCCGCAGGCGTATGGAACTTTGCAAAACTATCGAAAGATGTCGGTATGTTCAGACCTATGGCTTAATGCAATATTATTTTGGTGTTGGAAATGATATTGCTCCTCATACCATAACTCTTCCAGGACAATATCCTGATTATCAACCTTTCCCCGGCGGAAATCCAGACTACTGTAATGACCCGAAAGCAATGATGGATAATGTCCATCTTAGCAGTGAGGGATATTACTACTTGGCGAAATATTGTATTGAAGTAATTTACAAAGAATGGCTCACAAACTCTTCCCCCCCTCTTACTATTAGCAAAAAGTAGTAATAAAATTATATCACCCAGATAGCCTACCTTAACAAAACTTTTTAGCTTTGGTTAAATAAATACAATGTTTATTTATTTTGCAAAAGGTCCCGGAGCATATTTATCTTCACCATTCTCATCGGGATGATAACTTCCACCAGGATAATTAAAGAATTGGATAATACGGAGTAATTCATTTAAACGTATCTTCCAATCTTGGGGAGCATAATCCGATTTATGTGGAGTACAATTTGTACTTCCTTCAAAAAGGGCATATCCATCTTCAGTCCCTGCCTGGCAGTGGTACCCTCGAGCATTAAATAATTGAACCACACGCAATACTTCTTGGAGACTAATGCTCCAATCCTTATTCGTATCTGCGCTATGAAACTCGTCATTATTTTTTACAATAATTTTCCCCGCGTTAACACTTACATTCTGAGGCAAGGCTTTATTATCAGCTCCTTCTAATGTTACCCCGGTTATGGGTATTTGGGAATTGTTAGGTAACGGTGCTGTTGCTTGAACAATAACGCTTGCTATTTCTCCATCAGGGATAGGTTGCGTCCCTCCAAAAACGATGATATTTACTTGTGTCCCTGTCACAAAATACATCATTTTTTTCTCTGTCCCTGTTTTGATAAGATTCTCGGCTTCTATGGGTAAGACATTGGATATGCCACAATTCCATCGTATTATTAAGGTGCTTATATTAGAATTATTATCATTCCAATTTAATAACAACCGAAAAACACCGGGCGTTGCAGTTTCAACATCCGGAATACTTAAAATTCCACCTGCAAAAACTTGTGAACACAAAACAAACAAAAGCAAATTCACTATAAGCATTCTATGTAGAAACATAACATTTTCCTTTATCAATATATTTTTTATAAGATAATAATACCTTAAAATTTCTTAATAAAATCAAATAGTTAATTCAAAATTCT